>JAEINQ010000163.1 GCA_016342285.1 Desulfobacterales bacterium
GAGTCCTCCTGCTTTGATGCCAGTAGATACATATGCCGGGCTGTTTTGTCGATGTAAAGCGTGACAGGAAAGGATTTAGGTGCTTCTCATTCCTTGACTCCTGAGGCGTGACGGTTTCAAATGCGTGTATATGACACATTTCACAACTTCACCACACGATACTCATGTCCGCGCCATTTCCGGCGAGCTTTCTCACAAGCCGCACCAGGTGGCCGCTGTCGCCAGATTGCTTGAAGAAGGGGCAACTGTTCCCTTTATTTCACGTTACCGCAAGGAGGCCACTGGTTCGCTGGATGAAGTGGCTGTGGCCGCCATTCGTGACCGGTTGATTGAACTGGGTGAGCTGGACAAGCGGCGCGAGGCCATTCTCGGCTCCTTGAGCGAGCGCGACCTGCTGACCGACGATTTGAAAAAAGCGGTCGAGAATGCCAGGGACAAGGCGCAGCTTGAGGATATCTATTTACCCCATCGTCCCAAGCGGCGCACTCGTGCCTCCATGGCCCGCGAACGTGGGTTGGAGCCGTTGGCAAACTTGCTGTTTGCGCAACGCGGAGTGAATCCGGCAATCGAGGCAAAGCAGTATGTGAATCCGGCCAAGGAGGTGCCGGATGTTGCAACGGCTCTTGCCGGGGCGCGGGACATTATTGCCGAATTGGTCAGCGAGAATCCCAAGGCGCGGGATGCAATGCGAACCCTGTTCTCGAAACGGGGCAGGTTCGTATCAGCCATGGTCAAGGGCAAGGCTGACGAGGGTGAGACCTATCGAGACTGGTTCGACTGGGACGAACCAGTGAGCAGGATTCCCGGCCACCGTGCGCTGGCCATGTTCCGGGGCGAGCGCGAGGGCATGCTTAGGCTTTCCCTCCGGCCTCCAGAGGACGAGGCTCTGGGCCTTATGCACCGGTCGGTGTTGCGTGGAGACGGGGATGATTCCCGTGAAGTGGGCGTGGCTCTGGCTGACTGCTACAAGCGACTGCTCGGCCCGTCCATCGAAAATGAATTGCGGGCAGAAGTGAAGAAGGGTGCCGACATCGAGGCAATCCGGGTATTTGCCGCCAACTTGCGCGAACTGCTGCTGGCTGCCCCCCTTGGGCAGAAGCGGGTCCTTGCTTTGGACCCTGGTTTTCGGACCGGGGCCAAGCTCACCGTGCTTGATGCCCAGGGAGCACTCAGGGAGCACACCACGATTTTCCCGGTTGGTTCGCAGAAACAGCGGGATGACGCTGCGGAAACTCTGCGCAATCTGTGCAGGAAGCACGATGTCCAGGCCATTGCCATTGGCAACGGCACGGCCGGTCGCGAGACCGAGGCCTTTGTGAATGGGGTGAGTCTCGGTATTCCGGCAATGCTGGTCAACGAGTCGGGAGCATCCATCTATTCGGCTTCGGACGTGGCTCGCAGGGAGTTCCCTGATCTTGATCTGACAGTGCGCGGATCGGTCAGTATCGGGCGGCGGCTCATGGACCCGCTGGCTGAACTGGTCAAGGTTGATCCCAAGTCAATCGGTGTGGGGCAGTATCAGCATGATGTTGATCAGGCTGCACTCAAGTCCGGTCTTGATGATGTGGTGGAAAGCTGCGTCAATCTGGTTGGGGTGGATTTGAACACGGCCAGCGCGGAATTGCTTGGGTATGTTTCCGGCCTTGGGTCGGTGCTGGCCGGAAATATAGTGGCCCATCGAGACGAGAACGGACCGTTTTCCACGCGCAAGCAGCTCCTCAAGGTCAAGCGGCTTGGTCCCAAGGCCTTTGAGCAGGCTGCAGGGTTCCTGCGGGTGCGCGGCAAAGATCCGCTGGACGCCAGTGCAGTTCATCCCGAGCGGTACGGTCTGGTCAAACAGATGGCCAGGGACGGGGGGTGCTCAGTGGCAGATCTGATTGGTGCTCCTGATATAGGGAAGATGGTGCGGGTGGAGGAGTATGTTTCGGAGGAGGTCGGGCTGCCCACTCTCAGGGATATCATGGCCGAGCTTGCAAAGCCGGGTCGTGACCCGCGCGCCGGGTTCAGTATCTTTTCCTTTGCCGAGGGTGTGAACGAGATCAAGGATCTTGAAGTTGGCATGAAGCTGCCGGGCATTGTTACCAATGT
>JAEINQ010000067.1 GCA_016342285.1 Desulfobacterales bacterium
CCGAATACAGAATGCAGCGCAGTCGGTGGCTCCCTTTTAATGAGTAAAACTGGGACCGTTTTCTTTAGCGGCCGGGTCATTCTGCAAACGGCCAACAACAATTCCGGGATCGATGTCTATCTGGTCCGCAAACAATCGAATATTGTCCTCAAAGAACTGAACCAAAAAACATCAGCCCAATTGTAGCGCAAGGTCATCATAATATCGGCTATATTTATAGATTTCTTTATAATTTCAATTCGTTGTCCGTGATTTTGGGGAAAGCCTCGCGCCATGGGAGAGAATAAACATCACTCATAAGCTCAACTCAACCTTGAATTCTGTGGCCTTTACCACCGGTCGGACTGTCCCTTTCTCCCGAATCAGATCAACAATACCGTAATTCGAAAGGGTTTTCAGTGTTCTCGACAGATTCGATTTTTTTCGTCCAGAGGTTTTTTCAAGTTCCGTCAATGAATGCGGTGAACTGTCCCTGATGAGCCGTAAAAGAATTCGGTTCTGGCCGCTCAGAACTTGGCCAAGGGACTCCATGGACTCAAACCAGACGGTAGGTTCATTCTTTTTGGGTGAATACTCGCCCTTGGCAATGGCAATGGTCCGCTTTCGGTAGTCGTTTTTTGACAGGATGCCTATTTTCATAACACTCTTTCTCATGGTGTCATCCTCCAGCCTGTTTATCGACGGCTTCCCAGAAATCATCAAGGAGCTGGCCGGCAGACTCAAATTCGTGAAAATTTCGCCGTCAAGATTTAGGAGCGTATCGAGTTGTCCGAACCCATTTGCAGTATCGGTTTCCATACCTGTCCATTGTTATCATTCGATGATAACTTGTCAATATGAAACATACAAAAATACAGATCCCGACAGGCAGCCAACAACCAGATCATGCTTTTTTACGCAAACGAATGACTTTGGTCTCCTTCTTGACCTCGGCGGCCCGCTCCACGGCCTTGACGGCCTCTTTCAAGTCGGCATCGGCCAATTGGCTATACCTGACCGTCATGACAGGGGGGAAGTGCCCCAAAACGGAATGGGGACGGACCACGCCAACCTGTTGACATCAGTGGAACAATATAGAGAAATAACCCCAAAAACGGTCTCAGGCGGCCAGTTTTGTCCCAGAAAACGCAGTTCTAATCAAAATCACCGGGAAAATTTCGATGGATCAACGTTTTTTCACAGGCTCCTGGAAATAGATGGCGCATAGGGTAGCAGCAAAGCCGCCGAGCCCAAGGACCATGAATGCAAAACCCCAGGTTTCAGGTGCGGTGTCTGGTGGGTTCGTCAGATCGAGCATGGCACCGAAAAATATTGGCGCAATGCCTCCGGCGCCGAAACCGAGCAGAGATCGAACGGCGAGGATCGATCCGAGGGAGTTCGGTTCCACGACCTCCGTCAGTGCGGTTGACAATACCGGTGAATCGCCGATTGCAAAAAAATAATATACAAGCCCAATGAACACCACTAGCATCGTCGGCCACGTGATTAGCCAGCCAATCACAAGGGATAAACAGGTGCCGATCGCCGCAGCCTGGATCAACACGACGCGCCTGCCCAATTGGTCTGCCAATCGACCCATCGATGCCGATGCCAGCGCTCCGATGAGATGCATAAATGCTACAAGATAGGCACCGAACCGGGCAGTTTCACCGAAGCCATCCCCGGAGACCGCCAGGATATAAGCAAAGAAGGCCGGCGTCCATGACCACATACCCAACAATTCCCAGCAATGGCATGTATACCCGGCAATTAAAAGGCGCACGTTACGATTGCGCTGCAAAATTGTCGTTATGCCAAGGCGGCCGATACGTGGATGGATGCGATTGGGTGTTGTTCTCAATGCGTACCAAGACATGATTAAACCGAGCAAGGGCAGACACCCTGTCACAATGAAAGCCGTGCGATATCCTCCCCAAGCAAGGCATAGCCCTGATACGATCAGTGAAAACGCATATCCAACGGAGGTGCTCGCAATCAGGTAACCGATTGCGCCACCACGTCTTGATGCGTCATAGCGTTCCGAGAAAAGCATGATTGCCGGGGTATAGAGACCGCCTTGGGTCGCTGCGGCAAGGGCATACAGGACTAAAGCGGAGAGGTAGGACGTTGCAAAAAATCCGAACACCAAAGCCGATACTGCGCTCAAAACGGCCGAGAGCAGAAATAATCGCTTCGCCCCGAAATGATCGGAGAGCCAGGCAAACACGAACAGGGATGCGGCGTAACCAAACATAAAAGCCGACGAAATGCTTCCGGCCTGGGTGGCCGACATATCCCATTCGCTGAGAAGGATCGGTAAACTGGCTGCGTATACCATGAAGTTCGCATACAAGGCGATGCGAGCGATAGAGATTAAAATGAGCCAGTTATCACCTCGTTTTGCAGCCATCTGAACCATTTTACTTCCGGCAGTTGCCCCCCATTCGCCAGGGAAATACAAAAAAGGGTTATATATGACCATTTGGGCAAATACAACCCAATTTATATGGCTGCTCATGACGGCCCTGAAAGTGCTTTTAAAACTATTTATTCTTATAAATCATGACATTGGGTTATTCGCCCCTGAAGGTTAGAGCCCTGGCGCATAAATTGCTCTGCTAAAGACAGGGATCAAATAAAGGACTCCTAATACGGTCAGAATTTTACAACAATTCAAACCAGGGAAAAAGAAGATGAAACAAAGCAAAAGAATTATTCTTTCGAGTCTCGTTGCTCTTGCTCTCGTTTTTTTTGCCGGATCAGGATGGACACAAGAGGCTTTGCAGGTGTCGGTGCTCCCCAAAGGGGCGGATCTGGAGTTTCGGACACTTGATGCCAACCGACTGCTCGTTTCCGTTCTGGATGCTCAGGGGTATGCCATCCTCGGACTTACGAAAAATGACTTTCAAATCAAAGAAGGACCAAAAAACGGCGTCATTCTTTCCGTTGCCCCCCTTGTGGATTCCGAGGACCTTGGCTTGAACATTGTCCTTGTGGTGGACAACTCCTCTTCCATGAAACATCGAAAAGCCGTGGGGCCTCTCCTGGCCGCGGTTAAGGAATTTCTGGCCACTGTCCGGCCCATCGACAATGTCAGCCTGATCCTTTTTTCCGATTCAAAGGGCGAGGACAAAAAGTGGCCGACCACCAGGGTGCTTCATTCCAGTGATACTGAAGCGTTAAACCGATTCCTCCAGGCCGGAATGACCAAGGGCATTACCGATGGCACGTATCTTTACGATGCCATGATGAAGGGGGTGAGCATCATCGCCGATTTGCCCAAGGAAGATCAAAAGTTCATGGTTGTTTTCTCGGACGGCGAGGATCTCAACAGCAGCTACAAAAAGAAAGAGGTTGCCCTCGCTGCCGAGAAATTGACCAATTTCAGCGCCTATAGCATCGATTATATGGACAAACCGGTACTTGATGATTTCCTGCGGTCTTTTTCCGAAAAAAATCATGGGGTCATCCGGAAAGCAAAACAGTCGACCGACTTTATGCTCGCTTTCAATGACTACTCCAAGAGGATATTTCACCGCTATATCGTCGCCTACCGTTTCCACCAGCCGCCGTTCGGCACCCTGGCTATCACACCGGCAACCCTGACTATCGAGGAAGTGATGACCATCGACAGTTCGCCGTTGTTGAATCACATTTATTTTCCTGCCGGAAGCAGTAATATGTTGGCGCGTTATACGCTTTTTGCCAACCCGGGTGAAGCCGGAACTTTTGTGGAAACCGATCTCAAAACAACAATTGAAAAATATCATCATGTCTTGAATGTGATCGGCAAGCGGCTTACGGACAACCCTGATGCCAATATCACCCTTGTCGGCTGTAATTCAGGTGTAGGCAATGAAAAGATCGCCCTTTCCCAAAAACGGGCCGACAGAGTCAAACGCTATTTTATCACCATATGGGGCATCGACCCGGCGCGTATCGCCACCCAGTCTCGCGGTCTTCCCGATGCGGCAAGCACCAATACCGATCCGCGTGGGCAGGTGGAAAACCAGCGCGTCGAAATTTTATCCGACCATCCGGTCATTCTCGACACCATTAAGAGCACCTATTTTGATGCAATCAGTGATAGCGACGAGATTTTTATCACACCCTCAATTCAAGCCGAGGCCGGCATCGAAAAATGGAGCATCAGTCTTCTGGGCGACGACATGGTTCTGAAAAAAATAGATGGGCAGGGAGCCATACCCGCAAAGATTGCCTTTGATACCGCTTCTTTTGGCATGGCAACCCTGGCTCAGTTCAAAAGTCTTCGTGCCGTAATGGCGGTGGAAGACAATGAGCAAAACAGCAGTATGCTGGAATCAGCCACACCCGTGACCGTGGTTTTCCATAAAAGCCAGGAAAGACTATCCCGGAAACAAGGCTACAAGGTCATTGAGCGTTACGCCCTGATTCTTTTTGAGTTCAACAAGTCGGACATTACAGGGCGCAACCAGATCATTGTTGATCACATCGTTAAAAGGATACAGGAACTGCCCGATGCCTTGGTAAAGGTGATCGGCCATACGGATATAATCGGCAAGGAGGACTACAATATGAAGTTGTCCGTGCGCCGTGCCGATGCGATTTTTAATAAAATGGCCGCCGCTGACCCATCAGTGCCGAAGAAAACGACCGTGACCGGGGCCGGACCTCACAGTCCACCCTATGACAACCATATTCCTGAAGGCCGTGCCTTCAACAGGACGGTAATCGTCACGATCCAGTATGAAAAGTCGAAATACTAGGATTTAAAGATAAAATAATTGCCGGCAGTGCCTTTTTGTCTTTGGTTCTGCCGGTAATTTTTTCCCAATCCAGATCGGATTCCCCGGCCTTGCCGGTCAGAGTCATTCGGAAACAAAGGCCGTTGCAGCTATTCGAATCCGTACAAACCATTTCACCAACAAACTTACCAGGAGGAGTAACCGTGATGAAAAAAAGAAATGTCGTTATTCACTGTTTCGTGCTTCTTATGCTGATCATCACCTTTGCGGCCTGTGCCTCGACACCCAAACAGGAAAGCACCGGGGAATACGTTGACGATTCGGTCATCACGACCAAGGTCAAATCTCTGCTGGCCGCTGATGATTTTCTCAACTCATTCCAGATCAGTGTTGAGACCTTCAAGGGCACCGTTCAATTGAGCGGCTTCGTTGCCTCTCAAAAGGCCGTCGATAAAGCGGATCAAATCGCCCGTAGCGTCAAAGGCGTCAAATCCGTCAAAAATGATCTGGTCGTAAAATAAACGGAGGAAGGCTTAGGCGATGTTGTGAAACGGGTTCACGCGGTGCTGCGGCCCCGGTGTTTCCAGGACATTCAGCGTCACGTCACCGACACCGTCCACCCCTGCGGCGATCGCTTTGATTTTGGCCATGAGGTCGCCGGATCTGGGCACGTTCTCGCCAAAGGCGCTGACAAACACATGGCCGGCGTCGGCTTCGACTTTCACGCTTGGAACCATCTGCACCAGCGCGACCTGGACCTTCATGGCCAGGGCCATGTCATCGATCCGCTTCTGGGATTCCGGGGTGGTTTTAAACGCCGGGTTCCGGACCGTATCGGATAGAATCCGGATCGCATCATCGACGGTCAGGGTCTTTACATTGAGAACCATGTCGTACAACCGGCTGTCCCAGGTATCCATGCCGTAGACCTGGATCCCCCATTTCCGTCGCTCCTCATCGTCTTTTTTTAGAATGTAGAGCGCTTTTTCGGCCGATATATTTTCCCGTTTCATCTCCTCTTTGACGCGATCGGCCATGTCGGCAATGACCCGGACTTTGAGAACATGGGGGATGTCGCGAAGAAAGTAGTGACCGGCGAGCCCGTGATAGACGACGTTGTCCGATTTGACATGCTGCAAGAGTGCCGATTTGAGATAGCTCAGATACCGCTCCTTGCCGTTTTGAAACCGTTCCAGCACCGAAGGTGCATCGTGCAACGCGCGGATGAGCTTGATTTCGGGGATATTGAATTCGTCGGAGGCCTCCAGCAGGATGTCCCGTGAAATGCATTCATACCCCAGTTCTTGAGCGAGTTTTTCGGCGACTTCTTTTCCCCGGCTATACGATCCCCGTGAGATGGTGACAATGGCCATGCGATTGCTCCTTGCTGATGGTTCATGGCGGCATTCGACAATCGGATGCCTGCCGTCGGTGACGTGGTTGAACTTGTTGAAATAATAAGCACGATTGCAGCGAGGGAAAGGCGCGGTTTGAAAGTTATCACGTCCGGACGTTGATTTGGCCCCGGGATGTGTGTAACATTGGACTGCCTTATTCCTAAATTGAGCGTTTCCAATTTCGAAATAAAGGATTGTTTTTCGCGGGAGAAAGGGTTGCCATGGTTCCAGCCTCGCATAGCGTACCGGTGGAAGAGCGTTACTTTGAAGACTATGTTCCCGGATCGATCCATGAATTCGGTGAAATTGAGATTCGTCAGGATGAAATTATCGATTTCGGCAAAAAGTTCGACCCCCAGGTCTTTCATACCGACCCCGAAGGGGCCAAGGCCACCATTCACGGCGGACTGATCGCTTCCGGATGGCACACGGCCGGCCTGATGATGCGGCTGTTCGTCCAACACTACCTTTCCGGAATCGCCAGTCTCGGATCGCCCGGCGTGGACGAACTGCGATGGAAAAAACCCGTGCGCCCCGGCGACCGGTTGAGCCTGCGGGTGACCGTCAGCCAAACCCGCCTATCCAGTTCAAAACCGGACCGCGGCATTGTCCACTCCTTCATCGAAGTGTTAAACCAACACGGCGAGATCATCATGGACATGAAGGCCATGAATTTTCTGCTCTGCCGCCCCGCAAAGTCCGCAGAGAAAAACAAAGGGCAAAGCCTTTCACGCCAAAACATCGAGGCCATCGTAAATGACACCTGAACAACATAATGCCGCGCCCCAGAACAGCCCCCTGTCCATTGACCTGGAGTGTCCCCTGTTCATTCAGTGCAAGGGACAAAAGGAGCGCTTCAAGAGCCGGCTTGTGGGATTCGTCCCCGACGGTTATCTCATCGTTGCCACCCCCGGCGTGCCCGGCATTCAAAACATTCTGGCCGCCCACGAAAGCGTTTTGGTAAGATATATCCACCATGGGGAGGTCTTCGGGTTCAAGACTTCGGTTATAGGAACCATCTTGTCGCCGTTCAGGCTGACTTTCCTCGCCTGCCCGCCCAGGGTCGAGCGCATCAACCTGAGAAAAGCCCCCCGGGTCGACTGCCATATTCCGGCCACCCTGACCACCGGCGACCGGTCGTTGACGGGCATGATCCTCGACATCAGCTCCGGTGGCTGCCGGTTCAGCGCCAGGGCCCAAGGCGACGGGGAAACGCCCCATATACACATCGGCGCGGCGGTCGAAATATCGTTTCCGTTGCTGGGACAAGAGGGAGCAGCCAAGGTGCAGGGGAAAATTAAAAACGTCCATCATGACGGGGACCGGCTGGTTCTGGGAATTTTTTTCAGCGACCTGGACCCGGAGATGTCCAAACGGATCGCCGATTACGTTCAAGAGGTTTCCGGCTTTCTTTAACAGGCTGTTGAGCATTCCGCCAATCCTCAACCCCCTATCTCCTATCTCAGAGCCCTCATCCCAGATCTCTGTCCGCCAATCCGCCAATCCGCCAACCTGTCGGGCATAGCCGAAGGCGACGCCTGATCCGTCAATCCGTTTCCCCCGGTCGGCGTGCGGCAAACATCAGCTTGTATCGCAACGGCGGCATGTCCGCGGAAGTGATCAGCGCGGCCAGGGGATCGGCCGAATCCACGCGGACGCCTTCGGGAATCATCCGGTTCAAAAACCGGCCCACATGATCGGCGGCAGGGGCAAAGGCGTCAAAGCGGATATCGATAAAGCCGGCATCTTCGAGGATTCTTCTCAGGGATCCGGTGTGGAAAAAAAACTTCTGGTAGAGGCCGTCGAAAAGTGGCGCATCTTTTCCCAGCAATCGCACCAGAAGGCTTTCCGCGTTGGAAAGCACCCCGCCGAATACGCCGCCGCCTGTGAGCATGGAAAAGATCTTTTCAACCTTTTCAACCGGATTTGAAAAATGCTCCAGGGCTTCGGTGCACAGGATCGCGTCGTAACGGCGCCCGGCTTCCAGCGGCGCCTCGAGCCCATCGAAGAAAACAGCCCGGGGGAAGGCGGCCATGCCCACGGCCCGCGTCGGGCCGGACAGATCCACCAGATCAACGGACCATCCCTCCATGGCGCCCGAAGCCAGAATCAGCCCCCCCCTTAAGGAGACCTCCAGGCATCGTGGCGACGGGGTTTCCCTGCGGCCGCCGATAAACCGGGCCAGGGCCGAATACATGGGAAAATCCAAGGCGCGCCGGGGCGGCGCCTTGAGCAGCCGTGCCGCCTCGTGCAAGGAATCGGCCGATCCGTAGAGATGCGCCAGCACCGCGTCGTCGACCATGGGGTTGGCAAAGATGAGCCCGCATGCTGGGCAGACAACAAACCGGAATCCCCGTTTGATGAACAACTCCCCGTGTTTTTCCGCCGGGGTCCGGCAGGCGGCACAGGGCACGAGGCGGGACCGGTCGCTTCGAAGGGTGCCGGTCCGCTCATCAATCAGGGAGGCAAGTTCGGCCTCCAGCAGTCTGGTGTAGACACCCACGATATCCTCCGGACCGGTTGGCGCTTCAAACACGCGCAAAACAAGAAAGGCGCCGGGATGGCCCGACGCCTCTTGGCCGCCTCCCCCTTGCCCCGGACCCATCACCAGACGCGGCAGTCCGGGAAGGGGGCATCCGTTATCGCTTACCCAACATGACAAAGGCCCGTTCCGGTTCGTTCAGGGGATGCACCGAAACGTTTAAATCCAACGGCCCTTCGGCCCCTTTGAGTTTAACCGCATACTCCTTGGCTTCCTTGAGCCCGTTCATTCCCAGACGCTTGAATTCGGAAATGACAAAGGTCAAAGATTCGCTGTGGATGATCTGCTCGACGCCGACACCGATGAGGTCGTTGACCTCCAGCCCGCAAAGGGCCGCCAGGGCTTTGTTCCCGGCCCAGATATCGAGCTGTTTGATGATGGCGGCCGGTTGGGCAAACTGATGAACCAGCTGCAGGCGCGGCGAAAAAATGTTTCCGTAGAAACTGCATTCGGCACACGGCTCGTTGCAGGCCACCCCCACCGATTTTCTGGCCGTAAAGCACGGCGAGATCTTTCGCTCAAAGACAAGACAGCCCTTGCAGTGTTCTCCATGGGCCGTGCCACGATGGTAGTCCCAGCACTGGTAGAATGGTCTGAAAAAACGGTTATCGGTCTCGAGTTCGAGAAGCGCCTTGGGAATGCGCTGGCCGGAGGATTTCAGGTAGTAGATCAACGCCCCTGCCGGGATGGCATAGTTGTGCCCGACCCTTGCGGCACGCACCTTCCCGGATCGGATCCAGTATCCGATGGTGGTCCGGCCGACGCCACAAATCACGGCTGCCTGGGTGACCGACACATGCTTGTCCGGTAAATTCTTCATGAGGCTGACTCCTTTTTGCATGCGGTGGCGAAACCCGCTGGCATCGCTGCGGATTTCAAAAAAGGTGGAAGTCCGACCATGGCCAACCGATCAATTTTAAGAATTGCCTTAAAAATTGCCCAGGCAGGTAAAAATCGGCATGATATAAACAATTTCGAATACTTGGGCATTGTTTGGCCGGCATTTGGTTTGATCGACCATTTTAGGCTGTCATTCTCGATAGCACATAACTGCTATCAAAACAAGCGGTTGTGCATAAATAGATGCAGAATCCATCAAAATTCATTGGGGGAAAGAAAGGCGCCAAAGGGTTGGGTAAGGGGGGATACGGTGCGAAAAAACCCGGCAAAGGCTAAAAACAGGCACCGGGTTCCATACAAAATCGGAATTCACGTCCTCTGGGCCAAGCGTTGGTTTGCCCCTGGAAGGGGCTGTCTTTGGGGGCTTGAGGTTACAGACTTTACAGCCGCCAATAGGCAATGTCGGCCTGCCGGGCTTCCGACGGAGAAAAGCCCCCTTTGACATCAATCACCAGCGGATGACCGTCGGTACACAGGGCGGCGATTCGGGAAAGGCCCATCTGGGCGTACGCCCGATGAATCACGGCCACGATCACGCCGTCAACACCGGCAAGCGCTTCCATGCTTTTGAGTTCCAGGCCGTAGTAACGGCGGGCCTCTTCCGGATCGGCCATGGGATCGTGGGCAAGCGTGACAACGCCGTAATCCTCAAGTTCGCGGATGATATCGACCACCCGGGTGTTTCTCAAGTCAGGCACATCCTCCTTGAAGGTGATGCCCAGCAGGGCGACTTTGGCGCCACGCACCTGTTTGCCCGCGGCGATGAGCATTTTGACAAACCGTTCAGCCACGTATTTGCCCACGTTGTCATTAATGCGTCGACCGGCCAGGATCATCTCGGGATGGTATCCCAATGATTCGGCCTTGAAGGTCAGATAGTAGGGGTCCACCCCGATGCAGTGCCCGCCGACCAGCCCCGGCCGAAAGGGCATAAAATTCCACTTGGTGCCGGCAGCGGCCAAAACTTCATGGGTATCGATCCCCATGCGATCAAAAATCATGGCCAGTTCGTTCATCAGGGCGATGTTGAGATCCCGCTGGGTGTTCTCGATGACCTTGGCCGCCTCGGCCACCTTGATGCAGGAAGCCAAATGGATACCGGCCTGGACAATCTTGCCGTAAACCGATTCGAGAAAGGCAGCCGTGGCCGCATCGGACCCGGAGACGATTTTGACGATATTGTCCAGCCGATGGACGTTGTCCCCGGGATTGATCCTCTCCGGAGAATAGCCGACGGTGAAATCCCGGCCGAAAACCAGCCCGGATTCGCGTTCCAGAATCGGCACACAGACCTCTTCGGTGGCGCCGGGATAGACGGTGGATTCGTAGACGACACAACTTCCGGAACCCATGTGTCGGCCCACCGCAACAGAGGCCGAACGCAGAGGGGCAAGGTCCGGAATGCGGTGGCCGTCTATGGGGGTGGGAACGGCCACAATGATAAGCCGGCAATCCGCCAGGGCCCGGGGATCGCTGGTATAGTCGATCCGGGCGGCGACGAGCGCTTCTTTGCCCACCTCCAGGGTCCGGTCCCTGCCGGCCTTGAGTTCTTCGATGCGTTCGGGCTTCAGATCGTATCCAACCACCGTAAAATAGTGTGCCAGGGCCACGGCCAGCGGCAGGCCCACGTAACCCAGACCGACAATGGCGATTTTATCCTCCCCGCTGTTCAGCGATGCCACGGTCACCATGATTGTTCCTCTCTTTCAACGCGATTGTTTTTTGGCCTGTCTTTCCAGTCGCAACATCGAAGGCCATGTAAAAAAATTGTATTTACCACGAAGGCACAAAGAGCACAAAGAATAAACAGTTAAATTTTAAAAGAAATCCTGCCATATCTTCGCTTAAAAACAGAGAGTTAACACCCCATATTGAAGTTTTTTTCTTTGTGGGCTTTGTATAATTTTTGTTTTTGTGGACTTTTCACGAATGCATCAGCGCTGATGGCAAAATCAACCCGATTGGCGCGGATGGGGCCGGCGCAGTTTGGGCGGCGGCCCCTCGATCACCTTGACCAGCCCACGGACTTCGGCATCGGTCAGCGGGCGCCAGGCGCCCGGTTGCAGGTTGCCCAGCCGGATATGGGCCATTCGAATGCGCTTTAGGGCGCGGACCCGCCATCCGAGTTTGGCCACCATGCGCCGGATCTGACGGTTTCGCCCCTCCTGCATCACCATGAGAAACCGCTCCGGCGCCAGGCGTCGGACCCGGGCCGTTCGGGTGCGGGTCTCCCCCAGCGCCATACCCGATGCCAGGGCAGCCAGGGCATCATCGGAAATGGGACGGTCCACGGTCACGTCGTACTCTTTTTCATGGTCAAAGGACGGATGGGAGAGACGGTGGTGAAGCCGTCCGTCATTGGTGAGCAGCAGCAACCCCGTGGAATCCTTGTCCAGGCGCCCCACCGGATAAACCCGTTGGGCCATGTCCACCAGATCCAGGACAATCCGCTCTCCGGGATGGCTGCAGGAGGTGACATACCCCCGCGGTTTGTTCAGGGCGATATAGATCTTTTCACCGGCCGGGGGGGCCACCGCTTCGCCGTTGAGGCAGACCCGGTCGACGGTCGGATCGACCTGGGTGCCCAGTTCGGTGATCACCTGATCGTTGACCGCCACCCGGCCCTGAAGGATCAGGGCTTCTCCCTGACGCCGGGAACAGACCCCGGCCGCACTGAGAAATTTTTGAAGGCGCATGGCAATACCGCTTGGTGGGTTTCCACCCGCAGAGCGGGCAGCCACGGGTGGTCCCCTGAAACTGGGGCACAAATTCAGAGCTTGCGGAGAGGGAGGTTCGCGTGGGAAAACCATCTCCGCCCCAGGGATCGATTTTAGCCACTGAGGGCCTTTTGATTTGACATACCACGATCTTCTTGTCAAATTGCCCATTCGTCGCCACGGCACGGACACGGCCGGCCTGTGACGCTGACCAAACCCTGGACATCCGCAAAAGAAAAGAGCCGCGAATCCATGAAAAGAAATTTTGACCCCAGCCCATTTTCCGAAGACCCATCGGCCCGGTCCGACAACGACCGGCCTGACTGCCCAGCCTGCGGCAGCGCCCTGAAAATTCGGCGCGGATGACGCCAAACCACCCTTGGCTGCAGGTCCTGCGGCCGAACCTACCCCATGGAACGGTTTGCCGATGCCATGGACGAGGCGCTTGAATCGGCCCTGGCCAACATCCCATGCAACCGATTGTAACCGCCTATGATACTCGACAGCCTGGTATTGGGATGTTTTTTTTAACACCGGAGAAAATGCCGTGAACAAAAAGTTCAAGATCATCGTTGAGTACGATGGCAGCGCCTATCACGGCTGGCAGCGCCAGAAAACAGACCCCAGCGTTCAGGAAGCGATCGAAACGGCCCTGGCCACCATAACCGGTACCCGGCTGACGCTGACCGGTTCGGGCCGGACCGATGCGGGGGTTCACGCCCTGGGACAGGCGGCCCATTTTTCCTGTGACACGCGTATGAAGGCCGGTGAACTGCACAAGGGGCTCAACAGCCTGCTGCCCGAAGACATCGTCATCCGCGACTGCCGGCAGGTACCCGAATCGTTTCATGCCCGTTTTGACGTGCGGCGCAAAACCTACCAATACCGCATCTTAAACCGCCCGCTGCCGGCAGCCATCGGCCGGCAGTACCTGTGGCAGATTCGGCGGCCGCTGGATGCGGACGCCATGTCCCGGGGGTTGGCATATATCGTTGGCACCCACGATTTCAAGGCGTTCGAGGGCACAGGCAGCCCCCGGGCCCATACCGAAAGGGAAATATTTCGGGCTGAAATCGAAAAAGAACCCGAGGGCGTCCTGGCCATCAACATCGAGGGGAACGGGTTCTTGCGGTTCATGGTGAGAAATATTGTGGGCACCCTGGTGGATGTGGGTACCGGCAAACGGATGCCGGAAGACATTCAACGCATTCTGGCGTCCAAGGACCGCAGCCGGGCCGGGGCCACAGCCCCTCCCCAGGGGCTGTTCCTGGTCCGGGTCGACTACGAATAAAACCCGCCCCCCGAGGGCGTGGCCTGGATTGCCCCTGGCAAGGGGCTGAGTTACCGACCCCATTTAAGCGTGGCGTGAGCTAAAGTTTTGGTTATAATTTATTTCGAAATTTAAAACGCTCGGGTTATAATTGGCAGAATCTCTGGATGGAAACTAGGCGAGAGAACGCATACAACCAAGCAGCTCCTTGACGGCAACGGTTGCGATACCGGAATTGATATCGGACATGGCGTAGGGGATGACCAGTTCGTTATTGTGAATGATCGCACCACAGGAATACACCACATTGGGGACATATCCCTCACGCTCTTTCTCGTGCGGGGCAAGCAACGGCTCGTCCAGCCGGGCGATGATTTTTTCCGGTTTTTCAAGATCAAGCAGGATGGCGCCGATGCAATATTGACGCATGGGCCCGACACCGTGGGTGAGTACGATCCAGCCCTCATCGGTTTCCAGGGGTGAACCGCAGTTGCCAATCTGGATGAATTCCCACGGATGTTCAGGTTCCTGAATGATTTTGGATTTCTGCCAGAAATGAATATTGTCTGAGAACATGATACGATTGTTTTCGCCGTCCTGGCGCGAGAGCATGGCATAGCGGCCGTCGATTTTGCGGGGAAAAAGCGCCATGCCTTTGTTTTGTACGGCTTTTCCATTAAGCGTTAACACATTGAATGTGATAAAATTCTTTGTTTCAATCAACTGCGGTAAAATCGTAACGCCGTTATAGGCGGTATAGGTCGCGTAATAAACGATCTCACCGTTATTGTCGCAAAATTGAACGAAACGGGCATCTTCGATCCCCCTGCTTTCGTTTTTCGAAACGGGAAAAATCACCCGCTCGGATATGCGATGATCGGCGTGGAAACTCACCTCGTAATTGGAATCCGCCAGCCAGCACAGGATCTCGAAGGCTCTGTTTTGAGCTGTCTGGGTAAATTCGGGATTTGCGCGAAGGGTTTTAATTTTTTCCATTAATTCGTTATAGGTAAAATCTTCAGGCAGTTGGTTGAGAATATGGGCGGTTATCTCATCACCGGCCCCCATCTCCTTGAGTTTGCGTTGGAAAGGATTGCGTTTGTAAACCGGATCCGATTGAAGATCCGGCGTTTCCACAAAATCACTGATCGGGTCAAAAAGGAAGGTATTGCGCCGGTCAAGGACGCCGCTACGAAAGACAATTGAGGAAATATGGCCTTCACCGGTGGCCCGCAGGCTCATGATAAAGCGCAGGCTGCCTTTCTTCAGATGGCTCTGATCCGGATGGGCAACGATGGAAGGGTTAAAAAGAGCGGCCGATTCAATCGAATACTCCTTTGTAAAATAAGCCCCGATGAGCGCCCTTTGAACATCGTTGAGATTTGCATCCCGGGGAAGATATTCCTTCACCTCATTGAGGTGTCGCTCAAAAATGTGCCCGATGTCTTCGTGCCGTCCGGAAAAGTCAACCATGATTTGTGCGAACAGCTTTTCGGCCTCAGCTTCCGGCAAGCGCATAATACGCTGGACTATTTTAGAGATGCGATGGTTCTCCTCAGGATGATGAAACCGGGTGATCACCCGTGAACTGTCCCCCTCGATCTTGTTTGCTTTTCTGGTGACTTTCAGTTTTTGACGCTTTTTCAGGGGCATTGTCTTGTGTCCTTAAAGGGATTGCCATATTTCTGTTGCGTTTAGGCAACTTGCATCCCGTTCTGTTTGGCAATGAACATTTACAGCGCAGGTCTGGAAGCCGTGAGGCAGAGTGCGACCAATTCGTCAATGACGGCCGTGCCGACGCACATGACCGTATCCGCCCCGCCCCAGTAGATCTTTACCGTACCGTCATCTTCCGGCACAGCGCCGCAGGTAAAGACGACATTGGGCACATAGCCGCTGACCTCCCAAGAATCATCAGGCTGCAATATCCACGAATCGGAAACGCCGATGATGTTGGCCGGATCCGCAAGGTCATGCAGGGCCGCGCCGAGTCGATACACCGTTCCGGACATGGTCTTAAACACGCCATGGTAAATATGAAGCCAGCCTTTGTCGGTTTTGAACGGCGGCGCGCCGGGGCCGATTTTCATTTCATCCCAGTGATAGGCAAGCGGTTTCATGATCACCCGGGAATCGCCCCAGTGAACCAGATCGGGAGAATAGGAAATCCAGATCGACCAGGGCGAGATTTCCGAATGCGGACGGTCCAAACGCACATACCGGCCATCGAACTTCTCCGGAAAAAGGACCACGTTACGAAGATCGGCCTGGGTGATCAATGCGATACGCTCCACATTTTCAAAATCCCGGGTTCGCGCCAGGGCAATCCGTACACCGTGACGGGAATAAGCGCTGTAGGTCAGAAGATATTCATCCTCTACCGGGTTGATGCGGAGATCCTCCACGCCGAACGCTTCATACTCCCCGAAAATGCTGTCCGTCGCCGGCGTGAGAAAGGGTTTGGGTCGAACCGTAAATGAAAAACCGTCCTCGCTGTCGGCCCTGCCGATCACAGAGCGCCCGTTTAGCAGATGCGACCTGAAAAGCATGATGTAACGATCATTGTGTTTGACGATACCCGCATTGTGAACGGTTGCGACCGGATACGGCACATCCTTTCTCGTCAAAATGGGATTTTTTTCAAAACGGGTGATGATGGGACCATGCGTTTTCATTGGGATCCGTCCTGTAAAATCATTTCATAGACCTGATTGTATTCATCGATCATGCGGTCAACGGTGAAATACCGTTCAACATGGTGGCGACAGGCCAAGCGGTCAATCTCCGCAATTCGTGCGACCTTCTCTACGGCCTCGTCCACGGTGCTGACCAGAAAACCATTTTTACCGTTGTCGATAAGTTCGCGCATGCTCCCCCGGTCAAAGGCGATCACAGGCGTTCCGCAGGCCATGGCTTCGATAACGGACAGACCGAAAGGCTCATCAAACCCTATGGGGTGCAACAGCGCACATGCTTTGCCGAGCAGATGGTTTCGCTCAGCCGGTCCGACGCTGCCGACATAAACCACCTTGTCGTTGTCGATGTGCGGGGCGACATATTGGTCATAGTAGGCCTGATCCTGGATAATACCCGCCAATATCAGTTTTTTATTGCAGGCCCTGGCGATTTCAATCGCTTGCCGGGCACCCTTGTCATGGTGAATACGTCCGAAAAACAGCAGGGTATCATCCGGGGCAGGACTAAAATCGAACTGTTTGATGTCAATGCCGTGGTGAATGGTCTTGATATAATCGAGCTCCGGCGATCGGTCGGCATCGCTGATGGAGACATAGAAGACCCTGCCGTTGTATTTTTTGTAAACCGGCAGAATCCCGGGTGATGAAAAGCCGTGAATGGTGGTCACCACAGGGGTGGTGGTAAGACCGGTATACGTCAGGGGAAGAAAATCAAAATGGTTGTGAATGATATCGAATGCATCGGCATGCTCAAAGAGTTCGGAGATGTGCAGGCACTCCCAGACCTTTGGGATGAGTGAGTCGTCTTCCGCGTATCCCCGCGGGCAAACGGCATGCAGCCTGCCGCGGGTCTGCGAATCCGCGGTCGCAAACAAGGTCACGTCGTGACCGCTCGCCACCAATCCCTCAGCCAACAGGGACGCCACACTCTCCCATGGACCGTAGTGACGCGGCGGTGTTCGCCAGGCAATGGGCGAGAGCATGGCAATGCGCATGACAACTCCTTCGGTCAATCGGTTCTCAGCGACAGCGGCTGGTTCAAAATCTCGTCGGCATAAAGATGCTGTAATGTCATCAGAGAAAGCAGCCAGGCAAGGGAAGACTCGGCGCCTTCATTCTGGTTGATACCGTCCGCCATCAATCCATCGCGGCACCCGCCGGTCTTGGGGTCATAGAGTGGCATGTTCAGATCATTGTGTCCGAGAAACCAGTTGAAACACATGACGGCATTGTCGAACCATGATTTATCCCTCGTGATCTTATAAGCTTCCACACAAGCTTCGATCATGGCATTGGCCTCAATGGGTTGCTGGTCGAAACGGGCCTTGGGCCCGCCTTTTTCATACCAACCGTTGCTGCCGATGGGGACAAAGTGCCCCTCTTGGGTTTGGATGGTGACCAGCCACTTCAGGGCATTGAGTCCCATATCGATCATGTCGCTTCGTTGCGCCCAGTGCCCGGACAAGAGCAGGGCGTTGGGCAGTTTGCCATTGGCATAGTTCAACGTGGTTTCAAGCCAGGGCCAATTGTCCGTTGCATGGTTTTTAAACTGATCGAAAAGCCTTTCGGAAAGAATATCTCGGATCCGGCGGACATCACTGTCTCCGGAAAATTTAACCAGATAGGCATGTATTCCGACCAGGGAAAAAGCGATGGCGCGGGGCGAATGGAAATCCTCCGCAGCACCCAGCGCCTTGCTGAAAAGGGTCGTGCTCATGGCGAGATGTCCGGGATTTTGAAGATACGCCACCGCTTTGCCGAGGCTCCAGAGCGCCCGGCCATGGGCATCCTCGGAACCGATCTCCTCCGTCCACTGCCGCGAATAGGTCATAAAGTTACGAAAACGCCTTTTTTTTTCATTGAAGGCATAGAGAAGAAATCCGAGATAATGACCGCTGAGGGAATCAAGGCCCCAGCCGTTTGTCGTCAGAAATTTTTGACCCATGGCGGCAACCAACAGGGCCCTGGCATTGTCATCGGTGCAGTAGCCATGGATGCGATCGGGGATGGTATAATTGGCATGCTGCAACATGCCGGTATCATCGGTAAACGCTTTTAGATGATCGAGCTTGATCTCAGGGAGTTCGAAATTCGTAATGGCCTTGATATTTTCAACATAGCAATGCCGGGGACGGGGGTTTCGGGTCCGATTTTGTCGCACTTCGGTAAAAACCTGGAGATATTTCCGGGCAACCTCCTTCCATGTGGCTTCACGACTGAAGGTATAGGCTTTTTTGCGCATGGCATGCCGTTCCCTATCGTTGTCCAGCAGGCCGATGATTTGTTCCGCCATGGCATCCGGATTGTGGAAGGGGACGATTCGACCCCGGCCTTCGGCAAGCATCTCCGTGGCATACCAGTATGGGGTTGAAATAACGGCCTTGCCCGAACCCATGGCATAGGCGAGCGTCCCGGAGGTTATCTGGGCTTCTTCAAGGTAGGGGGTAACATAGATGTCGGCAATGCTGAGAAACTCGCATAACTCCTTGAGTTCGACAAAACGATTTTGAAAAATAACATGCGCACCGATATCGAGTTTTCGTACGAGCTGCTGGAGCATGATCCGATAGGCATCCCCATGCAATTTCAAAATATGAGGGTGTGTTGCACCCAGGACAATATAGGCCAAATCGGGGTGTTTTTTGATGACCGCCGGAAGTGCCCGCAGAACATCTTCAATGCCCTTGTTCGGTGAAAGCAGGCCGAACGTGAGCAGTACTTTTTTGCCTTCGACGCCGAACTTGTCTTTGTAGAAGCTGGGATCGATGAAGGGCGTATCCGGAATACCGTGATGGATAAAGACAATTTTATCCTCGGGCACGGCGTAGATATCTTTGAGAAAATCCGATGCCTTATGGCTCATCACGACCAGTTTGTCGGACAGATCGGACAATTTGCACATCACAGCCCGATATTCCGGCGAGGGGTCCTTCAACACCGTGTGCAGTGTCGTCACCACCGGCATGCGCAGATCGCCCAAGAGTTTCAGCAGGTGGCTGCCGGCCGGACCGCCGAAAAGACCGTATTCATGCTGTACGCAGACAATATCCGTCTGACTGATGTTGAGAAATTGGGAAACGGCGCTGTAGTCGCTCAATTTGTTCTGGTTCATCTCAAAGCGCACTTTATCCGGATATGGATAGCCCTCGGGTTTGTCGTTCATGGCCGCCGCCCAGCATTTGATATCAGGGGCTTCCGCGGACAGGCTCTCAACCAGATCCGTGGTAAAGGTGGCGATACCGCACTGGCGGGGCAGATAGTTCCCGATGACGGCAACCGAATTGATTCCCTCGTAATATTTGACAACAGATGTCATTGCAGCCGCCTTATTGTTTTACACTTATCTTCTGTTTGCCCAAATCGCCCTCGTTTAATCCTTCTTTTGCCGCCGCTTCTCCTTTGCCGAGTGCTTGCTTTTTTTCTGTTCTTCGCGTTTGCCTTTATCTTTTTTCCCCTTGTCTCCCACCTGAACCTCTTTTCGTGATAAATTTTAGAACGACCCCGCCGCAAGCAGGGGGATAGAAAAAGCGATATCTGAATCCTATCGCCCCAAGGGGCGAGGAATGAACCCATGCCGATTCAAGCAAGATATTTCGTCAAGTTCCGCATTGCCTTGGAAATATCCAGGAACGCCTCGTGCATTCCATCGGCACCGGAACCCATTTCCGATTGTCCATTCTTTTTCATTTTACCCTGTATCTCATTCTTGACTTTTTCCAGGTGTCGGGCATGTTTATCAACCTGCAGACGATGCTCATCATTCATGCCTTCAATAGCACCGGAGCTGATCTTTTTGATGAGTTCATCGGCTTCAGCCAATAATTGCTCGATGCTTTTGGATTCAGTTTTTTCGGACATAATGCCCCTTTTCTTGGTCTTTTTATTGTTCGATAGACCCATGAAGCTATTGACCGGCGGCCAGTGATTTAACGCCCAAGGTTTCGATCAACCGGTTGATGTCGGTGGTCTTCAGATTCATCCCACCCTCTGAAACCGGCAGCAGGATGATGCGTTTGCCCTGGATCGCCTCGGCGATTCTCAATTTTACGATCGCTTCGCCGCCAGCCCCCTCCAGGGCATTGTTCATTTCCCGAATCCCGGTTGCTTCCGCGATGCCTTCAGCCTGGATGGCTTTGGCCAGGAGTTGTTGCTGTTCCTGGTATACATCGGCCTCGATTTTATCCTTGAGGTATTGCCCGTCGGCGTCGGCCACCATCTTATTGACTTCACCCTTTGCTTCTTCGAGTTTACGTTTATATTCCTCAGCGGCGGCATGTTGGGCGGATTTGTTTTTCTCCACCTGCTGATCGGCCACTTTCTTATCCTCGATGGCTTTCTGATATTCGGGGTTGAAACGATAGTCATTGGTCAGCACTTTTTCCACGACGATGCCCATGGGCCCTAAGATTTCCTGAAGCGCGTCCATGGCCTTGATCGCCTGAGCTTCGCGAGCATCGGCCACATAAAAGGCTTCGGTCTTAAGTTCACCGAAAATGTCCCGCGGTTTACTCCGGGCGACGGTTCGAACAATTTTGTCCCGCAAGGTGATATCATCCCTTGCCACATACTGGAGAATGTGGGGGGCTTTGGCTGCATCGATTCGATAGGCGATGATCACATCCAGGCTGATATCGTTGCCGTCGATGGTTTTAAGCACCAAATCATCTCTGGATTTGCGGTCCCCCCGCACTTGCGAATATGTCATCTCCAGGTTCTGCAATTTGGTATCAAAGACATGCCAATCATTGATAAACGGCAGAAAGAAATAGGTTGCGCCCGGGGAATAAACGCGTTCTTCAACACCCTTTGGACCCCAGAAAGCCATTTTGCGGGTTCTGACCCCCACCTCTGTTTCACCGGTGGTATGGGGAACACAACCTGCCGCGGTGAACATGCCCAGCGCCATAACAACACAGATAGCAAAACGTTTCATTTGGCGCCTCCTTTGCGGACATCGAATAGTTGCAAGGCATTGTCCAGGTTCAGCGGATTGACCCCGTGCGGGCCGTCACTGGGCAGGATAATCACATCCAGCCCCTTGTAGGCGTCGGCCATTTTCAGGGCGACCATCCGTTCGGAGCCAATCCCTTTCAGGGCTTGATTCTTCAGCCGCACACGTTCGGCCTCTGCCAGCTTCACCAACAGGTCGGCTTCCGCTTTTTTCTTGCGAACGTAAAAATCCTTTTCGGCGATTTTTCGGGTGACATAGGCTTTGCCCTTTTCAAGCTCCACGGCGGCAATGACCATCCCCTCCTGAACGATTTTCTTCAATTCGGCTTCTTCCTTGGCTGCTCGGGCCGCGGCCCGGTTGGTAAACACCATCTGGTCCTGGAGCTTTTTTTCCTCAATGTTTTTTTGTATTTCCTTACTGTATATGAAATAACGGACCAGCACCTGGTCCACCTCGATTCCTTTCAAATTCAATTCGCTGTTGAGTCTCTGCTTGGCTTCTTCGGCTTTTTGAACCCGCATGGGGCTGTTATAGAATTCTTCGGTAGTCAGCTTTCCCAGGGTTTCTTTCAACGCAGGCTCGGCCTTGGGGATAATCCCGTTGTCCTCAAACAGGGTTCCAGGGCCGATGGTGGTAAAAACCAGGTAGGGGTCCTGAATATGGTAAAGGAAGGAAACATCCACATCCACGAAAAAGCCGTCTGATGTCTGAATGTGCGCGGCCCGGTCTTTTCTTGCGGCCTCAGCGGCGGTGTCCGGGAAATTGGTCAGTTCCAGCACTTGGATCCCCTTGGGAAGCCGGTACATCTGCTGAAATCCGAAGGGCAGAATAAATGAAAGGCCGGATTGATAGATCTTTTTTTGAACGCCGCGGTTCATGCCGACCCGGGCCACCTTGATTCCATACTCATCGGGAAGAACGTAAACGAAAAAGAGATTATAGCCGACAATTACCAGCACGACCACGGCAATAAGGATCTTCAAGGCGCCTCCTATACTGGAGTTCAGCGCGGGAAACTTGAATCGCTCTATCAATTCATTGATGGTTGACCAAATCTTATCCATCGGGTCATTCTCCATGGACGAATTCTCCTTATATATTTTTGACATTGATAACGACGATGCTTGTTTAAACCTAAACTGAGCGCTCAACTTAGGTTAAACCTAAACTGAGGTTAAAACAGGGCTTTCCCGGAAGGTTCGGACGACAAGAAAATTGTCCTTTTTTTTCGCCCTGAGGACCCTATTCTTTTTCGGCGTGTTGTACTGTAAAAATTTGGATCTTCAACGGCTCCCTTAAAAGACTCTTTGTTCCGAGCAAAACGCTGAATCTGTCAGACCTCATGTGAGCCTCCATATGCCGGCGGGTTTCCCATTCGGAAATCAGGTTGAAAATATTCTTTTCTTCGATGTCACAGAAAATACCATAGCTCAGACGTCCACTTTCTTTTCCTTGCTGTTTAAGGATGGATAAAAGTGTTTGCATGACCTCTTTATGCTTTTCCGGAAGCACATTCATGACGATTCTGACAATGATCATTGCATCACCTCAAACAAAGTCAAAACGCAATTTAAAATGGTTCGATTTCAGATATCTCTTCTTTACATGATGTTTTCAAAATTAATTTCTCCGACTTAACTTTTTTTCCCTCCTATCGTGCGGTAACGGTCGGGAAACCGATGAAAATCATCGTGCCCTTATTCACGGTTCAATTGGACTTCAATCTTCGTGCCAGGTTTTCCAGGACACGGGGAGACGGAGACAATTACTTGATATCGTTGGGCATTTCTTTGAAACGCGCCAAATGGGGGGGGATCAAATCATCACTGAAACAGGGTCAAATTTGACCAATGGCCATATATGACCCTTTTTTCAGCTATTTGGTGGGATTGTGTCGGCTGGATGCCGGTGCTGAATGGAACGGTCGTCGCTCTCGCCGGGACGGCGGAACCACTTCCAGTCCACCACTTGAAGTGGTGGTTTAATGCCAGAATGACGTGCCCCATTCAATCGAGGGCTAAACTTCGACATCACCGTCTTTTCGAATATTGAGCTTTTTCATTCGGGCGCGCAGCGTGCTACGATCAATGCCCAAAATCTCAGCGGCACTGTTTTTGCCGCTCACTTTCCAATTTCGCTGTTCCAGCACCCTGAGGATATACTCCCTTTCAACATCCGCCAGGGTTCGATCAGCCCTTATCAGATCCTTGCGCGGCTTTTTCAGTTCATCAACCAGGCGTAATTTGGGGCCAGATGAGCTGATCACAGCCCGCTCGAGGACGTTTTCCAACTCTCGAATATTGCCGGGCCAGTGATATTTCTGCAACGAATCCATCACGCTCACAGGGACCGTCTTAACTGACTTGCCCAGTCTTTTTGATATCTTGTCAATATGAAAACGGACCAGCAGCGGCATATCATCCATGCGATCGCGGAGCGGCGGCATCGTTACGGGGAAAACGTTCAGTCGGTACCACAGATCCTCCCGGAATCGGCCCGCTCTGACTTCGTCTTCCAGATTGCGGTTGGTTGCAGCGATAATTCGAACATCCGTTTTGGTGGTGATGGAGCTGCCTAACCGTTCAAATTCGCCGTTTTGTATCACCTGGAGCAATTTGGGCTGCAGTTCCAGCGGCAATTCACCAATCTCATCCAGAAACAAGGTGGTGCCGTCGGCGACCTCAAATCGCCCCAATCGCCTGGATTGAGCGCCGGTAAAGGCGCCTTTTTCGTGGCCGAAGAGTTCGCTTTCAATCAGACTTGAAGGCAATGCGGCGCAATTCATTTTGACCAATGCCCGATCCTTGCGCAGACTCAGGCCGTGAATGGCCCGCGCCACAAGCTCTTTGCCGGTTCCGGTTTCTCCGAGAACCAAGACATTGGTATCCGTCCCGGCGATTTGTTCAATCTTGTAAAATACATAATTGATTGCATTGCTTTGGCCGATAATGTTTTCATGGTTGTATTCCAGTTTGATTTCTTCCTGGAGATAGGTTCTCTCGGCTTCCAGCTTTTCTTTTAACTGCTTTATTTCATGAAGGGCGGTTTCAGCCATATGTCTGCTTTTTTCCGCTTCATCCACAGCGGCTTTGAGCTCGGCCGTCCGTGTTTCAACAATTTCCTCTAGGTTTCTTTTGTGGTATTCACGCTCGGTCACATCCTCAATGGCCAGAAGAATCAACTGGGTTTGGTTTGCTTCTTTGTATATCCGCCTGGCATTCAGGTGCATTATCTTCCGACCAATGCCTTCAAAACGCTGTTCCACCTCATAATCATGAAACATCGTATTCTGAGGAAGGATGTCTTCAAGCAGCTCTCTAAGTGCGGGAATATCCCATTGTCGGTTGCCAAGATCGTAGATTATGGCTCCCTCTGTTTCATGCGGCTTGACGTTGAAGGTCTGGCAGAAGGCATGATTGGTTTTTATGACCTTCAACCCAGGATCAAGCACCACCAAAGATTCACGCACAGACCCAAAGATGTTGTCAAAATTTTCGATAAAGTCATGAAGATTCATTGTACCGTATCCCCCGCGTCGGCACCGAACTTTCTAAGCTTTCTATCCATTATAGAGATCGTCATGTTTTCGTTCCGGTTCAGGTGATTTTCAATCTGTCCGTTAAGATCGGCATTTTGGGTTTTGGAAAGGTCTGACAATCCCCATATACAAACGCTATAGCTTGTTACCATTGGAAAAACCGACCCTTTGATGGCCCGGGAATCCCCCCCGGATCCGACTGGAGACCTACCCGAGTTTGACGTTTGTGTTGAATACGGATCACCCGCCGGTTCGGGTGCCACTTTCTCCCATGGCTTCTTCGATCTTGGCTGACAGCGCCTTCAGGGAAAAGGGTTTTTGAAGAAATCCGCGGCAGCCGCGATCCAGTATCTCCTGGGCCTTGCCATCGACGCTGTAGCCGCTGGAGAGCAGCACCGAAAACGACGGATCCATGGCCTTGAGTCGATCGAAAGTCTCCTCTCCGCTCATCTGGGGCATGATCATGTCCAGAATCACCAGATCGATTTTTCCCTTTTCGGCCTCGAACCGCCGCAGGGCCTCCTGCCCCCCGGAAGCCGTGATGACCTCGTAGCCCAGGGCGCGGACCATCTGTTCCCCCACATCCAGGATCAGTTCTTCGTCGTCCACCAGCAGGACCAGGCCCTTGCCCCTGACGATCTTATCAGGCGGCGGCACCGATGCCCGGACCGGCACGGCATGGGCTGGAAGATATACACTGAAGACCGAGCCCCGACCTTTGACACTGTCAACGTGAATGATGCCGCCGTGGTGTTTGACGATGCCGTAGGCCGACGCCAGTCCCAGCCCCGTCCCCCGTCCCATTTCTCGGGTGGTAAAAAAGGGCTCGAAGAGGCGATTTCGGGTGGACTCGTCCATGCCAACGCCCGTATCGGTGACGGTGATCCGAACATGGTTGCCCGGCTTCAGCCCCGGGACGACCAGGTCGGTTTCGGCCACGGTGACATTCTCTGTGGCAACTAAGAGCTTGCCGCCGCCAGGCATGGACTGCCAGGCATTGACGTAGAGATTGAGCAACACCTGTTCGATCTGTCCACTGTCCACGGCAGCGGGCCACAGGTCAACGGATAAATCCAGTTGGATGGCGATCTCCTTACGGGTCCGCCCGAAAATCTCCGTCCCGATTTTGACCAGCCGGTTCAGGTCGGCGGACCGCACCTCGTACCGGCCTCCCCGGGCAAATCCGAGCAGTTGTCGGGTCAGGTCAACGGCACTTTGAACACAGGCCTCCATCTCCTTGAGATGGGCCCCGCAGGCGGCGCTTTTCCCGTCCTCCATCTGTATCAGGGAAATGCGGCCCTGAATCCCCATCATCAGGTTATTGAAATCATGGGCAATACCACCGGCCAGGGTGCCGATGGCTTCCATCTTCTGGGCCTGAAGCATCTCCGCCTGAAGTTGTTGGATCTTACCATCGGCTTGGATCCGCTCACTGATATCCCTTCCGATACCGCTGATAAAGTCCTCCCCCGATTCGGACCGAACCAGCGTGCTTTGATACTCGACGTGAATCTTTCGGCCATCCTTGGTAAAGTACAGCGACACCCCTTCAGCCGATCCGTTCTGCTGAAGCCGGTCCAGGTATTCCGGACCGAACCGCGGTCGGTGCTTCTCCGCCATGAAGTCCACAACCGGCCGGCCCAGCAGTTCGACGGCATCATATCCGAAAGCCTTGGTCATGGCCGGGTTTACCGTCGTGAAACGGCCGTTCATGTCATGGGTATAAATCAGGTCATTAATGGAATCAAACAACTCCCGGTACCGGCGCTCGGATCGTTTCCGTTCTCTCTCGGAACGGCTTCTGGCGATCACTGAGGCAATGAGGTTGGCAGCGGTCGACAGTCCCCCAATGTCTTCCTCGGACCATGCCTGCTCCCGGCTCACAGCATCAAAACCGACAAACCCCTCAATCCGCTTCTCGCTGGACAGTGGCACCACCAGGACCGACCGGATCCCCTGAACGGCGAGGATCTCCCTTTCTGCATCCGCTTCCGGGGGCAGGGCAGCCACCGTGGGGATGTGAATGACCTTCCGGTCTCGAAGCCTGGCAACCCACCATGGAAACAAGTCGGCTGAAAGATTCTGAAGTCGGTTCTTCTGGGGGATGATACCCGGAGCACACCACTCGTGGGTATTGGTCATGCGGGTGGCATCGTTGGAGAAAAGAAACAGATAGGCCCGGTCCACCCCGGAAAAGGAGCCGATCGTTGCCATTCCTTTTTCGATGGCCCGATCCAGATCCGTGCCCTCTGCCTGGATCAGGTCCAATGAGAATTGGTTGATGATCCGTTCCAGCCGAACCCGGCGCTCCAGGGCGACCTGGACCTCCTTGCGAGCATCAAGCTCCCGCTGAAACCGATCGTAAAGGTCCACGTTGTCCAGTGCGATGGATGCGTTGTCAGCAACGGCATCGTCCGTGGATTGGGAGGTTTGCCGTGGGTCCGATTCCGGCCCCGGCCCATGGATACGGGGGGACATGGCACCGTCCTGTGGGTCAAATCGTTATAGGGATTGTATATTTGAAACGCCTGGCTTCCCTCGTCAATGGAAAAACAAAAAATGGCAACGCCTTGCTTCTGACATTGGGAATTGAATGTTGAGCACTGCGCCCCAGGCAGAGGGTCACCAGAGACCGCCCGCTTTGCGGGTGGAAACGCCGCACTGGATCGGTCCGGCCAGAGCCGTCACAATCATTGCCTGGCCCGGTCTTTCATGTCAAGAACCTGCTGGTTGTAGAAGGCGATCACTTCGCGCCGGTTGAGCATGCCGATGAGAATGCCGTGGTCATCTTCCCTGACCACGGGCAGGCTGTCGATGTTTCGGGTGGTGAATTTGGCCATGACCGTGTTGAGGTCTTCGGCCATGGTCGTGACAATGATATCCGCCGTGGCAATATCCTTCATGACCACCAATTGCTCGATTTCCTGGGAAAAAAGGACACTACGGATATCGGTGCTGGAAAAGATGCCGATAAGCCGGCCGTTTTCGTCCATGACCGGAAAATAATGCTGCTTGGTCCGTGCGAAATACCGTTTGAATTCCATAAACGGCATGTTCTGGGGGATCAGTTCGACCTTCTTGACCTGATCCATGAGGTCCTTGACGTGAAGGCTCTGCAGGATGTCCACGAAAAAGTCCCCGACGTGGGCCGGCGATGCCACCTTGTTCTGAACCTGGTTGCGGTAAATGGTCCATTTTTGGGAGGTCAGGTAGCAAACGGAGCAGACCGCCAGGCTCGGCATCAGAAGGTGGTAGGAGTTGGTCATTTCGCTGACAAAGATGATCGTGGAGATAGGGGTATTGGACACCGCCGTGAAGAAACCGGCCATACCCACCACCACAAAGGCGCCGGGTTCAGTCACCACCCCGGGCATGATCTGGTGGAAGATGCTCCCCACCACCCCGCCCATGGCCCCGCCGATGACGATGGACGGACCGAACACCCCGCCGCTGCCGCCGGAACCGATGGAAAAAGAGGTGGTCAGGATCTTGCCCAGGGCCAGGGCCAGCAGGAAGGGCACGGTCAACTGGCTGTGCAGGGCCATCTGGGCAAATCCGTAGCCAAAGGCCAGGCACTGGGGCAGGAAAAAACCGATGATGCCGGTACAAAGCCCGCCGATGGCGGGTTTGACGTGGTTGGGAATGCCCCAGTTGTGAAACAGGGCGGTGATGCCGTAAAAGGATTTGACATAAAGAGCACCGGTGGCCACCAGGACCAGGGCCAGCACAAAGTAGGGGCCCAGTTCCAGGGGGTTTCGAAACAGGAAGTCGGGGCTCTCGAAAAGCGACCCCCATCCGAAAACCAGGCAGAAGAGGCAGTAAGCCACCACCGAGGAGATGCCGGCCGGAATGATCACTTCGGATTCAAACTCCGGATCCCGATAGAGGACCTCGGCGGCGAAAAGGGCGCCGGCCAGGGGGGCCCGGAAAATGCTGCCGACCCCGGCTCCAACCCCGGCGGCCATCATGATCCGCCGGTCCCGGTCGGTCATCTTCAGTCGGGTGGCCAGAAAAGAACCGAAACCGGCGCCGATCTGGGCAATGGGGCCCTCACGACCTCCGGACCCGCCGGTGGTCAGGGTGATGGCCGAAGCCAGGGTCTTGATGATGGGCACCCGGCCGCGAATGAAACCACCGCCGTGGTGGTAGGCATCGATCGCGGCGTCAGTGCCGTGTCCTTCGGCTTCAGGGGCGAAGGTATAGACCAGCCACCCGCTGAAAAGGCCGCCGACAGCCGGCAGCACAAGCAAAAGCCAGCGGTTGAGCGATGTGGTGGTCGGCGGAAGCAGATGGTGTTCACCGGCCGGGGCCGGCGGCCGGTAACCGGCGACCATGTCCATGAAATAATGAAGGCCCACCTGGCACAGGTAGTGAAACAGGATGGAACCAAGGCCCGCAATAATCCCGATCAGGACAAAGGTGAGGGTCCATTTCCCGGCAGAGGAGAGCTCGGCCGGCATCCGCGCGGAGGCGAACTTTCGAAACTGTCGGGCCATTTTGTTTCGTTGGGCCATGGTCCCTTCGATGGTGTGCAGGCCATTGGGGCGTTATCGGCCCCAAAAACCTTGTTGGGGTCAGGTTTCCAGGTCAAGGACGCCTTGAAGAACGGTATCGAAAAGCATCTGAATATCCGACTGCTCCAGGCAGGAAAAGGCCACCCGCAGGTTGTGTGCTCCCATGGCGATCAGCCCGACGCCGTAATGGTCCAGCAGGTGAACCCGGAGCCGCTCGGCATCCACGGTCTTGAGGCGAAGGCACATGAAATACCCGGAGTTAAAAGGATAAACATCCCATGCACCGGCATATTTAGGGTCGGCAAGGACCTGCCTGACCCGCTCGGCCCGCTGTTTCATGATAGCGAATTTGGCCGTTTTCTCCTTCTCGTAATCCGGGCTTTGCATGGATCGCAAAATGATGGACTGGCCCAGATGGGAGGCGTTGGAGATGTTACCGCGCACCGCCCCGGCGGTCTTTCGTTCCAGGGCGTCATAAACCGCTTCGGCATCGGCATCGACCGCTATTCCGTAGGTGATGAAGCCCACGCGCAACCCCCAGACGTAGTGTTCCTTGGTGGCACCGTCGAGCTTGACGGCCAGCAGTCGCGGATGGCGGTCGCAGAGTCGGGCGAAAAGCGACTCCTTCAGGGTCTCGGCCGCGTAAAAAAGGCCGAAATAGGCGTCGTCGGTCACCACCAGCACGCGAGTGCCGGCCTCGGCCACCCGGGCCAGAATCTCGACAATACGGTCCCCTTCCGCCTCGGTGACGCTGTAGCCGCTCGGATTCTGGGGAAAGTTGAGAAGGACCGTAATCTTGTCGCTCTGTTGAGCCTCGGCCAGAATCCTCGACTCAAAGGCGTCCAGATCGAATCCACCCGCTTCGGAAAACAGATTGTAATGGCACAGGCGGGCCTCTTTTCGGACCGCCAGAATGAGGCTGTAATTCCCCCAGAACATATCGGGCAGGATCACCACATCACCCGGATCGATAAACAGATCGGCGAAAAGGCTGATGGCATGGGTGATGCCGCAGGTGACCACCGGCAGGCTTATGGATTTGCCGGCCAGCGACGGGTTCTTTTCAAACATCTCCGCCTTCCAGGCATGGCGCAGGCCGGCAATACCGAAAGAAGGGGCATAGGTCAGGCTCTGGCTCGGCGGAATGTCACAAATGGCCGAGGCCACGCAGTCCAGGCGCATGGTGTGCCCCGTTTCCGTGGCAATACCGACGGTGGCATTGAGCCGGTAGGCCTTCTGTTTGGCTTCGGCCCCCTGGCTCAGGATGCCTTTGGGGAAAAAGAGGTTCTTTCCGACGCCCGAGAGCATCGCCATCAGGTCAGCGCTGGTGTTTTCGATGATTTCGTTGAGTTCTTCAGCCAGTGGATTCATAACGAAACCTCCGCGGCGCTAGGGATATGGTGTCACCGTTGATTCAGGCCCGGCAGCCTTCGGCCGCAGAAAACGCCGCCAAGTGGATAAAATTGTAACCCTTTTTTTTACAGCCAGCACAAAACGGTTGTCAAGGATTATCCATGGAATAGCCTCAAAAAAGGCAGGGGCTGCCCGTGCAACCCGACCCACAAGGGATCAATGGTTCGGAAGCCCAGACGGGCAAGACAAAAACCCCCTCCCGGCAAACCGGGCGGGGGTTATTGAAGACAGTCGTCGAAATCGGAACTATTTTTTCTTATTGGCGCGCTTGGACGCCTTGAGCGGATTGACCTTACCCGCTTTACCCGCTTCGGCCTTGATGTGGGACGCCATGTTGCAGGGGCCGTTTTTCCAGCGAATCGCCGGCTCCGGACAAGCCGTGCAGTACCATTTGGCGGAAAATTCGGTGGAACGGTTGCAGCCGTCGCACTGTTCGACGATTTCGTGGCACAGGCCGCCGTTGTAAGTGCAACCCTTGGCGGACATGAAAGGGCACTCCTGCCCGTTTCGAATGGTGGTACAGCGCATTGGAATTACCTCCCGAAAATAATGTCAGACCAAAAAAAAAGCCTGGGAGCATTTCCCGGCCGTCTTAATGGAATAAAAACGTGCCGGAATATAATGGTTGAAATCAGGCTTGTCAAGCCCTTGAATCAAGATTTTCAAAATTGCGGCAGGGTCAAAAGAGCTCTTGCTTTTTGCCCTAAACCCTGTAAGTTTATTGGCCATACTGGTTTCAGCGCCGGCTGCGGCCGAGTCTGAGATGATTATCGGCAACCATGAAAATTTCTTGATAAATTAATTCCGGCTGCAAGGCCGAATCAAACCGGATGGGGGCAACCCATCAACCAGTGACAAAGCCATGGTGATTGAAGAGGCCATCGACGTCCTTCGGATCGAGGCCGAAGGGATTATACAGTTAATCGACCGTATCGACGAGCGATTCGAACAAATGGTGGCGTTGATCTGCGCTACCTCCGGCCGCCTGATTGTCGGCGGCATCGGCAAATCCGGCATCGTCGCTAGAAAACTCGTTGCCACCCTCAACAGTACCGGGACCCGGGCCCTCTTCCTGCACCCGGTGGAGGCCATGCACGGCGATCTGGGCATGGTCTGCGCCGACGACGTCTTTCTGGCCATCTCCAACAGCGGCGAAACCGACGAATTAAACATTCTGGTGCCGAGCATCCGCCGCATCGGTTGCAAGATCATTGCCTTTACCGGAAAAATCGATTCCACCCTGGCCCGAAACAGCGATATCGTCATCGATGTTTCCGTGGCGCGGGAAGCCTGCCCCCTGGGCCTGGCCCCGACGGCCAGCACCACGGCCCAACTGGCCATGGGCGATGCCCTGGCGGTAGTCCTTATCAACAAAAAGCATTTCCAACCGGCTGATTTCCGAAAAAACCACCCCGGCGGAAATCTGGGCCAGCGCCTATCGCGAATGGTTGCCAGCATCATGCTCACCGGTAAAAACGTGCCCGTGGTCGAGGTCAGCGCCTCCATGGAAACGGCACTGAATGAAATCGAGCGGCTTCAATTGGGCGTGACCCTGGTGGTCAACGCCAGTGGGGTGTTGATCGGCATCATCACCGACGGTGACATCCGCCGGGCCGTGGCCCGCGATGTCCCGGTCCGGTCCCAGCCGGTCGAAGCCATCATGACCCCATCGCCCAAATCCCTCGGATCCGATGTCCTCGCCTACGACGCCTTAAACCTGATGGAGCAGCACCAGATTACCGTTCTGCCCATTGTGGGGTCATCCGGCATCGTGGAGGGCATTCTTCACCTGCACGACATCCTCGGAAAAGGGGATTTTCGATTCAACGGCAGTTGAAAGGAACGGCCATGGATCTGGAAGGCATTGAAACCGGCATTGAAGTCGTTGGCGAACCGAAGATTGCCAATCCCCTCGTCAACAATGACAATCAGTCCCGAGACCGTTACTTCGTCTCCGATGACGACCGGGTGCTGATCAGCGTCAAACTCGACGAACTCGAAGCCCTGCACCGGGCCGGCCAAACCCCGCCCTCCTTTGAACTGGCCGGTCCCAGGGAAAAAATCTATTTTGACCCCAGCAAACTGCGCTGTGCCCTGATCACCTGCGGGGGGCTCTGTCCGGGCCTCAACGACATCATTCGTGCCATCGTTCTGGAACTCTACTATTTCTATGGCGTCCGCAACATCTATGGCATCCGCTACGGGCTGCGGGGATTCATCTCCTCCTTTGGTCACGATATCATGGATCTCAAGCCGGAGACCGTCTCCCACATTCTCAACATGGGCGGGTCGATCCTGGGCAGTTCCAGAGGCCCCCAGAACATCGATGAAATCGTCGACAGCCTGGAACGGATGAGCATCGGCATTCTGTTTATGATCGGCGGCGACGGCACACTCATGGCCGCCACCCGGATCGCGGATGTCATAAAGCAACGGAGAATGAAGACCTGCGTCATCGGCATCCCCAAGACCATCGACAATGACATTCACCTGGTTTCGCGCTCTTTCGGCTTCGACACGGCCGTGGATGTGGCCACCGCAGCCATCAAGGGCGCCCACAACGAGGCCCAGGGGTACCCAAACGGCATCGGGCTGATCAAACTCATGGGCCGGCATTCGGGATTTATTGCGGCCACCGCGACCCTGGCCCAGCAGGATGTCAATTTTTTACTGATTCCGGAAATCGATTTCGATCTGGACGGACCCTCCGGGTTTCTGGAGACGCTGGAACAGCGGCTGGCACTGCGGGGGCACGCCGTTATCGTGGTGGCTGAAGGGGCGGGACAAAAATTCTTCGAAGACGGTCAATCCGAGCGTGACGCCTCGGGCAACATCCGGCTCAAAGACATCGGTCTGCTGATCAAAAGCCGCATCGGCGCCCATTTCGAAGCCAAGGGGATCGACGTCAGCATCAAATACATCGATCCCAGCTATATGATCCGCAGCCTGCCGGCCAATGCCAACGACAGCGTCTTTTGCGGCTTCCTGGGCCGCGATGCGGTCCACGCCGGTATGGCCGGCAAGACCAAGTTGATCATCGGGCACTGGAACAATCACTTCGTCCATGTCCCCATGACCGCATCGGCGGGAAAGCGAAAGCAGGTCAGCCCCTACGGCAAGCTCTGGCGGACGGTACTGGAAGCGACCGGCCAGGGGTCGTTGAAAAACGAGTGAGGGAAAAACAAAGGATCCGAGGATTCAAGGATTCAAGGGGTAGAGGGTCCCGGCGTTCCCTACCGTAACGCAGTGAAGAGCCACCCACGGGGGGCTCAACGTCCAATATCCAATGCTCAATTAAGGTATTCTGCCTTCTTATTCCAATTTGCGTCCATAGCGAACCGGCACTCAGAAAAAATGTATTATATCAAATAGACGGAACCTTTCCGGGGCCACCACTGGCAGTGGTGGCTTCAATTCAGACGAACACCCTTCGTCCCTCGAACCGTTGACCCCTCAAATCCTCGAATTCCCGCCCCCTCGAATCCTCGCCCCCTCGAATCCTCGAACCCTCGACCCCTCGAATCCTCGACCCCTCGAATCCTCGAATCATCGAATCCTCGAACCCTCGA
>JAEINQ010000164.1 GCA_016342285.1 Desulfobacterales bacterium
GCACTCGGTCCGTAGCCCATCACAAACAACTCTTCGAGCGTGTAGCTGAATACATCCCTCATCCTCTTGATGTGGTGGGCTTTCTCAATGGCACTGAGAGTTTTTCGCTCGACATTTTTCACATAGGAGAGATGGGCGGCCTCGGCGTCACTGATCCCCTTCTTGATCAGGCAGGGAATTCGTTTCCAGCCGAATTCCTGAAAGGATTTCAGTCTCCGCACCCCGTCGATGACGCTGTATTTGCCGGATTCAATTTCATACACCAGGACGGGTTCCTGAATGCCGTCCCTTCGAAGGGACCCCTGCAGGCTTTCGAGGTTGCCGATGTCGGTACGCGGGTGATGGGTGGGGAGCCTGCTACACCGACCCGGATGTCCAGCGCTCATATGGCGAACTGGCCGAAGGATACGGCTTTCTCATATCGCCGTGTCCCGTCCGAGACCCCCAGAAGAAGGGCCGGGTCGAGTCTGGGGTAAAGTATGTCAAAAACAGCTTCGTCCCTCTTCGTAGCTTCAGGACCCTGGCCGATGCCAACGATCAGCTCACCGGATGGATTTTGCAGACAGCCGGCAACCGAACCCACGGCACCACTCATAAAAAGCCGTTGGAGATGTTTGCCGAAACCGAGAAGCTTTTTTTAAAGCCGCTGCCCGATGTGCCGGTTCAGGCCGCCACCTGGACCCGGGTCAAGGTTCACGGTAACTGCCACGTGCAGTTTGAAAAAACCTACTACTCGGCCCCTTTCCGCCTGGTGCACCAGGAGCTGTTTTTAAAGGCCACCACCACGACCGTGAAGCTGTATAAAGACATCAAGCTGGTGGCAACACACCCACGCCTGTATCTTGCCGGTCAGCGCTCTACGGTCGATGAGCACATGCCGCCGGAGGCACTTGCCTACAAGATGCAAGATCCCCAATGGTGCCTGAAGCAGGCCGAAGACATCGGTGCGGACTGTCACCGGTTGATCCGCCGATTGTTTGACCACAAAGTGCTTGACAATCTACGCGCCGCCCAAGGTGTGATCCGCCTTGGCAAAAAGTACGGCCCGGCCCGGTTGACGGCGGCCTGCGCCCGAGCGCTTCATTTTGATAACGCCAAGTACCGCACGGTCAAAAGCATCCTGCAACAGGGGTTGGACCAACTGCCGCTATTTGAGCAACCCAACGTAATCCCGCTGGCGTCGGCATACACCGGCAGGGGCCGCTTCCTTCGCAGCCAGGTTTGCCGGGAAGGGAGGCCGCTATGAATCCGATGCCCGATCTAACCCCCATGCTCAAGCAGCTTCGCCTGTCGGGAATCATGGACTCCATCGAGTCACGTAACCGCCAGGCCATCGAAAACAAGATGTCCTACATGGACTTTCTGGCGATTATCGTCACTGACGAGATCGCCCGCCGCAACCAGAAAAAATTGGCATCAGCTCTTCGCCGGGCCAACTTCCGAAATCAGAAGACATTGGAAGAGTTTGACTTCTCCTACAACCCCAACATCAACCGTGCTCTGGTAATGGACCTGGCGTCGTGCAGGTTCATCACCGAGAAGGTGTGCGTGTTCATCATCGGCCCCTGCGGGACCGGCAAGAGCCATTTGGCTCAGGCCCTTGGCCACAGCGCCATCCGAAACGGGTACAGCGTGTTGTTCACCTCGGCCTCCAAAATGCTGGCTCAGCTAAATGCCGCCCGAGCGATCAACGGATATGATAGACACTTTGCCAAGATAACCGGGGTGGATCTGTTGATCATCGATGACTTCGGCCTTAAACCGCTAAAGCCCGCTCAGGACGAAGACTTCCATGATGTCATCTCCGAGCGCTATGAGCGGAAAAGCACCATTGTGACCTCGAACCTGGACATCCCGGAATGGACCGACGCCTTCCCCAACCGGATCTTGGGGGAAGCCACCATCGACCGGCTGCGTCACGGCGCCTATACCGTCGTACTGGAGGGAAAGAGCTTTCGCGCCCAACGACCGATCTCAAATCCCTCCAAAACGGTGTCTGTCAAGATAGTTGTCGCATTTACTTATGCCACATTGACTGATTTTTTTGTCACCTTCGCCTCTGCC
>JAEINQ010000068.1 GCA_016342285.1 Desulfobacterales bacterium
GATGTTAAGGACGGGTACGACTGGTTGAATTATATTTCGCCACCTGAGAGGAGGAGCTAACCGACCACCCCGCTTAGAGAAATACCTCTGGCAGGGCCTGACCCGCCTTCTGGCGGTTTACAACGGTGCGGACAACCTGATCCTGCGTTTCGAATATGCCGACGGCCGCATGCCTTTTGCCATGGTAAAGGCTGGCATCCGCTATTACCTTACCTTCGATCAGGTCGGATCCCTGAGGATCGTTGCAGACACCACCGGCAATGTGGTAAAAAGAATCGACTACGATGCCTTCGGCAATATCCTCTCTGATACTAATCCTGCTTTTGAGGTTTCTTTTGGTTTTGCCGGAGGGCATCACGACCGTGATACCGGCCTGGTGCGATTCGGCTACCGCGACTACGACCCCGACACCGGTCGCTGGACCGCCAAGGATCCAATCTTCTTCGATGGCGGCGATGCGGATCTTTATGGGTATGTTCTGAATGATCCAATCAATTTTATTGATCCTGAGGGGAAATGGGCAAATATAGTTATAGGTGCCATTTCAGGAGCTATCGGGGGTGCTGCCTCTGGCCTTATGAATGGCAATGTAGTATCTGCCGTTATCGGTGGTGTTAGTGGGGCGGTAATTGGAGGGTTAGTAGGTACCGTCAATCCTTTTGGATCCAATGCCGCTGGTGCAATTGCAGGGTCTTGGACTGCTGGTGTTATAGGTGGATTCGGTGGTGGCGCTTTTAGTGGATTTTTTCGTTGGGCTACTAGTCCTTGCACATCTGCAGCTGACGTTTTAGGAAGTGCAAATGAAGGAGCCATCGGAAGTGGTATGGTCGGGCTATTTACAAGTCCTTTTGGTTATTTTGCTGAAGTAGCAACCGGTTCATCTGCTGTTGCTGCTGTTGCCACGGAGTCAATCGGCATGCCTCTCGGCCTTGCCACTTCATCGTTTATCCCTAAAGGAGGTGTATTCATTGGTAGATAAAGGCAATAAAATCTGTAGATTTTATCCAGAAATTAGAAAAAATAACATACTGATATTTAGTGGGATATTTTTAATTTGCCCATTACCAGCAATATTAGTGGGATTCCTTTTTGGAATTATAGAAGACATGCAAAATGCAATATTGTACATTATTATCATGGATATAATTTTTATTCTAAGTTCTCCTTTTATTATGTTTATAATTTATTATCTTCAATCTTTAACAATTTATACCAATGGAATTCTTTCATTTAATCCAATAAATAACAGATCAAATTTTATGCATTGGAAGTCTATGAAAGAAATAAAATATAATTCAAAAATTAGAAACGGTTATTATATAATCAATTCTTTAGATAATAACAATCAGCTTTGGTTGCCTTCGTATATAAAAAACAGAGAGAAATTTTTTGAGATTGTATCTGAGCATATTGAGCAAAGCCATATTGCAAGAGACCACCTTCAAAGCATGCAAAAACAACATGAGCAGGAAGACATTGAGTCGTTTATAAAGGACTGGCAATGAGAAAATCACTTCCTTGAATCTCATGGAGTGGGAGCGGGTCGCCCATTAAAGGGCGTGTCAACAGAGAAAACACCTCACCGAAGGAAACGGAGAACCCTATTCCTATTGTAAACCAATCGTTACCAGCTATCCAGGCCCCTGTTTCTATTTTGAACCGCATCCGGGATATCGATCGATGGATCGCGTGGTCTTTGACCCGCACCAGTCACCCATTTGGTTCAAGGCAAGGCTACCAATGTTGCTTTCCGCATAAATCTGTCCAAATTTTCCTGATTAATTCGATCCGATGAGAATGTTTTCAGATTAAAATGACAAGGCCGCCGAAGCGGCCCGTGTCGTGAAGTGGTGGTAATCGTCTAAAAAGGGATGTCGTCGCGCATAGGGCAATCATTTTTATAGCAGATATTTTGCCGTGTCTGTTCTTGGTTTCGGCAGATTTTTTCAAGGACAGCCATAAGGGTGTCGAGGACAAGCTGTTCGAACATATCTTCAATCCTGCACATTTTCTGTTGGCTGATTTCTTCGGTTTCAAATAGTCGCATAGATTTCCTCCTGACCTGGTTTCATCAGAACAATTCGGTTGATGCCAGCCGGACATGTTCGGCGGTAATGGACAGTGATTTTTGTTTGGCGGCCACGATCAGGGCGCCGCGGGCCAGATGGTTGGCTTTTCGGAACAAACCACCGGCTCCTTGGTGGATGGCGGTGACGGCGGCATCTTCAAAGAGGTTTCGTGTGACGCCGGCAATGGCCAGGTGGTGATCGATATACTCTTTCATCTGTTGGCGGTTAACGCCCTCCAAAAGACTTCGAGCCACCACGCGGGAAGCCAGCGGCAACGCCGGGCGATAGGCGAGGCTGTCGAGCAGGTTGTTTTGGCCGGCCATGACCAGGGGCAAAAAGGGCTTGGCGTCTTTTTCGAACTGCAACAGAGTATGCAGTTCGGCAAATACCTCCATCCGGAGCAAAGAGGCTTCATCAATCATCAACAAGACCCTAAGTTTTTTGGCGCAGGTCAGTTCGGTGACCTGTTGGCGAATGGTTTTCAGCATCAGGGCTCGTGAGATGCCGCGGTTGTCGATACCCAGAGCTGCCACGATTTGACGGTAGAGTTCCAGGATGGAGCCAGAGGTAGCCGTTACATACAGGCACAAATGCTCGGACGGATGCAACGACTCACTGACATAGCGAAGGGCCGTGGATTTACCGCTGCCGATCTCTCCGGTTACTATGGCCACGGCCCCGGTGCTGATGGCGTAATGGATTCGTTGTTTGACGGCCGATAGACTGTCGGTGACAAGAATTTTCTCCAGAGGGATATCGGCAGCAAACGGTTCGCATTGCAGTTCGAAGAAAAGACGGTAGTTGATCGTCATCTTTGATTCTCCTTTGCGTTACCAGATCTTTCCACCTTTGGGGGTAGACGGTTGGCGATAATCGATTTGGGTATTGCGATTTCGGTCGCGATTGACACGGCAATTGACGGCCATATCAACCGGGCTGATCAGCCCGTAGCTTTTCCCGTTGAAGCGAGCCTCGACGCGCGCCATTTCGGCCTTGTGATAGAGCAGATCGATACGTTTTCCGATGAGCGCCACCGGGGCTTCAAACAAACGTCCGTCGATGGTCACCGTCCGGTCCTTGGCCACCGTACGGCGAGCCACGGCACGGAAGTGGTCCTTGAGGTTGTCAGGCGGTGTTCGAAGACACTGAAAAACATAGGGGTCAAGTCTTGAATATTGAATTTTAAGTTTTGTTGAAAAACATAGGGGTCAAGTCTTGAATATTGAATTTTAAGTTTTGTTGTGGTAATGTAAACTCTGTCGTTGATATCCATCTATTGAGGACGGAGTCTGGTATGGCAAGGTCTTTAAGAATATCGTTCGAGGGTGCTTTTTACCATGTGACGTCACACGGCAATGAGAGAAAGCCGGTCTTCAAGAGCAAGCGGGACCGTGAAAAATTCCTTGAGTATCTCGAAAGCGCCACGGAACGATACACCGCTGTGGTTCATGCCTTTTGTCTGATGGACAACCACTACCACCTGCTGATCGAAACTCCTGCCGGAAATCTTCCCCAGATCATGCCCCACATCAACGGCGCCCATGCCAGCCGCAGGACCAAGAAAAAAATCGAAGAGGATCGAAATCTTTAAAAAGCCGTTCAGAAAATTGAACACAGACTTAAGAATTCAATATTCAAGACTTGACCCCTATATCCGAAATGCCTTAATTTCCAAAATCAAGGCTGTTGCTCACGTGGCAGCCTTATCAAAGTTTCGTAATATGCAACTTATTTATTGACATCCACCTGACTTCACCGTTATAGGAATCCTTTCTGAGCGGGCTTAAGCTTGATGTGCTCGTAAAAAAGTCCGAGATCCCATTATGTGCCCCTTGCCTCCAAAGTGGCAGGCTCTGCGAAGGCAGGCATCCAATTTGAAATGACTGGATTCCCACCTGCGAGGGAATGACGGAAAAGGATGTTTTTCATCGCTTGATATACGAGAAACACGATAATGATCGAAAAACAGATCGCCGATAAAATCAAACAGGTCCGAAAAAGCAAGAACCTGACCCTTGAAGCGTTGGGCAACAAGGTCAGACTTTCCAAAGGACTGTTGTCTCGCATTGAAAATTACCAGGTCTCTCCGCCCATCGCCACCCTCTCCAAAATTGCCAAGGGGCTGGAAGTATCCATCGGTCTTTTTTTTGAAGACCTGGAGGAAGAGACAAACAACTATGCCGTGACTGTAAAGAGCCAGCGCCGTCAAATCATCCGGGGGGGTCGAAAATCGGGTTTGCCTACTATTCTTTGACCCAACTGAAGCCAAAGCATCTGATCAATCCCTTTATTGTAAAATACCCGGTTACCCAAAAAAAAGTGACCCATCTTTTCGACCATCCCGGAGAAGAGTTCTTTATGGTGTTGAAGGGAGAGGTCGAATTCGTTTACGGTACGGAAACAATCATTTTAAACGCCGGAGATGCCATCCATCTTGATGCATCGGTTCCCCACAGGGGACAAAACATCGGCAACGAAGAAAGTGAGTGTCTGGTCATCGTGGTCGGTGAAACGGGATAGTTTCCATCCCATAAATGGCCTTTTTGCCCAATCTTCCGACTTCGCTCTTCGTATCTTCAGTCTTCGCCCTTCGGGCTATGCCAGACAGGTCGCCAGGACAGGCGGCGTCAAACAGCAACATATTGAAAAGCAGGTAAGGAGCGTTTCCCATGGCAATACCACTTCGAAGCAACCAAACCACACAAGGCAGACGAATGGCCGGTGCCAGAAGTTTATGGCGCGCCAACGGAATGAAAGAATCCCAATTCGGCAAACCCATCATCGCTATTGCCAACTCCTTTACCCAACTGGTGCCCGGCCATGTGCATCTGCATGAAACGGGTCAGCGGGTAAAAAAAGAAATCGAAAAATTCGGATGCTTTGCGGCGGAATTCAATACCATTGCCATTGATGACGGCATTGCCATGGGCCATGACGGCATGCTCTACTCCCTGCCGTCCCGGGAAGTCATCGCAGACAGTGTAGAATATATGTGCAATGCCCACAAAGTGGACGCCATCATATGCATCCCCAATTGTGACAAGATCGTTCCCGGCATGCTCATGGGGGCCATGCGGTTGAATATCCCCACCATTTTCGTTTCCGGCGGTCCCATGGAAGCGGGCAACGGGGTGGATCGAAAATATGATCTCATCGACACCATGGTGATGGCCGGCGACCCCTCAGTGACCGATGATGCCGTCGCCGAGGTGGAACAGTTTTCGTGTCCGACCTGCGGCTGCTGTTCCGGCATGTTTACGGCCAATTCCATGAATTGTCTGACCGAGGCCCTGGGTCTGGCCCTTCCCGGACAGGGCACGGTGCTGGCGACGCATGGACAAAGAACGGCGCTTTTCACGGAAGCGGCCCGGCGCATCGTGGAAATGACCCGGCAATACTACGATGATGGGGATGACACTGTATTGCCCCGTTCGATTGCCACCCGTTCGGCATTTATCAATGCCATGACCCTGGATATCGCCATGGGGGGGTCAACCAATACGGTGTTGCATCTGCTGGCCGTGGCCCATGCCGCCCAGGTGGATTTTACCATGGCCGATATTGATTTCCTGTCACGGAAAGTGCCTTGTCTGGTCAAAGTGTCACCGAGTTCTTCCTATCACATGGAAGATGTCAACCGGGCCGGCGGCATCATGGGAATATTGGGGGAACTCGATCGCGCCGATTTGCTGGACACAACGGTCAAAAGGGTTGATGGACCTTCCCTTGGGGCGGTGTTGAATGACTTTGACATCATGACCGAGACGGCGACGGAAATTGCCCTGGCCCGCTACGCTGCAGCGCCCGGCGGCTATCGAAATCTGGTTATGGGATCCCAGAACAACACCTACGAGACCTTGGATCGGGATCGGATTTCCGGATGCATCCGGCGAGTGGAAAACGCCTATCATCCTGAGGGAGGACTGGCCGTACTCTTTGGCAATATTGCTGAAAAAGGCTGTATCGTAAAAACGGCAGGCGTGGATTCATCCATTTTCAATTTCAAGGGAACGGCCAGGGTTTATGATTCCCAGGATGCGGCCTGTGACGGCATTTTGGACGGACAGATCCAAGCCGGTGACGTGGTGGTGATCCGGTATGAAGGACCCAAGGGCGGCCCCGGTATGCAGGAAATGCTCTATCCCACCTCGTATATCAAATCCATGCACCTGGACGTCCAATGCGCACTCATCACCGACGGCAGGTTTTCCGGCGGCACCTCCGGCCTTTCTGCCGGCCACATTTCACCTGAAGCCGCCTCCGGGGGTGCCATCGCCCTGATTCAAGATGGGGATGAAATCGAAATGAGCATCCCTGAGAGACGTATTCATCTCTGTGTATCGGATGAAGCACTCAAACAACGGCGGGAGATTGAAGTGGCCCGGGGCAAGGATGCCTTTACACCAAAAAGAGAACGTCCGGTTTCAACCGCCTTAAAAGCCTATGCGTATTTTGCGGGGTCAGCGGATACGGGTGCCGTGAGGATCATTCCCACGTGACAATGAAAACATAGGGGTCAAGTCTTGAATATTGAATTTTAAGTTTTGTTGTGGTGATGTAGACTCTGTCGTTGATATCCATCTATTGAGGACGGAGTCTGGCATGGCAAGGCCTTTAAGAATATCGTTCGAGGGTGCTTTTTACCATGTGACATCACGCGGCAATGAGAGAAAGGCGGCCTTCAAGAGCAAGCGGGACCGGGAAAAATCCCTTGAGTATCTCGAAAGCACCACGGAACGATACACCGTTGTGGTTCATGCCTTTTGCCTGATGGACAACCACTACCACCTGCTGATCGAAACTCCTGCCGGAAATCTTCCCCCAGATCATGCGCCACATCAACGGCGCTCATGCCAGCCGCCGGACCAAGAAAAAAAATCAAAGAGGATCGAAAACTTAAAAAAGCCGTTGAGAAAATTGAACACAGGTTTAAAAATTCAATATTCAAGACTTGACCCCAATTATTCCGTGTACCAATTACCGTTGACAGGGAATCCGCCCCAATGATAATACACCATGGTGTATTATGTGTTATTCGAATGTATTTGCATGAGCCCCGCCATGGAAACCAGGCGGTCATCGAGTCGCCCAACCGAGCGGTCACTGCATCGTTCAACCGGGAGTGAAGGAGCGCCATGCCCCACTGGGTCACATGGACGTTTGCCTGCCTTGCAGTAACAATGGCCGGCTTTGTCCGGGCCTACGGCGGATTCGGCTTTTCCATGATCGCCGCGGTCAGCCTCTCGCTGGTCTATCCGCCGGTGCAGATCGTACCGGCCGTGGTCATGCTGGAGGTGGTCGCCAGCCTCTTGCTCCTGCCCGGTGTCCGGCGCCAGGTGGACTGGATCTCCCTGAAACGGCTCATGGCCGGTGTGCTGGTGGGAACGCCCCTGGGGGCTTGGGTGCTTGCCGCGGTGCCTGCAGACCCCATGCGGGGGGGCATGGCCCTGGTGGTGGCGGCCCTCGCGGCAACCCTTCTGACCGGCTGGCGCCTGAAGCGCATGCCGGGCAGGGCTTTCGTCGCAGGAACAGGCCTGGTTTCCGGGCTGCTCAACGGGGCAGCGGCCATCGGCGGGCCCCCGGCCATTTTGCTGTTTTTCTCTTCACCGGCCGGCGATTCGGTCTCACGGGCCACCCTCATCGCCTTTTTTCTGTTCACCGACATTCTGGCTGCCGGCACCTGCGCCGGCCTGGGCCTCATCAACATGGAAACCATGACCCTTGTCGGGGTCTGCCTGCTACCCATGGGCATCGGGCTGGTCTTGGGAAAGCGGGCTTTCGGCCAGCAGCCGTCCCTGGGGTTTCGACGCAACGTGCTGATCCTGCTCCTTGCCCTGTCCGCTGCGGCAGGCGCAAGGGCGCTTTGGTAAATAATCCGGGACCCAAATCCCAGCTTTGGTTTCCGCCAGAAAGGAGCACAATGGATGGAAACCAATTAACCGTACAAAGGAGCACCCAATGAAAATTCCAGCAAAAGGCATGAATCCCGACACCCTCATGGAAATGATGGAAACGTTTAAATCCCGTGACCTGGACTGGAAATCGGGACGGGTGTTCGGGTTTGTCTACGACCCGGGCCGGGAAGCCATGGAAGTCAGCAAACGGGCATACATGGCTTTTTTGACCGAAAACGGCCTTGATTTCACCTCATTTCCCAGCCTGCTGAAACTGGAAAATGATTTGATATCCATGGCCGCCCGGCATCTGGGCGGGGATTCGGACGTGGTCGGCAATTTTTCCAGCGGCGGCACTGAAAGCATCATCATGGCCGTTAAGGCGGCGCGGGACTTTGCCCGGGAACACCGGCCCCATATCGGTCAGCCGGAATTGATCCTGCCGGTGACCGGCCACGCCGCTTTCCACAAGGCGGCCCATTATCTCGGCGTCAACCTCGTTGCGGTGGATGTCAACCCCGCCACCTTCAAGGCCGACCCCGCGCTGGTGGAACAGGCGATTACCGAAAACACCATTCTGATCGTCGCCTCGGCGCCCTCCTACGCCCACGGCGTGGTGGACCCGATCCCCCAACTGGCCGCCATTGCCCTAAAACACGGCATCCCCTGCCACGTGGACGCCTGCGTCGGGGGATTCATGCTCCCCTATTTTCGCCGTCTCGGTGCCGATTTCCCGGATTTCGACTTTACCGTCCAAGGGGTGACGTCCATGTCCATGGACTGGCATAAATACGCCTATACGGCCAAAGGGGCATCCATGGTGCTTTATCGCAACCGGAACCTGCGAAAAAACCAGATCTTCGCCTGTGCCGAGTGGACCGGGTATTCCATTGTCAACACAGCCGTTCAGAGCAGCAAGTCCGGCGGCCCCATGGCCGGGGCCTGGGCCACCCTTCATTTCATCGGCGACGACGGGTACCTGGAAATTGCCCGCAACACCTGGGAAGCCACCCGCCAACTGGTGGCAGGCGTGGAACAAATCGATGGGCTGCGCCTGATGACCCGCCCGGATTTTTGCATGTTCTCCTTCACCTCCGATGAGTTTAGCATATTCAAGCTGGTCGACGAAATGAACGGCCGGGGATGGTATATTCAGGCTCAGTTCGCCTTTGCCGGTTCCATGGAAAACGCCCATATGTCCGTGGGCGCCAACAACGTCGGCCGGATCAGCGCGTTTTTAAAAGACCTTAAAGAAAGCGTGGCCGCTGTCCGCGACCAGCCGGCCGGCGACCTGGCCGCCGTTGTGCAGGCGGAACTGGCCAAAATGGATCTGGACAACCTGGGCGACAAGGAAATCGAAGAGATGATGGCCCTGGTGGGAATGGAGTCCGGTGGAAGCCTGCCGGCGAAAATGGCCGACCTGAACGAAATTTTAAACGCCGTGCCGCCTCGTCTCAAGGAGCGTCTGCTGGTTCTTTATGTTAACGACGCCTTCAGCCAGGACGCATAATTTCACCAGCAGAGCATTTTCCCCCACAGGGGGCAAATGTCCAATTTCCTATTTCGGATGTATCAACCGCAGACACTCGCGGACAAACGCAGACGTTTCTTTGAACCGGCCGGCCTGGCCGGTCCAAAGAGGTTGCTGCGGGACAGTACCAGTCATGGAGACACCCTCTTGCTCAAGATTAGTCGATTCGCGAAGCGATGCGAATCTGTCGGCGGTCAGGTCGACCGCCGACAAGCTTTTTTCGTCTGCGATGGTCTGTGTCGTCTGCGGTTCATAAATTACCTGCGTTAACTTTGTATCCGCTGTGCTTTTGTGGTAAATTTGCCATCTCTGATCATGGCCACAAGATCTGTGCTTCTATTTTGAACGGAAGAAAATAAGGGAGAATCGAATTGAAACGGATCATCCTCTTTTTTTGTCTGGCAACGGGACTGGCCCTGTCCCCGGCCCTGGCGGAAACACCGCCCCCCCGAGTGAACCTGGAAACCAGCCACGGCGCCATCACTTTGGAACTCTACCCGGACAAGGCGCCCAAAACTGTTGAAAACTTCCTGGCCTATGTCCGGAGCGGTTTTTTTGACAAAACAATCTTTCACCGGGTCATCCACGGTTTCATGATCCAGGGCGGCGGCCTCACTGCCGACATGAAGAAAAAGCCAACCCAAAAACCGATCTCCAACGAGGCTGATAACGGCCTGGGCAATGCCCGGGGAACGATCGCCATGGCCCGAACTGGCGATCCCCACTCGGCCACGGCCCAGTTTTTCATCAACACCCGAGACAATGTCTCCCTGGACCACCGGGGCAAAACCCAACAGGGCTGGGGCTACTGCGTCTTTGGCCGGGTGGTATCGGGAATGGAAGCCGTCGATGCCATCGAAGCCGTTACCACCGGAACCCGCGCCGGCCGCCGGGACGTGCCCGTAAAGCCGGTGGTTATTTTGAAGGCCGTTGTGGAGAAGTGAAGGTGATGGAAAATCCTGGCCCAGGACGTAACCTTTAAGTAACCCCAAAAGGGGCGGCCGTTGGGAACCTGAAATTTGAAGTGCCTAAAATGCCTAAAATTAAGGTATTCTGCCATATCTTAGATTTAAAATACCGGAGCGAAGCGACTCCTTCGCTTTAGGCATTTCAAACTTTAGTGCATTTTAGGCATTTGCACTTGGTTGCACCCTTTTGCCAACGATCGCTCACCCGGCCCAGAAGCTTTAACCTCTTGGGGCGAGAAATACAAACCATGATCTTCGACGAAACCGCCCATCCCCATCGACGATACAACCCCCTGTCCGACCGGTGGGTGCAGGTTTCCCCCAATCGGAACCAGCGCCCCTGGCAGGGAAAAGAAGAGGCACCAGCGGAAACGATCCGCCCGACCCACGACTCGAACTGCTACCTCTGCCCGCGAAACACCCGGGTCGGCGGCGTCAAAAATCCCGATTACCCGGACACCTTCATCTTCACCAACGATTTTTCCTCCCTGACCGATCCCTGCCCCCCGGCAACAGACACCGGCCATCCCCTGCTGCGGCGGGGCAGTGTCAGCGGCACCTGCCGGGTCTTTTGCTATTCGCCCCGCCACGACCTGACCCTGGCCGAAATGCCCCTGGGCGCTATCTGTAAGGTGGTGGACGCCTGGGCAGGACAGACTGAAGAACTGGGCCGAAGGTACCCATGGGTACAAATCTTTGAAAACAAGGGGGCGATCATGGGGTGCTCCAACCCCCATCCCCACGGCCAGATCTGGGGGGTCGACCGCCTCCCCGAAGAAGCCCGGCGCGAAGACGCCTGCCAGCGGGCCTGGCATGCCGACCACGGAAAAACCCTTCTGGCCGACTACCTGCGCCTGGAAGAAGAACGCGGGGAGAGGATCGTTGCCACCAACGACACCTGGACGGTCCTGGTGCCGTTCTGGGCCTTGTGGCCCTTTGAAACCCTTGTGCTACCCAGAAGGCCGGCGGCACGCCTGACCGATCTGACCGACGCTGAGCGCGCCGGCCTGGCCGACATCCTCCAACGCCTGACCGTGCGCTACGACAATCTCTTTGAGACCTCCTTTCCCTATACCATGGGATGGCACGGCGCCCCCTGGGGCAACGGCCCCACCACCCACTGGCACCTTCACGCCCATTTCTACCCGCCCCTTCTTCGGTCGGCCACAGTGCAAAAATTCATGGTGGGCTATGAAATGCTGGGCGAAGGCCAGCGGGACTTCACCCCGGAAGAGGCCGCCCAACGGCTGCGGGCGCTGCCCGATGCGCACTATGCCCTAAGTGCTTGAAGTCACAAGCAGAGTGACATAATCAGATACTGTTTTCACCACTGAGACACTGAGGTCACGGCACTGTAAAAACTCATTTACCACGAAGGACACGGTACCAGGTCTGATGCAACGGAGCACCTGCCCGAAGGTCACCTGTGCGGCGTAGCTTGAAAAGCAAAGTCGCATGGCACCATTTGTTCGGCCGGAACGCCTACGGCGGTTTTTCGTAGGTGATCGGCCGAACAAATAGATCATGGATATCCTGTTCATCCTGTCAGAAAAAAACTTTGCGATCTTTGCGGCTTCGCGGTGAACCACATTTTGGTTGCGGCTTGAGGCTTCGCCTAAAGGCTACGACCCCACAGGATGCCGCGCTAAGCTCTTCGTGGTTAATGAAAAATTTGGCATGTTTATGACTTTTTTACTGAAGCATCAAAAGTGTTCATGTTGATTCAACAGCGCATAACCGACGTTTTCGCCAATCGCTACGGCACCGGCCCCCGCTATCTGGTCCGGGCGCCGGGCCGGGTCAACCTCATCGGCGAGCATACCGACTACAACGACGGATTCGTCCTGCCCATGGCCATAGACCGGGCCATTTGGATTGCCCTTTCACCCCGCGACGACCGCCGCGTTGTCCTGCATTCAGTCGATTTCGATTCGGAAATCTCATTTCCCCTGGATCGGATCGGAAAGACTTCGGGCTGGGGCGATTACGTTCACGGCACAGCCTGGGCCCTTCAGCAGACGGGAGTCGGCCTTTGCGGCTGGAGCGGGGTGATGGCCGGCGACGTTCCCGTGGGGGCCGGACTCTCTTCGTCAGCGGCCCTGGAGATGGCCGTGGTCCAGGCCTTTTGTGCTGCCAGCGGGTTTTCGCTCTCACCCAAAGAGATGGCCAAGGCCGGACAGGCTTGCGAAAACCAATGGATCGGCGTCAACAGTGGCATCATGGACCAGATGATCTCGGCGGCGGCCGTGGCCGGCCGCGCCCTGCTCATTGACTGCCGCAGCCTTGAAACCCGCGCGGTCCCCCTACCTGAAAAAACAGTGGTTGCCATCCTCGACACCGGAGTCCGCCGGGGGCTGGTAGACTCGGCCTACAACCAAAGGCGCCAGCAATGCGAAGAGGCCGCGCGCCACTTTGGCGTCATTGCCCTGCGGGATGTTTCAACGGAACAGTTTCACGCCGAATCCGCCGGCCTGTCAGACCCGGTCCGCAGCAGAGCCCGCCACATCGTCACGGAAAACCAGCGCACCCTGGATGCCGCCCATGCCATGGCCGCTGGCGACGTAATCCGGCTGGGCCGACTCATGGGCCAAAGCCACGTCAGTCTCCGTGACGACTTTGAAGTCTCCTGCCAGCAGCTCAATGCTATGTCGGTCTGTGCCCAGGCCGCCCCGGGCTGCCTTGGCGCCCGCATGACCGGCGGCGGTTTCGGCGGCTGCGCCGTGGCCCTGGTGGAAGAGACCGAGGTAGACCGGTTCGCCCGCCAAACCGCCCAATGCTATGAGTCTGCCACCGGCCTTCTGCCGAAGATCTACTTCTGCCGGGCCGAGAACGGTGCGTCCATTGTTTTCTGATTCTATAGGGATTGTCATATTTCCGTTCCGTTTCAGGTGATTTTCAATCTGTCCGAAATATTATAGCGTTTATAGCCTTCCATTTTGGAAGTATCGTGTTGCCAGAAAAGCGTATTGAATGACTGGTATCGGAACGTATTTCTGACAAACGCTATAATTTGCGCGCATCCTGGAGATCCTGTTACCTAAATTGAGCGTTTCAAATTTTGAAATGATGGATAACATTTTAAAATTAAAGGCATATTGCCGTTTTAAGCTTTCGAAATTGGAAACCCTTCGGGATTGCCAACCTCACCTCGTCTACGGCGTCAGATCCCTTTGCGCATAAGCGATTATAGCGGAAAGAAATCTTCCTTGTAGACAAGGCAACCTCGACAATCGCTCAACTCAGGTGCTATCCTGTCTCAGTTTGAATCGGTGTATCAAACGCGAGGCTTGGCCCTATGATTCCGCCGAGATTCAGAGACATAAAAGTAACCATGGCCGCCGCGATCATCGGGGCACTGGCAGCCGTTATATTTGCGATCTCCTGGTTTCGTTTCATCGCGGGCAATTGCGGGGTCGTAAGGTTTTACGAACAACTATACGGAATAGTCATTCTTGTGGCCTGGCTGGCTGTAACGGCTGTCGGTGTTTGGCTTGCCCGTAAAGGGCCAAGGTCAAAACCATGGGTGGGCGTTTTCGGGACCGGCCTGACCATGGTGGCCTGCCTTGGCATGGTTGGGGTTTGTGTAAAAACCGTCGTTCATATTCGATACATGGATTTTCCCGCCAAAACCACCGCCACACTCTTGGAAATCGCAAAACGTCCCGGTGCAAAGGCTCGTGATTCAGCGATTCTCGAACTCGGTCTGCGTAAGGTGACCGAATCGGCACCGATGCTATGCGCCATCCTGGAAAACGAGCAAGCGGCCAGGGCCGACAGATCGAGCGCCGCCAATGCGCTTGGAAGAATCTGCGAACACCCTTGCCCGGAGAATGTAAACAAAGACAGGGTCCTCTCAGCACTTGTTGCCGCTCTCCAAAACGCGAAGTCCGACCCTTATCGTGACGCCGTCGTGTATCAGGCCGTATGGGCACTGGGGCAAACCAGGGACATTCGGGCGGTTGGGCCGATTGAAGATTTAATCTGCGACACACGCCTTCCTCAATACGTTTGGGAGGCGGCCATAGGGGCCTTGCACTCAATCGGCGGCGCGCAGGCACGGCAAGCACTGGAATCCAAACGCGACACCTGCAAGCATGGACAAACACGGGCTGTTATTGATGATGCCCTCGACAAGATGAAACCTGAATTGAGGTGAAAGAACTGACGCGTCTGTAAACGATACGGATCGCCGAATCAGACGGATTCACCCGGATGTTGAAAAGAGCCGGTGGCGGTGAAGGAAGGAAGGAAAGATCATGGATTCGGGGCTGTCTGGGCGCCCGCATGACCGAAGGCATTTCGCTTAATGTCAGATAACCTGCGACTTCGTCTACTGTTGTCCGTATTGCTGGTCTTGGGCCTCGTCTTGCTTATTTCCGAAAGACCAAAGCATCCGAGCACCCCAACCAGCCCGCCAAAGCCTCGCAATCAATTGGCTCTCGGCAACCTCAGTAACGTATCTGGTCCCATTGTGATTCCAATAAATCCCGCTGTTGAATTTGATTTTAAAAGCAAATCTGAGATCTTGAGGCTGAGATCCGAAGCGGTTTTTCTGCATCCTGAGTTTCTATACGGTAAATACATTCCATCTGAAAGGGTATTCGGAGGAATAGAAGATTCACGCCCATGGTGGGGGCTTAAAGGGTATCATTTTTTCTGGAAAGGCAAAAACAGCATTTCAGGCGCTTCAGAAGAGTCACGGTTTGTGATGAACCCTTTCCTTCTGGTCGCAGCCCACCTGTTTGGAGACAGCCTTTATACCCTTGTATATGATCGATGGGAGCAATCCCTGTCTTCGAACGCAATTCCTGCAAAAAATGAAATTCCATCCTATTCACAGGCCGCAAAACTCACGTGGTGGCCAAAAAAACGTAAGATTGAATTGCTTTATGATCTTACGGCATTTTTTCATCAGATGTATGGCGGAAATATGGAGTCAGCGGATTTTTCGGATATGCGGTTTGATCTTGTGGCCTATAATGCACGGGATATGAACTTGGAGTATCTGTATATATCTCTTTCAACTGGCGCAAACGTGGGACAAAAGGACCACTCAGCCAACCCAGTAAAGATAATGCATTTTTTGCACAGAGGGGGGAGCTGCGGATATCCGGGGGGCTGCAACAATATGAGCCCGAATCAACCCCCGGTGCAGGACATCAGAATTTTCAAACTGCCCGCGTCAATAGAAGTGTTTCTCTGGGAAAAACAGCCGGATTCACTGGAAGTCCCGCCCGACATCGTCGTGGAAATAAAATTTATCTGATATTCCGCCCGATTTTTTTGGTGTTCCGGGGGTTCCGGGGATTGGATAAAACACATTCGCTCACGGTTGGAACAGGCCTTGACCACGAAAAGGTTGAGCGCTTATGGATTGCCACCGTCTCCCGGCAATCCATAAAATGAAATCCTCTGTGAACTTTGCGGCTCTGTGGTGATTCGATCAAATCGGTATCGTATTAATGAATACGTGTACTTAGATGAAAAGAACCGGTGGGAGGGACTGGAGTGGACCGCTTCGCCCGGCAAACCGCCCAGTGCTATGATGCAGCCACCGGCCTATAGCCCAAGATCTGCTTTTGCCGGGCCGAAGGCGGACAGGGCATTGATCATGAAGAAACAAAAGATACAGTCTTAAACTGTATTTTTTCACCCCAAAAACATCACTTTAAAATCAGAAATAGCCCCTGATTCTTGGCTAAAGCCTTGGCAATAGGGCATCCAGCGTGGTCCGACCCCAAATCCGACCCAAATCCCTAATCGATGGCAGGAGGGTTCATTTAACCGCCCGCTCGTGGACTCGCTCGACGGACGCAGAAAGTATCAGGCCGACCTGGACGGCCTTTACCCGTCAAAACTGTACGTATATTCTTCATTCGGCAATTCAGGATCCCACCGCTTTGCATTTATGAGCATATGTGCAATACTTTATCGACCTACTCGATTTCAACACCAATTTCATTGTCTGAGGCACCGATGCCTTCAGATAACGGGACACAAATCTTTTTTAACCTTTTTGGTCAAACCCAAAAGGATGCATTCGTAACAAGTCACGAATTCCGTCATGCCTGAGAAGGCAGACATCCAGAACTATTTGTAATTACTGGCTTCCCGCCTTCGCGGGAATAACGTAAAAGGACGGTTTTCGATTTTTACGTGTTTATCAAAAAGGTATCGAAGATTTTCGGATCACTTTGTAATTGGAAAGTAGTCTCTATAAATTTGTTCTCTATCCACAATGCATTATTTTGAGAATACGGTGTCAGGAATGCATTTCACAGATGTTAAATAGCTTTCTGTTTAACATGCAAAACGCATGTTATGCAGTTAGAAAATACGACAATATTTCAAATTGGGCTCGTTGAACTACTAAAGTTGAACAGGATAAACAGAACCGCTCAATCACTTGCTAGCCGTATTGAATGCAGTGCAATATAGCTGACGAAATAATTCACTGCAATTTAGAGAAGGAGCAAGTTGTGGCTAAAGAATGTGAACTCTTGACAAAATGTGGTTTTTTTAAGAAATACCAACAGACAAAGGATTTAGCTTGCAAGGGATTTATTGGTATGTATTGCAAAGGTCCAAAATTGGATCAATGCAAAAGAAAAGAATATCGGGAGAAGCATAATACTCTACCATCCGATGATATGATGCCAAATGGAAAGATGATGTCCGTATAACGCTAACTTTCCTGGACGTCTATATTGATCCGAAATTATAATCGGCTAACCTTTAAGGATTGACGCGACCTGAAAGGTCGCTTTCAATCCATTGTTCAAGAAGCCCGTTGTTTCATATGGGTAATGATTCGAAAAATCCAGAGGGGTTGTCAGATAAGCAAGTGGGGGGACAAAGGCTCACATCTTAAATTTATGAGCCTTAATCCCCCTTGCCCAATCCGTTCATGGGCGATGTGGATATCACTTCTTCAGACAGATTCATAAAATGCTTTAAAAGAGGAGAGCACCATTTTTCCGAATGCCAGATCATTATGAGCGAGGCTTCATCATTGTCCTCACTGAAATCAAACCGGACCAGGCTTTTTGCTTTCAATTCTTCCTCAACAGACACTTCGGGGCAGACGGTGAACCCGAGGCCTCTTTTAAGGCAGGCCCGAAGACCCCGGATACTTGAAAATTTAAGGACCTTCGTTTCGATATTTTTTTCCCCGAGCGACCGCTCGAACGCCTTGGGGTAATTTCAGTCGGTTTTCGGCAAAAGCAGCGTATGCCCTCTCAGGTTGGTCAATGCAATATCGGGCTTCTTTGAAAGCGGGTGGGCCGGTCCGGAAACCAGCACCAGTTTCTCGGTTTTCAACCGTTTGATGTTCACCTCTCTGAAATGGATGGAATCGGTGAGCAAAAAGGCCAGATCGATCCGGCCGGAATTGAGTTCCTCCCTGAGCTGTTCGTCCGAGCAGTTGATAAATTCAAGCTTCACTTTGGGGTGATCTTCGTGGAACCGCTCAATTACTGTCGGCAAATAAACACTGGCGAGGGTTTCGGGTGCACGCACCGTCAGGGCGCCCTGGACGTACCGGTCGCTTGAAAATTCGGACTGGATCTCACAGGTCATCTCTTCCATGCGGCGCGCGTAGGCATACAGTTTGCGGCCGGCATCCGTCAATAGGACCCGCCGGCCGATGCGGTCGAACAGTTTTAAGTCCAGCTCTTCTTCCAAAGCCTTGACCTGGGCCGATACCGAAGACTGGGCCATGTATAGCTTTTTTGAAGCTTTGGTAAAGCTCAGCAGGTCGGCTACGGCGACGAAGGTTTTCAATTGCCGGATTTCCATTTTTCCCTTTGATCGGCCTCACCGATGGAGTGTATCGGAATAAATCGTTAGACGCGATTGATAAGCTGTAATAATCGCTAATCACGAATCGTTTGAGTTGTCAACCGTGGGCAAAACAGATTAACGAAAGGAGAAACCATGCTGCCCGAAGAACAGAACCAAGCTTTTCAAACCTTTACCACCGGCGTCAAACAAAACGAAATCCTGGACCCCAAAACCACCCGCCTGATCTACCTGGCCGTTGCCATGGCCCTCGGGTGCTACCCATGAATGAACCACTGCCTTAGCGATGCTAAGGAAAACCACATCAGCGATGAGGAGATCGGTATCGCCCAGGCGATCGTCATGGCTGTTGCCGCGGGAAGCATCAATTCCCGGTTTGCGGATGCCATCGGGGAATAGAAGGAAATCAGCAGGGGACGTCTTCCGGTCCCAGGGCTGATCGCTTTTTGCTATTGATCAACATTCACCCAGACCTGCATTTTTGACAGTGCCCGGTTTGCCCAGCAAAAGTAAGGAATAAAGACCAATCGATTGCCGGCTGAATCGGTTGAATCAAGTGTCGTGATCCCGTCAAACAGATTCGAGTTATGATGCTCGGCAAATGATGAATCAAGGCTGAGCGTCGCATCGGGCACACCGGCCGCGCTATTGTCGATGTCTTCCAGGCAGTACACAATGGGACCACGCGATATGGCTATTTTTCCGGTATTGGATTTTACTTTTGGATGCGGCTGATGTCTTACCGTCGACATCTCGAACAGTAGTTCAATGCTTGTATGTTCATTCCATGATCTTTCAAGATCCAGGTAAAAGGCTTCATACGGCGAATAGCCGCCGGCTGTCTGAACTGAGGGAAAAGACTTTTTACCGTTTTCAACGATTTGATCGTCGATTTTCACTTGCCAGGTTCTGGCCCAACCAGGAATTCGAAGTCTCAAACGGAATGTTTTTGAATGCCTTAATTTCATGGAAATATCAATATTTCCATTCCAGGGTAGCCCGGTTCCCATCGTTATTTTGATTATGTCGCTGTCGCCCGGGAACTGTAAGTCCATTTCACTGTCAATATACTGGTGAAGGGTGAGAGCTTCTTTTTCCGTGGACACAATGTACTTTCCGATTTGAGCCCACAACCTGGCAATATTACCCGGACAGCAAGCTGTTCCAAACCACGGCTTTCGGGCTAAGCCGCCAGTCGACATCAACGGGTTTCGGTATAGATAGGCGTTTCCTTGCTGGGCAATACCCACGGCCGACGCATTGTACAGTTGCCATTCAAGCAATTCGGCGTATTTTGCTTCACCAGTTGCCAATATCATCTGCCAGTTCCAAAAAATAGAACCGATCGCAGCGCAGGTTTCAGCATAGGCAAACTCGTTATCCAGCTCCCACGATCTACCGAATCCTTCAACAACAGGCAGCGATCCTATTCCGCCGGTAACATACATTTTCTTGCGGACCATATTGTCCCAACTTGTCTCCAGTGAAGCTAAAATAGTAGCGTCTCCCGTTTCAAGGTACAACATGGTAACAGCTGTCTGTAAATAGGCCCACCTGACAGCATGACCGACCGGTTCATCCATTTTACGGATTGGAGCGTGCTGCTGATGGTATTTACCGGTCAAAAATTGGATATTGGCCCTCAGGGAGATAAACGGCGGCTCTTTTCCAGAAAGGGTCTCCGACATATCAAACCCAAGCTTGCCGTCGCTTTCTGTTTCCCCCTTCAACTTCGCCACTTGTTTGGAGCGCCTGGTATGATTGATAAACTGGCGAAGAAGAAAATACCCGAAAAATGGGGTCTTACCCCGTTTTTCCAAAAACCGCTCTGCCATCTTGAAATAGCGGGTATTTTTCGTAACATGAAAAAGCCGGATAAGGGCGATCTCAATCTCTTGGTGTCCTGGCGTCCGGAGTGGAGACGCTTCGGAAAAGACATCCGCAATCAGGTCTGCACATTTGGTGACCGCGGAAAACAGCTTCCGATCGTCGGAGTAAAGTCGTGCCGCAATACCGGCTTCGATAAAATGTCCCAGCGTGTACAATTCACTCTCGATCTGCAAATTATTCCATCGCTGACCGGGAAAACAGAGCTGATTATAGGTAAACAGATAGCCGTCTGCCTCCTGAGCATTGGTAATCAGGGTGACATACTCATCCAACATGCTATTCAACACTGGATTGTCGGATCCATCGTCGCTGATAAAGGCAGCTTCAGCCCATTTATGCACATCCGAGTCATCGTAGAAGAATCCCTGGTGGTGGCCCTCCATTTGCCTTGCAGCCTTCCTGAAATTATCCAACCTTCCCGTACTTTCAAGCTGCTCCCATTGGTGAGTTAAAGCAGTTTTCGTATTGACCTGACGGCGTTTTGACCAGAAACCTTCCCGGATTCTTATGGATTCCAAAGCGACTTCAATGGAGTCCCGGGATCGAATGGGTTTTGTTTTCATGAGGTTCCCCTGGCTTTAATTCGCTTGTTGCCTCCTTGACTTCCGTTCACAACTTATTGCCCCCCTTGTCAATCCTATAGAACACCGAATGCACCCTACCTTCCACCCGACCGGCTGTCAAGACTCGCCCACCCAAATCCCCACCCAACAGCCCAAAATTCCAGGAAATTTCCATACACCCCTCCCGTGCCGGTCGTGAAGAAAGTGGGGTCACTCTTAATCTTGAGGAAGGGCATAGTGTCGCATCTTAAATATTAATTATTGATCTTTTCTTCGCGGAATCGGACGTTTTCACTGATTAAGCAATGGCCTTGGAAATGCTCTTTTTGCCTTCGCCCCGGGCCAGCAGAGACTTGATCAGGAGGTCCACGGTAACCGTCGAATCCCCTCTTTCCATTCTGATGTCCAACCCGGAACCAGTACCGGTACGGCATCGAGGCGCTGTTGCACCTGTTTGGACACGGTTTTCAGGTCGTTGTGCAAACTTTCAAGTTGCGCTCGATCTGGAAGGACAGCGTCTCTAAATCCTTTTGGGAAACGCCGGCCTCGGTATAAAACCGCCTGTAGCCGGAAACAACCTCCCGGACCTGTTCAACAACCCGACCGGGGTTCGATACCCCCAGGTCCCTTCCCATCTTGACCAGAGCCTCGATTCCGGGGAACAAAAACCCGTAATTGATATGCAGGACATGCTCACGGCGGTTTTCCGTATCCGGCAGCAGGTCGTATACCGGAGAGAGGAAAAATCCTCGTTCACCGTGCAGCATGGTGAAGTTTTTCAAATGATCGTCGGTGTTGCCCACCAGCATGTTGAACACCATCTGCCGATACAATGCCGGCACGTCGATCTCCGGCTGGCAGCTTATTTTTTTCACCACATCGAACATATCCCGGTAACCGAGCACATAATACTCATCAGCCACCCCGAGAAGCGTCTGCATGCTGATCATGTGAAAACGCCCGCCGGGTTCGGACAGATCGAATCGCCTGACCATCAGCACGGCCTCGGGTCCGAGGTCGACCAGGCGAGTTTCAGGAACCCCTATGCTTGCCGCCGCGGCCATGGTCATGGTTCCCGCCTCGATTCGCACAATGGGAAGATTGTCGCGACGGCTCGGGAATTTGGCGATCCACTGAAGATCGTCTTCGGTATGAACCAAGGCCTTGGGCCTGGCACCTCCCGGTGAACTTCCAGCCGTCAAGAGAGGGGAAATGTCAATGTCATCGATCCATTCACCGGCTTCGACCCGCAGCGCCATCTCAACAAGATCGGCAAGCGCTATGGTTGAAGGGATAACGGTGTCCGCCGGTCTGTACCCCCCCTCGTGATAGGAAAGCGCGCCGAGACCGTTTCCGGCCAGAGTGTGCAACAGATCAGGTGGTCGTTGCCGGCTTCCGGGCAATCCGGCTTTTCGAATCAGAAGCCTGCGACCCCAACTGTCCGGGAGCGAGTCTTCAAATACCGAATGGATGCCGCCCGGCCGGTCGGCCAGGAAAACGCGTTCTTGAAGGGGCAGATGGACCGGGTCCAGGGCGAAGGCCTCCGGATCCGCCAGATAATCCCGAAAGTAGCGGAAGGCCCCATCGATCCGACCGCTTGCCGCAGGGTCCGAGCATACCATCTCACCGCAAAGAACGGTTCTGCCCGCTTCCAATGTCAGCCATACGTTGAGCTTGATCATCGGCCTGGCTTCTTTCTGGGCGCATAGGCACGCTGTCTGACCTTTTTGGTGGATTTTTCCCACTGATCGAACAGGTCGGCCTTCGACGCCAGAACCTGATCCAGGTCATCGAGCCGGTCCAACAGCCAGAGTGCGTCGGCCCAGCGCCCGATACCGACCTTGACATCTCCCGTTTCCATGGCCCGAAAGGTTGGGATCGACACCCCCAGGCGAGCCGAAAACCGAGCCTGGGTCTCACCGCGTGAAATCCGTAACCGCTTCAACCGTTCCCCGAGATCGGAAAGCTTAACCTTCACTATATCTGCATCCATAATTTGCTTTATAAACTATAGTTGCCTTTATAGCAATTTTTTTTGTGTTTTACGACACGGTCATAGGTCCGGTCAGGCAGGGCACAATCGAAGCACTGACCATCATCGGGGATTTAATTCTCACGGGGGGCAAGGGGTCGAATCTTAATTTTTAATTATTGACCCTTTAAGGCTTGGAAGGCTTGACCTTGCTCCACGATGATCGCGATCTTGAGGCATTGTCATCCCATTTCTCCCTGTGTCATGGAAAACCCCTTTATGCTACCGGCCGGCAGTTTCCTGACATCCCCCACCACATCAATCCCGTAATGGGTCAGAAGGGCGATAAATTGCCTTGTATCAAGGCCTTCGTAGCCTATGGTATACAGATTCATGTCCGTGCCGGTTGTTTAGCACAATGGATTTTCGTGTAACTGCCCATTATAGGAGGATTTCCTGATGGACTTGACAGGTCTGAGGCAGGCGGGTAGCTTGTGAGGTAGGCGCTATAGCGAACCGGCAAGGGGACGGCATGTTTTGTAACTCAACCAGAAAAAACAAATGGAAGGGCAAGCCTCCACGCCTTTTAAAAAAACGGGCATCTAACCATATAAAAGCGATGTGAAACCATGCAAACAGCCAAAGAAAACGTGATGGAAATCTTAAAGGGAATCCCCGATAACAGTACCCTTGAAGAGATTCAGTACCACTTGTATGTCCGTCAGAAAATTGAACGAGGAATCAAGGATATAGAAGCATTAGAGAAATTTTCATATATAGTTACCGGTTCATCTATCGGATTGAATTTGAAAGAATATATGGGGACCAGTTCATTCCCCTCGAGTTGACGTCTTGCTCCTGTTCTCCGCCGCCACCCGAACGATGGCGTCAAGGGTCATCGAATACGCCCCGACAGCAGCGTCGGCCATTCCCACGGCCATCCCTGGCCGTAGCAAGGCGCGCGCGGCCACAAGGGCCAGTGGCACCGCGCTCTTTATGTCCCGGAGAACCGGCGTAAGGATCTCCCGGCTGTGTTCATAGGGGCTACGGTGAATAGCGAGCCGAACGGCCTCGGCAAGAACCGCCCGTCGCGTTCCAGCATAGGCCGCCGTTCCCAACAGGATCGCAAGGGAGCTGTGGGTGCGGATTCCGGTTCGCCCTGGGGGCACTGCCTCGATTTGCTCGTCCAGCGAGAGTGCGACCTGCAGTTCGGGCAGGTTCACGCCGCTCGCCGCGGCATTGGCCGGCTCCACCGTGCGCGGGTTGCATTCGATGTAGACGTGATCTGCGCCCGTGAACAGATAATCGAGGGTCAGACCGCCGTGCCAACCCAGCCGCTCTCCGATCAAGGCGACCTCCTGTCGCGCAAAGGGGTGATCCACGCTCACACGTCCGGCCGCGCTCGGACCGATGCCCGTTGCCGTCTGAGCACTCGTATGCGATGCCAGGAGGCGCCCGTGGTCAAACAGGGCCTGTACCTGTGCATATGCCCCAAAAGCCTCGGCCTGAGCCATCAGGGGTTCGCCATTGGCGGCCGGCAAAAAAGACTCAAACACGCCCTGCAAGTCCGCAACCGTCGTCACTCTGCGAACACCCCGCCCGGCCGTGCTGAAGGGTGTTTTGAGATAGAATGGCGTCTGCCAGCCGGCAAGCTCCCCGGGCGAGCGCACCGGTTGCCACTTCGGCTGGGGAAGCCCCAGGTCGTCGAGAAGCCGCGCGAACTCGATCTTGCTTTGCACCCGGATGAATGCCTCGGCAGAAGCGACCGCCACACGGGCGGCGGGGTCCAGTCGATCACGGCCAGCCGCAAACAGCCACGCCTGTTCGTGTGTCGGCAAAACCAGGTCAAACTGCCCGGTGCCAATCAGGCCGTTAACCGCTTCAAGGTAGCCGATCGGGTCGGTTCCCGAAGCGGGACATGGATGCACGCGCTGGGTCCATCGGCTGAAACGGCAGATACAAATCGGGTTTGGATCAACGATTTCGATGTGGTGGCCCGCCGGCCCCAAAACACTCAGGAACTCGCGAGCGGTCAGGCTCGACCCTTCAGAGAACAAGATTTTTGCACCCACGATTCCTCCGTTTTGCCGACAACTCAGTTTTGTCTCCCCCCGCGGCCGTGCCGATAGGTAAAGCCGCACACGGGTTCCAATGATACCGCGGTGGGTCCAGGAGTCTTTTCTCTTCCCTGAACAAGGCAGAAAAGTGGAAGACCGAAGGCGGAAAAGGGTCTCTCGCGCGATAGATCCTGTCGAAGTAAATCCTTATCCGTGGCCGTCTTTCGGATCAGGATGAAACACGGAATAGACCACCGGGATCAGGACCAGGGTGATCAGGGTCGATCCGGTAAGGCCGCCGACCACGGCCCGGGCCAGGGGGGCCTGGGCTTCGGCCCCTTCGCCGATACCCAGGGCCAGGGGCATCAGGCCGAGAATGGTGGTCAACGTCGTCATCAGGATCGGCCGTAACCTGCGATGACCGGCCTCGATCAGGGCATCGCGGGTGCCCATGCCGTCCTGGATCAACCGGCCGGCCTGATCCACCAGGAGAATGGCGTTGTTGACCACGATCCCCCCCAGCATGATGCAGCCGATATAGGACTGAACGTTCAGCGTTGTTTTTGTCAAAAACAAGGTCAGAAGCACACCGACCGCCGCAAAAGGAACGGAAAACATGACCACCAGCGGATCCCGCAACGATTCATACTGGCAGGCCAGCACCATGTATACGAGAACCAGTGCCAGCACCAGGGAGATGGCCAGTTCCCTGGAAGCCTTTTGCTGTTCCTCGAAATTTCCGGTGACCGTCAGGTCATAGCCCACAGGGCGGGGAATCCGGTCCAGCAGGGCCTGGACGTCCGCGGCCACCGACCCCAGGTCGCGTCCGGCGACGTTGGCCTGCACCGTCACCCGTCGCTGCTGGTCTTTGCGGTCGATGAGGATCGGGCCGAGGCCCGGTTCGGCGGTGACCACATTGCGCAGGGCCACCTTTTCACCGGATGCGGTGGTCAGCGTGAGGTTGAGGATTTCGTTCAGGGATCGTTTCTCGGCATCTTTTAGCTGCACCAGGATGCGGTAGGCATTGCCCTCGGTTCGGTATTCGCCGGCTTTGGAACCGGCCACCGCGGTTTGTAAAAGCTCGGTGACGTCGCGAACGCTCAGACCCATATCGGCGATCTTGTCACGGTTGACGCGAATTTCCTGCTGGGGGATGCCGGCTTCAAGGCTGGTCTGAACGTCGGTGATCCCCTCAACGTTCTCAATCGATGTGGCTGCACGGCGGGCCAGGGCGTCTAATGTGGCCAGTTCGAAACCGCGGACCTCGACGGTCACCCCCTCTTCACCGCCCAGGATTCTCTCCAGGATAAACTGCCCCTGGGGTGCCCGGACGCGGACTTTCATACCGGGAACGCGACCGTCCAGGCGGCCACGCAGGTCCCGGGCGATCTCCACGTTGGAGCGTTTGCGCTGGGCGGCCGGCACCAGAGACATGCGGATTTGGCCCTCGGAACCCGCGTCCGCCCGCCAGCCGGTTGCACCGACACTGGCCACCGATGCCACCGCCTCGGGTACGGCCGCTTTAATGATGCCCTCCATGATGCGTGTCTGTGCATCGACCAGTTCGAGGCGGGTACCGATTTCCATCTTGCCGGTGACGCGAACCTCGCCCTCGTCACTGGGGGGAAGAAATTCACTCCCGATCAGGGGCAGAAGCAGCAGGCTGGCGCCAAGCAAGCCGGCGGCGGCAAAAACGGTGACCAGACGATGGCCCAGAACCCAACGCAACAAATCAAGGTAAGCGTTTTCAAGACCTGAAAAGAGGGAGCCGGCGACAGTGGCCCAGCGGCTCCCATGGGGCGCGGGCCCCGCTGGATGCGGTCGGCGCGGCGCCAGAAGCCGGGATGCCAGCATGGGCACCAGGCTCAATGACACCGCCAGGGAACAGACCAGGGAGAAGATGATCACGTAGGCCAGTTCCTTAAAAAGGATGCCCGAAACGCCACGGACAAAAACCAGCGGCAGGAAAATGACCAGGGTGGTAATGGTGCTGGCGATGATGGCCGTCCCGACCTCGCGGGCCCCTTCCACCGCCGAGGCCTCCGGTGTTTCGCCGTTTTCGCCGCGGCGCCGGAAGATATTTTCCAAAACGACAATGGAGCTGTCCACCATCATCCCCACCCCCAGGGCCAGTCCACCCAGGGTCATCAGGTTAAGGGTGAATCCGCCGAAGAAAATCAGCGCAAACGTGGTCACGATGGAAATGGGGATCGACAGGGAAATCACCAGGGTGCTTCGAATGTTGCGCAGAAAAAAAAGCAATACCACAATGGCCAATCCACCCCCGTAAAGCACTGACCGGGCCACGTTGGCAATGGACCGCTCGATGAGATTGCCCTGGTTGATGACCGGGACGATATGGATCTGGGGGAAGGCCTGGTTGATCGCTTCGATCTCCGCCAGGACGCGCCGGGAGACGTCCACCGTATTGGCACTGGCCTGTTTGCGGATCCCCACGCGCAATCCGCGCCCGCCGTTGACGCGCACGATGCGAGTCAGCTTTTCATAGGTGTCTTTGACCTCGGCAATTTGCCCCAGCCGGATGGCGGCACCGTCACGCTGAACGATGACCGTGTTGCGAATCTGATCGAGGTTGACAAACTCGGCCGGTGCCCGCAGGGAGACCTCATAGCGCCCCTGTTCGATCTTGCCCGCCGGAAGATCGAGATTGGCATCGGCGATGGCATCGATCACCTGATCCAGGGGCAGACCGGCCGCCTGGATCCGATCCGGGTCCAGTTCGATCCGGACCTCGCGGTTAAATCCCCCGAAGATGTCCACCTGGGCCACGCCTGGAATGCGGGCAAAGCGGTAACGGATCTGGACTTCAATCAGTTCCGTGAACACCACGGGATCGAGGTTGCTGGAAATACCCAACAGGACCACCGGAAAACTGGCAATGTCGAATTTTCGGATACGGGGTCTGACAATGTCATCGGGCAGTTCGTTGATCTCGTCTTCGATTTTACCCTGGACGTCAATGGCTGCCGTGTCAATCTGGGTGCCCCAAGCAAAACTGACGCGGACCGAGCTTCGACCCTCCGAGGATACCGATGTGATCTCCTCCACACCGGGCACCGTGGCGACGACCTCCTCGATCACCTGGGTCACGATCCGCTCCATCACCTCGGGGCTGGCACCGTCGTAATCGGTCCGGATGCTCAGGGTCGGAAGCTCGATATTGGGGAGCATGTCGATCTGTAGCCGACTCAGGGAGACGGCCCCGAGTAGCACCAGGATCAGGGTCACCATGGTGGTAAAGACCGGGCGTTTGACGCTGAAGCTCGGCAGATTCATGGGGCGTCAACCTTCTGACCGGCAGTGGCACTGCCCGGCTCGCCTGGAATCGTGATGGGGGAGCCGTCGTTGACCAGTTGCTGGCCAAGAATGACGACCCGGCCAAAAAGCCCATCACCCTCAACCTGAGCCCGGCCTCCTTGGCGGATGCCCACCTTGACCGGGCGCCAGAAGACCGATTGTCCCTGGTCACCGACGATGAAAATACCGCTTTTATCGTCTCGGATGGTCAGGGCCTGCTCCGGGACGACGGTCGCCTCCGGCACCCGGGTCAATACCACGGTGGCCCTGACAAACATACCGGGTTTGAGACGATGCCGGGGATTGTCCACGGTCATTTCGATCCGTGCCTGCCGGGTGGCTTTGCGAAAGACCGGGGCGATGCGATTGATGCGGCCGGCAAAGGCTTCGCCGGGATAGGCATCGGTTGTCAACGACACGGACTGGCCGGGCGCAAGGCGGGCATAGTCGCGCTCGGTGACAAAGACCACCCCGATGATGGGATCCAGTTCAACGATCAAAAGCAGGGGGGCGTTGGCGGCAACGGTCTGGCCTTCGTCCACATAGCGTTCAGCCACCACGCGATCCTCTTCGCCGCCGCTCCAGCCCGCGGTGACCTGGGTGTAGCCAAGCCGGATATTGGCGGTCTCCAGCGATGATTCGGCCTTGGCGACCTGGGCCGCGGCAACCTTAAGCTTGGCCTGTTTGGCCGTCTGACCCTGCCGGATCGCGTCGAATTCGGAATCGGAGGCGATCCCGCGCTTTAAAAGCGACGCGGTTCGTTTAAACTCGAGATCGGCATTTTCCAGGGCACTTTCGGCCTCGGAGAGGTTGGCCCGGGCCACTTCCAGATCGGCCCGGGCCTGGGCGATCGCCTGGACATATTCATCATTGTCGAGTTCAGCCACGACCTGGCCCCGCGTGACCGTATCGGCGATATGGACCGGCATACGCTCCACGCGGCCGCTGACTTTCGGCGCCACCACAAACTCGGCCCGGGCTTCCAACTCCCCGCTGAATGTCCGCGTCAACACCATGGGCCCGTGCTGGATCGGAACCACTTTCACCGGCACCGGTTTCAGCGCCTTGTCGCTTTTCATCGAGACGGCCGGGCCCTGGAAAAGACCGAAAATGACCCCGGCCAAACCGGCTGCCGCGCCAACCAGGAGAACCGTCAGAACAATCCGTTTCATGCCACCCGATTTCATTAAAAAACCCTTCGGGATTGCCGATCTTACCGCATCTACTGTGTCAGATATCTTCCCGCATAAAGGACTATAGCGGAAAAACATCTTCCTTGGTTCTACGGAAACCTCGACAATCGCTCAACTTAGGTATCAAAAATGGTCATTTCCACCTTAACGCAGCAAGCCGTGTGGAATTAAACCCAAACAGCTTTTGCAACCCGATCAACTTAGGTTCTAATCTGTGTAATCTGCGAAATCTGCGGATTAAAAATGACCCGTTTTAAAAAACATATGCCGTTGGATCCGGCATAGGCGACATTGCACTTTTAGGCGTGATTTTGCAACCCAAATTGAGCGTTTCCAATTTTGAAAGAGGGGGTAATATGTTCAAGTTTTAAGGCAAATGGCCTTTTCAGCTTTCGAAATTGAAACCCCTCCGGGAGGGTCGAGGTTGTCATCGCGGAGTAAAAGGAATATGTAGTCGGGCAGTATTTTTATCAATGCATGTACCCGGGAATCGATATGATGGTTATGGGATACGGTCGTCGAATGCTGGCATGGTTTATGGCCTGTGGGTTGGTTCTGGGATCGGCCGCTTGCACGCAGATTGAAAAACGGCTTGACGCCATGGCAGGGGGTCCGAATCGGCCCGCCGATACGGCGGTGCGCATGGGCCCGGCCACCGCCGGGCAACCCGAAGCGATTCCAGCCCGTAGCGTTCCGCCCGGCCCCTTGAAGGTCTCCGTCACCGAAGCCATTTTGCTCTGCCTTGAAAACAACCGCTCGCTGGTGGTGGAAAGGATGAATCCAGCCATCCGGCAAACCGACGAGGAGACGCAACGCGCGGTCTTTGATCCGGCGACAACGGTGGAACTCTCCGCCGGCAGGGAAAAAGGCGAACGCCTCGCAAAGCCCGGATCTCAAACCGAGACCTTCACCACCGATGACGCCGAAGGCCTCATTTCCCTGGAGCAGTATTTCCCCACCGGCACGACGGTGGCCCTGGAAGCCGGCGTGCAAATCAATGACGCTTCCCTTTACGAGGACAGCTTTTATGCGACCCGCCTGGGAATGACGATGACCCAGGCCTTGTTGAAAGGATACGGAACCGACGTGAATCGGGCACGTCTCCAGCAGGCACGGATCGATACACGCATGTCTGCGTATGAGTTGAGGGGGTTTACCGAGGCCCTGGTGGCAGACGTGGAACAAACCTACTGGGACTACGCTTTGGCCCTGCGTCAGATCGAGATTGTCGAAAAGTCGCTCAACGTCGCCCGTCAGCAGCGCAGCGAAACCGAAGCGTTGATCGCCGTGGGCCGATTGGCCAAATCTGAAATAGCGGCCGTTCAGGCCGAAGTTGCCGCCCAGGACCAGGCGCTGATCGAAGCACGGGCCAAAAAAGAGTCGATCCGCCTGCAACTGCTGCGGCTGCTCAATCCCCCAGGTCCCGGCATCTGGCAGCGCGAAGTGGCGTTGATCCATCAGCCGACCCTGCCCGAAATCAAGTTGGAAGACGTCGCACTGCATGTGGCCGTATCCATGCGCATGCGCCCGGTATTAAACCAGGCCCGGCTGGAAATCGAGCGCGGCGATATCGAACTTGTCAAGACCCGCAACGGCCTGCTCCCCTTGCTCGATCTTTTCGTCACCCTCGGCAAAAGCGGATATGCCCGGTCCTTCGGCGGATCCATCGGCGCCATGGACGAAGACGGTTACGATGCCCTGGCCGGGGTCCGGTTGAACGTTCCGGTTTTCAACCGGGAGGCCAAGGCCCTTCACCGACAAGCGCTGCTGACCCGGAAACAGGCCCAAAACGCCATGGAGAGTCTTTCACAATTGGTGGAAGTCGATGTGCGCACCGCCCACATTGAGGTCAACCGAACCCAGCAGCAGATATCCGCTTCATCCGCCACCCGCCGGTTCGATGAAGAAAAACTGCGGATCGAAACCGAAAAACTGCGGGTGGGCAAATCGACCAGTTTCCTGGTGGCCCAGGCCCAGCGGGACCTGCTGGCCAGCCGGATCGCCGAAGTACGGGCCCTGACCGATTACCTCAAGGCATTGGTCGATCTTTACCGCCAGGACGGGTCGCTCCTCGAACGGCGCGGCATTGTTGCCCCCGGACGCAAGCCGGTCCTGCAGTAAGAAATTGAGGCTCCACCCGCAGAGCAGGTTGGCCACGGGAGATTTGTCTCCATGACCCCGTCGATCCCTTCACAAAAACACGCACAGTCCCCCGGGGAAGAAATCGCCAACAGCATTAGCCACGGCGTGGGCTTCCTGGCAGCGGTCGCTGTCTCCCCGCTTCTCGTATTCTCCGCGGTTCAGCGCCACAGTGCGGCGGGGATTGTGGGGGCGAGCATTTTCGCGTTCACCATGGTCCTGCTCTACTTCACATCCACGATTTACCATTCACTGGCAAGGAACAAGGCCAAGCAGGTATTCCAGATTCTTGACCACGGAGCCATCTACCTGCTGATCGCCGGCACCTATACACCGTTCACGCTTGGGGTCCTTCGAGGGCCCCTGGGCTGGACCCTGTTTGGGCTCGTTTGGGGGATCGCGGTTGCCGGCGTCACCCTCACGTCTATCGGGGGCATAAAGTACAAAAAGCTCTCAACGATTTTATATCTGGCCATGGGCTGGCTCATCGTCATTGCCGCAAAGCCATTGTGGCTCCATATGCCGCCGTGGGGCCTGTTTTGGTTGATGGCAGGAGGCGCGGCCTATACCGCGGGGGTGGGATTCTATGCCGCCAAACGGATGCGTTATGCGCACTTCGTCTGGCACCTGTTCGTCATCGCCGGCACGGCATGTCACGTCATCGCTGTGCTGAAATACGCGGTGTAACCGGACAGATCCACGGGTCGAGAGTTCTCATTCTTCCGGTAATGCAAGATCTTTGTAGATTCTCCGCAATTCCTTCTTTAAAAGCTTGCCCGTGGGATTTCTCGGAAACTCGTTCACAATGAGCACATATTTCGGCACTTTGAACCGGGGCAGTTTCGTCTTGCAATAGGCTACGATCTCCTCTGCCTGCACGGTCTCCCCGGATTTGGGAATGATTGCGACGGTCAGGGCTTCCATCCAGTCTGGATGAGGCACACCAAAGGCGGCGCATTCGGCCACCTTCGGATAGGTGCCGACCACGAATTCGATGCCGGCCGAAGATATATTCTCCCCGCCGCTTTTAACCATGTCTTTAATGCGGTCAACGAAAAAAACCTCCCCATCCTCATTGATCCTGCCTATGTCTCCGGAGTGAAACCAGCCGTCTTTAAAAATCTCCTTGTTTTTATCTTCATTTTCGAAATAGCCCTTCATTACCGCCGGTCCCCTGAAGACCATTTCCCCGTTTTCCCCGGCCGGAACATCCTGGCCATACACATCCACGATCCTCATCTCAAGCATGGGCGCCGGCTTTCCGGTCCAATTCATATCTCCTTCCGGAATCTCGCCGATGGACTTGAAGCACCCCGAGGTTCCCAGGGCGGACAGTTCGCTTGAGGCATAAAGGGAAATCCAGTCTATCTGCGGTGCGATCTTGTTCCAGTCGACAATCATCTGTTCGGGAATGGTCGCTCCGAACGATACGCATTTTCGAAGGGATTTGGCCTTATCTTCAATCCCCTCTACTTGCAGCAGCCGGTTATAAAGGGTCGGCGGCAACACGGTGTAGGTCGTCTTGTAGGTATCCATCAGATTGGCGATATTGTCGGCATCGGGCATATAGAGAAGGGTGACCGTCGATCCGATCATCAAGGCAAAAGTTGCCACCGCGACACCTCCTGTATAAAACAGGGGCAGGGCCTGCAGGCCGATATCATCTTCTCGCACATCCAGATAATTACCGGAATGCACCGCCGAAGCGGCCGCATAATAGTTCCCATGGGTAAGCATGACCCCTTTGGGAAGGGACTCTGTTCCGCTGGTGTAGGTCACCGAGGCGACATCATCGATATGGATTGAAACCTCCGGTTCCGTGTCAGGCTGCTGGTCAAGCATCTCCCCGAGGTCCACCCACCCGTCCGGCTTGGCTTTTGCGCCGGTATTGCCGATATACCCGTAAGAGATGTTTTGCATCTTTGGAAGGGCATCCCAGACTTGATTGATGAAGGTGTCCTCGATGAAAAGCATCTTCGCCTTGGAATTTTCAACCACGAACCGCATATCATCATTTGTGAAGGTGACATTGACCGGTGAGACGCAGGCCCCGATCTTGACCAAACCGTAGAACAAAAACAGGAACTGCGGACAGTTCAGTGAATAGATTGAAACCGTATCTCCTTTTTCAATGCCGATGGACAAGAGGCCATTGGCCACCCGGTTGATCGCCTGGTTGAACGCTTCCCACGTATATTGAAAGACACCGCCGCCGGGTGCGGGAAATATCAGCGCGGTTTTATTTTTCAGTCTCCTGGCGTTTCTCCTAAATGTCATACACTATAATTCTTCATCAGAGGGTGAAGGACAATTCCTGACATGAAGAGCATATAAGATCTGGGTCCCT
>JAEINQ010000165.1 GCA_016342285.1 Desulfobacterales bacterium
CGATTTCCTGGTCCGAGACCAGACGATATCCGGCGGAGTCGAGGACTCTTTTTACCACGACTCCGGCTTCACAAAACAAACCGTTGAATACTGTTATGACGGACATTATGTACTCCCTTTTCCTTGTTTCATTAGGCGAGATGGCAGGCTGTGGTAAGCGGACAGGTCTCTTCTTCGCCTTCCGTGTGCGCGCGAGCGTGAACAGCGCAAATGGCGGCTTCCATGGTCGAATAGAGATGGTCCTCGCCGATCTTTTCCAGCAGATGCGTGCGTTTGAATACAGCCATGACTGATTCGTTCACGCCTGACAGGGATATGTCAAGTCCTGCGCTCCGAATACGGTCCACGAGCAGGGACAGTGCTTCCTCGCCCGAGGCGTCCATGTCGTTGATGCCGTTGGCAACCAGGATGATGTGCCTGAGCTTTTTGCTGCGGGCCATTTTGTCGGAGATCTTGTCTTCCAGGAAGCTGGCATTGGCGAAGAACAGGGGGCCGTCGAAGCGGACCACGGCAATGTGGCTGCACTCGGCAAGGCCGAATTCTTCGGAACAACGAAGGGCTTCGTCTGAATGGCGGGACAGGGTTGCCACGCGTGGGCGCATGCTCTTGTACAGGAACACCGCCAGAGACAGGGCCACGCCAACCATGATGCCCTTGTCCAGATGCGGGGCAAAGGCCAGGGTGCAGAAGAATGAGATGATGGAGATGGCTCCGTCATACCATTGGGCTTTCCAGGCGTGCATGAAACCGGAAGCGTTGATCAGGCCGATGACTGCCATCATGATGACTGCTGCCAGAACAGCCTGGGGCAGGTTGTAGAGCAGCGGGGTGAAGAACAGAAGCACGATAACGACCATGAGCGAAGTTATCACGCTTGAGAAACCTGAGACCGCACCCGCCTGGAGGTTGACCGCCGATCGGGAGAATGAACCGGATGCAGGGTAGCTCTTTCCGCATGCGCCGAGAATGTTGGCGAGCCCCTGTCCGATGAGTTCCTGGTTGGGGTCCAGTCTCTGGCCGGTCTTGGCTGCCATGGCCTTGGCAATGGAGATGGCCTCCATGAAGCCCAGAAGCGAGATGATGGCTGCGAACGGAAGCAGGTGCAGCATGGTCTTGATGTCGAGTGTCGGAATGGAGATGGTCGGTATGCCCGAGGGGACCGAGCCAACGACTGCGCCGCCACCCATCATTTTCAGGCTGGTGGTGTTCAGGGTCTTGTTGCCCACCTTGATGCGCCATGTGCGGCCATCGGTTTCCATTCCTGCCGGGACTGCATCCTGATGATAGAATGTGATGGTGCCATCAGAGGCTTCAACTCCGCTGAACAGGACATTGCGTATGCCTGCGCGCAGGAGATGCGCCTCATGCTTGAGGCGGGATATGCGGGTGTTGGTGACGTTCAGATCATGCTCGATGTCAAACATGGTTATGACGTCGTGAGCTGTTTTGGCCTTGTCCAGGTCCATGCCGTGAGCGGTGCGCTCCTGGCTCAGTCTTTCGATTTCGGTCAGAACAGTGTTGAATTTGGCAACTGATTTAATGACTTCTGGAGCCTGGAGGGCATCAACGGAAGCATTGGTGTCATGGTTGAAGCCGAGGCCCCAGGACAGGGCGGTGGTGACCGCGACCGCCACCAGAACGTTGGGGATTTTCGGGTTGATGCGCTTGAGAATGATCATGATGGCAAAGGCCAGCACGCCCATGGCCAATGAAGGCCAGTGCGTGTAGTGGAAGGCACTTTCAACCACACGGATGATGGTTTCGTAGTGGTGTTCCGCCTTGTCCACGTAGACCCCAAACATCTTGGAGAGCTGGGACGAGGCAATGATTATGGCTGCTGCGTTGGTGAAGCCGTTGACCACAGGGTGGGACAGGAAGTTCACCACCAGACCGAGTCGGAGCACGCCGAGCAGGAACTGGAACATGCCGACCATCAGGGCCAGAAGAATCGCGTATGCAATGTATCCCTCGCTGCCAGCCGTTGCCAGCGGTTCAAGGGATGCCGCAGTCATGAGCGAGACAACGGC
>JAEINQ010000166.1 GCA_016342285.1 Desulfobacterales bacterium
GTGGCCGAATCGACCACGGTCCAACGCCTATCGGCCTTTGGAGGAAAAGACAACACCTAATCGAGCCTCGGGCCTGAGCGATGCCGTCAATCTTTGGCCCTACAGCATACAATACTTATTTGCCCTGCAAAAGATATTTCCATTGTCTGGCCTTGTCCCAGTTGAAACCGCCGGGTACGCACGGCCAGATGGAGTTGTTCTGGCAGAGAGGCTCGTCGGTCAGAGGGTACGGACTGGCCTTGCACGCTTCGTCGAACATGGGGCTTCCGGGGATGGGCGTGTAATGGGCCAGATGGGGCCTGAATCCGAAGGATCTGACATGCCTGACCGCCTGTTCGACATTGTCGAGATTCTGGCCCGGCAGGCCGAACAGGATGTAGACCCCGATGTTATCCAGCTCGAAACCGGACTCAAGAAGATTGTGTGCGCCATCTTCCCATTCCTTGCGGGTCAGCTTGACATCGTGTCGGTTATCGAAGTCCGTGGTTTCCAGGCCCAGACGCACCGTGGTCAATCCGGCCTGCTTCAGTTTGCTGCAGACATCAAGGGAGAGCCTTCGCACGTGCATGGCATTGGGTGTGTGCAGTCGCAGGTCGAGATTTCGGGCCTGAATGCCCTCAAGAGTGGGCCACAGCCAACAGTCCGGGTTGACGAGCAGGGCATCATCGTAAAAGGCGAAGTCGCGGACGCCACGGGTGTGTTCGGAAATGATGGAATTCAGGATTGCCTTGGCATTTCCCTGGGTGAAGCGGGGATAGAGTGCACGACTGGCGCAGTATTCACAGGCAAAAGGACAGCCGCGTGAGCCAAGGATGGGCGCGTAGTTCGGGGCGGCGTAGAGATCGAGTGCCAGACCGAGGCCCGCATTGTCCGGCAGGGGCGGGGCCGGGCGGTCGAGGTTTGCCCAGATGGAAGCCCAGTTCAACCTGTTTTCCATGATGCCCTGCATGATCAGGTGCGCGTTGGCGTGCTTGCGTGCATGGTCGGTGCACAGGGTTGCGTAAGTGCCGCCAAGAATGCGTGGCGTGTCCGGCCATAGTTCGGCGGCGATATCCAGGACATCCAGCGCACCGGGATACCAATAGGTCATAATGGACGAGACCATGACTGCGTCCGGGGGTGGGTCAAGGGATGCCAGGGCTTCGCGGACCATGTCGCGTGGCAGTCCGTAGCGGCTGTATCGGCGGTCCATGGACGAAAGGACGTCCGGTAGTTCCAGTTCTTCCTTGGGGTAATGGCCTGTCCCGTACTTGCCTGGTGCGGGCCAATTGACGTCTTTCCATGTGGGGTCGAGGCAGTCCATGAGCGCAACCGAGGCCCCTGCGTTCCTGAGCATGTCCAGGCAGGCGAGCAGACCCACTGGTCGCGACCAGACATTGAAGGCCGCGAAATCGGTTATCCAGGGATTGATGCCGAGGATACGCGGGCCGTTTTCAGTGCCGGACCAGGGTATGTCGGGAAACGGGGGACGGGTCATGATTCTATCGATTCAGGAATCCCATGGCCACGGACAGGGCGAGCATGACGATGAGAATGATGAGCAGGATGTTGGTTGTCCGGTTGCGTCTTTCAATGCGTTCGGCCTTGGATTTGGTAAACATTCCGGCAATGAGGAATATCAGGCCCAGAATGACGATCAGTTTGAAGAGTATGCCCATGGGGTTTTGTATCCGATTCTGCCGTGAATGTCTTTTTCGTGTGCAAAGGTTTTTGCGATGACAATTTGATCTGAATATTCTTCAGTTCCATTGCTGGTCGTCTTTGTGGTCATGAGGATTTTATCCAGATGATCCCTGCCTGCCTGCCGGTGTGCTTGACGGGCGAGGCACAGGCCTTGCGATAGGAAAAGAATGTGTCTTCCATTTTCATGGTGCAAAAATCCATGCCGAAAATCTGATTTGCCGGGAGTCCGGCTTCCATGAGCTGGTCGCGGGTCATGCTCCAGAGATCGGCGGTTTGCGTTTGCGGATTGAAATAATTGTTGAATCCGGGGCCGAAATC
>JAEINQ010000069.1 GCA_016342285.1 Desulfobacterales bacterium
CCTCGAATCCTCGAATCCTCGAATCCTCGAACCCTCGAACCCTCGAACCCTCGACCCCTCGAACCCTCGAATCCTCGAACCCTCGAACCCTCGACCCCTCGAACCCTCGACCCCTCGACCCCTCGACCCCTCGAACCCTCGACCCCTCGAACCCTCGACCCCTCGAACCCTCGAATCCTCGAATCCTCGAACCCTCGAACCCTCGAATCCTCGACCCCTCGAACCCTCGAACCCTCGAACCCTTAATCCAACGCCAGCCGCCGGATCACCGCCGCATGCTTTCGGGCCGCACCGGTGGCGATGGGAACCGTTGCGGCAGCCGCACGCCCCATGGCCTCGGCCCGGCCGGGAACCGTCAGGCAATCGATGATGGCCCGGGCCAGATCCGCGGCATTTTCCACCCGAACGCCGCCGCCCGATCGCTCCAGCAGCTGCCGGGCATCGGCAAAATCCTCCATGGAAGGGCCATAAAAGACCGGTTTGCCCCAGACAGCCGCCTCCAGGACATTCTGCCCCCCAAGGGGCACGAGACTGCCCCCGCAAAAGACGACGTCGGCAATGCTGTAAGCCGCCGACAATTCCCCCACCGTATCGAGAATCACCACCGGCGCCCGGCGCCCATTGCCCCCGGCATCGAGTTCGGTCCGGAAATGATAGGCCAGACCTTGGGCTCGCAATCGTTCAGCGATGGCCCGAACCCGCTCCAGATGCCTCGGGGCGATGATCATCAGGGCATCACCAAAGCGCTGTCGAATCCCCCTGAAGGCTTCGATCATCATGGCCGGCTCGTCTCCCCGGGTGCTTCCGGCCACAAAAACCGGACCGCCGTCCGGAACGCAAAACAGCCGCTGCATGGCTGCCCGAATGGCCGGGTCCACCGCATGGGCCAGCCGGTCGAACTTGGCATTGCCGTTGACCACGATCCGGTCGAGCGGCGCCCCGATTCGCCGAACCCGCTGAGCGTCTTCGTCGCTGATCATACTAAAGGCGTCCACCCCGGCCAGAACAGCGCGCATCAGCGGACGGATCCGAAGATAGCCGCCGATGGACCGGATCGACACGCGACCGTTGACCAGGGCCGTGCGCACCCCGCGTCGCCGGGCCGCCATCAGCCAGTTGGGCCAGATTTCCGTCTCAATACAGGCCAGAACACGGGGACGGACCACGCCCAGGGCGTGGTTGACAGCCCCGATAAAATCCACCGGTGCGTAGAGGCAGGTCGCCCGATGGGCCAGGGTCTCACGGGCCACGGCCTGCCCCTGCTCCGTGGTGGTAGACAGAATCAGTGCCCACCCGGGAAGGGCGTGGGCCAGGGCGTCGATGATGGCGGCGGCCACGCTGACCTCGCCCACGGAAGCCGCATGAAGCCAGATCCGCCGGTCGGCCGGCATGCCGGCAAACAGCGACGGCGGGTATCGGCCGAGACGGTGGGTCAGGTCGCCGCCACGGCCCGACGCCTTGGCATACAGCCACAAGGGAGCCACGGCAGCGGCAAAGACCGATGTGGTCAGCGCCCGGTAGGCCAGATAGGCGATGGGGCGGGCAGGGTCGTGATCTTTAAAAGGCATGAAAAGGCTCGACATTCCGCCGGCCCAAAGGCACGACATATCCTAATAGGTATCGCCATGCGTTCTTCGCGGGCTTGGTGCCTTGTGGTTAACAGCCCTGGAGAAATCTACGGCAACGATTCAATCGTTCCCACATCCCCTGGTGCGAAACGGGTTTCGCCGGTCACCCCGTCTTGGGGAAAATCCACTTCCACGAATTTGCGGCCCTGAATTCTCATCAGGAACAGTTTCTTGAGCGCCTCTCCATGGGAACCGAAGGCGGTCAGCCCGGTCACGCCGGGATAATGGGAAAGCTGCGCGAGGGCGTCACGCAGGCCGGCGCGTGAACGCACCGCCGGATGGGCCAACAGTTCCAGCAGAATCCGCATGTTGTCGTATGCGGCGGCCTCGATGAACCCGGGGGGCTCGCCATAGACCTCATGAAAACGCGTGACAAACGACCGGATCTCCGGCAGTTCGCTGTCCGGATTGAATCCAACCGGAAAAAGGGCGCCCTGAACGTATTCCCGGGTCATCTCCATCAGGGATGGGGCATGCCAGAGATTGGTTCCCAGCAGTTGGACACCGGTCACATCGCTGTAAGCAAGTTGGGGAACGACCAGACCCGCTTTTTTGGGGCTGTCGGGGATGAAAACCGCATCGAAATCGATGATGGGGTCAGGCTTGTTTTCTTCCCGGTGGGGCCTCGGCGAGGTCTCGGTCTCTCCGTCCGGGCCGAACCCGGGCGGCACAGGCAAGGTTTCGGGCAGACGGTAGTAAATTCCTCCAAACCCGGTCAGGGAATGCCCAAAAAGCAGGTCAAAGTCCACATGGGCGGCATCGGTCATGGGGGTGACCACCACGGGCTGGTCCTTCAGATCATCGGGCACCGGGTAAAAAAGACCGACCAGCTTATCGATGGGAGCGGCAAAGTCGGTCTGGTCCCCGCCGTAGGACTCGGCCCCCACCACCTCTGCGCCGGCTTCGATCACGCGGTCCCAGAACAGGTTCATGAAGGTGGTGCCGTATGGCTCGTCCGGATACAAAATGGCAAAGCGTTTCAGCCCCAAAACGCCTGTGGCGTAGGAGACCAGTGAGTCAACCTGCATGGGAGGGGTGATGAAGTTTCGAAAGACAAAATCGCCGACGTCGGCAACGCCCTCTTTCTGGGTCAGGGTGATCATGGGCACCTGGAATGCCTGGGCCTGTCCGGCGGCATCCTCGGCCGTGGCGATGGGGCCTAAAATGGCCGCAACACCGTCGGCAGCCAGGGCCGCAACAGCAGCCTTGGCCCGGCCTGAATCCGCGGCCGTATCGGCCACGCGAACCGTGGGGGCCATTGGATCACCGGTGGTCTCGGCAAACCGGTTCAATGCCAGCTCAATGCCCCGCAGTGCACGGTGGCCAATGGCTTCATAAGGCCCGCTCAACGGAAGCAGGCAGCCGATGGTGGTTCGGTCAAAGGTCAGTTCCCGGGCCAGTTCGGCAATCCGCTCCCGAAGCTGGCGGTCTTCGATCTGCGCCAGCAGGGCCGGCATGTGGGCGGCATCCATCAACCGCAAGGCCGCAACGAGCTTTTCATCGATCATCTGGCGGTCGTCATCGCCGGCCGCTGTCCAGGCGGCGATGTAATGTTCGGCCGCGGCGCGGGGTCTGTCCAAGGCCATGGCGGCATCCCCGGCCAGCGCGTGCACTTTCAGTCGTTGGTCTTCGGAGAGGTTGGCGGCCAAAACCCGCGGAACCCGGTTCATCAGGTCTTCAAATCGACCGTCATCATAGTCCCCCACCAACAAGGCGACCCGGGCCTCTGGGGCCAGGGGGCTTTGAGGATAGATGGCAACCAGCGTCTCATAGGCCTTTTGGGCGCCGGCCCCATCGCCATTGGCTCGATGGGCAAGGCCGATTTTCATCAGGGCAGCGGACGCCATGGGGTCATTGGGATACCGGCCGAGGAACGCACGAAAGGCGACAATGGCGGCATCGGTATGGCCCGATTCGAGCAGGGCCTCGGCATCGGAAAAAAACGATGCGGCGCTCTTTTCCATCGGTGGCGCCGGAACCGATGCAGGCGGCGGGGCCACACGGGCCGGGGCACAGGCCCATAACCCCAGGGAGATGATCAGCACAACAATGACATGGAACGGTTTCATGGTTCGATTGCCTGGCAGCCTGTTGTTGGGGGCCGACCCCTGATCAAAGCAAAACCGTCAGAGGACAAAAGTAAAGACTGGCCCAGAGGACTATTGTTTGATGACCATTAAAAAAATCCGAATTTACCACAAGGGCACAGGGGCGCAAAGTTAACAACCCAATTTTAAAGTTTTTTCTTTGTGTGCTTTGTGTCTTTGTGGTTTTAAGCGACTTTTCACAAATTCATCGGGTTTTTAAGTTGAAAAAAGTTTTATATACCATTTGCGCTGCCGTAAACAAGGGCTTTGGGTGTTTCCGTTTACAACGACCCGATTAGTGAGTACAATCGAAGTCACTTTTTGCGGTGGCCGAATCGACCGATGCCCGAAGTCGATCGACGCCGGTTGCCACCATCTCACGGAGTTGCCCCATGGAAGCACCCCGAGTTGAATTCATACGCATCGCGCTGCTGGAAAGCATCGTCGAAGCCCAATTATTGTCATCGATCCTTGCCGAGCGTCAAATCCCCCATCGCATCCGGTCCTTTCACGATACCGCCTACGACGGCCTGTTCCAGATGCAAAAGGGATGGGGTGAACTCCACGCCCCCCAGTCCTTTCAATTGGAATTGAATGAGATCTTAAACGATATTCGCCAAGCGGACCACGGCACTGCCGCCGAGGCTCAGAACGATTGTAAAATCGAACCCTAAGGAGGTTTCATCATGCCAACCGCCAACACCGTCTCGCCGTCCGATTTTGACCGGGCCCTTGAAATCGGAAGACCGCCCAATATCAAAGCGCTCTTTCCCAACAGCCGCGCCCTGATCGTCAGCAGCAAGTTCATCGATCGGGCCATGCTGGCCAAAGGCAAGGCCATTGCCATGGCCGCCAACGGTCGAAGCTATTTCGTGATCCGCGGCGCCTTGCTGGCCGCACAAAAGGCCAATGCCCCCATCATCATCGAAATCGCCCGAAGCGAAGGCGGCGCCGACGCCTACTGCGCGGTCAACTACTGGAACATCGCCCGGCACGTGGATGCCCTGTGCAACGAACTGGGCATCACCATTCCGGTGGCCATTCACGCCGACCACTACGGAATCAAAAAGCCCGAGGACATCGAACCGGCAACGATTGAAATCCCCACCCTGTTTGAGGCGGGCATGACCTCCATCGCCATCGACGCCTCTCACATGCCCGACGACCAGAACCTGCTGGCCAACATCGCCCTCAATGCCAAGGTGCCGTCCTGGGCCGGCCTGGAAACCGAAGTGGGAGAGATCAAGGGCAAGGAAGGCCTCTCCACTGAGCAAGAAGCCCTCTTTCTGATTCAGGGGCTCAACGCCCACGGCATTTTCCCTGACTGGATTGCCTTGAACAACGGCACCACCCATGGCATTGAGGCCAGCGGCCAGGGCATTCAGGTGGATCTGACGGCCCGGATTCATGAAGCCCTGTCCCCCTATGGCATCTCCGGCGCCCAGCACGGCACCAGCGGCAACAGTTCCGACCGGCTCCGGGAAATCGCCACCCTCACCCGCACCACCAAGGCCAATGTGGCCACCGCCCTTCAGATGATCTCCTGGGGGCTTGAGGTCAACGATTACGGCAACGCCATGCTGGATGACCAGGGACGGTTCATCAAGGTCTCAGGGGCCGGCATGGAAGAAGCCATGTGGTCAAAAATGGTCGCCTACGCCGACGCCAAAGGCATACAGGGGGGCAATTACAAAAAACTCAATCTCCCCTTTGAAAACCGTCTGCTCGGCCAGCCCAAGGCCATTCGCGACCGCATGAGCCAGCGGGTCGAGGCGTTTATCCACGACATGCTGGTCAATGTGCTCAACACCACGGACACCGCTCCGCTGACCGTGGCGGCCATCCTGGCCGCCGGGTCCTGCGACCCCGGCCCCAAGGCCGAGCGGATCGAGTCCCCGGAGAAATGGACCGAATCGGAAATCCGACATCGGGCTCTATCCATCGACAGCGGCAAGGGCCCGGCCGGTGACTTTGACGACTGATTGATTTTCAAAAATCGCCTTTTCTCAATGATTGTCTTACGCATGAAAGCATGAAGCACATGAAATAGAAAATATTAAATATTTTCTTAAATTCTACATGGCCGTCATGGGAAAAAGTGAATTGTGGAAGGAGGCCTCCATGCCTGACCGTCGGAAGATCAGCGATCCGGAATCTCCGTTTGATTGTCTGGAACCTATGCACACAAACCAACTCACCGCTGATTGGGGTCAATACTGGATTGGGGAGGACAATCGCGTTGTGATGGTAGTGTCTGCTATTAAAGTGTTGGGATTAACGGCATGGGCACTCGTGCTGCCCATGAAGAAGAATAAGGATGGGAAATTAAAACCGGTGCCTGAAAAGTTTCGTAGCCTTGATGTCAAGGATCTCGGCGTAATGAAAGGGCCGGTGCCGGCCGAAGACATGAAAACAATAGCTAAGTTTCTAAAAAAAATGGTCTCTAACCCTCGCCTTAATTAAGGCTGATTCTAAGAACCCAAAATCAAATCATTATTTGATTTCCTGATGAAAGGCAACGAGACCCTAAGACCGGGACGGAGATTCTCTCGGCAGCGTGAAATATCATTTATAGAACTATAGGGGTACTGCAAACCGATCACTATAGCTAATGGCACAGCCTAACAAATAATGGACCAGAAAAACTTCTGCCATTTCTGCGGCGGCCGGCTGATCCGGAAACACATGGAGGGCCGGCAGCGGCGTTTTTGCGCGGCATGCAATCTTCCCATCTACGAAAACCCCGTGCCGGCCACCTGTGTGGTGGTGGTCGGCCCGGACGGGCGGCTGGCGTTGGTCAAACGCGCCGTGGATCCCAAGAAAGGCATGTGGTGCCTGCCCGGCGGCTTCATGGAACTCGGTGAGACCCCCGAACAGGCCGCCGCCCGGGAACTTGAGGAGGAGACCGGCCTGAGAGGCCGCATGGGTCCCCTGCTGGGCGTCATCGCCACCCCCAACAGGGACTACGATACCGTTCTGATGGTCGGCTATCTGGTCACCGATCCAACAGGCGTTCTTATTGCCGGCGACGACGCCGACCAGTGCCGCTGGTTTTCTCCCGCCGCCTTGCCCCCCATCGCATTCTCCAGCCACCAGACCTTCATCGAAACATATCTCGCCAGACCCCGGGCCGTTCGTCGGACCGGGGCCGACTTCCCCTGCGACAACGACATCCTTTGATGCGTATTGAATTCATTCAGGAAAAAACTTTTTTTCCATCCGCTTCTTTTTTTTCTAAAGTCCCTTGGAAAAGGTGCCGATACGACAGTCAGGGAGAAAGCACCATGCAGATATCCAGCTATCAGATGCACCACGTTTTAAACGATTACGGTCGCAGGCTCGGGCAGAACAAGACTGCGCCCGGGCACAAGTCGGCCAACCCCAAGGAACCTTTGGACAAGATCCGGCTCTCCGCCGAAGGCAAGCGCCAGACGGTGATCGAACAGGTGGCAGCCAGTATCGTGGAGCGCATCACCCGGTTCGGTCCCCGGGACGACGTGGATCAGGAGATCATGGATCAGCTTCAGGGTGAAATCGACAAACGACCGGAACTCGAGGGCCGCAAGGCCAGTGAATTCGTTTTCAACGTCATCGATGAAGAAGAAGGCAAGACCACCAATACGCTTTCCGAGGAAAATTCCAAATCCCTGTTGCAGCGGCTTGAGGAATTGACCCGGGAGACCGTGAACAAAAACATGGCATCATAGTTCGATGAAACAGCACGAAGAATCGTGGCTGTAAGGACCAGAATAAAAGGAGGCACCCCATGATACACGAAATCGGCGATACTCTGGTACAACCATTGATGAGAACCGATCAGGTCCAGGTCACTCATGCCAAAGCGATTGCCCAAAAGGAAGCTGACAGGAAATTGGATGCGCGGCCGATTGAGAAAACCGACGAGCAGGCCAAGGTAAAACTGGAAGAAAAAAAGGATCAGTCCAAGTCCGCATACACCGTGAAGGGAAAGCGGGTCGTGTTCGAGAAATACGGCAAGGACGGTGAGATGATTCTGCAATTGCCTTCGGTGCACACCGACGAGGCTTGATCCGGGCGGTGTGAGCCCGCCGCCCTACCCCTTCCGGCGATGACGACCGGCGTCGCCGTGATCCACCTCGGATTTGGCCTCCTCCCATCGCCGGTCAAGCTCCTCCCGCGATGTCGACGCCACGGTTGCCCCCCCGGCGGTCAGTTCCGCTTCCATATACCGAAACCGCCGCTCGAACTTGACCACCGCTTCAGCCAGGGCTGTTTCCGGATGAATGCGGGCAAACCGCGCCACGTTGACCAGTGTAAAGAGGATGTCGCCAAACTCCAGGGCCAGTCGGCGCCGGCCAGAATCGCCACCCCCCTGAGATCCGACCTCGGCATTGAATTCGGCCCACTCCTCTTCCACCTTTTTCATGACGCCGGTCAGATCCGCCCAGTCGAATCCGGCACCGGCGGCCCGCTCCGAGACCCGATGGGCCCGCATCAACGCCGGAAGGCCCGACGGAATGTCGTCTAGCGTTGACGGTTCGGCCGACCTCCCCTTTTCGGTCTTTTTGATTTCAGTCCACCGCCGGCGCACAGCCTCGGCGTCCTTGGCTGTTTCATCGCCAAATACGTGGGGATGCCGACGGATCATCTTCTCGTGAACCTGCCCTATCGCATCGGCAATTTGAAAATGCCCCTGCTCCTGATACAACCAGGCGATAAAAAAGGCCTGAAACAGCACATCGCCCAGTTCCTCGCAGACCTCTCCAGGGCTGCCCGAAAGAACGGCGTCGACCAGTTCGTAGACCTCCTCGATCAGATAGGCGACCATGGAACGCGGCGTCTGCCGCCGATCCCAGGGGCAGCCGTCTTCGGCGCGAAGCCTTTCGATGAGTTCCATCAGGCGGGAGGTGGGGTCAGACACGGCAGTCACCGGCGCCTCTGCCACAGCTTCTTGAGTTCGGCCACCTTGACATCAAAGGACCGTTTCATTTCCGGGGAAACCACCCGCGCCATCTGTTCGGAAATCATGGTGATGTGGGGCGCCAGGACGCTGTCGGCCACAATGGGTGCACGCCGGGGCAGGAAGGCGGTCAGGGAAACCAGCAGCACCGAAGCAATCAGCACCGCTTTGAGGAGGCCAAAAACGGCCCCTGAAATGCGGTCCGCCCATCCCAGAGAGACCACCCGCAGCAGGTACTTGATCACAATCCCGATGATACCGACAACCAGCAGCACACCACAGAAAATAAGGAAAAAGCTCAAAATATTCCGGTAGGCCGAACTGGAGACCCATCGACTCAGCAGTTGGGCAACCTGGGCATAATAGGTAAAGGCGCCGTAGAAACCGCCGAGAACCCCGACAATGGACGACAATTCCTTGATCAGGCCACGAAAGATGCCACGGATCAGGCAGAATCCGAGAATCACGGCGATAACGATGTCCAAAGCGTTCATGATGTTTCCGCAGCCTACTGTCTTCGGGTCGTTTTTTAAAACATTCCAGGCAGTTCAGAGATCAAGAATTATGGACAGTAGCAAAGGGGTCTTGCCGCGTCAAGGCGTTTTTCCAGGTCCGATCCATACCGGAATTCCGATTTGCATTGCATTTGTCGGATATGATAGGTAATGCCCATCCATCAATCGATCTCCCATTGGAAAGAGGCGCCGAAGTCACGGTACGCCAAGTGGCAAACAGACCCCATGGACCCACATAACGCTGAAAAAAACGGGAACGACGGTCAGGCCCGCATGACCTTTGAAGAGATCGAGCGGGCCCGGCACCTGTTCGGTGAGCACAACAGCCACCTTCAACGCATCGCGGAAGCCGTCGGCGTTGCGATTCACGCGCGGGGCAACACGATCACCGTCGAAGGCCCCCCCCTGGCCATCGACCTGGCCAGCAACATCTTAAACCAGCTTTACGACCTGTTGGCCGAGGGGTATCCGGTATACGCCAACGATATCGATTTTGCCGTCCGCACCCTGAGCGCCGACCACACGGCCCGGCTCAGGGAAATTTTTCTCGACACCGTGTTTGTCACCGCCAAGAAGCAATCCATCGCACCCAAAAGCCGCGCCCAGAAGGAGTATATCGACGCCATTCGCGGTTCTGACATGGTCTTCGGTATCGGCCCGGCCGGCACCGGAAAAACCTATCTGGCCATGGCCATGGCCGTGGCGGCATTGTCCAAAGGAACGGTCAGCCGGATCATTTTAACCCGGCCGGCCGTCGAGGCCGGAGAGGCCCTGGGCTTTCTGCCCGGTGACCTGGCGGAAAAAATCGACCCGTATCTGCGCCCCCTCTACGACGCACTCCACGACATGATGCGCTTTGAAAAGGCTGCCAGTCTCATGGAACGCGGCGTGATCGAAGTGGCCCCGCTGGCCTTCATGCGCGGCCGAACCTTAAACGATGCCTTCATTATCTTAGACGAGGCCCAGAACACCACCAGCGAACAGATGAAGATGTTTCTCACCCGCATCGGATTCAACTCCAAGGCCGTGATCACCGGTGATATCACCCAGACCGATCTGCCCGGGGGCAAAATCTCGGGTCTGATCCAGTCCAGGGACATTCTTCAGGGCGTCGACGGCATCCGGTTCACTTTCTTCTCAAAGGCCGACGTGGTCCGGCATCGGTTGGTCCAGGAAATCATTCGGGCATACGAAGAGTATGACGCCCGCGAAAACAGGGCAAAAATCGACGGATAGGCAATGAAGCCGATTTTCCATAAGAATCGCCTCAAAGACCGGCCATGGATTGGACAATGGGGCACCTTGGTGTTGCTGGTGGCGGTCACCTCCTTGCTGACCATCATTGTCTATCCAAAGATCGTCATCGAGCAGCATCGATACGAACTGGGAGACGTAGCGGAAAAAAACGTCAAGGCCTCCCGTGACTTTTTCATCGAAGACCGTGAGGCGACCCGGGCCAAACGCGACCGGGCCATGGAAAACGTCCTCACGGTCTATGATCACGACACCACCCTGCTGCCGAGAATCATTCAGCGCATCAACCGTGCCTTTGCCGAACCCCGGGCCGTCTTCGAAGCGGATCTGAGGCACCAGGTTCAGGACGCCCTCGACCCCACAGGCGACATGAATGTCACCGCTGAAGATCGCGCCGCGGCCCTATCTAAAGCAGTCGGCACCAAGAAGGAAACCTTTGAAACCCTACTGGGCATCGACATCAGTGACGGCGCCTACCGGCTTCTTGAAAAAGAGGCCTTCGCCAGCGAAATCGAAACCCTGCTCATTCGAATCGTCTCGGATATCCTGGAAAACGGCGTCGTGGCCAACAAGGAGATTCTGCTGCAGGAGTCTGAAAAAGGAATCATCCTCAGGCGTATTGACACGAAATCAGAAAGGCCCCTGAACCTGCCCAGAAGACTTTATGGGCTGGATCAGTCCAAAGCCATGGTGCGCATCATCGGCCAACCCCTGCTCGAAGGGCTTCACTACAACCCACGCAACCTCATCGTCGATCTGGTGCAACGGCTGATCCGTCCCAACATCACCCCCAACCGCAATGAAACCGAAGAGCGAAAAAGGCTTGCCGCGGAAGCGATCAAACCGATTTTATACAAAATCAAGTCCGGCGAGATGATCCTGCGCGAAGGCGAACGGGTCACGCCGGTTCATCTGCTCAAGCTCAAGGCCATGCAGGCCGGCGGCGAATCCGTCCACTCCCATACCGGCATGTTAGGGGCCGCCCTGATCATTTTGTGCCTGCTGACCACCTTCTTTATCCTTTACGCGAACCGCCACACCGGCTTTGCCCAGAACCGGGTCAAGAACCTGCTCTTTATTTCCTGTGCATTGGTGGCAACCTTCTTTTTAGCAAGACTGACGGCAGGCTTTGCCGATTCCATCGCCTTAAACGCCCCTTATTCCATCACCGCCTCCTCGATCTACTTCGGCATTCCCCTGTCCGCCGGCGCCATGACGATCTGCCTCTTTCTGGGCCTGGAACTGGCACTCCCCTTTGCCACGGTGCTGGCCATTGGAACGGCCATCTTGTTCAAAAGTCGTTTCGATCTGTTCGTCTACTTTCTCATCAGCGGGGCCATGGCCGCCTATTGGGTACAAAACTGCCGCGAAAGAAAAGTATTCGTCAAGGCCGGCATCAAGCTCGGGCTGCTCAATGTGGTCCTGGCCACAGCCGTGGTCGCCCATACCCAGGCATCGCCGGGCATCTCCCTGTTTTGGGATTGGGCCTTTGCCTTCATGGGGGGAATCGGCGCCGGCATTGTCACCGCCGGCGTGGCACCGCTGGTGGAGATCGCTTTCGGCTACACCACGGACATCAAGCTGCTGGAACTGGCCAACCTGGACCAGCCGATCCTCAAGCGGCTGATGATCGAGGCCCCCGGGACCTACCACCACTCCATGATCGTCGGGTCACTGGTGGAGGCGGCCGCGGCAGAGATCGGCGCCAACCCCCTGCTGGCAAAAGTCTGCGGCTACTACCACGACATCGGCAAAATCAACAAACCTTTGTATTTCATTGAAAACCAGCGGGACGGCGTCAACCGTCACGACCGCCTGGCACCGTCCATGTCCAGACGGATTCTGGTCAGCCACGTGCGAGACGGCGTTGATATGGCCCGGAAACACAAGCTGGGTCCGGTGATCATGGAAACCATCCGTCAGTCCCACGGAACCAGCCTGATCAGCTATTTCTACAACAAGGCGGTCAAGGCCAGCGGTGAAGAAACGGTCCGCATGGACGATTACCGCTATCCGGGCCCCCGGCCCCAGACCCGGGAAGCCGGGCTGGTCATGCTGGCCGATGTGGTGGAAGCGGCATCGAGGACCTTGTCCAACCCCACCACCGCCCGCATTCAAGGACAGGTCCAGGCGCTGATCAACAAGATTTTCTCCGACGGCCAGTTGGACAACTGCGAACTGACCCTCAAGGATCTGCACAGCATCGCCAAGAGCTTTATCAAAATCCTCAACGGCATCCATCACCACCGCATTGAATATCCCGATGACGGCACAGGCCATGGAACGGTAAAAACCGGCAACGGAAAAGGGAAAAATGGCCATTCTGATCGACAACCGCCACAGGCATCTTCCGATCCCGACAGCACGGATTCGGGAAACGGCACAACGCATCTTAGACGACTTGGGCAGTCCTGAAGCGGAACTGTCCCTGGTCTTTGTCGACGATGATGAAATGGCGGACCTCAACAACCGGTACCGGGGCCGTAGCGGCCCGACCAATGTCCTGGCCTTTGCCATGGGGGACGGCCAATTTTCAGACCTGCAACCCGATCTGCTCGGAGATGTGGTCATTTCGGTGGATACCGTCCGGCGGGAGGCCGCCCGAGACGGCATTCGGCCGGAAACCCATCTGGTCCGGATGCTGGTTCACGGCATATTGCATCTGTCCGGCTACGACCACGAAGTTTCGGAGGCCGAGGCGGATCGCATGGAGGACAAGACCGAAGCCTTGCTGGCCGCCCTGGGGGTGGATGCAACTCCCATATGATGCTCCCCCCGCAGAGCGGGTGGCTTCAGGTGCCCCCCAGGAGGGGGCAGGATCAATATCCAATGTCCAACTCCCAATTTCCAAGTAAGGTATTCTGCCATATTTGACTTTATTTGGCGGAGCAAAGCGACGCCACACTTGATCATTGGACATTGAGCATTGGACATTCGAAATTGCCCTTTAAACGGCCGTTTGTTTTCTTGCGGCAATGGGAGAAACATCCAGTGTTGCGAAAATAACGGCCGGTGAATTGCGGCGCAGAGGAGAGGACCATGACCCGACTACTGGTTAACGTGGACCCGGTGGCAGCCCTTCGCCAGACAGACCAGTCGAACCAGCCCGACCCGGTGGCAGCCGCCCTGCAGGCCGAGTTGGGCGGCGCCGACGGCATCGCCGCCCATCTTCGCGGCGATCGCGGCCATACCCGGGAACGCGACATTCGACTGCTGAGACAGACCGTCCAGACCCGGCTGGTGTTACGTCTTGCCCCGGCGGCCGAAGCCATCGGCATGGCCATGGACTTTAAGCCGGACATGGTGACCCTGGTGCCGCCCGACAATGACGGCCACGGCCCGGCGGGCGGACTCGATCTGATGACCAAAAGGATAGAGATCGCAGAAATGATCGATCCGCTGAAAAACAGCGGCATCCCCGTCTGTCTGCTCATCGACCCGGATCCGGACCAGGTGAAACTGGCCCACAAACTCGACGCCGATGCCGTCGAAATCGCCACCCGGGCGTTCGGTGAGGCGGCTTCAGCCAAAATCCGCAGCCAGATTCTGGACAAAATCACGGACACAGTCAAGCTTGCCCGCCGCCTGCGCATGGAAGTCCACGCCGGACAGGGCCTGGATTACCTCTCGGTTCAGGGTCTGGCACCCTTAAAGGAAATCGATTGTTTTTGCATCGGTCACAGCATCGTCGCCCGTGCCGTGCTGATCGGCATGGTCGAAGCGGTCCGGGAGATGCGCCGACGGATTCGCGAATCGGCATGGTCGAAATTCAAACGTTAATTTTCATTATTTCTCCCTTAGGAGCAGCCCCATGATATTGGTCACCGCCAGCGAAATGCAGGAGATGGACCGGCGCACCATCGAAGAATTCGGCCTACCGGGCCGGGTGCTCATGGAAAACGCCGGGCGGGGCGCCACCCGTTTTTTCCTCGACACGTTTACCGATCTGACGGGGAAAACCGTGGCCGTCATGGCCGGCCGCGGCAACAACGGCGGCGACGGTTTCGTCATGGCCCGGACCCTGGCGCAACAAGGGGTACGGGTCGTCGTCTACCTGTTGGCCGAATCGGGCCATGTCCGCGGTGATGCCGCCGCTAACCTCGCCCTGCTGGCGCCCTTGAAGGTTCCCGTGGTGGAAATGCCCACCCCGGAAACGTTTGCCCGGCATCGCACGGCCATGGCCCATGCCCATGTCTGGATAGACGCCATCCTGGGCACCGGCCTCAACACCGACGTCCGTGAATATTTTAAAGAGGTCATCGACTTTCTCAACGATGCCAACCGGCCGGTTTTTTCCGTGGACGTGCCGTCCGGGCTTCATGCCGACACGGGCAAACCTTGCGGGGCTGCGATTCGGGCCGTGGCCACCGCCACCTTCGCCTTTGCCAAGATCGGTCATCGGCTGCTGCCCGGCGCCGCCCATACCGGAAAACTAAACATCGTCGACATCGGCATCCCGCCCCATATCGCCGCCGCGGTCGCGCCCGCCCACGCCCTGATCACCGAAGACCACGTGCGCGGCATGATCCATCCCCGGCCGACAGACGCCCACAAGGGCACTACCGGCCACGTGCTGGTGGTGGCCGGCGCTCCGGGCAAGACCGGAGCGGCGGCCATGGCCGCCATGGCCGCCCTTCGTGCCGGAGCCGGTCTGGTCACCTTAGGAATACCGGCCAGCCTCGAACCGATCGTTGAGGCCCGGGTTCTGGAGGCCATGACCGAGGCGCTGCCTGAAGAAGACGGCCGGCTGACCGAAGCCAGCATGGACAGGGTACTCTCCCTGCTGGAGGCAAAGCAGTGCCTGGCCCTGGGGCCGGGAATCGGCACTGCAGCCGGAACAAAAACCATGGTGACGCAATTGGTCAGCGACTGCCCGGTCCCGCTGGTCATCGACGCCGACGGGCTCAATTGCCTGGCCGGACGGACAGAGATTCTAAGGGCCGCCCGGGCCCCGGTGATCCTGACCCCCCACCCCGGTGAAATGGCCCGCCTGATGGGCATTTCGACCCAACAGGTGCAAAACGACCGGATCGGCTGCGCCCGGACCTTTGCCCGTACCCATGGGGTTTGGCTGGTGCTCAAGGGGGCCATGACCGTCGTGGCCCATCCGGACGGTTCGGTCCGGATCAATCCCACCGGAAACGCCGGCATGGCCGCCGGCGGCATGGGTGACGTACTCACTGGCCTGATCGCCGGCCTGATCGCCCAGGGTCTGACGCCGGGGGAGGCTTCCGAAACCGGCGTCTTTCTTCACGGCAGGGCAGCCGACACCCTGGCCCGAACCGTCGCCCCCCGGGGCTACCTGGCTTCGGAAGTCATGAATGCGATCCCCGGAGAGCTGGCCGCCCTGCACTCCCGGAAAAACAGGGAATTCAAACAGGGATGTACAGGATGAACAGGATTTCGATCTTCACCAAGGAGCGTCGCTAAAAAAGGCCGGGAATGTCGACAGACAAGGCCCTTTCACGCCATATCGTTCCCAGAGGATCTGAAATGGTGGAAAACGAGCAATGAAAAAGCATCCTGTCCATCCTGTGAATCCTTGTGAATAAGAAAAAATGGTAACGATGACAGACAATAACACCGACCATGATCGTCGGATTGTTTTTCGTTCGGTCTCTCCGGAAAAAACCCGCGCTTTGGGCGCGGCTCTGGGACGGAAGCTGGATCATGGCGCGGTGATCGCCCTGAGCGGAGAACTCGGCGCGGGCAAGACCGCTTTTGTCCAGGGGCTGGCCCGGGGGCTTGGCGTGCCCCAAGACTATTATATCACCAGCCCCAGCTATACCCTGGTCAACGAATACCCAGGCCGAATGCCCCTGTTACATGTGGATCTTTACCGCCTTTTCTACCCGGTCGACCCCGAGGCGCTGGGACTCGATGCCATGGATAACGGACAGGGGGTGGTGGCCATCGAATGGGTCGAGCGCATGGACCCCGACGACCTGGGAGCCCATCTCAAACTGACCTTTGCCATCGGCCCAAACGCCAGCCGAACGATCACCGCCGCCGCCGCTGGACTTGGTGCTGTCAATCTGTTAAAAGCCTTTGAAACTTCTCTCAAGGAACTGTCATGAGTCTATTTGTGCAAAAATTCGGCGGCACCTCCGTCGCCAACCTGGAGCGCATTCGAAACGTGGCCAAACGGGTCGCAAAAACCTACGATAGGGGCAACGATGTGGTGGTGGTGGTCTCGGCCATGGCCGGCACCACCGACAGCCTGATCAAAATGGCCGAAGAGGTGACCGAGTCCCCCAGCAAACGTGAACTGGACATGCTGCTGGCCACCGGAGAGCAGACCTCGGCGGCCCTTCTGGCCATGACCCTTCAGTCCATGGGATACAAAGCGGTCTCTTTTCTCGGTCACCAGGCCGAGGTATGCACCGACCGGGCCTTTGGCAACGCACGCATTCTGGAAATCGGCGCCGGCCGGATCAAGGAAGCCATCGGGAAGAAAAAAATCGTCGTCCTCGCCGGTTTTCAGGGCGCTGACCCCAACGGTGACATCACCACCCTGGGCCGGGGCGGCTCGGATACGTCCGCCGTGGCCATTGCCGTGGCCATTTGCGCCGATGTCTGCGAAATCTACACCGATGTGGACGGTATCTATACGGCAGATCCCAACATTTGTGAAAAAGCCCGAAAGATCAAAGAAATCTCCTACGACGAGATGCTCAACATGGCCAGCCTCGGCGCCAAGGTGCTTCAGATCCGGTCTGTCGGCTTTGCCAAGAAATACAACATTCCCGTACACGTAAGGTCATCTTTTTCCGAGGAGGAAGGAACCATGGTCGTCAATGAAGATTCGGGCATGGAGCAACTGGTGGTCTCAGGGGTCACCCACAACAAGGACGAAGCGCGCATCACCTTAAAAAAGGTGCCGGATCAACCGGGCATCGCCGCCAAGATCTTCGACCCCATTGCCGACGCCGGCATTATGGTGGACATGATCATTCAAAACACCCGAGCCGGCGGCCAGACCGACCTGACCTTCACCGTTCCCAAAAAAGACTACAAGCAGGCCCTGGAGATCGAACAGAAGGTCGCCAAAGAGATTGAGGCCGAAGAGGTCTGGGGCGATCCGAACATTGCCAAGGTATCGGTGATCGGGGTCGGCATGAAAAACCACTCCGGGGTGGCCTCCATCATGTTCCATACCCTGGCCAAGGAGAACATCAACATCATCATGATCAGCACCTCGGAGATCCGCATCTCCTGCATCGTCGAGGAAAAGTATACGGAACTGGCCGTCCGGGTGCTGCATACGGCCTTCGGCCTGGACAGCGACACCTGATGGACCGGTAAAGCATCCGCCGGCATTTCTTTTTCTTTTGATAAAAACCCTTGATCTTCCTCATGTCCGGCGTCGAAGTCAGCCCGATCTTTCAGAGCCGGCACCGGGCCGAATCCGGCCGTCGTCACCCTTGGGCGCCATGGATCTCCTCGGCGATCCGTTGGGCAGCGCGGACCGGGTCGGAAGCATCGCGGATGGGCCGGCCGATGACCAGGTAGTCGGCCCCGGCGGCAATGGCCGCGGCCGGTGTGACCACCCGGCGCTGGTCGTCTGCCCCCGCACCCTCCCAGGCCGGCCGAATCCCCGGGGTCACGGTCAGGAAATCGCGCCCGAAAGCCGACTTCATGGCCGACACCTCCAGCCCCGAACAAACCACCCCCTGGCAGCCGGTATCCCGGGCCATGGCGGCCCGTTGCATGACGAGCCGGTTCAGGTCGTCGGAAAGTTCGCGGCGAAATCCGGCAGCGGCAATCTCTTCGGGAGAAACGCTGGTGAGAACGGTGACCCCGAGAACGCCGGCCCTTCCACCGCCGCCGGAAACGGCCGCCTCCAGCATCCGCGGACTCTCGCCGCAGTGAACCGTGACGAAATCGACCCCCAGGTCAGCCGCCGCGGCCATGGCCCGACCGACGGTGGCCGGAATGTCATGGAGTTTGAGATCGAGAAAGATCCGCCGGGCACCGGCCCGTTTCATGGCGTCGACAATAGGCGGGCCGGTTCGGATGAAAAGTTCCAGTCCCACCTTGAACATGCCCACACAACCGCAAAGCTGTTGGACATAGGTTGCGGCTTCAGCCTCGCTGGATACATCCAGCGGAAAGACAATGTATTCGCTTGCCGTCTTCATGGGGTCTCCTGTCTGCCGGCCTTTGGGTAAATGCCGGAAACACCAGATGTCAGATTGTCGGTAATGGAGCGCCCCATCGACCGTGCCGGCTTCCTTAAGGGAGGGCGTGGGACCTCTCTCCGGCTCCCGTGGTTGCCGAAAGGTCTGGACAGGGCACCAAACCGTCAAAGCGACAACCCAGGAGATCAGAGGGTGCCAAGATCAATGGCATGGATCACATCCTTAGCCTCTTTAAAGGCAGGATCGATTTCCAGGGCTTTTTCGAAAAAGACTCTGGCCTGCTGGGAATTTTTCAGGTCGATGTGAAGTCGGCCGATGTTGTAATAGATACTCGTCTCCCTGGGATGGATCCTCAGGGCTTTCTGATAATATTTCAGAGCCGCGGAATAATCGCCTCTTTTACGGCAGATCACCCCGAGGCTGTTGTAAACATTGACGGTTTGCGGATTGATTTCGAGAATTTCTTCAAGGATCTGTTCGGCATACTCGTCCTTTTCCGTACTGGTGTAAATATCGGCGGCTTTCTGCAGGCATTTCTCGGCGTCATTGTCTCTTCCCAGAACACGGTAGACCCGGCCCATGGCTTCAAAGGCCCGGGCATAGAGCCGGTCCAGCCGGGTGGCTTTTTGGAAGGCGATGAGCGCATCGTCGTATTTGCCCTGGCTGGTCTTGATATATCCGATATTGTAATACACTTCGGCGCTTTCACTCTGGGTGGTCATCAGCTCGAAAACGCTCAGGGCTTTGCCATGGTTTCCGGATTCCAGCAGTTTCAGCCCTTCTTCCAGGCGCTTTGCGGCCTCGACGATCCCCGGTTCGGCCTCGACCTCGGCGATGGCCTTGAGTTTGTCCCTGACGTTATCCACATTGAAGGGTTTCAGGAACAGCCCGGTAACGCCGGCCCGGCCGGCCTCGATGATATCGGCCTTGGAAAACGCAGGCCGGGACAGGTAAAAATAGGTTTCCGAAAGGTTCTGGTCGCTCCGTACGATTTTCAGCATGGCCAGACCCGACATTTCCGGCATATTCCATGACGCCACCACGCAATCGGCCTTTTTCAGGCGCATCATGGACCAACCGTCCAGGGTGTTCGCGGATCTTCGCACATCCCTGAATCCCAGAATCTGTAATATATCGGAAAAACCCCGCAGGGCGACGGCATCGGTATCAAGGAGCAGAAAAGACAACTTCTTCATCGTTTATCCTATAGGGCATGGGAAAATATCCAGCATCGGTTTGGTGCCTTCGGGACCAGGGGCCTGCACTTCAACGCCTGGAGACGATGGTGCCGAACCCGTTCTCTTGAGCGTGGCATAGATCTGTTCAACGAGCCGTGTCGTCTCGGAGATTTCTCCCGGTCCGGCCGGAACCATCCGGTAAAGAAATGGCGGGACCGGGTTTTCAGGCGCCAGCCGTTGAAGACGGGTGGCAATTTTATAGCATTTGGCCCAGTGGTTTTCAATAGCGCCCAGGTCGAGGCGAAATTGGAAAAACTCTCCCCATGAATTTCTCACCAGAAAATCCGCCAACGACAGATCGGCCCTGCCCCGGATCGACGCTCCATGAATAAACACCGCCGCCATTTCGTTTCGGGGAGGCAGGGCAAAATCACCGGCCCCCGGGGGCATGGATTTAAAAAAAACATCCACCCGATCCAAAATCCGCCCGGATCGCCCCGTGGAAAAAGGCGGTGGCGCCTGAACGAAACGGACCGACGTCTCTGCCGAGGGGTGAATGCCGTTGCGGATCAGCCATCCGATCACGCCGGCCAGCGCCGGCCCGACAAAGAGGACCTCCCGGCTGTCCGGGAGAAGCACGGACCAGATCCCGCCCGAAGGATTCGGCTCGACATTGACCCAAAGGGCTTTGCCCCGGGTCCTGATCTTAAGATAGCTTGAACAATGGGGCAATTTATCCGGTTTGGACTGGAAATAGGCGGCCATCCGGTTTTTCAAAAGGGTCAGATCCGGTTCCGCCATGCCGTCGCCGGGTTTGGGTTCATCATGGTGTTTTGAAATGAGGTGGTAGAGAAAAGAAAGCTTGGCCAAAAGTCGGGATTCAAAATCGACTGTATCCTGTTCCGTCCACGACTGCCAGGCCCGGAGCCGGCCGATGCGCTGGCGGTCCCAGGCCCATTGACGAACAAACCGGTCACTGAGCACCCTTGCGGGGTGGTCCGATTCGACATCCCTGCGCCTCGGGTAGCCGTTGAGCCGCAGGAATACCGATTCCTTCGCCAGATCGAGGCCTTCAGCGTCCTCGATCTGTTCAAAAAACGCCAAAACAGCGTCAAAGACCACTAGGTAGGGATCCAGATGCCCCTGTCCGCCACGACTGTCTTGAATCCGTTGTTTGACGACATCGCACAACAGGCCGGTGGTTTTATGGAAAAAATGGTAGTGCCCGATCAATGACGCTTTGAGGAACGACTTGACCGGATCTTTACCGGCCTTGTAAATCTGCCATAAGATGGCACCGAGACTTTCCTGCGGCCAAATCTCGGTCAGATTGCCAAGATCCACGTAGTCGTCCGGATCGTAGTGAAGGTGATCGGACCGGCCGGCCTGCCTGATCCGCTGCTGGTAGGCCCGGTCACCGATCCCGGGCGGAAGCACCGCCCAGAAAGGAATCCGACCGGCGACAACGATAAAGGTTCGGTAAAACTCCTCCTTTAGAATTGTTTTTTGAGCCGAACCCGAACTCTCTGCATCGACAGAAGAAAAATCGTTGCGACGCACCTGATCGGCGTCCATCATAAAAAAATGGACCTCTTGCCCAAACGCGTCAGCACCCCATTGGGTAATACCCGAGAGTTTTTGGTTCAGCAGCCCCAACCGCTCGTCGTCCAGGTTCGTTCGGTCCACCAGCATCCAGTAATCGAAATCCGAGAAACTGGTCTGCGCCAGGGTACCGACACTCCCCATCAGGTAGAGTCCGTCGATCCAGTACTGATCTGAAACGCACCGGCGCAGGTCATCGACGCCGAGGTTGAAATGCGCGACGGCCTTTTTCCAGAACCCGGTGGTATGAAACTGATAAATTCCGCAAGGGGTGCGTGGATGGTCGACATATCCGGGAAAATCCGGGTGGTTCACGTGCAACAGAAAAGGGGCCAGGGAAAAGAAATCGAGTCTTTTGTGGGGCAGAATCTGGATCAATTCCCGCAGGCGAACGATATTGTAGTGGCTGAAGGCCTTGCGGGCCCAGTGGATTCTGCGGGCAGAGGATTTCGGATCCATTGTGTTCCCAATTGATCTCATTCATTTATAGACAAAGCGCAACAATTCGTCTTGAAAAAAGAGACCGATACGATAGTATACAGAAATGATGTGAATCTGTCCGGGGTCGGCCCGTTGGCCGACCCTATTTTGTGTCTTTGCCACAACCCTGATCATCGCCATGACCGATAACCAAAAAACTGAAAAACCATTCGATCTTGACGCACTGATTCTGCCCGAAGCAGCTCGGATCCAAGAGGCGCTTACTCAGGACCCGGTACCGTCATTTTCTCCTGAACCGGATCCAAAGCCCTCTCCCGATGAGGCCCCTGTCAGCCCCCAGAGCAATTCTCGGGAAGCCGGCGACGCTGCCCACGGACTCGTCAGCCGCCCGGCCAGAATTATTTTGACCACGCTGGTGGGCGTAACCGCGCTGATCTGGTTATTCCTGCTACTGATCTACCTCTGGGATTGGATTCTGCGGTAGACGCCACCCCCCGATAATCAAACACTTGTCCTGTCAGACACAATAGGATGCTTCCAGACCCTTGGCAAGGGACGCCTGGCCGCAGAATCCGCTGCTTGCAGCAGGACGGGCCATCTGCATCGCCTGAAAACGACTTTCCCGGGCCGGATTCAGCCGACATGGGTCGAGTGAGAGGCCGCACCCGCGGAATGGGTGACTTCAGGAGGCCCTCCATAGGAGGGTTTAATATCCAATTTTCAATTCTCAATGTTCAAGGAAGGTCTGGGTTGACAACCCCCGGAATGAACTGGTATGACCTCTTACCAGATAATCGTGAATCCACAATTGAAACGGCCACCATGACACCATTTCCGAAGCACGAAAAACCCATGCGTCCGCGGGAATTTGCCGAACACCGCATCGTGACGGCGATCCTCGACGGCACCTACCCGCCGGGTGCGCCCCTTCCCGGTGAAAGGGATCTGGCCGAAGCCCTGGGAATCACACGGCCCACCCTGCGCGAAACCCTTCAACGCCTGTCGCGGGAAGGCTGGATTCGCATCCACCACGGCAAGCCCTCGGTGGTCAACGACTACTGGCAGCACGGCGGGTTGAGCCTGCTGGGAACCCTGGCCACCTACGGCGAGTTCCTGCCCAACGGTTTCATCGACCACCTGCTCGAGGTCCGGCTCACGCTCTTGCCCGAGGTGGCCGGCCTGGCCATGACCCGGTCTCCGGGAGCGCTCGACAACCACCTGACCCAGGCCGAAGCCCTCGAAGACAAGGCGGAAATCTACGGGGCCTTCGACTGGGGACTTCAGATATGCATGACCCGCGGCAGCGGCAATCCGATCTTCCCCCTCATTCTCAACGATTTTACCGCCATTTACCGCACCATGGGCCATAGGTATTTCACCATGCCCCGGGCACGCCTGGCTTCGGCGGCCTATTACCGGGATCTTCGCCGGCAGCTAAAGCGGGGCCGCGAGGCCGTGGAGCAGAGCGTCCGCAGGGCCATGGCCGAAAGCATCGACATCTGGCAACAGTTGAAACAAAAAGACAAAGGCAAGTATTGACCATGGATCTTTCCCAGATCGACAACCGATTCGACCTGATCGTTATCGGCGGCGGCATCACCGGCGCCGGCATTTTGCGCGAAGCTGTCCGGATGGGGTTTCGGACCCTGCTTCTGGAGAAGAACGACTTTGCCTGGGGCACCTCAAGCCGGTCCTCCAAACTGGTCCACGGCGGCCTGCGTTATCTCAAGGAGGGACGTTTTTCCCTGACCCGGACCTCGGTCCGTGAACGCGAGCGGCTTCTTCACGAAGCCCCGGGCCTGGTTGAGTCCATGGGATTTCTGGTGCCGGTCTACCGCACCCACGGTCCCGGACGGTGGGCGTTGGAGGTCGGACTGACCCTCTACGACCTCATTGCCGGCCGTCGCCAGCACCGTTTCTTTGCCCCCGACACCTTCCAAGCCATGGTCCCCGGCATCAACCCCGAGGGGCTTTTGGGCGGATTCCGGTTTGAAGACGCCCAGACCGATGACGCCCGGCTGGTTCTTCGCCTGATTTCCGACAGCACCGCCGCCGGCGCCGAGGCACTGAACTACACGACCGTCCATCATCTTTTGCGAAACGACCGGGGACAAATCGCCGGCGTCCTGGCAAAGGATACGGAAACCGGTTTGGAAAAAGAGATCTTTTCCGAAGCGGTGATCAACGCCACGGGCTGCTGGGCCGAAACCCTGCACCCGTCGCCCCAGCCGGGCCTTCACCTCCGCCCCTTGCGGGGAAGCCACCTGGTCTTTGCCGAAGACACCCTTCCGGCAAGCCAGGGGATGAGCTTCACCCATCCGGCTGACGGCCGGGCCGTGTTCATGGTCCCCTGGGAAAGGGCCGTTCTGGTCGGCACGACAGACCTGGACCACGGCCAGGAATTAAACGCCGAGCCGGCCATCGGTTCCGATGAAACCGATTATCTTCTGGAAGGCATCAACAATGTCTTTCCAAGGATGGCCCTGACACGGGCCCACTGCATCGGCGCCTTTGCCGGGGTCCGGCCGGTGCTCAGCCGCGGCGACCGACCGCCCTCGGAAGAATCCCGGGAACATGTGGTCTGGGTCGACAACGGTCTGGTGACGGTCACCGGCGGCAAACTGACCACTTTTCGACGTCTGGCCTGGGATGCCCTCCAGTCGGCCCGGTCTTTTCTTCGACCGGTGGAACCCGCCCCCCGGGCCCCGGCCTTTGATACGCCGCCAATCGCACCGACCGACGCCACCGTCGACCCCCGGATCTTTCGAAGGCTCGCCGGCCGTTACGGCGAAAAAGCGCTGGCCTTGGTCCAAAACGCGGCGACCGAAGACCTGGTGGCGATCCCCGGCACCCATACCCTGTGGGCTGAATTGCCCCACGCCGCTGGTGAGCAGATCCGACACCTGAGCGACCTGATGCTTCGCCGGGTGCGTATCGGCATGACCGCCCCGGACGGCGGCGAGCGCTTCCTTGAACGCATGGAGCACCTGTGCCGCCCCTGTCTGCCCTGGGACGACCGCCGGTGGCGCCAGGAGATCGAGAACTACCGAACTCTTCGGAAAAAATATTACGCCTGCCCTGAACAAGGAGAATACCTGCCATGAAACCCCAAGCGCCCTTTTCCCCGGATTGGCGAAAAACCCCGCCCAAGCCGGGAACCTACCGCAGCATTTTTAAATGGGGGAGACCGGACGGGTTCAAGCACCCCAATGCCAGGCTCTACCACATGGTCAAAGATGTCTTTGCCATGACCGACGCCGATTTCCAAAGGCCCGGCAACACCGGCGACACGGCCGTCTCCCATGGTCTGCCGCTGCGGTTGGACCCTGCGCACGCGGCATGGCTGACCGACCGGGTCGGAGAAGAAAACGTCAGCCGGGATGATTTCAGCCGCCTGAAGTACGCCACGGGAAAGACCATGGAGGAGGCCCTGCGCCTTCGTCTGGAAACGGTCGGCGACCTGCCCGATCTGGTCATCCATCCCCGCCACAAACAGGATGTGGCCGACATCGTGGCCTACTGCCACGAACACCGCATTCCGGTCTATGTCTACGGCGGCGGGAGTTCGGTCAACTTCGGCTTTTCGCCGACCCGGGGCGGGGTGACCCTGGTCATGGGCACCCACATGAACCGCCTGCTGGCCATCAGCGAGAAAAACCAGACCGCCACGGTTCAGCCGGGACTCATGGGACCGGAATACGAGCGCCTGCTAAACGGCGCGCCGGAACATTTCAATGCCCGGCGCCGTTACACCGGAGGGCACTTCCCGCAGTCTTTCGAACACTCTTCGGTGGGCGGATGGATCGTGACCCTGGGCAGCGGCCAGCAGTCTTCCTACTACGGCGATATGTACGACATCGTCCTGTCCCAGGAATACGTCACGCCCGCAGGCACCTTTCGAACCCTGGACTACCCGGCCACGGCCACCGGCCCCAAGGTCAGCGACATCATGAAAGGGAGCGAAGGGGCCTACGGCATCCTGGTGGAGGCCACGGTCCGGATTTTTCGCCACATGCCCGAAAACCGCCAGCGCTTCGCCTTTGTCTTCACGAACTGGGAATCGGCCGTGGAGGCCGCCGGAGAAATCTCCCAGGGCGAATTCGGCATGCCGTCCATGTTCCGTATCTCGGACGCGGAAGAAACCGATGTGGCTTTGAAACTCTACGGGGTGGAAGGAACAGTCATCGATCGGTTCATGACCCTTCGAGGCTACAAACCCGGGGAGCGCTGTCTCTGCATGGGCATGGCCAACGGCGAAAAAGGGTTTGCAAAAAACATCAAACGCCGGGTCAAACGGATCTGCCGACGCGCAGGCGCCATGAACATCTCCGGATACCCGGTCAGAAAATGGGAGGCATCGCGGTATCATGACCCCTACCTGCGAGAGGACCTCAACGACTTCGGGATCATGATTGATACCCTGGAGTCGTCGGTGACCTGGGAGGGGCTGCATCGGCTCCACCGGGAAGTCCGGGACTTTATCAAGTCGCGTCCGAAAACCGTCTGCATGACCCACGCCTCCCACTTCTACCCCCAGGGGACCAACCTTTACTTTATCTTTATCGCCCGCATGGAAGATATCGACGAATACCGCGCCTTTCAGTCCGGCATCATCGACCGGATCGTCGCCGGGGGGGGCTCGCTGAGCCACCACCACGGCGTGGGCAAGATGATCGGGCCTTGGATGGAGAGACACCTGGGCAAGGAACAGATGGAGGTGCTGCTGGCCCTCAAGCGGCATTTCGATCCCCACGGCATCATGAACCCGGGGGGGACCATGGGGCTGGATTGATCTGACAATGCCTCACCTACAGACAGAAAGGCAATCATTTCCAAAAAAGGAGAAAATGTACTTACCCAAGTGACTAAAGTGACTAAAGTTTGGAGTGAGCTATAGTTGCGGAGTCGCTTCGCTCCACTCATTTAAAAAAACGGCAGAATTCCTTAATTTTAGTCACTATAGCTCACTTTAGTTCACTCGACACTTGACTCGGGACCAAGGGTCTAGCTAACTGACGTTTAGCACACCCAAGGAACATGAATTCCCCCTTTGCACCGACACCGGAGGCCCTGCCATGGAAAACAAAGACCTTCTTCTGGCCATCGACAACGGCACCCAGAGCCTGCGGGCACTGGCCTTTGACCTCGACGGGCAACTGGTCGCCAAGGTTCGGGTCCCCTTCAGCCCCTATTTTTCCGACCACCCCGGCTGGGCCGAACAGGATCCGGACGTCTTCTGGGACGCCCTGTGCCAGGCCTGCCAGTCCCTGTGGCACGATGAGGGGCTTGATCGAAACCGCATCGCCGGCGTCTCGGTCACCACCCAGCGCGGAACCGTAATCAACGTGGATCAAAACGGGCACCCGCTACGACCGGCCATGCTGTGGCTGGACCAGCGAAAGACCTACGGCCTGCCGCCGGTGGGTGGTGCATGGGGTCTGCTGTTCAAAGTCCTGCGGATGGATGGCACCATCGCCTATCTTCAACGGGAAGCCGAAGCCAACTGGATTCGCACCCACCAGCCGGAGATCTGGCAAAAGACGCACAAATACCTGCTGTTGTCCGGCTATCTGACCTACCGTCTCACCGGCGAATTTGCCGACTCCACCGGTTGCTGCGTCGCCTATCTCCCCTTTGATTACAAGAATAAACGATGGGCGCCAAGCTGGGACTGGAAGTGGCAGGGGATTCCCTTGGACCGCGGCATCCTGCCCGATCTGGTCGCCCCGGGCGAACGCCTGGGCCACATTTCAGCCTCAGCGGCCGAGGCCACGGGCATCCCCGCAGGGCTGCCCCTGATTGCCGCGGCGGCGGACAAGGCCTGTGAGGTCATCGGCTCAGGCAGCCTCACCCCCAACATCGGCTGCCTGAGTTACGGCACCACCGCCACCATCAACGTCACCTCGCCCAAATACGTCGAGGCCATTCCCCTGCTGCCGCCTTACCCGTCCGCCATTCCGGACGCCTACACCATCGAGGTGCAGATTTTTCGGGGGTACTGGATGGTCTCCTGGTTCAAGGAGGAGTTCGGCCATCCGGAGATTCAACAGGCCGCCCTCGAAGGGACCGAAGCCGAGGCCCTGTTCGACCGGCTTATCGAGGACGTTCCGGCCGGTTCCATGGGGCTGATGCTCCAACCCTACTGGACACCGGGCCTGAAGTCCCCCGGCCCCGAAGCCAAGGGCGCGGTCCTGGGCTTCGGCGACGTTCACACCCGCGGCCATCTCTACCGATCCATTCTCGAAGGGCTGGCCTATGCCCTGCGGGAAGGCAGCGAGCGGATTCAAAAGCGGACCAAAATCCCCATCACCGAGCTTCGCGTGTCAGGCGGCGGCAGCCAGAGCCGCATGGCCATGCAGATCACGGCCGACGTCTTCGGCCTGCCAACATCCCGGCCCCACCTCTACGAAACCTCGGGCCTGGGGGCGGCCATCGATCTGGCCGTCGGCCTCGGTCTTCACCGGGATTTTCCCACAGCCGTCCGCACCATGACCCACATCGGTGACGTCTTTGAGCCGAACCCGGAAACCCATGCCCTCTACGACGCCCTTTACAGGGACGTTTACAAGAAAATGTACAAGAAGCTTAAGCCACTCTACAAACGGATTCGGGAAATTACCGGCTACCCCAGGTAAATTTCATTGAAATCCCGAGCGCCCATGGTCGAAAAAACAGATGCCAGTCAAAGATCGAGCCGCTCTGCCCCCAAACAAATTTGGCATTGTAATCAAGGGGTTTGTGATGGTATAAAGGTTAACTTCACAATAACCGGACCCGTTTGGAAATTTCCCTTACCGCCATGGACAATTTGAGACGATTCCACGTTGCCGCCGGCACGTTTTATGTGGGACGCAGCGAACCTACCCTGCTTCAGGCCTTTCTCGGCACCTGCGTCGGCGTGGCACTCCACGACGCTCAGGCCGGCATCGGGGGCATCATTCACCTGCTGCTGCCCGAACCGGTCGTTGCCTCGTCCAGCTACCAGCAAGAAAAATATGCCTCCTATGGCATGCCCCTGTTCATCCAGGCCGCCATGGACGCCGGTGCATCAAAAAAAAACCTCAAGGCCTGTATTGCCGGCGGCGCCCTGGTCGGACCGGTGGACCACCGCGATCTGGCCTTAGACATCGGTGGCCGCACCGCCGAAGTCGCCAGGAACATTCTCCACCAGGCGGGCATTGCCGTGGCAAAACAGGAAACAGGCGGTTTTTTCTCCTGTTGTTTGACTCTGGACATGATGGCATGGAACGCCCGGATCGAACCGGCCGGCATGGCGAAACTCGAGGGCGGCAATGACATCCACATGCCCAGCAGCCGGGAAATCCGACAGGCCATGGCGCGGCTTCAACCCATCCCGCAGGTGGCCCTGAAAATCCTGAGAATCATCGACAGCGATGACGACGACATCCTTAAACTGGCCGATGAACTGCGCAAGGACCAGGTGCTCAGCGCCCGGACCCTGCAGCTGTGCAACAGCACCATGTTCGCCCGCCGGCTTCGGGTGGAGTCCCTGGATCACGCCCTGGTCTATCTGGGAAGGGATCTGCTGGTCAAAATGGTCGTCTCGGCCTCGGTCAACGAATTCTTCGACCAGCAAAGCCACGGCTACTCCCTGTGCAAGGGGGGGCTATACCACCATGCCGTGGGAACGGCCATCATGGCTGAAAAACTGGCCCAGCTGACCGGCATTGCCCCCCCCACAACCGCCTACACAGCCGGGCTGCTTCACGACATCGGCAAGGTGGTGCTGGATCAATACGTGGCCGCCGCTTACCCCATGTTCTACCGGGAAATGCAGGAAGATATCACCTTCGGCGAAGCCGAAAAACGGATCTTGGGCACCGACCATACCCGCGTCGGTCTCATGCTGGCCGAAAAATGGGGTTTCCCCAAGACTCTGGCCAACGCCATCCGATACCATCATTGTCCGGAAAAAGACCCGGAACATACGGAACTGACCCACATCGTCCACCTGGCCGATCTACTCATGTCCAGCTTTCATGCCGGCCTGGAGATGGAGCGTTTGAAGATAACCGACCTGCCCAAACGCCTTGAACGGGTCGGCCTGACCACCGACCGGTTTGCCGAACTGGTGGACATGATTCCCCAAAGCGTCTTTGAATCGGCCCATGACCTCAACCTGGAGGAAAAGCCCGCTCCCTGAATGGCACGACCGGCCCCACGGCATGGGCCGGCCCATGGGATCAGTCGGGGCATCTTAGATTATGGAATCCAATAACGACCGCCAGCAACGACTTCGCAGCCTGCCCGGTGTCGACCGGCTCCTCGCCCAAACCGACAAAGATCCTTTTTTCAAGACCATCCCCAAACCCCTGACCACCCGGGTCATTCGCGGTGTGCTGGAGGATCTTCGATCGGCCATCATGGCCAAAGATCCGTCCGCCCATGAGGACGCCCTAACTGAAACAAAGGTGATAGAGCGGGTTTGCACCCAACTCCAAAAGGCCCTTGAACCCAACCTCAAACCCCTGGTCAACGCCACCGGTATCGTGGTTCACACCAATCTGGGACGATCCCTTCTGGCCGAGGCGGCCAGGGAGAATGTGGCACGAATGGCAGGCGCGTATTCCAATCTCGAATTCGACCTGGAAAAAAGCGCCCGGGGCTCCCGTTACACGGCCGTAGAAGGGCTGATCTGTGAGATCAGCGGCGCCGAAGCGGCCATGGCGGTCAACAACAACGCCGGAGCCGTGCTCCTTTGCCTGGACACCATCGCTTCAAGCCGCCAGGTGATCGTCTCACGGGGGGAGTTGGTGGAAATCGGCGGCTCTTTCCGCATTCCCGACGTCATGGCCAAAAGCGGGGCTCGGTTGAGGGAGGTCGGCACCACCAACCGGACCCACCCGCGGGACTACGAACAGGCCATCTGCGACGAAACCGGCCTGTTGCTTAAGGTGCACACCAGTAATTTCGCCGTCGTGGGCTTTACCGCCAGCGTATCACTCACCGATTTGGTCGCTCTGGGCCGGAAATACCGGCTGCCGGTCATGGAAGATCTGGGCAGCGGCACCTTCGTCGACTTTTCACGCTACGGACTCATGAAGGAACCGACCGTCCAGGAATCGGTGGCCACCGGCATTGATGTGGTCACCTTCAGCGGAGATAAACTTCTCGGAGGACCCCAAGCCGGCATCATCGCGGGCAAAAGGGAACTCATCGACGCCGTCAAGAAAAACCCCCTCACCCGGGCGCTACGGATCGACAAGATGACCCTGGCCGCCCTGGAAGCCACCCTGAGGCTCTACCGCAATGAGAGTGAAGCCGTCCGCAGCATACCGACCCTTCGCATGCTCACCCGTCCGCTGGTCGATATCTCCGCCGATGCCGAAGACCTGGCCCGGCAGCTTCAGCGGATCGACGATCCGAGGCTGTCGGTGGAACTGGCGGACCGGACTTCCAGAGCCGGCGGCGGATCCCTGCCGCTGCTCGATCTGCCCACAAAAAGCGTCGACGTCCATATTCAGGGGGTTTCGGTCAATACCCTGGAGAGGCACATGCGAAACAACCGGCCACCCATTATCGGCCGGATCGAGTCAGATCGCTTCGTCATGGATCCGCGAACCATCCAGTCCGGTGAATTTTCCATTATCGAAAACGCTCTGAGCCAATTGCTGAAAAGGGTCTGATCATGAAAGACGATGCCAAGGGGAGTTGTCCCGACCAGAAGGGCGCCAGAGAGTTTCTTCGGAAAGCAACCGATTCGGGCGCCCCGACCTCGGCCGGTTCGGAACCGCCCCCCCACACCCCGGTTCAAACCGATTCGGCTTTTGCGGAAAAGGGTGCGGCCGCCGTCGCCGGCCTGTCCGCATTTTTCGCCATGGTCATCTGCCTCGACAGCGCGACAAACCCGGAACCGGACCCAACAGAGGTGTCACGGAATGCGCTTAGAGACCACGTGGCCAGTGTCATCGACGCTTGCTGCCGGGAACAAAACGGCATCTGGGGCTTGCTCGAAGCCGACCTTTTCGCCTGCATTCTGCCCCATCTGACGCCGGCCGCGGGCAAGGCCATGGCCGAAGCAATCCGGGACGCGGTGGCCCAAAGACAAAACGGCACCGTCTCCATCGGAACGGCGGTCTTTCCCCAGGGGGAATTTCAAAAGGATGAGATTATCGACAACGCCCTCAAGGCCCTGGACCATGCCGCGTTTTTCGGCCCCGGCGCCGTGGCGGCCTTTGATGCGGTCAGCCTGAACATCAGCGGAGACAAACACTACCAGGCGGGGGATATCAGCAGCGCCATCGAAGAGTTTCAGCGCGCCCTTGCCCTGGACCCGAAAGACTACAACGTCCAGAACAGCCTCGGCGTCTGCTACGGTGTCCTGGGAGCCTATGAAAAGGCGCTGAAGATCTTTGAAGCCGCCATGATCCTGGCCCCGGACGACACCATGGCCATTTACAACGCCGGCCTGACCCACGTGTGCATGGGCGACCGGGACCGGGCGCTGGATCTCTTTCTTCAGGCCGCCAAGACCCAAGGCGCCCCCTATGAGGTGGGGCTCCAGGCCGGCCGCATCTACCTGGACATGAAAGAACCGACCCAGGCCCACCCCTTTCTGGAAATCGCGTCTGAGAGCCAGCCGGAATCGGGCATCGCCCATCGTTATCTGGGAGAATGCCTCGCCGCCCTGGACCGGGTCGAACCGGCGGTTGCCGCTTATAAAAAGGCGGTCCGGTTCAACCCCCACGATGCCGAAGCCCTGTCGGCCATGGGATGTCTCTTTGACCGGATGGGAGAAAACCCGGAGATCAGCACCTTGTTCTGCCGCCAGAGTATCGAACTGGCACCGGAAAACGGACTGTTCAGACAACGCCTCGGCGACTTGCTGCTCAAACAAAACCGCCTTGAAGAGGCTCTGGAGCATTTTTTTGCGGCCGAAGAACGGGGCATCGACGTTCGGGACCTCATCGCCGAAACCCGCGAGCGGCTTACATTAGAGGCATCGTGACTGGTGAATTCCAAAAAACGAATTCACCGGTGTTTTGTGTATTGTGTATGGTTTTTCGCTTTGGTGTGTGTCCCAAACCGCCACAGAACCCCTGATCACCCAGAGGAAAAGCCATGTTAACTTCGTGACCTTTGTGCCTCGTATGTTGAAAGTTAATGAAAAGCCATGCAGGGAGGAGGAGGCGTTGCCCCCCCATCCCCCAATGA
>JAEINQ010000070.1 GCA_016342285.1 Desulfobacterales bacterium
TCTTGGCACAAACGAACCTTAAGGTAACCCATGTCTTGGCACTTTAGGGTTACCTATGTCTTGGCATTTCTCACCTATACTTTAGGCATTTCGAACTTTAGTGCATTTTAGGCACTTGCCGCCAATCTTATCGGCATAGCCAACTGACTCTGACCACGCCCACAGGACGTGGACTCCTACTTCGTATTGAAAAAGACCTCCGGAAATACCCGAGGTGCCCGGATGTTGGGCTCTGTTGAAAACACGCACCCGCGCGGTCATACGAGCCCGGACCGGGCCTTTATGCCTTACAACCGAAGAGACCCTGCTCGTTCTGCCGAATCTCCTGGTGGATCGTGGATAGGAACCGATCAAAAATCGGTCATTTCTGGGTGGATGGAACGGCCACGGTAATCAGCGCAGCCTTTGCATTCTCTATCATCCTTGAATACCCGAATCTTCCGTTTAGCACGAAAGACATGGCTTAACCATACATGTTTATGACAATTAGCAATTTTTGTACCACGCTCGACAAAGAAAGAATATTTAAAATATCACATTGATTTTTAACGCGTATTTGATTCCAAGAGCATGTATGGTTCTCGGAAAGCCAAAGTAAAGTGTCACGGTCAGGATACAGTCTGTAAACAGCCGGTGGACAGGTCTTAAAACCAAGGTCTCCATTGCTCACCCATGCCGTGCATCGTTCCGGACCGACCTATAGACATACCAAAGTTTTGTTTTTTATCAATGGTTTATGTTGGTGCGACCATAGCGACTGGAACCGCTTTTTGTGAGATCGCCAAAGGACATTTTGGTGAATTTTCACATCAAACGACATTTGACATCAATTGGGATATAGAATAGCTTGGCCGGCAGTAACCATGGCCATGTGAACGCGGAGATTGGGGTTGATGCAGTTACATGTGATAAAGGGAGGTTAAGTGTATGAAGAAGGCAGCTCCGGTAATTCGATCTTTCATTTTCTTCCTGTCAATAACCTTCCTTCTGAGCATCGGGCCATTGGCCTCCCGGTCACATGCCGATGACGCCTGGAAAGATGTCAGGACCTGCCATAACACCTTGAGGGCAAATCTCAAGACCTGCCAAAAGGACAAATGCGCTAAAAAGGCGTTTAAAATCTTTTCAAAATGTGCCAAAAAGGCAACCAAAAAAGCCAAGCTTAAAAAAGGTAGCACTTACAAGAAACTTTCCGCTTCCATCCAGAGCGTGGTCGATGCGGTCCAGCCGCTTTTCAAAAAGTGCTACAGTGAAGCCAGCAGCTTTGAAAAGAAAGCCATTGCTGATGTCAGAAAAAAGACCAAGGATAAGAAAGAGTTAAAAAAAGAAATCAAGAAGGTACTGAAAGAGACCGAGAAGGTCCGGGGGGAGTGCTTTTCCACCGCCCAGAAGATGAGCAACAAGGCCCTCGAAGCCCAGGTGGGACAGCATTTTGAAAAGTAAATCGAAGCTTTTTCACTCTGCCGGGGAAAAATGGGATCAGTGGTTCGCATTTTTCACATATCCGGCGAGAGATTCATTTCAAATAGCGAAACGGTGCCCCATCACACCAAAATCCGCCAGCACCGGTGGATGGGGGTACGGTTTCGAACATAGTCTTCGGGGATGGTGGCATCGGTGATCTCTTCGATCCCGGCAACCTTCAGCTCCGTCAGTTGCGGCTCAAAACTCTGGTGGTTGGTGGAGAAAAAAACGGTGGCGCCGGGCCGCATCACCTCGACCACGGCGTCAAGCAATTCGGGGTGGTCGCGGACGATGTCAAAATCGTCGTTCCGGCTCATGGTGGTCGAATAAGAGGGCGGATCCACCACGGCCAGATCGTAGGTTTTCCTCGCCCGCCCGATCTTCTTTAGAAAATCCAGCGTTGGGACTTGGACCAGGGCATGGGCGTCTCTTGAAATACCGTTGACGGCCAGATTCTCCCGTGCCCATTTGATTGCGGTATCTGACCGGTCCACGGAGACACTGGTCCGAGCGCCGCCTTTGGCCGCGTAACAGGTGAAGGCTGCCGTGTAGCAGTAGAGGTTTAAAAAATCCTTGCCGCCGGCCATCTCCCGAACCATTTGCCGGGTGTTGCGGTGGTCTGAAAAAAGACCCGTATCCACGTAGTCGTATGGGTTGACAAGAAACTTCAGGTCCCGTTCGGACATCACGATCTTGCGGTCGGTGTGGTCCATGCGCTGGTACCGCTGGCCGTCCTGTTTTCCGGCCCGGCGCGCCTTGAGATGGACATTTTCCGCGGCAACACCGAGGGCATCGGCCACGGCCCGGCCCATGGCGGGCAACCACTGGGGCACGGTCTGGCGCCGCACGTATTCCCCGATGACCAGGTGCCCGGCGTACCAGTCCACCACGGCGCGGATCTCGGGAATATCCCAGTCATAGAGCCGGAACACCTCAATGCCCTCCCGGGCGAACCGCTTTTTCAGGTGACGAAAGCGCTTTTTTACGCGGTTGGCCAGCATCCGGCCCTGTTCTTCAAATTTGGCCAGCGATTCCGGGGCCAGCACCATCTCTTCTTTGTCCCAATTCATGTTCTGGGTGTCCATGTATGAAAAGAAATTGTGTAAGCGTTCACAGGGCACCGCATCTGCTTTGTTCCCGGGCATTTGAAGTACAATAGAGTACGTCTGCATGCCCGGCGCCTCGCATCTACGGCACCCTGTAAACGCTTACAGAGCGAGGGTATGGAAATTTTTGATCCTTTCAACCTCGTGAACAGTTACGAAATTGTTTCTCGCGACGCCGCAAAGCACGCAACGGAAAAGATAAGATTATGGAGTCGCTTCGCTCCGCCTTTTTTAAGCTGAGATATGGCAGAATTCCTTTACATACCCCGGTTCATCAGGTAGCGCACCTCACCTGTCTTGGTCAGGGGAATCACGTGGCCCTCATAATAGCGACGAATCACTGCAGGATCGATGATATGGCGGGTGTTGGTCTTTGCCGGAGCCTGAAGGGCATCGGTTTTTTCCACTACCCGGCGCAAAATCCGCCGTTCCACCTCGGGCCGCGTCAACAGCGCCAACAGCCGGTCGGTGTCGCCTGCGTCCACGGCTGCCTGAAATCCGGCAGGGTCGCCGACATATTTACTCTCGGCCACATACATGGCGCCGTAGTGAATGCGCCGGGAAATGGCCTGAATGGCATAGACATCGTGTTCCACGCTGGAGCCGTACTGGGCATCATCACCTTCCCGGCAGATGGCCGGTACCAGTTCAAGGTAACTCGCCCGAATGGGGCCGCTCACGTTGACCCGGTCGTAATCGGCGATGTTCAGGCAGCTTTCCAGCAGGGTCACCCGCCGTTTGGGCTCCGGCAGATCGTGGTTAAAGGGGCGCTCTTCCGGCACACAGAACCGTCCGAAACAGGCGTCCATCTCCTCCTGGTATCGGAGCCGAAGGGCAAACAGACTCAATTCCCCCTCGCCCGTAAACCCGCTTTCCCCCGGCAGGTAGGCGGCCCGGTTCCGGCGAAACTGGGCACGATCGATGAGCCGGGCGATAATGGTCTCTTCCAGGCTCTCCAAATCCGATGCGATCTGTGCCAGATCAGGGCCGTGGGTCATTGGTGGATCCTCTTGTAAAGTGGCAACAAAACGGTCTCGGCATAGCCAGTTTTCTCTGACCACGCCCAAAGGACGTGGATTCCTACTTCGAAATAAATATATTCCGTTATGGTCGGGATATCAAGCGCCCCCATGCACGGATCCGAGAATCGGCAGGCGATTGGAGACCACAGCCACACCTCTTTGCAAAAAGCAGCGAACGGACGTATAATCGGACGCCGAAAAAGCTGGCATCCAAACGGTCTGCACGTCACCCGAAAACGGGGAGGCCCCATGCGCCTTTTGCGAATTCTCATGCACGCCTGTCTTCAAATCCCCTATGGGTTTCACAAAATCACCGGCACCGGTGCCTTTGGACCCCGTGGCGCGACCATTCTGACCGGCCCCATTGAAACCCGCGGCAATGCCTTGAAACAGGCACTCATCCAACACCATGTGAAACAATACCATGAAGCGTCGTGCTCTGTCGCCTCGGTGGTGTCGGTGGTCAACGCCCTGGGGGCTGTTCAGGGTAAGGCGCATGGGCCCATCGGCCAATTGGATCTTCTGGATGCCGTGCAAACCGCCCGATGGAAGAAACGCATGAGCCAGGACGGAGACAACGGCCGGCGGGGCCTTCCGCTGACCATGCTCGGGGCGGTGGTCAAGAGCAGCCTCGACGCCTACCAAATCACCTATAAAGGCGTCGAAATCATTCAGGCCCGCAAGGGGCACAGCGCTTCGAGAAAAATCAGAGCGATGCTTCGAAGACGGCTGGTGCAGTTCGATCCGCACGGCCGCTGCCTGATCATCGCCCACTTCGACCAGGGCGCCTATGTGCCCACCCTGAACATTCCCCATATCTCACCGGTGGGCGCCTTTGACGGCAAAACCGGAGACATCACCATTTTAGACGTCGATCCCGAGCAGCAAAACCCCTACCGCCTATCCTTCGACCATTTCTACCAGGGTCTGGCCAGCGATTACCATCACGTCTTCAAGCCCTTCGGCTACGGCAGCGGCGGTGCGGTATGCATTCGACTGTGATGGCAGGGCGTTAGACCCTTCTTGGCGTCTGTCGATGATAGACAATGGAATGATAGTGCTGTAGCATGGAAGCGGTTGTCATGAACCGCATCAGCGAGGAACCCCCATGCCGAAGAAAAAACCCATTGAAAAAAAAGCGTCCCAAGCCGGATCCAGGCCCGACGCCGACGGATCAGGAGGCATGACCCCAAAGACGCCCAAGGCCAGGACCTTTCCCATCATCGGACTGGGTGCGTCAGCCGGCGGGCTGGAGGCACTGAAGTCTTTCTTTTCCACGGTCGCTGAAAATAACGGCATGGCCTATATTGTCGTGGTCCACATGTCGCCGAGACAGCCGAGCATGTTGCCCGATCTGCTCCAGAAGGGTACCCCCCTTCCGGTTTTATCCGCCGCCGACGGCCAGGTCATGGCGCCCGACCACATCTATGTCATCCCGCCGGACAAGGATATCGCCGTTTACAAGGGCACCCTTCAGTTGCTGGATATCGTAAAAACAAGCGTCCCCCATCCCATCGATTCATTTCTGCGGTCCCTGGCTCATGATCAGGGAAGATACGCGGCTGCCGTCATTTTATCGGGCACCGGAACGGACGGCACCCTTGGTGTGAAAGAAATCAAGGCCAACGACGGGCTGGTCCTGGTCCAGTCCGAGGAAACGGCCGGTTATGACGGCATGCCGAGAAGCGCCATCGGAACCGGCCTGGTGGACATCGTGCTGCCGCCCCAAGAGATGCCCCCAAAGCTCGTCCAATACTTCGCCCACCCCGAAACGGCTCCGGGGCGGACCCCCCCCGGGGATTTCACCGGGGGCATGCATGAGGATTGGTTGAACAAGATATTCGCCATTTTGCGCTCCCAGATCGGCCGCGATTTCTCCGCGTACAAGGTCAATACCATCCTTCGGCGTATCAGCCGCCGGATGGGGCTAAACCAGATCGACAGCCACGATCAATATGTGCGCTTTTTACGGGAAAGCCCCGGCGAAACGGAAGCCCTGTTCAGGGAACTGTTGATCGGCGTGACCAATTTTTTCCGTGATACCGAGTCTTTCGACGTTCTCAAGGCCGACGTCTTTCCCGGACTTTTCAAGCAGATGAAAAACGATGACAGTTTTCGGGCATGGATTCCGGGATGTTCCACCGGAGAGGAAGTCTATTCGCTGGCCATCATCCTGCGCGAATGCCTCGATACCCTCCCCAAACGGATCAACCTGCAACTGTTCGGAACCGACATCGACGATTTTGCCATCGACAAAGCCAGAGAAGGTCTTTATCCGGCCACCATCGCAGCCGATGTGAGCAAGGATCGACTGAAACGGTTTTTTACCAAAGAAGGGGATTTTTTCCGCATTCGCAAAGAGATCCGGGATGCCGTGGTTTTTTCGATGCAGGATCTGATCAAAGACCCGCCGTTTTCCCGCCTGAATCTGCTTTGTTGCCGCAACCTGCTCATCTACCTGGACACCGATATCCAAAAAAAACTCATGCCCTTATTCCATTATACGTTGAAACCCGATGGTATTCTGGTGCTGGGATCATCGGAGACCATCGGCGGATTCACCCGTCTGTTTAAGACCCAGGACAAGAAATGGAAGATCTACAGACGGCTGGAGGTGCCCCATGCCCAGCGCCAATGGGTCGATTTTCCCAGCGGGATCTCAACCGCCGCCCCTGGACCGGAACCGGCACCTGGCGCCCTTCCGGGTCAAAAATTCAGTATTTCACAGATCACGCAAAAGGCGATCCTCGATCAGTTTGCCCCCACGGCGATTCTTATCGATGCCGGCGGCGAAATTCTCCATGTCCAGGGCCGAACCGGAAAATATCTCGAGACACCCAGCGGACCGCCCACACAGAATATTCTGGACCTGGCCCGGGAGGGGCTTCGCATCGAACTTTCTTCCGCCGTCCGGGCCGCAAAAGCATCCAAGGAGCGGATCACCCGGAAGCAAATCACCGTCAAAACCAACGGCGACGGTCAAACCATCGATCTTCACGTGTGCCCCCAGCGGTCCCCCAAGGAACTTGCCGGGCGATTTCTGGTGGTTTTCGAGGATATCCCTGGCAAGCCTCCGGCTTCCGGCCCGGGTCGGGAAACCCGGGATGTATCGTTGAACGAGGCCTCAGGGATCGCCGAACTGGAAAAAGAATTACAGACGACCCGGGAGAGCCACCATACCACCATTGAAGAGCTGGAATCTTCCAACGAAGAACTCAAATCCACCAACGAGGAGCTGCAGTCCGCCAATGAGGAACTGCAGTCCACCAACGAGGAACTCGAATCCTCCAAAGAAGAGCTGCAATCGCTGAACGAGGAGTTGCAGACGGTCAATGCCGAACTTCAAAGCAAAGTGGAAGAGCTTTCCGCGGCTCAGGACGACATGCGAAACCTGATGAACGGAACGGAAGTCGCCACCATTTTCGTGGACAACGACATGCGCGTCCGGCGGTTCACCCGGGAAGCGACCCGGATCGTCAATTTCATCCAGACCGACGTGGGACGCCCCCTGGAGCACGTGACGACCAACCTGGCATACGATGGAATGAAGGCCGATCTGGATGGCGTCCTGGAAAACCTGACGCCCAGGGAAACAGAGGTCCAAACCCTTGACGGCAGATGGTTTAAAATGCGAATCATGCCCTACCGTACCACGGACAACCGCATCGACGGCGCGGTACTGACCTTCTCTTCCATCGATGCGCAGAAAAAGGCCCAGGAAGTGCTCTCCGCCTCGAGCCGTGAATTTGAAAAAGCCTGGGCGCTGGTTCGCACCATCTTCGACATGCATGCTGAACCCATGGCCGTGCTCGACGCGAAAGGCAAGACGGTCACCGGAAACACGGCTTTTGCCGAACTGATGAAGACAACAAAAGAAGGCGTTGAAGGACGAGACATTTTCGACCCCAAAGAAGGCATTATCGACCCCAAAGGCATGAAAAAAAAGCTGGAAACCGCTTTGAGGGAAGGAAAGAGCTTCAAAACGGAAGTATTGGGGATGAACGCGTCCGGAAGCAAACAAAAATTTGTCATCGAGTGTCGCTGCCTCCAGATGGGTGATGATTTTCCATACCGGGTTTTGTTGCGATTTACAAAGGAGCCGTGAGGAGCAGAAAGAAATGTCCGAGATACAAGACCGGTCCATTAAATTTGAACAGCTCCGCAAACAGGCCGAAGCCCTGATTGAGCAGCACCCCGCTTCTGCCGCCAAACCGCCTTCCGACATGCTTGAGCTGATCCACGAACTGCGCATCCACCAGGCGGAGCTGGAGATCCAGAACGAAGAACTCAAACGGGCGCAGCAGGAGTTTTCCGAACTGCTCCGTGAATTTGAGAACCTCTACGAATTTGCCCCCTGCGGATATCTGACCCTGAATGCCAAAGGGATCATTACGCGCGCGAACCTGACGGCCGTCAGCCTTCTTGAAATGACTCGCCAAACCCTTTTTCACTCAGGCTTCAGCCAGTTCATCGATGGTGGCCAGGATGCGGCCTATCTGGCGGCCCGGCGAAAGGTCATGGAGACCGGAACAGAACAGAGCGTCGAACTGCCGCTGAAAAGAAAAAACGGGGCTCCCCGGTGGGTCAGCGCGGAAATCGTGGCGGACCTGGACGAAAACAACGCCCTGATTCAGTGGCGGATGGTACTGGTGGACATCACCGCCAGAATTGAGGCCGAGCAAGAAAAGAGGGAGATTGAAGGTCAGCTCCGGCGATCCCAAAGACTGGAGAGCCTCGGCACCCTGGCCGGAGGGGTTGCCCATGAATTCAACAACAGCCTCAGCATCATCATCGGCAACTGCGAACTGGCCGTCCATGAAATCCCGAAAGGGAGCCCGGCAATGGACAGTCTCGAAGCAATCCGGGTGGCGGGGCGGCGGGCCAGGGATGTGGTCAGGCAGCTTTTGACCTTCAGCCGGCACGATTTTGAGGCCAAAACGCCTCTTTCAATGGGCGCTGTCGTTACAGAATCCGTACAGCTGATTCGATCCTCCATTCCGGCAAACATCGAGATCAGGCCGACCATCGCTGACCATATCGACCCCGTTTTCGCAAACGCCACCCAGATCCATCAGGTTCTCGTTAATCTTTGCGGCAACGCGGCCGATGCCATATCGGAGCACAAAGGCGTCATCACCATCGATCTCAGCAACGAGACGCTGAATCAAAAGGACACCCGCTTCCATCCTTTGCTCAAACCCGTAAAATGCCTCAGGCTCAAGGTCAGCGACAACGGCTGCGGAATGGACAGGCAAACCCTGGACAGAATATTCGATCCTTTTTTTACCACCAAGGAGATCGGCCAGGGAACCGGCATCGGACTGGCGGTCGTGCACGGGATCGTCGGGAACCACGGAGGCGCGATTTGCGTTGAAAGCGAGGTTGGTCAGGGAACGGTTTTCACCCTTTTCCTGCCTTCTTGTGAGGGACGGATCGAACAGACAACCCAAACGCACATTTCTCTGCCGGCCTGAACCGAGCGGATTGTCGTGGTTGACGAGGAGCCTGCGATACTCAACCTGTCAAACCCGACATGCCCTCTTCGAGCAACGCCAGCATCCGGTTCTTCAGTTCGGTCAGTTCATGCATGGCCCCGGCACTGCCGCCCTTGTCCGGATGGCATTTGTGGGCCAGGGTCCGGTATCCGGCCACGATGATCTCCCTGGCAAGGGTCTTGTTCTTGATGACCTTATAGGAGATCAGGCTGTCCATCACCCGGCCGAACCGGTCCCCTTTCTTCTTCTCCCCACCCTTTTGGCCTGCCCCGGTTTCCGTCCGGGCCGCTTGCCCGTTTTGAAATCCGCCATTAATCCGCTTTTTCTGCAACGGACACTCTTCGCTTCGCAGGTAGTCTTCAATGACGCCGGACTTTAAAGGGGTAAATTTGGCCATGATGATGGCCAGGTACCGACGGTAATCACTTTTCCCGGCATGGGGAAAATGCCGGCGAAGCCCCTCGACGATCTTGCCTTCGTTCATTCCCCATACCGACGATTGCCGGTGCCACGGGGTGCGCAGGGTATCCAGGTAGTCGTCCACGATTTCCCAATAGTCGAGCACCGCCACCTGCCAGACCTTTTTTCGCCGCTTGCCGCTTTCGTGAACACTTTCCTGCAGGGCGATGCGAAACTGGTGACGGGTCGGCCGAAGGATCTCCTGGCCGGAAAAGCAAAAGTCGTCCGAGCCCGGATAGATGGGCTGCCAGATGGCGTTTCGGTACACCCCTGATGGGATCGGCTTGTGTTTCGATTTTCGCCGGGTAATCAAACAGTACATGGTCACTGCCTTCGGGCTCGAAGCCATAAGGTGGAAATGATTAACCGTGGACACGCTTTTTCGTCTGCGAAGGTATTCTGCCGTTTTAGCTTTTTAAAAAATTGGCAGAGCGCAGCGATTCCACACTTGAGCATTGGATATGTAAAGAATCCTGGCCCAGAGGACCAGGCTTTGGTTTGCCCCTGGAAGGGGCGGGGTTACCGACCCCCCCCATATCAATGTGGAGTGACTAAAGTGAGCTAAAGTGACTAAAGTTGCGGAGTCGCTGCGCTCCACCATTTTTTATAATGGGCAGAATTCCTTAACTTTAGCTCATTCCAAACTTTAGTTCACTATAGTCACTTGCAACAAAGCTGTCTCGGCATAGCCAATGGACTCTGACCACGCCCAAAGGACGTGGATTTCTACTTCGAATTAAAATTCACGGCAGTCGTTCTCTCCGGGACGGTAGCGATAGCGGAGCCTCTTCCGGTCCACCACTTGAAGCGGTGGTTTAATGCCAGAATTAAGGCGTCGCTGATGTGGACTTAGTACCCCTTGCCAGGGCATCATCGAGTGCGCGGTCGTATATCCGTAACAGATTCTTCACCAGTCCGTCCCAGCGCAGGTGTTTCATGGCATCGGCGATCAGCGTGCGCTCTTTTCCACCGATGGCTTGATTGAGGATCGTTTCAATGCCCGCGGCAATGTTCCCGGCGTATATGGATCGGTCTTGGGGCAAAATCTCACCGTCCGGTGTCGTTTTAATGGGATCGACCAAGACCGCCAGCCCCTTTTCCGTCAGCGCTTTGGGAACGTAATGGGGCGGTCCACCCGCATTGGCCGAAACCGATGGCGTACCGCAGGCCAGGGCCTCCATGAGGACCAGCCCGAAAGGCTCCGCATGGGACGGCAGGACATAGACATCGGCCGCTCGGTAGATGTCCGGCAACACGGTGCGCGCCACCTTTCCCGGAAGGCGGACATGCTCGGCCAACCCCCGGTCGGCAATGAAGGCTTCCAGGTCGGCCCGGCTCGGTTGGTCGCCTTCCCCCACGATGATCCCCACCATGTCAAATCCCTGTTCCCGCAGAAGGCCGATGGCCACGGCGAACTCTTTAAACCCTTTCCAGTCCGCGAACTTGCCCACGGCGACAGCGAGGCGAGCCGCGGGGCCAAGATCGTACCCAAAGGCATCTTTGATCACCCTGGTGCCATGAACCGAGCGGCAATGGAACAGATCGGGCTCGTAGCCGTACCCTTCAATGGAGATCCGCTCCTCGGGGATTTGAAACATCGCCACACATTCACGGACCGACTCCGGTGAGATGGCGCAGACGTGATCGGCGCTGGAGACGCACGGCACCACCAGGTCACGGAACCGGGGAGCATCGACGATGAGCTTGTGGGCCGTCCCATGGGCCGAGGCGACCAGGGGAATCCAGGGGGCGATCAGCCGTGACAGCCCGTTTAGAAACCACAGATGGTTCACATGGATCACATCGGGTTGCAGCCGGTAGACCCGTTCGGCCAACCGGTTGCCGAATACGGACAGCCAGTCGATCAGGTCATCGTCGGTCCGGTCCCGAAAGGCCAGCACCGGATAGGGCATCACCACCGACATGCCGGAAATTGGGGTTTTAACACGACCCGGCTTCGGCATTTCACCCTCGGGGGTAAAGAGGCAGGTATGAATGCGGTCTTCCGGGACCCCTTGAATGTGGGTGGCGTCAAGGGTTTCATATCCGGCGGAAAGGAGGTGGAAGTCGATCCCCTGGCGGATCGATTCGCGGGCGATCTGCTGCAGGTAGACCCCCGAACCGGTCTCGCCGGGCAACTGGCCGTGGACAAAGAGCACCCGACGGGGTTTTCCCCGGCCGAGGCGTGTTTCAACCGCTGTCCGCCAGCGCTCCATGTCGGCCGCCCTTTCATCCAGGCCCGGCTCGAAGACCGGCCACTGCCGCAGCCGGTCCAGCAGACTGATGGCATCACCGGAAAAGGCTTTTGCCAGCCCGGGTATGGATGCCCGGTCCTCATGGGTACGGTTCGTCACCTCTTTGCTCCTTTGGATTTCTTCTTTCTTGCGGCCTTCTCCAGACTGCTCGCCCACCACTCCTGGGGGTTTCGCTTGTCACGTATGGCCTTGTCAACCCGATCGGCAATGTCGTCCATGGACACGCCCCCGGCCTCAAGGGCGGAAATCACGGCGGCTGGACCGGCGGCCCCATGGGCCTGAATGCGTTTCAGGTGTCCCTGGTAGTCGATGGGCAGCGCCCATCCCAGCAGTATCAGTACGGCTTCGGCCACGATGGCCGTCCCCCATCCCTGGAGAAACAGCAGCACCACAAATGAACCGATGTGGGCGGCAAACCAGAAAAAGGTCACGGGAAGCATGAATCGGGGAACCAGGGCCGTTTGGATCGGCGCCACAAGGCGGCTGTCGTAGTCCTCGCCCCGGGTCTCAATGAGATGGATTCGGGCGATGTTTCGCGTGGTATTCTGAAACCCATCGACAAAGTTGTGCAGGAAGATATGCGCCGAGTAAGGCACCCATGCCCACCAGACCAGTGTTTCCGGCCACGGTGTCGGTATCCTTCCGGAATTGAAATAATAGACGAGAAACGCGATAATCACGAGAAAAGGCCAGTTCGCCTTGAGCATGATTTCCTTCCTGTGCCTGATTCAAAACGAATCCGGAATTTCGTTTGGTTATACTCTATTTCGAAATTTTAAACGCTCAGCTTAGGTTTGAGATACCGGTCCTCTATCACCTTGATGATCCGCAGCACCGTCTGGTTGACCGGCGTGGCCACCCCGTAGCGCGCCCCTAAAGAAACCACCTTGCCGGCAAAGATTTCCACCTCGGTTTTTCTTCCGGCCTCGATGTCCTGGAGCATGGAGGTTTTCCCCGTCGGCGACAGGGTGCCGAGAATGTCGCGCCACTGGTCAATGTCTTTGTCGGTCAGATCGATGCCGGCCTTCGCGGCCAAGGCAATGACCTCTTCCATCAGCGACGTCATCAAGGCCACGGCCTCCGGTGACGACTGGAAAACACCGTAGGGCCCCCGCAGTACGGCCGAGGCCTGGTTGACCCCCACGTTGATCATGAATTTCCACCATAGGGAACGCAGGATATCTTCAGGCACCTGGTTGGGAATCCCGGCCCGGTCCAGGGCCTCCTTCAGGTGCCTGACCCGGTTGCCGCCACCGGCATTGGGACCGGCGCCAAAAATGATCTTGCCGGGATTGGTGTAGGAGAATCGACCCGCCTGCCGGACAGCATCGATGCCCACAGCGATGGCGTAAACCATTTTTTCCATGCCGTAGACCGCGCCGATCATCTCCTCGCTCTCAAGACCGTTCATCACTGACAAGATGGTCGTATCATCCCCCACCAGACCGCTGATATCCCCAATGCCTGGGGCCAGATGGTGGTGTTTCAACGCCACGATGACCAGATCGGCCCGATCGGGCCCTTCGTCCGGATGGACCACGGGTATGGCGTAACGTTTGCCGTTGACCGACAGGGGGCTCTTGCGGAGGCGATCGTATCGCTCACCGCCGGCCACAAAAGAGACAAAAAAGCCTTCGGCGTCCGAAAACATGGCGGCATAGGCCGCCCCCATGGCGCCGGCGCCCAGTATGGTAATCTTTCGAATCCTGTCCATGTTCAAATTCCCCTTACCGACAGGGTGCAATGTCTCCACCTAAAAGTGTCATCATCGGCGACAGCAAGGCCTGGAATATGGCGAACCTGGTGATGCTGGAGGCCAAACGCTACCTGTGGCAAAGCGCCAGCGCATTGAGATCGCGACATTTTTGCGCAACCGTATCGCCGCCAGATGACAGGCCGCTTCTATTCGTTGAAAAGAGGGTTTTGGGACTCCTCATCGGCTGTGTCGTCTTGCGCCCGTTCATGGCCTCCTTCAATCTCGGCCATCTCGGTAATCGTCCTGGGCAGGGGCTTTTTCACCGCCACGCCCAAATCGATGAAACGGGCCGCCTGGCTGATGACGTTTCCCCGGCCACGCACCAACCGGCCCATGGCCTCGTCAAAGGTGCCCTGGGCCGTATCGAGCTGTTTGCCCAGTTTTTCCATGCTCTCCACAAAAAGGCGCAGCTTTTCGTAAATGGCGCCGGCCCGTGCAACGATCTCCTGGGCGCTCCTGTTCTGCCGTTCGTATCGCCAGATGTTCTCGATGGTCTTTAAGGTGGCCAGCAGGGTGGACGGGGTGACCACCACGATCCGTTTTTCAAAGGCGTAGGTGTATAGGGTATCGTCCTCTCGAAATGCCGCCACAAAGGCCGCCTCAATGGGCATGAACATCAGCACAAAATCGAGGCTGCGAATCCCTTTAAGGGCCGAGTAATCCTTGCCGCTCAGGGCTTCAATGTGAGCCCGGACGGCGCGCAGGTGCTCGCTGAGGGCCCCCGCCCGTTCGGTCTCGTCCTCCGAAGTGGCAAATCGCTCATAGGCCAACAGCGACACCTTGGAGTCCACCACCACGTCTTTTTCTTCCGGCAGGTGAACGATGACGTCCGGCTTGAGCAGTTTTCCGTCCGCATCGCGAAAACCGCCCTGAGCCTCGTATTCCTCCCCTTTTCGAAGGCCCGACTGCTCCAGGACCCGCTCCAGGATCAACTCCCCCCAGGTCCCCTGAGCCTTTTTATCCCCCTTCAGGGCACGGGTCAGGTTGAGGGCCTCCTGGTTGATCTTCTGGTTCAGATCCCTCAAAGACTCGATCTCTTTCTTCAGTGACGCCCGCTCCTGAGCCTCGTGCACATAGACGCTGTCCACCTTCTGCCGAAATTCGGCCAACTGGTCCCGGAAAGGGTCCAGAAGGGTCTTGAGCCCGGTCCGGCTCTGCTCGCCGAAGGTTTTGCCCTTTTCGTCCAGGATCTCCTGGGCCAGAACCCTGAACTGGTTGGTCAGATCGGTTCTGGCCTCGTTGAGCAGGGCGAGCTTTTCGGTGGCCTGTTTTCGCTCCTCGTTCAACCGGGTCCGCAGTTCGCTGATCTCGGTATTTTTCTCAGCCACCATTGCCTTTAGGGCGTCGGCGGCCCGGGCGCCGTCTTCGAGTTTTTCTTCGGCTGTTTTGAGCCGGGCGCTTCTCTCGGCCTCCCGGGCCAGGGCCGTTGCGGTCTGTCTCAGTTCGGTTTGAATGGTCTCAAGGCCCGTTTCGCGTTGGGCAATGTCCGCCTTGAGCGCAGGGATTGTCTGACAGGTCTGTTCGGCCAGGGCCAGGCGCTTTTCCAGGTCGCGGTTTTCCGCCTCAAACTGCCCCAGACTTTCGGTAAAAGCCGCAACCTGTAAAGACAAGGCTTCGGCCTTTTCCTCATGGGCGGCAATGGTTGTACTCAGACGCATCAGTTCAGGCGCTGTTGCCGCTTTCCCGGCCTCAAGGGCCGCTGACACCCTGAAACGCATGAGAATCCAGGCAATGGCAAAGCCCGCAACAAATGCCAGCAAAACAATCAGGGCAAATTGAACCTCAAGTGTCATGGGGTCGGTTCCTGTGAAAGGGATACTGGATTTGCGGACCGGCAGCACCAGCCGGGCGGTGACATGCCGGCGACAGTAGACCGCAACGGTGGGGATTTGTCAAGAATTCTGCCTGCGGGATTGCCGATCTTACCGCGGCTAACGTGTCAGATGCCTTCCCGTATAAAGGATGTATTCCCTTGACAATGCCGAAGACAAAAACGTAGTCTTCGTTGTCATTGAGACTCTGATAGCGTTGCGACTCGGCCTCTTTTCAGGCAGGCTGTTTAAATTGATGGTTCCTTTGAACCTGTCAACCAGACAGTCGGGTTTGGGACGCAATCGCCAAATTGGATGTGGAAAGGCGAACACCGATGAATAAAAATTCACCGAATTTTCCGAATATGTATTTCAAAAAGACCATTCAGAAGGAACAGGGAGATATCTCCATGGATGCAGCGATGATGCGATTGCTGCTGGCGATTGATGAAAACAAATCCATCGCGGAGATTTCAAAGGAAATCGCATTGGACCTGTTGACCACCCGAAAGGCACTGGAAAAACTTTACAAGCTCGGACTGGTCGCGATGGTGACTAAAACCGGCCCGGTGTTGGACCAGTCCTTTTGCGATCAGCTTCGTCAGAACATCGCCAAGGCTGTTGGACCGATCGGTGAATTTCTTGTCGAAGATGTGGCTTCGGATATGAAATTTGCCGTGGACAAGATTCCCATCAGCCGGGCACCGGATTTAATTGAGGCCTTGGCAAAGGAAATCCCCGATGAACAAATGCGCCTGGAATTTGTGCGGTCCACGATTGGCATAATCCCCAAAGGATAACAGCTAGGATAAAACATTTGACAAGGAGAGTATGAGACATGATGGAAATATCCTGTGAGAGCTGTGGCAAGAAATACAAAATTGACGGCGCCAAACTGGTAAAACCGGTAACCAGACTCAAGTGCAAGCAATGCGGCGATATCATCAGCGTTGTCAAGCCGGAAGAAGACGTCACTGTGCCGGAACCCCCGGTGGAAGAGCCGGCTTATCAAGCCCCCGTGCCGGAGCCTGAGGTGGAAGCGAAGGCCTCGGAACCAAGCGAAAAAAAGGGGGGGAAATCCGAGAAGGAAGGCAAACCCGGTGGTATCCGTTTCGGTTTGGTCTCAAAGGTTATTCTCGTCATGCTTATTGTCAGCCTGATCCCGTTCGGGCTGTTTCTTGGCCTGACATTCAATCAAACCCGGGCACGCCTGCAGGAGGACTCACAGGCGTTGATGGCCCAGACCGCCGACGGTCTGGGCGGTCAGGTAGACGAATGGGTGGACAAGAATGTACGGGTGCTTCAGGCGGCTGCCGGAATGCCGGCCATCCAAACAATGGATCAGGGTGTGCAGACACCGGTACTGGAGGCCATCCAAAAGGCTTACCCCTATATGTATCTGGTTTATACCCTGGATGCCAACGGCCGGAACATTGCCCGAAACGACGGCAATAGCCTGAGGGACTATGCGGATCGTCAGTATTATAAGGATATTGCCAACGGCAAACAACTCAGTTGGCAGACCCTGATCAGCAAAACCAACAATAAACCGGCCCTGGTATTGTCGGTGCCCATCATGAAAGAGGGTCGTCTGATCGGTGTCATGGCCGGCGCCATGTCCATCGCCGATGTTTCCAAATCTGTGGCCCGTTGGCGAAAAGGCCAGACCGGATTTGCATTTCTGACCGACGAGCAGGGCAAAGTGGTCGCTCACCAAAGTCCCCAGTTCGTGGTCACCCAGAAAAACCTGAAGGCGCATCCCCTGGTGGCCGCCTATCTAAACCGTCGTCAGCCACAGGCGGTGACCTTCACCGAAAACGAAGAACTCATACAGGGCTATGTGCGTGGCAACAAATTCGGGTGGGTGCTGGCCATCCAACAGAGCGACGCCGAGGTTTTCGCCGCCCACAAAAAGGCTGAACGGTTTGCCATTTACCTGCTGGCCGCCACCGTCCTGCTGATCTTGTTTGCTGCATATCTGGCCGCTCGCACCCTCGTCAGGCCTATCAACAAGCTGACCGACGTGGCCGAGCGCATTAGCATGGGCGAGCTCAACATCGATATCGGCATCCAGTCAAAAGACGAAATCGGGCAGTTGGCCCGGGCCGTGGAGCGGATGCAGACCAGCTTGAGTCTGGCCATCAACCGGTTGCGTACGCGCCGATAGCCAATCGGCCGGACCCCAAGCGCCCAGGCATCACAAAAAAGCGATGGCAAAATCTGCCCGGCTCAACATGAAAAAGCCGTAACCTTTGAAGGTTACGGCTTTTTCATGTTTTATGGGGGCGATGAAGGATTCTTTACTTTGATTCCATGACCCATCGTCATCTAAAATCTTCTACATACGCCCTATCCGAGAATTGACGGGGTCGGCCATTGCCGCAATTATCGGGCAGTATCCAGAGCATCTCTGACCTTGACAGCGAGATCTTTCATCGAAAACGGCTTCTGGACAAAGCGCATCCCCCCATCCATTGCGCCCCGGTGGGCGATGATGCTGGCCGTGTAACCGGACATGAAAAGGGTCTTGATATCCGGGTGCAAGGCGCAAAGTTGATCGGCCAGATCGCGGCCGTTCATTTCGGGCATGACCATGTCGGTTATCAGCAGATGAATCTTTCCGGCATGGGTCTCTGCCACCCCCATGGCCTTGCCCGGGGTTTCGGCGGTCAGCACGTTATAGCCAAGGCCATGGAGGATTCGATCGGCCAGTTCCAGAATGGGAAATTCGTCATCCACCACAAGAACGGTTTCGCCACGCCCTCTGGGGGGTTTCGAAACGCTTTCCGCGCCTATGGGTTTGGCCTCACCGGCCTGGCGCGGCAAGTAGATCTTAAAGGTCGTTCCCTGCCCCGGTTCGCTGTAGACATGGATGAACCCGCCGTTTTGCTTGACAACGCCGTAACAGGTTGCCAGCCCGAGTCCGGTCCCCCGGTCCAGCCCCTTGGTGGTGAAAAACGGCTCGAAAATCTTCTCCAGGGTCTCCGGGTCCATGCCGCAGCCGTCGTCGCTGACGGCCAGCAGGACAAATTCACCGGAGAAAAACCCCTCATGATCGGCGCAATAGTCCCCGTCAAAAGCAACGTTTCCAGTCTCGATGGTGACCTTGCCCACATCGGCGATGGCATCCCGGGCGTTGACACAGAGATTCACCAGAATCTGGTCGATCTGGGTGGCATCCATCATCACGGACCAAAGGCCGGTCGCGGGCACCCAATCCAGATCAATGTCTTCGCCGATGAGACGCCGGAGCATGTTGAGCATCCCCTCCACGGTTTCGTTCAAATCGAGGATCTGGGGCGCAATACTCTGCTTTCTGGCAAAGGTCAGCAGTTGGCGGGAAATGTCTGAAGAGCGCCTTGCGGCTTTTAAGACTTCCAGAAGATAGTCGCGCAGCGGATCACCCGGGTTCATCTTGGCCAGGGTCAGCTCGGTATAACCCAGGATGACGCTGAGCATGTTGTTGTAATCGTGGGCCACCCCGCCGGCCAACCGTCCCACCAGCTCCATCTTCTGGGCCTGGAACAATTGTGCCTCGATCCGGAGATGTTCGGTGATGTCGCGTTTGACGGCAACGTAGTTGACGACCCGTCCCGCGGCATCACACACCGGTGAAATGGTGGCATCTTCGGTAAATAGGTTTCCATCCTTGCGTTTGTTGATCAGGCGTCCTTTCCACGTCTTGCCGGAACGGATCGTTTCCCACAAGCCCTGGTAAAAGGACTGATCCTGTTTTCCGCTTTTCAGCAACATGCGCGGGTTCACGCCGACCGCCTCTTGGCAGGTATAGCCGGTCACGGTCTCGAACATCGGGTTGACGTACTGGATGGCCCCATCGGCGTCGGTGATAAAGACAGCCTCGCCGGCCTGCTCAATGGCCGCCATCAATCGCTCCCGTTCGGCCTCGGCCCGCTTGCGTTGGGAAATATCGATGTGACATCCCATGAATCGTCCGGATTTGTTGTCCGCATCGGAAATTGTTTTGCCGTATGCGGCGATCCATCGGTAGGTACCGTCCTTGTGGCGCAGTCGGAATTCAACACGATAGTCCGGGCGGCGACCTTGCAGGTAGGCCTCGACCTCTGCCAGAACGCGCGGATGGTCCGACGGATGCAGCCGGTTTTCCCACTCATCATAACGATTGGGGATTTCATGGTCATCGTAGCCGATCTGGCGTTTCCATTCCGGGGAAAACCAGACATCACCGGTATCTAAATGCCATTCCCACAGGCCGATATCGGCGGATGCAAGCGCCAGAAGAAGCCGGGCGTTGCTGATTTGCAGGGCCTCCTCGGCCTCTTGCCGCCGCTGGATTTCCTGTTCCGCCTGCAACATTTTCTGCTCGAGCTTTCGCACCAGCCGTTCGCTGTAAAGCTTGAGGATTTCCGCTTCGGTCCCCGGCGTCAGCGTTGAGGCACCATCGCTGCCACCGGCCACTGCCATGACATCGCCAACCGCCTCCATGAAAACGTCCGGCTCGCAGGGTTTCTGGATAAACCGGTCCGCGCCGATCTTCATGGCAAACGCCTCATCCTCGGGGCCGGTATAGGTGGCGGTGTAAATGATCAAGGGGATATGGCGCAGGGCCTCATCGGCTTTGACCTTCCGGCACAACTGAAAGCCGTCCATGACCGGCATCAGGATATCGCTGATGATCAACCCGAAACCGCCGGCCTTGAGCCGTTCAAGGGCCTCGGCGCCATTGGCAACCGGCACCACATCATGACCGCTCCCCCTGAGCATGGCTTCCAGCAGATACTGGTTTTCTTCATAATCGTCGACGGTCAGTATTTTCATTGCCGCTTCTCCAGGTGGCCGCAACCATCGGCCAGGTATTGGACGATCTCGGCCACAAAGGTTTCCGGATCGATCGGCTTTTCAATGTAACCGGTGGCGCCGGCAGCCAAAATCCGTTCCCGATCCCCCACCATGGCGTAGGATGTCACCGCGATAATGGGGACGTCCCCCAGTTCACCATGCTTTGTTAATTCCTCCGCCACAGCATATCCGTCCATTTCAGGCAGTTGGATATCCAGCAATATGGCTCGCGGCTTGAGGGTTAACGCCTTTTCAATCCCCTCCCGCCCATTTTCGACGCCGATGACGGTAAAACCGTTTTTTTCCAGCAGAAATCGCATCATGTAAAAATTCTGCGGGTTGTCTTCAATGATCAGTAGTGTTTCGCTCATGACAAATCTCCTGCCTGTCGCGGAAAACAGATGGTGAAGGTACTGCCTTGTCCCCACCGGCTTTGAACATCGATGGTGCCGCCCATCATATCCATCAGTTTCTTGCAAATGGACAGCCCCAGCCCGGTCCCCTCGTGTTTGCGTGAAAGCCCGGTGTCGATCTGGTGAAAAGGTTGAAAAAGGCCCGGGAGTTCTTCCGGCTGTATGCCGATACCGGTGTCTGAGACCGACAGGCGATAATGGCCATTATCGCGCCGGCAGGAAATCCGGATCTGTCCTTTATCGGTAAATTTGACGGCATTGTTGAGCAAATTGAGAAAAACCTGTTCCAGGCGTCGCTGATCCGAGGTCACGGTAGCAACATCATCGGCGATATCCAGCACCAGGGTGATCCCCTTTTTTTCGGCCAGCGGCGAGACCAGCCCGACCATTTTCTCAATGGCGGGTCTCAAGGCAAAGGCGGTGAAAGCGAGCGTCAATTGGCCGGCCTCGATCTTGGAAATGTCCAGCACATCATTGATCAGGGCCAGCAGGTGGCGGGAACTGCCTTGCACCATGCGCATCTGCTTTTGCTGCTCTTCGTTCAGGGGGCCGGCCAGACCCTGGATCATGATTCCGGTGAATCCGATGATGGAGTTCAGCGGCGTCCGCAATTCGTGGGACATGGTGGCCAAAAAGGCGGATTTGATGCGATCGGCGGATTCGGCCCGGTCCCTGGCGATGACCAACTCCGCGGTGCGATCGGCCACGCGTTGCTCCAGAACCGCCGCGTGCTGCCGCAGGTCATCATTAAGCCGGCGAATTTCTTCCTCGGCCTGGATGCGATCGGTGATGTCGGAACCGATGCTCAGGATCTCGATGACCTCTCCCTGGTCATCGAGCACCATCTTGTTGCGCCAGTCAATCCAGGCCCGCTTACCGTTCCGGCGGATGTTTTCGTTGATATGACTCTCGAATTTTTTCGGGTCAGTGCAGATCTGTTCCATCAGCAGACGCAAGTCCCGGCCTGTGCTATCGTTCTCCGGAACGATGGTTTCGAGCAACTGCCGGCCAAGGATCTCCGTTTCCGTGTAGCCGAAAAACCGCTGGCCGAACTCGTTCAGGAAGGTGATCCGCCCATCGCGGGACCAACGCAGGATGATACTGTTGGCCAGTGTCACCAGCTCGCGGTATTTTCGTTCACTGACCCGCATTGTCTCTTCCATCTGTTTTTGGTCGCTCACATCCCGGAGGGTCTCAATGGCCCCGCACCGCAGGCCGCCCTGGTCGTACAGGGGCGATGCCACTATCCACAGATGGGCTCCCAGGCCATTTCTAAGGCGTGGGGTGAAAACCTCACCATAAAGCATGTCACCTTGACGCTTAACGTATTTATAGGTTGATGCCACCTCCGACTCAGGCAGATCCAGAAAATCAATGATAATGGGGCGCCGTTCACCGAAGAACGGTTCGGCATAGACGTAATCGCCCCGGCCGAGCACGGCCTCCTTTTTAACGCCGGTCATGGTTTCACAGGCGTGGTTCCACGCGATGACTTTTTTGTCCGCATCAACCACGAACGTCGCATCAGGAAGAAACTCGACAATATCGGCGAACCGTTGCTGGGCCGCCTGCCGCAGCACTTCGGCCTTCCCGCGCGCCACACGCGTCCGGTGGCCGACAAGGCCGAAGGCCAGATCCTTGGCCAGTTCCATGAGCAAGGAGACCTCTTCCGTGTCGAAAGCACCGGGCGCCACCGAGTAAATAACCAGCACGCCGAGCGCCTCCCCCTCTGCCAGCAGCGGCAGCGCCAGCGCAGCGGCAAAATCAGCCTGGAGCACCTCGACCCGCCGGGGCTTGAAGTCCGGATCAGCCGCAATATCCCGGGAAGAGCACGGCCGGCCGGCATGAAAAGCGTTGCCCGCCAATCTGCTGATGAAATCGACGTGTTCCCAGGTGATATCCATGGTTTTGAGATCCCCATTCTCAAAGCCGGCCCGGGATGCGGGACGAATGGCTTTTTCCGTGTCCGGTTCACCCAAAACGACCCATGCCAGACGATGCCCGCCGATGTCCACCACAATCCGACAGATGGCGTCAAGCAATTCGACTTCGTCGGTGGAACGCACCAAGGCTTGGTTGGATGCGCTGAGGGTATGCAATACGCGGTTCATTTTGCGCAGTTCCCGGGTCCGGATATTGACCTGGCGCTTCAAAACAAAGCTACCCACCAGGCTAAAGATCAGGGCGATCCCCAAACCCAGGCCAAGCATTTGAAGCCATGCCGGCACTCTGAACCGGACCTCGTCGGAAGTCCATCGTTTCAGGGATTGGTAGTATATGGACTGGGTGTCTCTTTTCAGCTCGGCAAGATGGGCATCAATCGCATTCAAGAGTTCTTTGCCGGCCCCTCCGGGTGCTGCGAAAAAAAGATTGGAGGGGTTGAAAATGACCGCCGTATTTTCAAGGCCGGCCTGTTTTGCATGCATCAGCCCGTAGAAACGGTTGGTGATGGCCGCGTCAGCCTCACCCCTGGAAACCCTTTCAAAAATGGTTTGGTAATCCGGCAGGGACAAGAGAACGGTGGTTAGCCCGAAATCGGCCGCAAGCCGGAAAAACGCCTCCTGCTGAACCGAACGCTCCAGAACGGCAATCCGTTTCCCGCCGAGATCCAGTATGGATCGAATCCCACTGCCTTTGCGGGCATACACCTGAAACCAGGAGGAGAGGACCGGCACCTCGTGAAAATCGAATATTTTCTCCCGGCCCGCCGTATAGGCCACATCCGGCATGAGATCGATTTCCCCTTTTTCCAGGCGGTCCAGGCCCTCGCCCCACGTGCCCGGCACATATTGCAGGCGCCACCCTTCGTTCTTTGCGATCTGTTCAAGGATATCGATGAAAATGCCAGCGGGTTTGCCGGATTCGGAGGTGAAGATCTTCGGGGCGTTTTCATAGACCCCCACCGTGACCACCCGGTTGTCGGCGGATGCAGACCGGGTGCCAACGGAAAAGCAAACCACCCATAAAATGAGGGCCAGGCTTAACAAGAATCGGTTGCGACCCCTTGGGTTCAGTTGGATTGTCATCAAGGCGGCTCCTTTGGGATGCAATCTCCGACACGGATCTCTTTCGAAGTAAAGAATCCACGTCCAGGCAGAGGACGTGGCCTTGGGCCGCCCCTGGAAGGGGCTGGGATACTTCGCGTTCAGTTCGAAATGCCTTAAATGCCTAAATTGCCTAAAATTAAGGAATTCTGCCATATCTTAGCTTAAAAAAACGGAGCAAAGCGACTCCGCAATTTTAGGCATTTCACACTTTAGCGCATTTTAGGCACTGGCCGACAAATGAAACGGCATAGCCAATTGACTCTGACCATGCCCTAAGGACATGGATTCCCAAAACGCATTGAAATAGAAATCCCCAGCATGGCCCGCGGGGCCAAGCTTTTTTATAATACCCGTTGAATCCCTCTTCGTCAAAGATTATACTAAACCGTATCGTGGTCAGATGCGCAGTTCGTGGACTTCGATGGGCGTCGAGAGCCCTTTGGGTTTGAATTTGCCCACGGCGCGGCTTTGAATCCCTTTATCGTCCAAGGCGTGCAGAACCGACTCGGAAAACAGCACCTGAAACCGTTTTGCGATCCCGCAAAGGCGCGCGGCGATGTTCACCGTGGTTCCGACCAAACGATGCGAAAATCCGCAACCCAACCGCAACCGGCCCAACAGAAAAACCGCAATACCCCCAAATGTACCCCCAAAAATATAAAGTGTCCCCTGTCGCCGGAAAAGTTGGTGCACATGTTTTTGTGTGTGGTCCCAATTCTTAGGGGACTATTTTCCATATTCCGTTCTCAATCGCATGCTTTTCAAATTGCAGATAGATAGGCGTAAAGCGCGGGGTTAACGTTCTGCTAAGCGAGCCGGGAAACGGATACCAAAGATCTATTTATCAGTCCGTAATTGAATTAAACTGAACACAAACAAAAAAGCCACGGTTTTTCCCGGTCGGCTTCAGCTACGTGTTCAAGGTTATAACCCACTCTATACACCCCAGGCGCTATCAATGTGATCAGCAAACGCCCTGACTTTATCCATTAAAATTTCTATCTCATCTTTAGTAACAACAATCTGATCGCCACTCTTTGTCATGCCACTTCGATGTACGATGTCATGTCGCTTAGCCACTGCTTCATAGAGGTTTTTCATGTTTTGTGGAAAATCGATGTTTAAAGTATGTTTGTAAATTTTTCCCACTTTCGCAAGGTTGTGCCATATTAGATCAAGCAGATAACTACGAACTTCGTTTTCTAAACTATCAATTCTATCAAAAATATCATTCAAAGAAACTTTCTTGTCAGCAAAATCAGTGTTTGACTTTACAAAAGCTCTTATTAATTGATCGTTACCAATAACAGCTCCAATAAATGAATCAGACAAAAATGTTTCGAGGGTTGTAATTATGTTTACGTACAACATCATGTTAAGAAAATTGTGTAAATCTTCTGAAATATCCGAATATAACAGTTTTCGAATATTATTTAGACTTTTTGTCAAAGTGCCATGAGACTCGGTATTTGCGGCGATAACGTCATAATAATAATCGTCATAATGCTCATCACTTGGTATCCCTGACCATTCATAACTTTCCGTTTCTAATTCCTCAACAAGCTCTTCAATTGCCTCTTCTGACACAATTCCGGAAAATTCATTTTCCAATTCTTCTTTTGCATTATAGGGGCCTCCCCATATATATTGATATCCGCCCTCTTTGGTCTCATAGGGTGTACTTTCGACTGGATTTTCGAAAAACCGAGAAAACCATTCTTTCATTACTTCAATTTGAAACTCCTTGTCCTCATTCTTTAATTCTTCAATTGAAATTTGCTGATCTGAGTCAATATGGAAATAAGTTTGCTTCTTCATGAATATTTACCTATTGGGTTATAAAGTTGCTTTTCAGCGGGCGTGGTTTTTTGCGCTCCGCTGCAAAAGCCTTGTTGGGTGCAGCCTCCCTTATTGATTGCTATAAGCATTGATATGCCAAAGCTCTCTATTGCCTTTTATGCGTACTAATGTATTATAATTCTTGAGATTACTCATTATGGAAACACGTTCTCTAAATGCTCGTGTATCCTTCCATTTTTTTAAGGTCTTTTCGTTTCCAATAATTTCTCGAAAAGTGTTTCCTATAGTTCGACGCCTGAATTCATTAAGTTTGCTGGTATTAATTGTTCGCCGCAAGCGCCATTCACCCTCGCGAGCTGGAACTTCCCGTTCAATTTCTAAAAGCAACCTTGGGGAGAGGGCAACCATAATACTTTTAGGCTTTATAAGTATTGGTGAATCGCATAAAGGGAACAGATGTTCGTTTACCCCGAATAGAGTCCACCGGCATGTAACAATTGGATAAACAAGTGAAAAAAGGAAATCAGTGTCACCCAACATCCATTTTAAGGTTACAAAGTGCTCAAACTTGTATTCTTTTTCGTGAAGTTGAATCATTGCATTCATAATCGCGTGGCTACGAATGTTCTGAATAACTACAAAACAACCAAGATGAGCCTTTTCTTCCGCTGATTCGATTCGACCTTTTTGGGCAACCTGGAGCAGCACTTTGTATGGCGGCAGCTTTTCCAATTCAGAAAGTATCTGCTCAAAGTCTATGTAAACTGGATATTCTGCGTTTTCATTAGCTAAAAGAAATGTTTCATATTGATCGGGGTGATATTTTTTCGCAAATTCTTCTGCAGCTTCTTTTGATATCTCCGCAACCCCAAGATTTTTATCGTAGTGTACATCATCAACTTTGGATTTTCGGATTTTCCTTGATTTTACATTTAGAGCGTAGACTACTTGCTCGCGTGGAGATAAGGGTTTTGTGCTATTCTTAGCAGCCATTGCGTAATAGGCTTCGTTCCAGAGCGCAGTCCAGAAACAAGGATTATAATGGTTGCGCTTAGCAAATCTCATAGTTTTGTTATATATAGCCCAACATTGATTAGATGGTTTCTTTGTAACACCCCTGATCGTCACGATCGCGGCATAACACCCTGCAAATAAAATCATCATAGCTGACCAAAGTCTTGGTCAGAGGGGAGCCGGTTCCATCCGAGCACTATTTGCCAATCCCGACAATATTCCGGAATTACAAGGTTTCTATAAGAATGGAGCATATATTCCCCACTATGCCAGAACCTGTAACCGAAATCAAGGTCGATCCGGATTGCTCTGGGTTCAGACTCCGAGGATGGTAATAGTGTCCCTTGGCATGGCCGGCATCGGAATACTGCCTTTTCATAGGCGTATTTTGGTACCGCCCGGTATTGACTGGTGCGCGGTGGTTTTCCCGCATCCTTGTCCAGCCCTTTATGTGACTTTTCTCTCCCTTACGATTACTCTTTGTAATACAGGCTTTTTCCCACTAGAATGATAGACCCCACAATACAGGAAGCCATTCCTACTTAAATCTTCTAAGTTCTTATTCTGTTCAATGCCTCCTACCCATCGTTCTCCTGGATCCAAGACGTAAGGCAGAGTTGTGGAAAAAGCTGGGTTCGTCACTATAAATGCCTCGTTTCTCTTTTTTAGCAACCGTTGAAATCTATTTGCATATTGGAATCCAACTAAATGCGTAAGCGTAGTTTTCCTATCGCCTGTGTTTGTGACTTCAACAGCAACAAATTCTTTATCATCCTCACCATCAGATATACCCCCATAAGTCTGCATATCAGGTGATGCAGAGACATTAATAATCGGACCAATTCTTTTCCATTTATACACATCCCAAACAAGCACCATTGTTGCTATCAAAGCACCCCACCACGCTGCTATTTCAGTAGCATTCATGTTGCTCTCCATTAAAAAGGTTCAATTACATGACGTTGGCGATAACCAGCGCCGCTCATTTTGGCGACTGGTTAATTGCCCTTGTTATGTATTTATACCTTGAATTTGGGCGATTATTGTCTTTATTGTGCGCATTGCACTTTGAGCCTCCTTTTTCTTTATTGGGATTAGATCAAATCCATGGACCGCGTGGTTTCTTAAGTCTATTGCTTTCTTCAACTCACCTTTCATTCTATTTGATAACCAATTTTGATTCATCAAATAACTGATCGGACTCCTATGATTATTTTCAGCGATCTTAGAACTTAAAACTTCTTCAAGAGCCGATATTATCATTGGAAGCGCTGCTCGGTAGCTACCCATACGGATAAGGTTCTCTGCTTCGATTATGGAAGATGGCAAATATTGTTTCGAACTTTTTTCAGAAAGAAGTTCAAAATCAATAGGGGCCGATATCCGTAGCTCCTTGCGAGGAAAATCTAACGACAATCGCAAGTTTGACAGGGCTGAATCATAACCGATCAACATACCTGGCCTGTCAATAGGTTTGGTTTTCGTAACGACAAAAGGAACGTTATGAAATGCTAACCATGGTTCTCCTATAGGGGTACAAACTATAAGTTCCATGTATATAATTTTAAGCTTAGCAATTATGCCGGTAACACCTTGGACGTTAGCGTAACTGTAAGGCTTAGATTTAGAATCCATATTTTTTAAAATAGATTCATCAATCACAGATATTTCTGCAGTGGTATCTATAAGTGCATATTGAAGTCTATCCTGATCAGCCTTCAACCTTACCGGTATTGCAGGTATAAATGACATTGGTGCTGTCGAATTAGACCGGGATTGTTTAGAGGGGATCAGCTTGTATATGTTCGATGATCTTCTTTTCATTCTTCAATACCTCCTACACCTTGCTGTTCCTCTCTTAACCTGATTTCATAATTCCTTAAGGCCGCAAGTATTTTCCACGCCGCTTCATGCTCATCGTTAAAGGTGTCTACAGTATGCCTTTGCCGCAACCGTTCGCGAAATCGATTTAGCCTTTCTATTTTTTCAGGATTTTGTTCAATTTGACCAATGGTTATTTGTGCACCATCTCCAATGAATAAAACGATTATGTATTTACTTAATTCCCTAGCCCTTATATACTCCAATTCGGTATATGATCTGACTCTTTCAGGCGGGCATGACCCATATAAACGGCCAATAATACCAATATAGACCTCACACTCTCCTATCTCATTGAGGCATACGTCTAAGGGAGGAGTCTGCTGCGCTGCGAAATGCTCCATTCCCTTGAAACGGTAACCACTTGTTTCAATGGCAACGCGAAGAATTTCTCTGTGGTTTGAAAGATCTCGATATGTTGAACTGACAAAGATGTTCACATTCAAACCTCATCCTGGATTGAATTGTACTATTCTTACATAACGTGTATATATGATTTCTGCATAACACCCCGCCCCTACAGGTCTCCACAGAACTCTTGACTGCCTTACCGCCCTTTCTCGGGACATGAATAAAATAATCAAAGCTGATCAAGTTCCTGGTCACAGGGGAGCCGGTTCCATCCGAGGACTGTTTGCCATCCCCGCTAATATTCCAGAATCATTGTAATATAGCACCTTAGGAATGGCATTCCGCGCCGGAACACCATTCCCATCGGCCCGTTTTATTGCTCAAGCATTGTCCCATCTACTCATTTTTCTTGGATTTGTGCCACTCCTTTTTGATCAACCTCCGACGCTCAGCCTCCTCCCGGCCTTCCTCGTAGGCCCATCCCATGGCGCTGCCGAGGAAAAAGGCATCCCCGGAGGTGATCTCATCCGGTTCATTCGCCTCAGATCCGCCCATTTTATCCTCCAGATCGCCAAGGCCTTCTGTATCGTCGCCTGGCATATCCTCGCAGAACTCCCCCTCATCAACCGAGTCATCCTCTATGCTGCCGTCGTCACCGAAGCCGCCATCGTCGTAATCACCGAAATCATCATCAAAGTCGCACATTGTCCACCTCCGTTCTATATTGTAGGTCAATAGCCGCACAGGCTGCAAACAATTCTCATTTTTTTTGCCATTGCGTATCGTGATGTCGTTTCCCAAGTTGTGGCAGAAAGTTGTATAATTGCCGCAATCGAGGAGAAACTTTCTGCCCCCAAGACACGCTTGAGGATGTCCCTGAGAGCCTCTGTGTCCTCGTGTTGGGCCTTTTGTTCTTTGGTCGCAATGCCCCCCTCCAATACAAAAGCCCCGCAGGAAACGCGTCCTGCAGGGCTCTCGCAGATGTGTGAAAATGACGTCTAATCGGTGATCAGATCAATCATTCCCTCGATTCTTTGGGCGGTCACATACCGCTGAAAATGCCCGTTGACGGCCAGCTTCAGCGACGCCTGGCATGAGATGCGTGAGAATCCCCAGTGGGCCGGATTGCTCCCTGGTGGAGGGGGCGTTGAAGTTCCGAATGACAAATCACAATGAACAAAGGGGAGAAAGGCCAATGGCCCAAGGGGCAAATTACAAGCTCCAAATCACAAATTTCAAATAAATCCCAAAACCCAAATTCAAAATGACAAACAAGAACCCACTTTGGGAACTTGGAGTGTGTGTTTTGGAGCTTCCTTGGAGTTTGGTGCTCGGGATTTGGAATTTATTTGTATTTTGGTGCTTGGAATTTAGAATTTTCTTTTCCGCCCTCCCTGCGACATTTCTGTCATCCGGCCGAATCCGCCGTCGAACTTCATGCAACTATATGAAATAAAATAATTTTCCTATTGAAACCACACGCTTCTTCACATTTTCATCTTTTCCCCATGCCATTTCCGTCACCGCGTGCAACCTTCCGTCCAACCTTAAAAACCAGTTAATTTGTTATCAATCCAAATAGTTGGAAATCCTTCCGGCGTTGTTTCAGCCAATGGAACCAATCTTGCTATGAATAGGCATGAGTGGTTTCCGGCAAGGGTTCGCCGCAACAATCTGCGAACCGGACCGGAACAAGGGAAAGCCATCGCGAACGGGGATGTGAGGTCGGTGGAGGGGATGGCCTGGGTACGATCATTCTGCCTCGACCATTGCCGGAGCCTGTTATTGCAGAGGTAATGGATAGGCCTCAATAACTTTTCGTGATATTTCTCCAGAATCTTACCATATGTATGGCATTGATCACCCTCACAGGGGAGAGCACAAAATGAAAAAAACAGGAATGGTTCTTACAGCTTATATTTGTGTGATTTGTGGCAGCATCTTTTCCATCAGTTACTGGGAAAGTCGGCAAGTGGAACCGTCTACACACACCAGACCGGAAGGCTACGAAAAGCCCTCGACCCTGGATCGATTATCACCGAAGGCCGCTTTGCACCACAATCGCGAGGGACGCGTCACGAAACTGGAAATCGCCCCAAACGTGCCGAAATATTTTGGTGAAAAACTTGAGTTGGTCGCCCTTGCCCCCGGTTCGGGATGGCTGAAGTTCACCACCGACGACGGCATCACCCCGACCCTCACGTTCAAAAAAGTCACCCAGGGCGAAATTCAGCGGTTCAACGCCTTTGCCCAGAGCATTCTTTCACCCATCCGGGTGGCCATGGCCGGAAATGCCTTGCATATCTCGGCCGAGGAAACCCTAGCGGATCTCGCCTATTTCAAAAACAATGGCTCAACTCTGGCCAGCGCCGAAAGGCCCAAGGCCTTCTACTACGGGTTTAATCAGACCGATACGGCTCCGAAGGTTGTTCTTAGAAAGGACAAGCAAGGCAATGTCCGCCTGGTCAAGGCGACGGACAGGTAAGAAAAGACGGCCGAGGCGATAGCGGCCAAGGAATAAAGACTGGGAATTCCCTTGGCCGTTTTCTCGTCGCAACGGCAGAACTTATTTTCGACACCCTTTTGGTTGCCTTTACCAAGATTTTATGGCGAACAATACCAAAGGGCTAAGTGTCTGTAATGTATGGTTGTGCTCGTCTATCTTTCTGGAGTATCCTGAAATCCTATCTCGAATTGGTCTCTGATCACCGGAGTCAAGCACTTGCGTGTGCGAGGGCTTAAAGCCGTGCCCTTTTCCGACCACGGCCATGCATGGTGCAACAGGCAAGGGATGCGAGCTGAACCCCTGTCCTTTGTCCCAACGGCGGCCGCCCAGGAAAACATTGACCGATGGCAGCCCCGGGGGGGGGGCGATGACACCCATTATCCTTTCGATTCGAGGCGGTAGACCCAATGTGCTGGCAAAAGCGGAATAACGTCCTGATCTTTCTCTCCTTGCTGTTTTTTTCGGTTTTCACCACGGGCTTTTTTGCCGTGGCCACCGATTACCGCAAGATCGGTTTCAAAGAGATGCAGCGCGGGTTTTCCAAGATCTACAAACCCTCCAAACTGCATGAAATCGTCAAACTCCGGGATGTCACCATCCACATCGTCGGGGACCGAAAATATTTCCGATGGGACCGGGCATCGGCCTACGGGTCACCGGTCCTGGGGTATGCCACCCGGTGTCTGTCAAGATAGTTGTCGCATTTACTTATGCCACATTGACTGATTTTTTTGTCACCTTCGCCTCTGCC
>JAEINQ010000071.1 GCA_016342285.1 Desulfobacterales bacterium
CCCAGATCTTATATGCTCTTCATGTCAGGAATTGTCCTTCACCCTCTGATGAAGAATTATAGTGTATGACACCTATTGCCTCTCTGATTCTTATGCCCGAAGGGCCTGACTGCACAGTGCCGGACAGGTCGTCCGGCTTTGTCCGCGGGGGTCTGCGGTTAATTTCGAGAATTCTTTGCGATGGTATCATCGCGCATTCTGTGGAAGGATCGTATGCCTGATTTGAAATGCATATTCTGCGGAGGCCATGCCGAGATTCATGGCCGGTGAGCCAAGGCCAAGGTCATCTGCACGGGATGCGGAATGGAAACCGGCCTGGACGCCTATCGCGATCAGATACACTTCTGGAAGGAATTAAATCATGAGTGAATTACCAAAAAAGATGCGAGGTGTCTTCTTAACAGGACATGGTGGCCTTGATAAATTAGAAATACGAAATGATCTTCCTGTACCTAGGCATGGACCCTACGATGTCCTCATTCAGGTACGAGCCGCAGCAGTTAATAATACTGATATCAACACTCGAACAGCATGGTACTCGAAAAGTGCTGGAGAAAGTAGTGATGCGAGTTGGTCGGGTGATGCTATCCAATTCCCTCGGATTCAAGGTGCTGATGTATGCGGACGAATTGTTGCTATTGGGGATAAAGTCAGAAAAAATCGATTAGGTGAAAGAATTATCGTTGAACCATGTATCAGAGAAGCACATGGTAGAATATTGGAACAGCCTTGGTATTTCGGCTCAGAATGTGATGGCGGATTCTCCGAGTACACAGTTGTCGCTTCTTGTCATGCTTATCAAATTGAAAGTAGTTTCAGTGATGTTGAACTGGCGTCCTTTCCCTGTTCGTATTCCACTGCTGAAAACCTCTTAACTAGAGCAAACGTTACTAATAATGATACCGTATTAGTGACGGGTGCCTCTGGTGGTGTTGGTTCGGCTGCGGTACAGCTGGCCAAAGCTCGTAAGGCCAAGGTTATCGGCATTACCAACCAATCCAAGTCAAATAATGTGTTAAACCTTGGGGCTGATAATGTTTTATTAAGAGAAGATAGTCTTGTTCAAGCTCTCGGTACCAGCAGTATTGATGTCGTCATTGACCTTGTTGGGGGTAAACAGTGGCCAGAACTTCTCGATGTGCTCAAGTCTGGGGGGCGTTATGCAGTAGCTGGTGCGATAGGTGGTCCTCTTGTTGAGCTTGATATACGGACCCTCTACTTAAAAGACTTGAGCTTATTCGGATGCACAGTACTTGAAAAAGGGGTTTTTGCTAATCTTGTCAGGCGCATAGAGCAAGATGATATTGTCCCAGTTGTAGACAAGACCTTTCCTTTGGACCAAATTGCTGAAGCCCAAAAGTATTTTCTCACAAAACAGCACACTGGCAAAATTGTTCTCACACTGACGGACAGTGAGCAGCATTAAACTCAAACCGGAGTTTGAAATGACCATCCGAAAAGAAACTGCCGCCGACATCGAGGCGATCACAGATGTTACCATGGCGGCTTTCAAAACGCTTCCGGTCAGCAACCAGACCGAGCAATTTTTCATCCGTGCACTGCGTAAACCCTACCGTTGCATAAGAAACATAACGAAAGCGGTTAAGGCGCAGATATTTCAATATAAAAACAAGTTTAACAGTCAATGTATGGATTTCACCACCAATTGATTCCAGAATGCAGGATGATTTCCCATTGTTTTTTACCCTTCAGTCTTCGCCTACGGCTACGCCCGACAAGTCGGGAAAGCCGGAAAACCCCAGATCCGGCGTTGCAAAGGGTTCGCAGTAAAAAGAACTACGACTTCACCCTTTGCGCCTTGGCTCTGAAGCCCTCCGGCTTTTGCAACGTTAGGGTAAAGCCGGGGCACTGACCATTTCACTGGTGGCGGAAATCGATGGGCGCGTGGTCGGGCATATCGCGTTTTTGCCCGTAACCATCGCTGACAGTGCAGCGGACTGGTACGGCCTCGGACCGGTTTCCGTGCTGCCGGGCCGGCAGAAGCAGGGCATCGGCAAATCGCTTGTCGAGACGGGGCTTTCCGTGCTGAAAGACCGGGGCGGCCGAGGCTGCGCCCTGGTGGGCGATCCGGATTATTACAAACGGTTCGGTTTCCGGAATTATCCCCAACTCGTTCACGAAGGCATCCCTCAGGAGGTGTTCCTTGCCCTGCCCTTTTCCGCGGACATCCCCCGGGGCATCGTGACCTTCCACGAAGGGTTTCTGGTCACGGAATGAAACACAGAGGAGACGCGTTTCAAGTGAGCCTCCACCCCCAGAGCGGGTGCCTCAAGAGGCCCTCCATAGGAGGGCTTAATGTCCAATATCCAATTTTCAATTCTCAATGTTCAAGGAAGGTATTCTGCCATTTTAGCCTTTTAAAAAAACTGGCAGAGCGAAGCGATTCAACCGAACGAAAAAGGCCCCGCGACGGTGACGATCTCAAGGGGATTCCCTCGCGCCGGTGCCAAGGCGACCCTTTGCCTTTTCAGACAATGGGTCTGCTGGTGCAATTCCATGCTTTATAACAGCGGCAAAACCGTGTAAATGATAGGTCTATTCCGAAACACAACGGGGGGATGAGCCATGCGCAAGGATCACGTCAGGCAAATGCTTCGGTACCGATGGGCCATTTTCGGCATTCTGGCCCTGGCCTATCTGTTCGTCTATTTCCACCGCCTGTCCCTGTCGGTGGTGGCCAACGACCTGGTCCGCGATTTCAACACCTCGGCCAGCGTCATGGGGCTGCTCGGATCGATTTATTTTTACTGCTACGCTGCCATGCAGTTTCCCGCAGGGCTCCTGGCAGACTCCATCGGCCCAAGAAAGACCGTGGCCGCCTTCCTGCTGATCGCCTCGGTGGGAAGCATCCTCTTCGGCCTGGCCCCCAATCTCACCGTGGCCTTTGCCGGCCGGGTTCTCGTGGGGTTCGGGGTCTCCATGGTCTTTATCCCCACCATGAAGATCCTCTCCCAGTGGTTTAGGCCCCGGGAATTTGCCTCCATGGCTGGAATTTTAAACGCCGTGGGCGGCGCCGGCGTGCTGGCAGCCACCTGGCTGCTGGCCTTAATGACGGCCACCTTGGGGTGGCGGTTGTCCTTCCAACTCATCGGGGGCCTCACCTTTGCCATTGTGGCACTGGCCTGGATCGTGGTTCGGGACCGACCCCAGGACCGGGGCTGGCCGTCCATTTTTGAAATCGACCGGGACACAGGCGGATCGCCGCCGGCCCCCCAGACCATTTCCCTGATGGATGGCGCCCGCCGGGTGGTCTCCGAGAAATACTTCTGGCCGGTGGCCATCTGGTTTTTTTGCGACTGCGGGATTTTCTTCGGCTTCGGCGCCCTCTGGGGCGGACCCTATCTCATGCATGTTTACGGATTGAGCCGGGCTGAGGCAGGCACGATTCTGAGCATGATCGCCTGGGGGATGATCGTCGGCAGCCCCCTGCTCGGCTTCGTGTCGGACAAGATCCTTAAAAGCCGGAAAAAACCGATCCTGATTTGCACCGCGGTGCTGACCGTGGAACTGGGGCTGATGACCTTTTTCCCGGAAAAGCTGCCCCTGCCAATGCTCTACGTGATCTTCTTCGTCCTGTCGGTCTGCGCTTCGTCCGTGGTGGTCTTAGGGTTCACCACCACCAAGGAGCTCTTTCCCGTGGAAATCGCCGGCACCTCGGTGGGGACGGTCAATCTCTTTCCTTTCCTGGGCGGGGCGGTTTTCATGCCGCTTTTGGGTAAAATTCTCGACGGGTATCCCAAAACCGCCACGGGCGGCACCGTGGTGGAAGGCTACACGGCCCTGCTTCTGGCCCTACTGGTCGCCTCGGCCATCGCCCTGTGCTGTGCCGTACTGATGAAGGAGACTTTTCAAAAAAAATAAGAACAGATCCAGGTTCATTATGAACCGCGGACGCTCGCAGACCGTCGCAGACCCCGCTTCGCCTGAAGGCTACGCCGGGCAGGCAAGAAAAGGCTTGTTGGCGATCGACCTGATCGCCAACAAATTCACTTCGCTTCGCGAAGGGTTCGGCAGATCCTAAGCAAGAAGAGGGCTCCTTTTACAGCGTGCGCCCCGCAGGGCAACCTCTTTGGGCCGGCCAGGTCGGCCGGTTCAAAAAAAGTCTGCGGGTGTCGGCGAGTGTCTGCGGTTAATACATGATATGTCGCAGTAATTGTGTTTCGAGCACTTAGTATCGATCCCGCTCCCGTCAAAGGTTCCAATTGGATGAGGATCTTCATTTCCTTCAACCCCGGCCGCCGTCGCTCATGACCTGATCCAGCTTCGCGGCCAGTTCGCTGAAACCGAAGGGTTTCCCCAGCCAACCGCAAATCTCCAGATCTTTTACATCCAAAGGGTTCGCTGAAAAAAGGTTGCCACTTTGAACAAGGATTCTGATCGTCCCGTCGATTTTCCGAAGGCCAAAAACAACCTCTTCCAGGGTCATATCCGGAAGATGCATGTCCAGAAGCACCAGGGCAATGGGCTTTGGGGAAGCGGAGACCGCGGCCAGGGCTTCGGCTCCGGTCGCCGCGGTGTCAACCGAATAGCCCAATCCACCGATCATACCCTTGCAGATTTTCAGGACCGTCTCCTCGTCGTCCACCACCAGAACCGTTCCTTTATCCTTGACGGATTCAATGGCGAACCGCTCGACCATTCGATTCAATCCGGGAATCATGCTTAGCATCGTGCCCCCAATTTAGAGTAAAGAATCCTGGCCCAGAGGACCAGGCTTTGGTTTGCCCCTAGAAGGGGCTGGGTTACCGACCCCATATCAGTGTGGAGTGACTAAAGTGATCATTCACTTGGTCGTTCTCTCGCGGCAGCGGCAGGCCTTTCCGGATCCACCGCTATGGGAGGTGGCTTTATGACAGAGCCCCCCCGCCTAGAAATCCTTGAAGTCGTCCTCCTCAAGGGGAATCAGCGTTGCGGGATCTATTTCCTGTCTATTGGTTTGATTTTCCCTGCCAGATGCTTCAATCCGTGGATGCTGGCCCCAGGCTTCTTTTTCCAGATCTTTGTCCTGATGCATTGGGGCCTCTTCTTTATGTGAACTGTTTCCACCGACCAGCGCGACGAGTTCACCCACCATAACCTTCATCTGCTCGGCCTGGGCTGTCATCTCTTCGGATGCCGATGCGGATTCCTCGGCATTGGCTGCATTTTGCTGCACCACCCGATCCATCTCGGTAACAGCCGTATTCACCTGGCCGATCCCCTGGGCCTGCTCATTGGAGGCTTCGGCAATCTCTCCGACCAGTTCAGCTACCTTGCCGGCACTCTCCGCCACTTTGCCAAAGGCTGCGTTGGTTGAACTGGCCAGTTCGGATCCGTCCTTGACCTTTTTCACCGTTCCCTCGATCAGTGCGGCGGTATTTTTGGCCGCATCGGCGGCTCGCATGGCCAGGTTTCTCACCTCGTCGGCCACCACGGCGAATCCCGCACCAGCCTCCCCGGCCCGTGCTGCTTCGACGGCGGCGTTTAAGGCCAGCAAATTGGTCTGAAAAGCGATTTCATCAATGGTCTTGATAATTTTAGACGTCTCCTCACTCGCTGCGGAGATTTCCCCCATGGACCGGCTGAGTTTGATCATGGATTCGTTGGCCTGGTCGACCACCTGGTTTGAGTCCTTCATCAGCATATCCGCATGACGGGCATTGTCAGCATTCTGCTTTGTCATGGATGCCATTTCTTCCAAGGAGGAAGAGGTTTCCTCGATGCCTGCCGCCTGCTCCGATGCCCCCTCTGCCAGTTGTTGGCTGGAGGAAGAGACCTGACCCGCCGAAGAGGCGACCTGTTCGGCCCCTTCGTTGAGGCCCTCGATAATGCGGGAGAGCAGTCTGGTGATGCTCCGGATAATCCAGAAGCCGACCAGCGCCGCAAGAATGACGCCGAAGGCCAGAACCGCCATCATGACCACCGAGCCTTTGGCCATGGAAGTCATGGCATATTTGGCGATCTGGTCCGTTTGGGTCATGCCGTCCTCGGCAGTGGCCTTGCAGACGCCGATAACGGTTTCCCCCGCCGCATCGCTCTGGTTACCCAACTCCTGAAGTTTTTTCCATTCGGCCAGAAATCCGGTCATCGCATCGGCAAAATTGCGGCCGGCAGCCTCGGTCTCGTCGATGCGCTTTAAGTCATCTTCCAGACGGATAATTTTGCGCAGTTCCGCATATTTCTCATCGAGTTTGGGAAAATTTCCCAGCGCCGCTTCCAGGATGGCCGGCGACCGTTGGACTTGTGACTCGAGGGTTTTGATCTGGGCGTCGTTGCCCAGCCGAACAATGCTGTTGACCAGAGTGATCTTGTCATTGCCCTCACGAATATCCCTGGCCAATTGTTTTTGCTGGGAATCGAGAAACGCCTTGCAATTGATAACGTAATTGTTGGCCGCCGTTTCCATTTCCCCTTCGTACTTTCGAATGGTCGATGAATTGGCACCGCTCTCTTTTTCGATTTCCTCTAAATAGCCGCTCATTGCCTGAGCATAAAGAACCGTGGTCGCCTCGATCTGGTCGATCCGTTCGATGTTGCTCGGACCGCGGGTGATGGGACGCAAAGCCTCGATGTGCGGTTTGAGACCGTCCAGATCCCGGATGGCCTTTTCCACCAGGAACGGGTCGTCATCGGCCTTGGCCGCAAAAGTGGTCATCCGCACCGCCGTGCCCAGATCCGCAATGGCGGTAACGATACTGATCTTCTTTTGCCGTTCATCCAGGCTCAGCTGACTGGCTTCTTTTTGTCCGGCCAGGAAAGCCTCACAATTGGCCATATATGAAGCCACATTTTCGTTGAGTTTTTCGCGTTGGGCCGCCATTGAGGCAATGGTCTGTTCCATTTTCACCATGAGCTTTTCGTAATCTTTCACAGCGGCCGCGGCTTGCCCAACCTGCCCCTTAAGGGCCTCCAGGTGCACGGCCCGGGCCGCCAGGGCCGATGCTTCTTCCAAATGCTTGTGTACCGCCGACATTTCCTTTCGGGCCAGTTTGTAATACGCAGCCTCCTCGGTCAGGCTGTATCCGCGCATCTGGTACATTAACCGGTTGGCCGATCCGCTCAGGTCATTGGCCACCCTGACTTCCGGAACATACTCGGTGGCCAGTTTGGTGGAATCGCTTTTAGCGACCAGCATGTTCCACACGCCGAGTCCGCCCAATGCAATAGCGATGGCGCCAACCAATGAAAATCCCAGTGCAATCCGTTTTCCCAACGTCATTTGCTTGCCCATCTTGCCTGTCCCTCCTGCGTTGAATGGCAAAAAAAACCCCCACGAAAATTGCTGAAAAATGCCGGCCAACCACGCAGCCGAAAAACTATCCTTTGACTGTTACTTAAAAACCCGTGTTTGTATGAGGTATCGGAAAAGAGAGGAAATACTTAAGGGAATATTTCATTTTTTGAATCGAAAAAATCGTCCCGTTGAAGGCCGTCATCTACGATTCGGGTTGGAATTGACTGGAGAAACACAGAAAGGATCCCGCCGGGCGACGGTCAATGATGCCGCCCGACGGGATCTCGCCTTTAGAAATCCTTAAAGTCGTCAGCATCCATGGGTATCAACTGCTCAGGCTTCATTTCCCGGGCCCGATGGGTGATCTTCTGTTTACGGGAAGCGGAAACGGTACCATGCACGGTATCCGACCGTGGCCTGATTCTGGCTGTGGGGGCCGCGGCCGCGTTGGTTGCGTTGCTCCCCACCAAGGCAACCAGGTCATCGACAAAGCTCTTCATGTGCACGGCCTGGGCGTTCAATTCTTCTGAAGCCGAAGCCGATTCCTCGGCATTGGCGGCATTTTGCTGGACGACCTTGTCCATCTCCGTGACCGCCTGGTTGATCTGCCCGATTCCCTGGGCCTGCTCGGTGGAGGCCGCGGCAATCTCACTGACCAGTTCACCGACCTTGGATGAACTTTCCGATACCTGCCCGAAGGCCTGGTTGGTTCGATCCACCAGTTCGGAACCGTCCTTGACCTTTTTGACCGTGCCTTCGATCAAGGCCGCGGTGTTTTTGGCCGCGTCGGCCGCCCGCATGGCCAGGTTTCTGACCTCGTCGGCCACCACGGCAAATCCGGCGCCCGCCTCGCCGGCCCGGGCCGCTTCGACAGCGGCGTTTAAGGCCAGCAGATTGGTCTGGAAAGCGATCTCATCGATGGTTTTGATGATCTTGGAGGTCTCTTCGCTGGCCTTGGAAATTTCGTCCATGGACCCGATCAGTTCGGCCATGGACTGGTTGGCACTGGTCACGACCTGGTTGGCTTCCTTCATGAGGTGGTCGGCCTGACCGGCATTGTCGGCGTTTTGTTTGGTCATCGACGCCATCTCTTCCAGTGACGAGGATGTTTCCTCAATGGACGCGGCCTGCTCGCTGGAACCTTCGGCCAGGGACTGGCTCGCCGATGACACCTGTCCGGATGCCTCGGTGATCTGCTCGGCGCCTTCATTCAATCCCTCGATGACCCGGTTGATGGGCCGGGTGATGCTTCGGCCGATAAAAAAGGCGATCAAAATCCCCACAAAAACGGCAACGGTGCCCACAGTTGCGATAATGACCTCAGCCGAAGTGGCCGCATTGTCCGCAAGGGTCGCAACAGCCTGGGACTCTTTGTCATTCAAATCCAGAAAGCCGTCGATGTGAACCATCAGGGCCTCGGATTGCTTGGAGACCTCATCGGCCAGGGGGTCCCAGACCTCGATCGGTTTGTCGGCTTTGATGGCATCGATCAATGCCCTGCAGGCGGTGACGAAGACATCGTGCTGGACAGCCATTTTTTCGATCGGTTCCAGCCAGCCTTCGTCAACCAGTTCCTGGTCAGCCGAAACCAAGGTCTTTAGATCTTTAAATAGCTGGTCGACTTTCTTATCGAACTCATCGAACTCGGTTAAAAACGCCGCGTCCCTGTGAAGGGCGAACTGGGTGGCCGCAAGTTCCTGTTCCGTTGCCGAGACATCGACTTCCGAAACGACCTTTAAAAGAGGCACGTGGGTGCCCGACAGGTCCGCGACAACCACCTGAACCCCTGAAATCTTGACAAAACCAACTCCCCCCACAATGATCAGGGCAGCCAGTACCAGGCCGAAACCAAAGGCCAGCTTCATGGAAAGTTTCATTTTCGTAAACATCTTAACAGCCTCCTTTTATGGGAATACCCACAATGAACACCATTCATTTACTTTATCGGAATTGACATCCATAACTTTATACAAAATTATCATCTAATTATTATCTACTCAAATTAGACGATGAGCAACGATCATAAATCGTTCTGTAACGGCTGTTTTTTTCTCACAGGGAGGGGAGAACCTTTCCAGGTCCACTACTGGAAGGATTGGCTTTGTGTCGATCCCGCTCCCGTCAAAGGTTCCGCGTGGAAGGCTTTATACCGAAAGATGCCGGTCGCTCTTTCTGTCCAGGTCGGAGGGTGCCGGCTTCGGTCTGGCGGGGTTGCCAAAATGAGGTGGGAAGAACCCTAACGGAAGCGGATCGTCAGCTATCGTCCATGTGCCATAGGCATCTCCTTGCCGTTAGAAAAGAATTTTCAAGTCGTTCTGATCAATCTGGATTTCATGGTTTTTATCGCTCTACGATTGCGATGTCACTACTGGGAAAACAGCGAATGCCCGCCGGGCCACTGCCTATTCAGTTGCCCGGCGGGATTTCAACGATTTAGAAATCCGCGAAGTCATCATCATCCAAAGGAATGAGTCTCTCCGGAGTGATTTCCGCTCGCCTTGGCGCCGGCGCTGTGGGATGATGGGAAGCCGATGTTTTTCTGGCAGCTGGCCTCGCCGGTCTGTTTTTCGGTGCCATGGTCCGATGGTTGCTTCCGGCATTGCCGCCCACCAGTAGCATCAGGTCATCCACATTGGCTTTCATCTGTTCGGCCTGGGCGTTCATTTCCTCGGAAGCCGAAGCGGACTCTTCCGCACTGGCCGCATTGCTCTGGACCACCTTGTCCATTTCGGTCACGGCCGAATTGATCTGCTCAATCCCCTGGGACTGCTCCCGGGAAGCCGCGGAGATCTCGCCGACCAGTTCACCCACCTTGGACACCTGTTCGGCCACATGGGTAAAGGCGGCGTTGGTCTGGCTAACCAGTTGCGAACCGCTCTTGACCTTGTTGACCGTCCCTTCGATGAGAGCAGCTGTATTCTTGGCAGCATCCGCCGCCCGCATGGCAAGGTTTCGCACCTCGTCGGCCACCACGGCAAAACCGGCCCCGGCCTCACCGGCCCTTGCCGCCTCAACGGCAGCGTTTAATGCCAGCAAATTGGTCTGAAAAGCGATCTCGTCGATGGTCTTGATTATTTTGGAGGTCTCATCGCTCGCTTCTGAAATCTCCTCCATGGATTGGGTCAGATCGTCCATGGCACCATTGGCGTCGGTGACGACCTTGTCGGCCTCTTTCATCAGTTTGTCGGCCTGGTCGGCGTTGTCGGCGTTCTGGCGGGTCATGGAAGCCATCTCCTCCAGGGCCGAAGAGGTCTCCTCGATAGAAGACGCCTGCTCCGAGGCACCCTCGGCCAGGGACTGGCTGGCCGAGGAAACCTGGGAGGAAGCCGAGGCGACCTGGACGGCTCCCTCTCCCAACTGGTTGGAAATCCGGTTCAGCACGGCAACAATCCCCCGGGCCAGGAAAAATGCCAGCACGATACCGACCACGACGGCAATCGCCCCCACCAGGGTGACGTTCCGTTTGGTCCCCTGGGCCGCATCGAGCATCACCGCGTCGGTCATGATATGCCCGCGGGCTTCCTTGCGAAGGTCATTGAGCAGGCCCTGCACCTCTTTGAGTGCCGGCAGACTCGTTTTGGCATAAACCGCACCGGCCTGCCGGGCTTCTGCCACCCGTTTGTCGTGCCAGGCCAGCAGGGCGTCGATTTTGGACAGACACTCATAAGCCAAGGGTTTGATGGTGGCCATGTAAAAGACCCGCGCACCGGCACGGTCGCCGCTGTCCAGATGCTGCTGCATGGTTTTGGCGCTGCTGTGCAGCTTGTCATGGGGTCCTTCCAGGGCCTTCCATGCCGCATCAAAGGCAGGGTCCTCGCTACGGAGCCGGGTCACCGCCTCTGAATACATCCATTCGCCGAGCCCGCACTTGTGGGAATCGGTCTCTGCCTTGATTTCGGTTAGGCTTTCGTCGACAAACACGTCTTTGACCTGGTGGGCCCAGGCCAAATGGTCGGTCTTTTTTTCCCGGAGGAAATTACCCATGGTGTCGTCGACTTCCCGGTAGAGCTGACCGATCTTAATAGCCGATTGGTGAAGGTGTCGATGCGGCGCCTCAATCTTTTTCAAAATCGGCGCAAGGCTGGGCACCATCGCCTCGGCTTGCTTTCGGCCTTCACCATAGAGCCACTCACCGAAGCCGCACTTGTGGTCATCGGTTTCCACGTCCAGTTTGTGAACATGCTCGTCAGTGAGCAGGGCATTGACCTGGTTGGCCCAGTTGAGATGATCCACTTCCTTCTGTGCCAGGTTACCGTCAAGTTTGTTCCCATCGATCACCTCGCTGGCATTGGTCACGATGCCACCGACACCGATGTAGCTGAGCAAGACGACCACACCCAGCAGGGTCAGCACGATGCCGAATCCGATAGCAATTTTCTTGCCGATGGTCATGTTTTTCCAGTTCATTTTTCCATCCTCCATTGTTTAAAATCCCGTTCGATTTTTCGGCTGTGGCCATACCACTGTTCACATCGTTTACGCCGCTTTCTGCAACGCTTCGAAATTCTCGCCATTCAGCACACGGTCGATGTGAAGCAGAATCTTGACCCCCCGCCGGTCTTGGCCATGCCGAGAATATAGTCCGTATTTGGAATGGTTATCGGGAAGGATGGGATGAGCTTAATACGAATAAATCATCTAATTTTTATCTATATGAATTAGATAATAAAAGACAGGTCAGACAAGGCTGTTAAGAAATGTGCGCAGATTGACCTTCTGGTTGAGGATGCCGAGCTTTCTTCGAATATTGTTGCGGTGGATGGCCACGGTGCTGGTGGAGGTATTGAGGACGGCGGCAATGGATTTGGTGGCCTGGCCCTGACGGATCAGGTCGGCCACCCTCACTTCCATAGGCGTGAAATCGAGATAAGCGCCGCTGAGAGATTTGGAAACCGGGGAAATGAGCTGTTCGATGTTGGCCTGAATGATTTCCAGATAAACCGTGGCCTCCTTTCCAATTTTTAGTTCCTCCAGGCTATTCAGATAGGGAAAGACGAACCGCTTGAGGTTGTTCACCATGGTCTGCTCGATAGAGCGTTTCAGTCTCCCGCTGATCCAGAAGGGATTTGAGGGCCTTGTTGGCCTTTTCCAGATTGACGGTCTTTTCCAAGAGATCCTTCTGTTTGGCAACAAGATCGGTTTCGATCTGTTTACGGTAGGTGATGTCCCTGTTGCTGCATCGTCTGCCAAGGTTGAGCCCGGTGTTATCATTGACAGGCTGACAGGAGTGGCCGATCCATCGCACCTGTCCATCGCGCCGAATGATACGGAAATCGACTTCGTCCGGCCCCCCACAAATCCCTCTGCTCTGAAGATGGCCTTCAAAAAGACTGCGATCATCCGGATGGATGATGGTTTGAAGCAGTGAGGGGTCTTCGATGAACGCTCTTGGAAAAAAACCGGTGACACGTTCACACGATGGTGAGATATATTCGATTTTTCCTTCCGGATCGAGCCATAATTCCCAGTTGTAGGTAAAATCGGCCACAGTCCGGTAGCGCTTTTCGCTGGCTGCCAGGGCCACGCTCTTCCGTGCCACCAGTCTTTCCAGATGGTTCCGGTAATTTCGATTCTCCGCGATGAGTCGGGCCTTTTCCAGGACCTTTTCAATGGACATTCGAAGAAAGGCCATCTCTTCGATGGGTTTGTAGATGTAATCCCAGGCCCCCCGCCGAAGGGCCTGAATGGCATCGCCCAGGGCGCCCTGGCCTGACAGGACGATCACCGGCAGATCCGGCGCCGTCCTTTGGATATGCCCGAGTACCTCGAACCCGTCCATTTCCGGCATGAAGAGGTCCGTGATCACCACGCCGGGCTGTTCGTCGGCCAGGATCTCGACAGCCCTCTTTCCACTCTCGGCGGTCATGACCCGATAGTTCCATGATTTCAGACGTTTTTGAATAAGTCTGAGGATGCTCGGTTCGTCGTCGATCACCAGTACCGTAGCCGATGCTGTCGTCTCCATGGTTTCTTTTCCTTACCCCAGCTTGCATGGCCAAATATTTACTGAATTTTCAAAAGCCATCACTTCAGCTCGATGGATGGCGCCCACACCACCTCATTCGGCCAGGGCCCGCACCTCGACGGTGGTCAACCGCAGGCGGTGGGACAACTCCCGGGCGATCCCCATGAGCATGCGGGTGGCCAGCAGGGGTTCTTTTTCCGTCAGGTCCTGAAAATCGGTCTTGGGCATAAAGAGCAGCCGCGCGTCGGTATTACACCGGACCGTGGCCGATCGGGGCTGGTCCTCCAATATGGACATATCTCCGAAGAATACCCCCTTTGAAAACGAGGCCAGGCGTCGATACCCTGCGGCCGACGCCACCTTGTCGGTAATCACGCTCACATGACCCGAGAGAATAAAATAGATACCGTTTCCCACTTCCCCTTCCTTGAACACCACCTCTTCGGCCGCAAAGGTCAATGGGGTCAGGTAGCGGTTCACCGTTTCCAACTGGTCAACATCGAGATTCTGAAAAACCGTCAGGTCTCTTAAGGCCAGCAGCTCTTTTCGGTGGCGGGCATCGGTGAGTACCGTTTCAACGAGGCGATCCTCGGCCCATTCCAGGGCGTGGTCGGTGTCATGGAAAATCCGGTCCTTCCCGACGATGTCCGGGATACCCAGGTCCTCCATGAAAACGCGCATCCTCTCCTTGTCCTGGTCTCCTGGCATGTCAAAATAAGACAGGAGCAGGTGGTTGCCGTTGTCCTGGACCCGATCCACGATCTGGCGGATCAAGTGGGCACCGGTCAGATCGATGGTGGTGACCCGTTTGAAATCCAAAATGATGCACAGGCTCTCCAAATCCTGTTCGATCTCGGACTGAAGCTTGTCGCAGGTGCCGAAAAAAAGCGACCCGCTCAATTCGTATACGCAAATGCGATGGCCGTGCTCGGTAAGCACGGCCATCTCATCCCGGCTGCGAACCTTCTTTGAATGGACCCGATCACCGGTGTATTTTCGGCGGACGATGGTCTTGGAGATCTGCTCCTTGACGAAAAGAAACGAACTGATCACCAGGCCGATGCCCACGGCGATCATCAAATCGACGCTGACCGTAATCACGGTCACGGCAAGGATCACCACAAGGTTCTCCATGGCCGACTTCTTCCTGAACAGATTGATGCTCTGGTAGTCAACCATCTTCACGGCGGTAACGATGAGAATGCCGGCCAGCACACTCATGGGAATCCACTGAACGTAGCTCCCCAGGATCAGCATGACCAGCAGCACGACCAGGCTCTTGGCAATGCCGGAAAGCGGCGTCCTGCCGCCACTGTTGACGTTTAACATGGTCACCACGGTGGAACCGGCCACCGGCAGCCCCCCGAAAAGGGCCGAAACGGCATTACCGATCCCCTGGCCGACCAGTTCCCGGTTGCTGTTGTGCTTGGTCCGGGTGACCACGTCGGCCACCACCGAGGTCAGCAGGGTATCGATGGCGGCCAGCACACCGAGGGTGGCGGCCGGCACCAGGATCAGCCCCCACTTGGCCGGCGAAATAACCCCCACCAACCGAAAAAAAGTCAATACCTGGCTGGGGGTGGGAATGGCACTGGGAATGGGGCCGATGATCAGCGGGTTGGCCTCCAGGATCAGCAGGTGAGGACTGGTCCATTGGCCGATGAGAAAAAAGGCGCCCATGCCGGCCGCCAGGCCGAAAAGGGCACCCGGCAAGGCCCGAATATAACGGCCGCCCAGAACCGTGGCAGCCACGGTTACCAGTCCGACGATCACGGTTTCACAGCACATGGGGATCTGGCCGGAAAACAGCGCGGTCAGATGCGTCGACTTGGCCGCTCCGAAAAGGGGGCGAAGCTGGGCGGTGAAAATGATCACGGCAATGCCGTTCATGAAACCGGAGACCACCGGATAAGGGATGTATTTGATCAGTTTGCCGCCCCCTACCAGCCCCAGGCCGATCTGGAACAGGCCGCCAAACAAAATGGTCACGGCCACCATGAGAAGGATCACTTCGGACGGGTCCGCACCCAATGCCGTCAGTTCCGGGTCCTTCATGAGCCGAACGATGACCGAAGTGACCACCACGCTCATGGGTGCCGTGGGTCCGGAAATCTGGGCCGGTGTGCCCCCGAAGATGCTGGCCATGGCTCCGCCGATAATGGCGGCATAGAGCCCGGCCAGGGCGCCCATGGCCACGAAATCCGGCCCCAGGGGGGCAAAGGCGGCCACGCCGAAAGCGATGGCCAGGGGCAGGGAAACGATGGATGCGGTCAGGCCGCCGAACAGATCCCCCTTCAGGTTGGATAACAATTTCATGACTTCGCATCTCCTGTGGCTCGGTGAGGGTCAAGTAGATACGTCAAACTGTCATCGTTACAGCCCGCGGGTAAATTGGCGGACACGGGGGCGGCTTTGTCCCCCTTTCTGTCGGGGTTTCGCATCGGCCGATAGCCACACGGCCGGGCAAGCCCTCTTCGGAAATTTCAAGACCGTTTATCGCAAAGGGAAGCACAGTTAACCGGGTTGGACGTGGCGCAAATCGTCACCATCAATATTCGGCCAGATTATAGAGAAGTACCCAAGCGCTGTCAAACAAGTAAAAAAACCTGGCCCAGAGGAACAGACTTTGGTTTGCCAGAGGAAGGGGCTGTCCCGTATGCTTGAAGTTTGAAGTGCCTAAAGTGCCTAGAATTAAGGAATTCTGCCATATCTTAGCTTAAAAAGAGCCGGAGCGAAGCGACTCCACAATTTTAGGCATTTGCCGGCGATTCTATCGGCATCGCCAGTTTACTCTGACTACGCCCAATTGACGAAATAGGGAATTGAATGCTTCGATCGGAAAGGATAAACACTTTGCTTTGTAGGCTCGACGGCCTCGGCGGTTCAATCATTCACCCCCCGAAATTGGGGTTGATGAACTCGACCCGGTCGCCGGCAACGACCGTTGTGGCCCCATAGTCTTTGGGATAAACGAACCGGCCGTTATGCTCCACGATGAGGTCCCCATCGCCCTCCTTGAACCGGGTGACAAGTCCGCTCAGGGTTACGCCGGCCGGCACGGTTTCTTCGAAACCGTTGACGACGATGGTGATCGTTTCATTCTCCATGTTCGATTACCCATTTGCTTTTAACATGATCTGTTTCTCCTCTGCGGCTGAATCCATGGCAGGAGCGGCTTCCAGCCGCGAAAACAACCCCGCGCTTCTATTTTTCGCGGCTGAAAGCCGCTCCTACAACAAAATGTCTGGTCGGCAGGAATGAACCAAGCCGCGTCACCCTGCCCCGCATGCCGGGCACGCCGGGTTTCGTTTCAGGGAAACGGTCCTGAAGCGAAGACTTCGCCCCTGAATCGAGAGAAGTTTTCCGACCAGCAGGTCCTCTTCCAAGCCGAGAAACCATTTGATTGCTTCCAGGCTCTGGATCGAGGCGATGATGCCCACCACCGGGCCCAACGCCGGAACCGGCGCCGGCGAATCGGTTTCGGCCAGGTTGGGAAAAATACATTCCAGGCAGGGCGTGCGGCCGGGGACGACGGTGGTGACCATGCCGTCCATGCCGCTGACGCCGCCAAAGACAAAGGGGATTCCCAGTTCCAGGGCCGCGCGGTTCAATGCGGCCCGGGTGGAGGCGTTGTCCGTGGCATCGAGAATCAGGTCGCATCCGGCGGCCATGCGGGCGGCGTTTTCCGCGGTGATCCGTTCTCTTACGGCCTCGATCCGGCAGCAGGGGTTTAAGGCCGAAAGTTTTTGCGCCGCCGAATCGGTCTTGGGCCGACCCAGGTCGTGGGTGTGGTGAAGAAGCTGACGATTGAGGTTTTCCAGGGCCACGGCATCGTTGTCCACCAGGCAAAGGCATCCGATACCGGCAGCGGCCAGGTAAAGGGCGCTGATGGAGCCAAGCCCGCCCAAACCGGCTACCAGCACACGGGCGGCCCCAAGTCTCTCCTGGCCGGCCTCGCCGATCTCGGCCATAATCATCTGCCGGCTGTAGCGCTGTTTTTCTTCGCTGGTTAACATCGGCCCCCACTAGCCCCAAAGATCCAGAAGACATCGATTCTCAGGGATTCCAGGATCCAAGAGGTCGAGGGTTCAAGTGAATGAGTGAACCTCCACCCGCAGAGCGGGTGGTCTCAGGAGGCCCTCTATAGGAGGGTTTAATGTCCAATATCCAATTTTCAATTTTAGCCTTTTAAACAATTGGCAGAGCGGTGCGATTCCACACTTGAGCATTGGAAATTGAGCATTGGAAATTGGAAATTCACGTTAGTCGTTCTCGCCGGGACGGTAGCGATAGCGGAACCTCTTCCGGTCCACCACTTGAAGTGGTGGTTTAATGCCAGAATTATGAGGCCACCGACACCCACCTGGCCCCCTTGGCCCCTTGAACCCTCGACCCCTTGAACCCTCGAACCCTCGACCCCTCGACCCCTCGACCCCTTGAACCCTCGAACCCTTGAACCCTCGACCCCTCGACCCCTCGACCCCTCGACCCCTTGAACCCTCGACCCCTCGACCCCTCGACCCCTTAAACCCTCGAACCCTAATTCATTCTTTCTCCCGCTGTTTCTCCTGATACTCCTTAATCGCCGTATACACCCGCTCCGGGGTCAGGGGGAGTTCGAAGATACGCACCCCGATGGCGTCGTAGACGGCGTTTAAAATGGCCGGGATGGTGGGCATGATGGCCCCCTCGCCCACCTCCTTGGCACCGAAAGGGCCATTGGGTTCGTCGCTCTCCACGATGATGGGGTTGACCGGCGGCATGTCCAGGGCCGTCACCAGCTTGTACTCGGCCAGGTCCGAATTGATCACCCGGCCCCGGTTGTCGAACTTGACCTCCTCGAACATGGCCTCGCCCATCCCCATGGAGATGGACCCTTCCATCTGGCCTTCCACCGAGGTCCGGTTGATGGCCCGGCCGCAGTCGTGGGCATCGATGATCTGGTCGATGGTGACATGACCCGTCTCCATGTCCACACTCACCTCCACCACCTGGGCACTGCACCCGTAGGCCGGCGAGGTGCCAACGGTGGCTCCCTTGAACTTACCGCCCAGGGCGTGGGGTTTGTACTTTCCGGTGCCCACGATGGACCCCCGGGACAAATAGGCCATGCGTGAGGCCTCGTTGAAGGTCAGGGGACCGTCGCCCGGGTTGTCGGTCCAGCCCCGGTGCTCCTTGATGTAGCGCGTACGAAGGGCGGAAAAATCCACATCGGGATCGGTAAAGACAATGACGCCTTTTTTAATGTCCATGTCGGCAACCGGCACTCCCAGTTCCTCGGAAAGCACCTCCAGCACCTGGCGCCTGACATCTTCTGCCGCCTCCTTGGTGGCATGCCCGGTCATCAGGGTCTGGCGACTGGAGTAGGCCCCCAGATCGACCCCCATGTCGGTATCCCCCGAGGCCAGCCGGACCATGGAAAGCGGAACCCCTAACGCCTCGGCGGCGATCATGGCAAAGGTGGTGTCCGAGCCCTGGCCGATCTCGGCCGAAGCGGTGTAAACCAGGGCCGTGCCCCCGTCTTCGGTGAGCTTGATCATCACGGTGCCGTGAAAGGTGTCCGAGCGGTAAATGGGGTAGCCGGCACCGGAAACGAAAAAGCCGCAGGCCAGCCCGATCCCCTTGCCTGCGGGAAGCTTTCCCTTCTTTTTCTGCCAGTCAGAACCGTCCCGCACCGCTTCAAGGCATTCGCGCATGCCGAGGCTGCTCATGTTCAGATCGTTGCAGGTGACGTCTCCGGCCACCATCATATTCTTCAGTCGCAGTTCGACCGGATCGATGGAGAGTTCTTCGGCGATCATGTCAAGCTGCTGTTCCCAGGCAGCCCGGGCCACCACCCCGCCGTGGCCGCGCTGGGCACCACAGGCCGGTTTGTTGTTGTAAACCCGGTACCCGTCGTACTTCATATTGGGCAGCCGATAGGGTCCCCCCAGGAGCGATCCGGCGTAGTAGACCGTGGCGATGCCGAAGCTCGAGTAAGCGCCGCCATCAAGTTGGCATTCGTGCGCCAAGGCCAAAAGGGTACCGTCTTTTTTGGCGCCGGTGGTCATCTTGTGGACAAAACCGTGCCTCGCCCGGCCGAACATGAAAACCTGCTCCCGGGTATAGTTCATTTTCACCGGCCTCCCCGTCCGCATGGAGAGAAGAGAGGCGGCCAGTTCCATGGGGTTGGCCGCGGCCTTGATACCGAAGCCGGCTCCCACATAGGGCTTGATGACCCGGACCCGGCCCACATCAAGCCCCAGCACCATGGCCACGGTGCGCTGGACATAGTGGGGAACCTGGGTGGAGCTGGTCAGGGTCAGGCGGCCTGAAAGGTCATAATCGGCAATGCATCCCTGGGGCTCGATAAAGGCCGCATCCTGGCGCTTGTTGCGAAAGACCGTGGTTTTGATCAGATCGCATTCGGCAAAGGCAGCTTCCACGTCACCGAATTCCTGGTGAACTTCGGCGCAGATATTTCCGGGATATTCGTCGTGGAGCAGCGGCGCCCCCTCGGCCATGGCCTCTTCGACGGTAAAGACCGCCGGCAACTCTTCATAGTCCACCCGGATCAGGGCCACGGCCGCCAGGGCGGTTTCCAGGTCCACGGCCGCCACGGCAGCAATCTCGTCACCCACATACCGGACCTTGTCCACACAAAACAGGGTTTCATCGTACCGGGCCGGGCTGACCCCGTATTTGACCGTGCCGGCCTCCTTGGCCGTCACCACGGCACGCACACCGGGCAGGCGCTGGGCAGCGGAGGTATCGATGTTGACAATCCGGGCATGGGGCAGCGGGCTCTGCAACAGGGCGCCGAAAAGCATCCCCGGTTTGACGATGTCGTCGACAAAAACGGCGCGACCCGTGGCCTTGTCCGGTGTATCCAGCCGGTTGGCCCGGGAATTGATCACGTCGAAACGGCTCATTTTTTCACTCCTTGTTTGAGCTCCTGGCTCTTAGCTTGAAGCTCATAGAAATTAAGGATCTTATCCTTCAACCATCAGCTATCAGCTACCGGCTATGAGCTTTCAACTGTTTTAACGGCTTCGATGATCTTCTGGTAACCGGTGCATCGGCACAGGTTGCCCGAAATGGCCCGCCGGATCTCGCCGTCGTCGGGATCGGGGCGCCGGTCCAGCAGGGCCTTGGCCGAAAGGATCATTCCCGGTGAACAAAACCCGCACTGGATGGCCCCCTTGTCCACAAAGGACTGTTGAAGCGGATGCAGTCCCTTTTCGTCCTCAAGGCCCTCGATGGTGGTGATGCGGCTGCCGTCGGCCTGAACCGCCAGCACCAGGCAGGAATTGACCGGCTTGCCGTCCAGGATCACCGTACAGGCCCCACAGTCGCCCAGTTCGCACCCTTTCTTGGTGCCGGTCAAACCGAGTCGGTATCTCAGCAGATCGGTCAGGGTTTCATTGGTTTCAACGGCGATTTCATGCTGTTTGTCATTGATCGTCAGGCAGATCAGGCGTTTCATGGTCTCCCTCCTTTATGAACTGTAACTCCAAGCTGTAAGCCATAGAAAAATGGGTTTCTTGTTTTCGACCATCTACCATCAGCTATGAGCTATGAGCTTCCTTCAATGCCAGGGCCAGTGTCCGCCTGGCCAAAACCGCCACCATGTCCCTGCGGTACTGGGCCGAGCCGCGGAAGTCGAGAATCGGCGTGCTGTCGCCGGCCGCAGCCTCGCCGGCGCGGGCAAACAGGGCTTCATCGGGGAATTCTCCCTTGAGCAGCGCTTCGGCCGACGTTGCGTGAAGGGGCGTCGGCCCCACCGAGCCCATGACCACGCGGGCCTCGGCAATGGAGCCGTCACCGTTTAAGGCCAGGTAGGAGGCCACATTGACGATGTTGCAGTCCTGGGATTTTCGAACCCCGAGGTTGATATAACCGGCCCCGGCGCCCTCGGGCGGTTTGGGCACCCGGATTTCGGTGATGCATTCCCCGGGCTTTACCACCGTGAGTCCGGGGCCCTTGAAAAAATCATCCAGCAACACGGTCCGCTCCGTCTCCGACCCCATCAAGACCACCGATGCCCCGTAGGCCATGAGCGAAGGGGGCAGGTCGGCCGCCGGGCGGGCGGACCCGAGATTGCCGCCGATGGTGGCCCGGTTTCGAATCAACGGCGTGCCCAGGGCCCGGGCACCGGCAGCCAGCGCGCCGATGGTCCCACAAACCGTTTCCGAGACAGCCAGTTCGTCCACGGTCACATAGGCACCGATTCGCACCGATCCGTTTTCACCGGTAAGGGTTTTCAGGGATTCGATGCGGGCCAGGCTCACCAAATGCTCGGGGCAGACCACCTTTCTCTTTAGGTTGACCATCAGATCGGTGCCGCCGGCGATCACCTTGGCCCGGTCTCCATGGGCAGCGAGAATCTCGCTGGCCTCCTGGAGCGAAACCGGCGCATGGAAATCAAATTTGGGTAACAGCATGGGGCTTCTCCTTGGTTCCCGGGGTTATTTTCCATCCATCAATGGCATTTTTTGGGATTGGAAACGTCTATGGGTGCCTATCTCAAGTAACGAATTTTGGCCTATGGCGTTCTTTTTCAGCCCGCACGGCAATGAGTTCGGCGACGATGCTCACGGCGATCTCTTCAGGTGTCTCAGCCCCGATGGCCAGGCCGATGGGGCTGTGAACCCTTGCCAGGTCGTCATCGGAGAACCCTTCGGCGCGCAGGTTCCGGTAAATCGTATCCCGTTTTTTCCGGCTGCCGATCATACCGATATAACCGGCCGGGGTCTTCAGGGCCTGGGCCAGGACGGTCTGGTCGTGGTGATGGCCCCGGGTGACGATCACCACAAAACTGTCGGCGGTAACATCCACACCATCCAGGGCGAAGTCGAAATCGGCGATCACCCGCACCTCGTCGGCCAAAGGAAACCGCTGGCGATTGGCAAAATCCTCGCGGTCGTCCATGACCACGGTTCGAAAATCGACCTGTCCGGCCAGATTCGCGACCTGGAGGGAAACATGACCGGCCCCGAGGATCAGCAAGGTGGCGGGGACACAGACCGGTTCGGCCCAAAATGCCTCCCCGGCGATGTCCAGGTGAACCGGCCCCCGGGACGATCGCCTCTCCCGGCCAAGGGCATCGGTCAAAGCGGGCGGCAGGGATAGCTCAGGCGGCAAGGGGGCTTTGTCGGAAAGCCAGAAACGCTCAACACGACACCCGGCCCCTTCCCCTGAAACGATCCGCCGGACCAGCCATCCTTTGGTGCCCGCCTTAAGCCCTTGGGAAAGGGCATTGAAATCAGGCAGACCGGCGTCTTTGCCGATCCGCTCCATCAGGACGGTCATCCGGCCGCCACAAATCATGTCCATGGACTCGGCCGTTTCCGTTGCGCCCAGATCAAAGGCGACCATCCGGTCCTGCCCGGTTGCCAGCAGGGCCGGCGCGGCTGCCATGACCTCCGCCTCCAGACGCCCGCCGCCGATGGTGCCGAAAATGCTGCCGTCCGGGCGAATCACCATACGGGCGCCGGCCGTGCGGGGGGTCGATCCATCGTGGGTCAAAATGGTGGCCAGAACGCAGCGCTGGCCTTCTTCAGCCAGTCGGAGAATCTCCTGAATCAGATCGTCCATGGTCTGGGTCATCCCCCCTTGCCGAATGCACAGGCAGGGTAGCGGCAGGGGTCGCAGCCGCTGCAAAACCCGCCGTGCCCCATGGTGATGATGTCGGCCCGGGTCAGCCGCTCACCAGTTAGAAGTCTGGGAACGGTCAGGTCGAAGATGCTGGTGCGATAGTACATGACGCAACCCGGCAGGCCCACCACCGGCACGTCACCCATGTAGGCCAGCATGAACATGGCCCCGGGAAGCACCGGCGCGCCGTAGGTAACCACGTTGCCTCCGGCCGCCCTTATGCCGGCCGGCGTCTGGTCGTCGGGATCCACCGACATGCCGCCGGTGACGGCGATAAGCTGGGAGCCTTCTTCCAGGAGACTGCAAATGGCGCTGGCCGTCATGTCCACGTCATCGGAAACAAAGACTTGTCGCATCACCGTACTTCCCAGTTCGGCGAATTTCCCATGCAAGACCGGGCCGAATCGGTCCTCGATCCGACCGTGATAGACCTCGCTTCCGGTGGTAACAATACCGACCTTGCAGGAGACAAAAGGCTTGACCTCGATCAGCGGAAAATCGCTTCCGCAGACCGCTTCGGCCGCGGCGACCGTCTCTTCGCCAACCGTCAGGGGAATGACGCGGGTTCCTGCCACAGGGGTTTGGGGATTCACGGGCCGGTTGTTGTGCAGGGTGGCGAACATGACGTCTTCGATGGCGTTAAGCCGGTAGAGGGGTTCCGTGCGGACCTTGAGAAGACCGGCCTGGGATGCCACCAGATTGACCTTTCCTTCCACCGGTTCGGTCAGGGTCAGGCCCGGCCCGGCCGCGGCCCGGGCGATACGCAGGGCGGCATCGTCCTCATGAACGGTGCCGTCCTTCAGAGCAAAGGCAAAGACGTGTTCCTTGCCGATCTCAAGCAGCCTGGGTATGTCGCCGGCGGCAATCACCTGCCCTTTTTTAAAGGCCGGCCCCTTGAACTTGCCGGGAACAATCCGGGTAATATCGTGGCCCAAAACCATTCCGACCGCATCCTGTACCGGCACCCGCTTCATTCACGGACCTCCTGAGGCGTCTATGAAAGTTCTTTATAATGAACGAAACTGATTCTATCATGCACCATGGGCGTGTCAACAAAAAATCTTTTTGTCCGGAAAGTTTTCTGCCTTAAGATTGTTATTATAATATCATTAGAACAATCCCCCATCCACTTGACAGGCGGATCCAATTCAAGTAGCTACATAGACACCGTTCACTATGGAGAACTATTGTCCGGCAATCCTTCTCAACCCTTAGAACCTGAAAAATGCATCCAACAATCCCAAAAGAATCCGGGTACCAGGCACCGGCGGTACGCAAGGCCTTTGCGCTGATGCGTGCCGTGGCCGATGCCCAGACGCCCCTGGGGCTCAGCGAACTGGCCCAGTCCCTGGGCTTCAGCAAGGGAACCACCCACGGACTGGTGGGAGCCCTGCTGGCCGAAGGCGCCCTGGAACACGATCTGGAGGGGAAAAAACTCCTTCTCGGACCGTCCCTGGCCGATCTGTCCCTGAAACGTTGGAATTATTTCCGCATCGCTGCAAAAGTGCAGCCTCTTCTCGACAATCTGCGGGATCGTATCGGCGAGACGGTTTTCCTCGGGGTCATGAGCTGCTCCAGGGGGGTCATCGTGGCCACCGCCGAAGCCGACAAACCCTTCAAGATATCCTCCCCCCCGGGCACGGTCATCCCCTTGCTGGCCGGCGCGGTGGGCAAGGTTTTTTTGGCCCGCATGGACGAAACCCGAGCCAGAGAGCAAATCCACCGGATCGGCCTGCCACGTTTCACACCGCGGTCGGAGACCGATGAAGACGCCTATCTCCGAGAACTTCATAGGGTTCGAAAGAACGGATACGCATTGGACGACGAAGAATACCTGGCCGGGGTCAAGGCCGTTGCCGTGGGTCTGGACAACCGCGGCGCACTGCCCATGGCGGTCTGGGCGGTCGGCTTTTCCGCCGGCCTGGACGCCCCCAAGACGGCCCATATCATCGCCGAAACACAGACATCGGCAAAACGGTTACAGACACTGGTAGACCGGGATCCTTGACGTCCATGTGGGGGGCCGGAAACCCGGTTTCAATTTTCCCGGTTTCGGTCTCTCTGTTAGGGTGCGGGGGATTATGGTTCAGAGGATCAGGGTATGGTTTACCCCAGGAAGGGTCTGCCTATGGATGCTTGAAATTTGAAGTATCAGAAAAGCTTCATTTTTTACCACGAAGGACACGAAGAGCACGAAGGGTTATAATAATATGTTATGATTTCAACTTCGTGTGCTTCGTGCTCTTCGTGGTTAATGAATGAAAACTAACCGAACGGGAAAGAGAAACCATGGACAAAACCATCCATGACGCCATTTACAGGGCTGTCGAAAACGAACCCTTTGCCCAACGCCTGGGCATGCGATTGCTGGAACTGGCCGACGGGTATGCGTTGGTGGAGATGCAATACAGGCCGGAAACCATGGGCAATATCTACCGCCGCGCCCATGGAGGCGCCGTATTCGCCCTGATCGATGAGGCATTTGAGGCCGCCTGCCAGGCCGACGGCACCATTACCGTGGCCCTGAACGTCAATGTCAACTACGTGACCAGCCCCCAAACCGCAACCCGCCTGAAGGCCGAAGCCCGCCGGGTGAGCCAGACCCGAAAGACCGCCGGCTACGACATCACCGTCACCGACGAGAACGACAACCTGATCGCCACCTGCCAGGCCCTGGCCTACCGTACCGGCAAACCGATTCCGTTTCTTTAATGTCAGGGTTAACGCCCCGAGCAACCGCACCCGTCATTTTTTTTCCCGCCACCGATCCATGGGGAATCTGACTCCGCCCCCTTCCTGCCACCGGCAAATCCGCCAAGGAATTTTTTTAGTTGACAAGCCAACTATTTCGCATTAATTAGTTGGCTACCCAACCATATGACCAAGGAGCCCCCCATGACCAAAGAGAACCAACTCACCTTCAACAGGTTCGTTTCCATGATCAGCCGGTGCGGTCAGATATACTTCGACCGGGAACTGGCCCACCTGAACATCGGGTCCGGACAGATTCGCATATTGAGGGCCCTGGACCTAAGCGACGGTGTCAACCAGGAACACATCCGCCTCATCTTCCATTTGGACAAAGGAACCGTGGCCAAGAGCATCAAACCCCTCATCCGCGAAGGGTATATCCGGCGCGAAAAAAATCTCGACGACAAAAGGGCCTACCGGATCTTTCTTACGGATAAAGGCCGAGAAATCATGCCGATGCTCAAACAGACCGTACAAAACTGGGCGGAGGTTCTCACGTCCGGATTCACCACCAGGGAAAAAGAGGCGGCCAACGATCTTCTGTCGAGAATGTCGCAAAACGCACGCGATCATATTTCCAGCCGGACATCGAACCGACCGGGGGAATCGTCCAAATGAAGCGCGCCAAATGGTGGGTTGCGACAGGTGCTCTGCTTCTCCTGGCGATTGCGGCGCTCACCCTGCAAAAGGGCGGCCGCACCGAACAGGTCGCCTACCGGACGGCACCCGTCCGCAAGGGGAGCATCAGGGCCGTGGTCGCCTCCACGGGAAGGCTGGCCCCGCTGAACATCGTGGAAGTCGGTAGCCAGATTTCCGGCTATATCCGGGAGGTCTTCGCAAACGATAACGACCGGGTCAAAAAGGACCAGATACTGGCCCGGATCGATCCGGTCCTGTACGCCGGCCAGGTCGCTGAGGCCCGTGCCCGTCTGGCAAAGGCGAAAATGGAACATCTTGAAATCGACGACGCGATTCACGTTGCCCGAGCCTCCCTGAAGAGCGCCGAAGCCCAGCAATTTGTCGCCCGTGCCACCCTTGCCGACGCCCAACGCACCTACACCCGCCTCGACACCCTTGCCGGCAGGCGGGCCATGGCCGGTGCGGAGAGGGATACGGCCCTGACGAGGCGGGATCAGGCCATCGGCCGCCTGCAAATGGCCGAGGCCCAGGTTGAAACGGCCGGAGCCCAGTTGGCAAGGGCGCTGGGAAAACGAAAAACCGCCGCGGCCAGTGTGGACGAACGGCGGGCAGGACTCGATCTGGCCGGAATCAAGCTCGATTACTGCACGATCCGATCGCCCATCGACGGGGTGGTGATCCGCCGCGATGTGGACCCGGGACAAAGCATCGCCGCCACGCTGCAGTCCCCGGTCTTCTTTGAAATCGCCGAAGACCTGACCCGCATGCAGGTCGAAGTGGACGTCAGCGAAGCCGATGTGGGACGGATCGAAGCCGGGCAGACGGTCGAGTTCACAGTGGACGCGTTTGCGGACCGGACCTTCACCGCCGTCGTCCGTCAGGTACGCAATGCCGCCACAAGCATCCAGAATGTGGTGACGTACAAGGTCGTTGCGGATGTGGACAACGACCAGCGGCTGCTGCGACCCGGAATGACCGCCAACGTGGCCATCCTGGTTTCCGCAGTAAAAAAGGCCCTTCTTCTGCCCAACGCCGCCCTGCGCTACCGTCCGGGGGTCGCCGCCAAAGTCCGATCCGGGGCACCGGAAAAGAGGCCGGTGCCGGAAACCTTGCACCGGCGTTCATCGGGGATCCAGCGCCGAGCGCGGGTCTATGTCCCTGGCGAAAACGGGCCCGAAGCCATCGAAGTGATTCTGGGCATCACCGACGAAACCGAAACCGAGGTCATCGGGGACGATCTGGCCGAAGGCAACCGGGTGATCATCGGAAAAGCGGTGTCAAAACCGGATCGAATGAAAACCGCCGGTTCTCTTCTTTCCCGGTTGCGGCCAAAAGGGTGATCCATCATGACAACCGCCCTCATCCGATTAAGCGACATTGAAAAGGTCTACCCCATGGAGGCCGAAACCGTAACGGCGCTCAAGGGCGTGAATCTGCGGATCGACCCGGGGGAGTTTACCGCCATCATGGGATCTTCCGGGTCCGGAAAGTCGACCCTGATGCATATCGCCGGTCTTCTCGACAACCTCAGCCGGGGTCGGTACGAACTCGAAGGCAGGGACGTATCCTCCCTTACACAAAACCAGATGGCACAAATCCGGAACCAGCGCATCGGTTTTATTTTTCAGAGCTTTAATTTGCTGCCTCGTTGCAGCGCCTTTGAAAATGTGGCCCTGCCCATGCTCTACCGCCGCCCCCCGGCATCCCATCTGCGGGAGAAAGTCACGTCCTGTCTGGCCATGGTGGGGATGACCGATCGGGCCGACCATCTGCCCCGGCAGCTTTCAGGCGGACAGCAGCAGCGAGTCGCCATCGCCAGGGCCTTGGTAAACGATCCGGCCCTGATCCTGGCGGACGAACCGACAGGCAACCTCGACACGACGACAGGCACCGAGATCATCCGCCTGCTCGGTTCACTCAACGATAAAGGGATGACCCTGATCCTTGTCACCCATGATCCCGAAGTGGGAAGAACGGCCCGACGCCGGATTATCCTTCGCGACGGCCGGATCGAAAGAGAGCAAAGGGCCTAGCATGCGGATATGGATCACCGTCATGCGCTTGGCGGTTCGCGCACTGGTCGCCTACAAGGCCAGAAGCCTGCTCACCATGCTCGGCATCATTATCGGTATTGCCGCCGTGATCATCATGATCAATGTCGGCCGGGGCGCCAGCGCCGGCATTCAGCAGCAAATTCAGAGCCTCGGCGCCGATATGCTGATGGTCTTTCCGGGATCGAGCCAAAAGGGCGGCGTCCGCGGCAGCTACGGGAGCAAGGCCACCTTGCGGATCCAGGACGCCGAAGCCATCGCAAAGGAATGCCTTTCGGTGTTGCGCACAACCCATCTCACCGTTCGGACCGCCCAGCTGGTGGCCGGTGAAAACAACTGGAACACCACCGTCGCCGGGACCACGGCCGATTATCCCCTGATCCGAGACTGGCCCATTGCCCGGGGAGACTTCTTTTCCCCTCATCACATCCGCGCCGCGGCCAGTGTTGCCGTGCTGGGTGACACCGTCAGGAAAAACCTCTTCGGGCCGGATGCGGAAGCGATCGGCCGGACGATCCGAATCAACAATGTCCCTTTCCGCATTATCGGCACCCTGGCCGTCAAGGGGATCGATCCGCGCGGCAGAGACCAGGACGACACGGTCTTTGTCCCCCACAGGACTTTTGCGCGCCGTCTGCTGGGGAGTCAACTGCCCGGAGTGATTCATTTCATCTGCCTCTCCGCGGTATCCAAGGAACAGGTCGAAGAGGCCAAGCGGGAAGTGGAAGCGCTGCTCCGGCAGCGACATCACATCCGCGCCGGAACCGAGGACGATTTTTCCGTCAGAACCCTGGACGAATTCGCCGAGGCGGCGGAAAAGACCATGGGCATCATGACCGTTCTGCTCACCGCCATCGCCTCGGTAAGCCTCGTCGTCGGCGGTATCGGCATCATGAACATCATGCTGGTGTCAGTAACGGAACGCACCCGGGAAATCGGTGTCCGATTGGCCGTGGGGGCCAGAAAAGCCGACGTGCTGATTCAATTTCTTGTCGAGGCGATCACCCTGAGCATCGTCGGAGGCGTTTTCGGAACAATTTTAGGGATCTGCGCTTCCGTACTGGTCGCGCTTTTGACCGGCTGGCCGATCCCCATCGGACTCGACGCCATCGCCCTGGCCACGCTCTTTTCGGCAGCCGTGGGGATCTTCTTCGGCTTCTACCCGGCCCACAAAGCCTCGGCGATGAACCCCATAGAAGCGTTGCGCTATGAGTAGCGGTTCGCAAATCGAAAATCCTGGAACCGCTTTCCCCACTCTGGAGACGACATGATGGCTTTCTTACGCCCATATGGATTCACAGCGCTGGTCCTGTTTGTCGTTCCCGCCTTTCATTGCCCGGCGGCAACCGGTGAGCATCCAAACCGGGTTCTGACGCTGGTCGAATGTATGGAAAGGGGGCTGGCCGCAAACGGTGAACTGAAAGCCGCCCAAGACAAAATCTTCCAGGCGGATCAGGTGAGACGGCGCGCCCGCACCGAATTTCTTCCCGAATTCGCCATGACCTATGGGTATCAAAAAACCGATGCGCCCGAAGCCATCGACCTGGACCTGCCGCGTTCAGGTCCGCTGCACCTGGAGGTATCCGGCACCGACAATTTCAAATGGGTCGGCACAGTGACCCAGCCCCTGTTCAAAGGCTTTGGCATCATCGGAAACTATCGGCGGGCCGTGCTGGGCGTGGACCGCGCCAGGGCCGACACCGAGCTGGAAAAAATCGATCTGGCCCTCAGGGTCAAACAGGCCTATTTTAATGTTCTGGTATCGGAGAAATTGGTTCAGGTGGCCGAGCAGGCGGTGACGTCCCTGACCGCCCATTTCAAGAACGCAGAGAGCTTTTATGAACTGGAAATGATTCCGCCCAACAAACTGCTGGAAGTGGAAGTCGAGTTGGGCAGTGCGGAATATGAACGGGTCAGGGCCGTCAACGCCTCCCGGCAGAGCCGCGCCGCCCTCAACACGCTATTGTCTCTTCCCGTGGACGCGCCGGTGATCTTAGAGGATGTCCTGTCCTTTCTCCCCGTGGACGAGAATTACGACGACTGTGTCTCCCGAGCCCTGGAACAGCGACCGGAAATCAGATCGATTCAACTCGGTATTCTCCAGGTGGACCAGGAAATCATCATGGCGCGCAGCAAAATGTATCCCGAAATCGGGCTGCAATACCGCCAAGTCAAGGAAGGCGACAGCTTCGATGTCACCGGGAGCCGGTTTCACGACCCTAACGGATGGGAGATCTCCGCGGCGTTGAACTGGGTCCTTTGGCAGTGGGGGAAAACCCGCCACAGTGTGGCAGAGAAAAAAAGCCGCCGCGATGAACTGCTGAACCTGAAAAAAGCCCTGGAGGACAATATCCGCCTGGAGGTCAAAAGCGCCCTGCTGGAACTCGACCAGGCCGAAGCCAACGTGCCCCGGGCGGCACGATCGGTCGAACTGGGAGAAGAAAATCTGAGGGTGAGCCGGGAGCGCTTCGCCGCCCGGGCGGCCGCCTCCACGGAAGTACTCGACGCCCAGACGCTGTTGACTCGGGCGAAATCAGATTACTTTCATGCCGTTTACGACCACAACCTGGCCAAAGCAGCGTTGAAAAGGGCGTTGGGAACGTATTGAAACGCTATCCACGGGGAGCCCCGCCACTCCGTCCGGGCCCCACCCTTCGTTTGAAGCGTTTTTCCGGCAAACGATAGAATCAGGGATACTTTCGGGTCGCCGTCGCCTTGCCGATGGACCCGCTGAAAAGGCCGGTCTTCTCCTTGGCCGTTGCCGTCCATCGATACCGATGGGATCCACTTGGCGGACAAGGGCTCTTATATTTGAAGGCACCCGGTTCAATGACACTGCTGCCGGTGTACTCAACCGTCCCGCCGCCGTGATCATAGGAGGGCACGTCCCGGTCGGTCAATTTAAACTGAATGTACTTTGTTCCGTCCGGAACGTCTGAAAGGACAAACCTCGGATTCGCGACGGTATTGGGACTCCCGGTGGTGCAAAGCGGGATGTCCCCCCATTCAAATGAAATAGTGAACTCTCCAGCAACCACGGGTGTTGCCAACATCATTGCGATAAAGATTATCATGCAGCTTTTCCTATCCATCTGAATCCTCCTTATGAATAATTTGGTTCCTCGCTATTTCGTGTGGGAGGCCAGGAGGGTGCCTTCTCGCGGCCCGAAAAACTCGTCGCCAAGGGCCCATAACCCCGGACAGCGCCCTTTTTCAGTAGAAAAGGCTGATATTTTGGCTTGTTAAGAAGCATTTGCGGCTGGGCTGGGTTCTGTCCGGGGTAACGGGCCCTAAGCGGCTCAGACAGTTCCGAGCCGCGAGAAGGC
>JAEINQ010000072.1 GCA_016342285.1 Desulfobacterales bacterium
CCGGCATAAAGGGTCAGGTTCCCCGCCAGATGCCCTGCGATGAATCCGATGAACCCCAATCCCGTCAATGCCATCAGTAGCTTCTTGCCGATGGATGTCCCTGCCGATTCGACCAACCAGTTCATGGGTGCTCCTTGTTTCAATGCGTCCTGGGAATCCATGCCCTCAGGGCATGGTCAGAGTCAATTGGCTATGCCGTTTCATTTGCCGGCCAATGCCTAAAATGCACTAAAGTGTGAAATGCCTAAAGTTTAGGCAATTTAGGCATTTCGAACTGGAAGCGAAGTATCGCAGCCCCTTCCAGGGGCAAACCAAAGCCCGGTCATCCGGGCCGGGATTCTTTACTCACTTTACTCCCAAAGAGGACGCTATCAATATACGTCGCACAGCCAATGTGTTTAGGGTTTCTTATGGGGATCTGTCAACAAAATTATCCAGCCACCATGCGTCCCGGCGGGCGGCCATCACCGCATCGGCAAGCTGCTTTCCGGTCTCGGTCGTGATGCGCGGCAGGACGTGAGCCAGCCATTTGTCTGCCGTGGCATAGCCCCTGTCCGACAGCGATTTGAGCTCGATGACAAAAGAGAGATAATCGGCGTCTCGGGCAAGCCTTGCTTCCAGGGTGCCGTTGGCGTTGAATTCTTCCAAAAGATCGGTGATCGCGCCGCCAAAGGGGAGCCTTGCCGTCGCCGCCCGGATCGCAGCGGTTTCGTCGGTCGTTACATATTTCTTCTGGACACTGTTTAAATCCCCCATGCGGGCCTCGGGCAGGTCGTGGATCAGGCACATGCTGACCAGACGCAGGGCGTCGGCTTCGGGGACCAGCCGTGCCATTACCCAGGCGATGAAGGTGGTGCTGTAAACGTGTTCCGCCACGGATTCGTGGCCCGCACCGAGAAAGGCAAAGCCCGAGCGCGGAATCGATTTGAGCATGTTGGATTCAAAGAGAAGGTCGGCGATGGCTTTCATGGGCGCTCCTTTCAAAAACCGATTGGTGCTCGGGCACGAGTTAAAGTCTGAACTGAGCTAAAGTTGGGAAGCACGATACTGGATTATAGGCCGGGGATGCAAGGTGGGGAGGGAAATTGTCGAATTTAAGGAATTGCCGGATTGTTGAATTTAAGGAATTGTCGGATAATTCACCCTTGCCAATCCGTCAATCCGTCAATCCGTCAATCCGCTCCCCACCCTTGACACCCCAGCCGGTTTCATATAGGCTCTAACATTTGAAACTGGCTGTTATTTTAACAAGTTTTGCTTATATTCGAAACCCCTGAACGGAGACCGACCTGTAATGACTGCCGATCTTGACCTGATCCAGATGATCAGCGGCGCCGGAATCATGGTCCAGATGGTTCTGCTGTTGCTGCTCTTTTTTTCCATTACGTCATGGGCCATCATGCTCATGAAATACCGCTATCTTAAATGCGCTTTCCGCGAATCGGCCCTGTTCTCGGAATTTTTCTGGAAAAGCCGGGATTTGTCCGAAGCGTATAAAAAGGCCAAACAACTTCAGGGGAGTCCCATCGCCCGCGTCTTTCGTGTGGGTTACGTGGAACTCAACCAGATGAGCCGGTCGACGGCCGGACGGGCTGAAAATGCCGCTGCGGCCCCGGTCGCCATGACCTTCGGCAACGGTATTTCCGGCACCGACAACGTCAAACGGGCCCTGAGGCGAGCCATCAACACCGAGATGACCCGTATGGCACAGATGGTGCCATTTCTGGCCACCACCGGCAACACCACGCCCTTCATCGGTCTTTTCGGCACGGTCTGGGGGATCATGAATTCCTTTCACGGCATCGGGTTGCGCGGGTCGGCGAGTCTGGCCGTGGTTGCACCGGGGATCTCGGAAGCCCTGGTGGCCACGGCGGCCGGGCTGGCGGCGGCCATCCCCGCGGTGATCGCCTTCAACCATTTTTCCAACCGGATTCGTCTTTTCGAGGCGGAAATGCAAAATTTTTCGGCCGACTTTCTCAATATCGTGGAGCGTGACATCCTTCAGTCGGAAGGAGGCCGTCGATGATGGCGGGTGGCAACAACGATCGGTTGATGTCGGAGATCAATGTGACCCCTTTTGTGGATGTCATGCTGGTATTGCTGATTATCTTCATGGTCACCGCCCCCATGATGGTCCAGGGCATTGACGTGGCGCTGCCGGAAACCACCGATGCCCCCCTGGCGTCGGAAAAAGAGCATCTCGTGGTGACCATCGACGACCAGAACCGGCTTTTCATCAACCAATTTCCGGTGTCTCTGGAATTCTTCAAGGACAAGCTGGTGGCCATCATGGAAAACCGGGGAGATCGGGAAGTCTATCTGAGGGCGGACAAAACCATCCCTTACGGTGTGGTGGTTCAGGTGATGAGTGAGATCAAAGGGGCCGGCGTGGAGCGGTTGGGAATGGTGACCATCCCCCTTGAAACCGAAGGGATCCGGGGCAACTGATCAACCCATGTCCATGCATGCACATATTTCCGAAAGCCAGGACGATACGCCGGCGCAGGCCCTTGCACCGGCCGTCACCTTTTCGACCCTTTGCCATGTGCTGATTTTTGCCGTCCTGGTGTTTGCCTCCGGTCACCGTTCTGAACGGCGGTTCGTTCCCTCGGTGATTCACATCAACATGGTCTCCCTTCCCCAGGCCGGCGCATCTGCCGCCCCGCCCTCGCCCCGGGCACCGGTGAAGGCCCGATCGCCTGTGGAGGAGACCCCCGAACCGGTTGTCGTGTCTACCGCAGCCAAGCGGGCCGTCGTGCGGCCGGCAGCCGTTTCGCTCTCCCCAAAAACGGAGAAGCGAAAAACGTCCCTGAAAAAAGAGACCTATCGTCCGGTTCAGGTGGTCCGCAAAGCGATTCGACGCATCGAAAAACAGGTCGATGCCGGCAAGCCCAATCCCATTGCCACAGCCATGGACCGGCTCAAAGCCAAGGTGGCCGCAACGTCCCGGCCATCGCCGGGTTCAGGCGCTGGTAGCTCCCGTGCAGGACTGCCCGCATCCGGGGCCGGCGGCAACCAGGATTTGGAACTGATCGACATTTACCGCGTGGAAATCGCCTTTCAGATTCAAAAAAATTGGGCGTTTTCCGAATCGCTGGCCGGTGCCAGAAAAGACCTGAGCGCCGAATTGGCCTTTACCGTTCTGCCGGACGGCCGGATTCAGGATATCTGGTTTGACAAGCGATCAGGCAACCGGTATCTGGATGAATCGGCCCGAAAGGCCGTGGTCAAGTCCAACCCGGTGCCGCCCCATCCGGCCGGCATTTTGAGGCCCTATGTCACGGTAGGCCTGCGTTTTACACCCGAAGGGGTAAGCCGCTAAGCCGCCGTTTTATTCGATGTCAGAATCCACGTCTCCGGAGCGTGGTCAGAGAAAACCGACGATGCCGAGACAGCTTTGTTGCAAGTGACTAAAGTGAACGAATCCGCCAGAGGCGGACAAGAGGTTTGGAGTGAGTCCCGCCTGGGCGGGATTAAGGAACGCTGTCAAATATAAAAAACCGGTGGAGCGTGGCGACTCCTCAACGTTAGTCGCTCCACACGGATTGGGGTTGGCAGCCCGGCCCTTGCAGGGGTAAACCCAAGCCTGGTCATTGGGGCCAGGACTCTTTAAAGAGGAAGACCCAAGTGAAGCATATCGGATTTCCCGCCCTCGTGGTCGCGGTTCTGCTGGCGTTGCTCCCATGGCCGACCACGGCCCTGGCCGATTACGGCTATATCGACATCACCAATCCGTTTTTGCGAAAAATCCCAATCGCCATCCCTTACTTCAAGGCCTTTGAGGATGGAGACGCAGACTCAGCGATTCGCCGGCAAGCCTCGGACCTGCTGGCCGAGACACTCGATTTTACGGGGTATTTTAAAGTTCTGGACCGGGTCGGATTCCTGGCCGATCCCCAAAATCAGGCCATCGTCGGTGCCAATATCGACTTTTCAGCCTGGACCGGCATTGGCGCCGAACTGTTGGTGACCGGCGGTTTTATCGTGCGTGACGACCACATTGAGGTGGAGTTGCGTCTTTTCGACACCTTCAAGGCCGAGATGCTGGTGGGGAAGAAATACACGGCGCGTTTGGGCGACCAACGGCGCATGATTCGACGTTTTTGCAGTGAAGTGATTTTTCATTTGACCGGTGACCGTGGGGTGTTCGAGAGCCGCATCGCTTTCATATCCACCGGCACCGGCAACAAAGAAATCAATACCTGCGATTTTGACGGATACAATCCGAAACAGTTCACGACCACCAAGAACATCACCCTGTCGCCGGCCTGGTCGTCGGACGGCCAGTGGATCGCCTATACCGGTTACGGACGGGGCCGTCCGGATCTTTATATCAAACACATCACGGAAAAAAGAGGCGCGCTGGTCAATCGCAAGGGGATTAATACCTGTCCCGCATGGCTTCCCGGGCAGTTTTCGCTGGCGGCAACGCTTTCCTTTACCGGAGACCAGGAAATTTATCTATTGACCGGAACGGGGAAAATTATTAAAAGATTGACCCATAACAGGGGGATTGATGTGTCACCGGCTTTCTCACCCGACGGTCGAAAGATGGCCTTTGTTTCCAAGCGCTCCGGCACACCCCAGATTTACATCCAAGACATGGAAACCGGCCAGTCGGAACGGCTGACGTTTGAAGGAAATTACAATACCCAACCCGCCTGGTCCCCCAAGGGCGGCCGAATCGCCTACACGGCGATGGACAAAGGGGCGATCAACCTTTTTTCGATCGGGCTCAATGGCGAACCGCCGATGCAGTTGACAAGAGATGCTGGAGACAACGAGTCGCCCACATGGTCTCCGGACGGCAGTCTGATCGCCTTCAGCTCGACCCGTGAAGGGCCGTCGAGAATTTATGTCATGACGGCTTACGGTACGGATCAACGGCGGCTGCTCGCGCTACCGGGCGAGCAGTCCGAACCGGCCTGGTCACCGAGTGCAGACCATAATCAAGGATTATCGGATTTTTGAAAAGGAGGAAACATGCGGAAAACGTTTTGGATCCATTTGGCTCTCTTGCTGGTGATACCCGGGCTGCTCTTTACGGTGTCGTGCGCAAAGAAGACGGTTCAGGCTGATACGGACTCCTCCGTAAAGGAGATGTCTCAAGATGAAATGGCGGCCCAGGAAGCTGCCGCCCAAGCCAAAGCGCGGGCCGAACAGGAGGAACTCGCCAGGCAGCGGGCTCAGGAGGCGGAACGCGCCGCCAAAGAAGAAGCCATGAAGCGTGAGGTTATGGCGGCACGCAATGCGTTTCTTAACGACAATGTCTACTTTGAATTCGATAGCGATGTGCTTTTGCCGGTGGCAGAACAGGTCCTCCAGCGCAAGGCAGCCTGGCTGAAGGTCAACTCCGGTGTCACCGTGGCCATTGGAGGACATTGCGACGAACGTGGTACCAACGAATACAACCTGGCGCTGGGAGAGCGGCGCGCTCAGAGTGCCAAAACCTACCTGGTGGATCTGGGTGTTTCCAGCATTCGTCTCAGCACCATCAGCTACGGTGAGGAACGGCCGCTGGATTCGGGACACAACGAAGAAGCCTGGGCCAAGAACCGCAGGGCTCAGTTCGTGATTGAATAGGATCATCGGCGGCGCTGACCGGCGAGCTCTTTTTCGCCCCGAGTCAACCCCGTGTCGGCCCCTATTTGCTGGGTTCGGCTCTTTGCCGACGGTTGTTTTCACCTATCATAGCGGACGGATTCCGGGGAAAAGGGCAACGGGTGCGCATGCCCCTTGGGGCGGCCGATATCCTGAATCCTGTAGGTGAACACGGAAATGAAACGCCCGCCGTTCAGGCGGGCGTTTCGTTTTTTATCAGTGCTATATTTGTGGCCAACGGGAGGGAGTCGCCATGAGAACCAGAATGATTGTGATGGGCCTGGCTTGTTGCTTGGGCCTTTATGCCTGTGCCTCCCAGGAGGATGTGACAACGCTGGGCAGCCGGATGGCACAGATGGACGCACAGAACAACGCCAATACGTCCGATCTGCAGGAACAGGAAAAGACCATTTTGCGGCTTCGCCAGACCCAGCAGGACCGTGAGGCCATGGAAGAGAAGATCCGCAGCCAGGCCGCCCAGCTCCGGGTCCTCATCGAGGAACTGCGGGTCGACGTGGCGCGGCTCAGCGGAAAGGTGGAAGAAAGTGATTACCACCTGCAGCAACGGATTCAGACCCTGGAAAAATATGAAAAGCAGCGGATGAGCAGCGGTGATGCACTGGCCCAGCGCGTTGACGCTAACCAGGAGCGGCTGGCTCAGGTGGTCAATTATCTCAACCTGGAACCGACGCAGCCGGCCGCGACCGAGCCCTCCCCCGGCGAACCGGCTGGCGAGGCGTCTGCCGTCTCTTCCGATTCAGAGCTATACGCAATGGCCAAAAAGGCTTTCGACAACAAGGGCTTTGAGGCGGCCCTGAAAGGGTTTCAGAAGCTGATTGGGGCCTATCCCAAATCCGAACATGCCGATAACGCCCAGTTCTGGATCGGGGAGATTTACTACCGTGAAAAGTGGTATGAAAAAGCGATTCTGGAATACCAGAAGGTGATCGAGAACTATCCCAAGGGCAACAAAGTCAAGGCCGCCTTGCTCAAACAGGGGTTTGCCTTTTCCAATCTTGGCGACAAAGCCAATGCGCGGCTGATTCTCAAGGAACTGGTCAAAAAGTACCCGAATGCCAACGAGGCCGTGATTGCCAAGAAGAAGTTGCTGGAAGTCAAATAGTTGTAAGCGTTCACAGGGCACCGCATCTGCTTTGTTCCCGGGCATTTGAAGTGCGCTATAGTACGTCTGTATGCCCGGCGCCGCGCATCTACGGCACCCTGTAAACGCTTACCGTGCAACGGTTTGGAATTCTTAAAATGTTTCAACCCCGTGAATAGGTACAAATAGTTTCCCATCGGTATTGCAATGATGAAAGTGATCGGCATCGATCCCGGTCTGGCGTCCACCGGTATCGGGATCGTATGGGGCAGGGGGGATCGGCTCTGCGGATGCTCCTACGGCTGCATCCATACAACCCCGGCCCAGGACACGCCCCGCCGCCTCGAAAAAATCTTTTCCGGCCTCCAGCGGGTTGCGGCTGAGGAGGCCCCGGCGCTGATGATCGTCGAAGAGGTCTTTTCCCTGGGGCGCCACCCCCGATCCGGTTTGAGTCTGGGACAAGTCAGCGGGGTGGTGATGCTGGCCGCGGCCCAGGCGGCGATTCCCCTGGTGGAAGTGGCGGTGCGCGAAGCCAAACAGGTGCTGACCGGAAACGGCAATGCCAGCAAAGACCAGCTGGAAAAGGCGGTACGGGGGCGTCTCGGTCTCGATGCCCCCATCAGGCCGTTTCACGCCGCCGACGCCCTGGGGTTGGCCATCATCGGCCTGATGCGTTACGGTCATGCCGCCCGGCGCTCTGATTCAACCTGACGCTGAATCGAATTCGATGTGGGAATCCATTTCTTTTGGGTGCAGTCAGTGTCAGCGGGCGATGCCGAGGCAGCTTTTTCGCAAGTGACTAAAGTGAACTAACGTTTGGAGTGAGTCCCGCCGGGGCGGGATTAAGGAACGCTGCCAATTATAAAAAACCGGTGGAGCGTAGCGACTCCTCAACTTTAGTCACTCCAAACTGATTGGGGTTGGCAACCCAAGCCCCTTGCAGGGGCAAACCAACGCCTGGCCCTTTGGGCATGGCTTTTTTACTGGATGAATCATGATCGGGTATCTGGAAGGCAAACTCATCCACCGGGACGAAGAACGGGTGATGGTACTCGCCGGACAGGTGGGATACGAGGTCATGCTGCCCGGTTTCGTGATGGCGACCCTGGCGGATCGTCCGATCGGTGAAGGGGTCGCCTTTTACATCTACTTTCACCAGACCGAACGTCAGCCCCGGCCGGTACTGATCGGATTCAACAGCGAGGCTGAAAAGGCATTTTTCCTGCAGTTTCTGTCCGTGGAGGCCATCGGTCCGATCAAGGCCGTCAAGGCGCTCACCCTGCCCGTGGCCGAGGTCGCCAGGGCCATCGAAAACAAAGATGCGGCCCTGCTTGGCCGGTTGAAGGGGATTGGCGGCCGGACCGCCCAGAAGATCATCGCCACCTTGTCGGGTAAAATGGCTGAGTTCTCACTTCCTGGCGAAGAAACAGGGGTGCCTTCGGGCATCGACAGCACGGCCAGACAGGTGCTCGATGTCATGGTGAACCAGCTGGGCCACCGTCTTCCCGAAGCCCGAAAGATGATCGCCGACGCCCTGAAACGCAATGGCGACATTCAAACGCCCGAGGCGCTTTTCGATGAAGTCTATCGCGGAGAGGCGGCCCATGACCGATGATATCCTGACCCATCGTTCCCAGACCCCCACCCTTTTGTCGCGGGACCGGCTGCCCGTGGACGGCGAGCCTGAAATCCTCTCCCTGAGGCCGACCCGGATCGATGAATACATCGGCCAGGCCGAGGCGGTTGAAACCCTGAAAATCGCCATTGAGGCGGCCCAGATGCGGGAAGAACCGCTGGACCATGTCCTTTTCCACGGCCCTCCCGGTCTGGGAAAGACCACCCTGGCCCATATCATTGCCAATGAAATGGGTGGCCGATTGACCATCACTTCGGGGCCGGCCCTGGAAAAGGGCGGCGATCTGATCGGCATCCTGACCCATCTTGAAGAAGGGGACATCCTCTTTGTGGACGAGATTCACCGGACCCCAAAAACGGTGGAAGAGTTTCTCTATCCGGCCATGGAAGATTTTGCCGTGGATTTTGTCTTTGACAAGGGGGTCCATGCCCGCAGCCACCGTTTTCGGCTCAATCGGTTCACCCTGGTCGGGGCCACCACCCGGGTCGGGCTGCTCACCGCCCCGCTTCGTGACCGATTCGGGATTTTCAGAAGCCTTGATTTCTACAATACCGACGATCTGGTCAAAATCACCACGCGGTCGGCCGCTCTTCTCGAAACGGCCATTACCGAGGAGGGCGCCATGGAACTGGCCAGACGATCCAGGGGGACGCCGCGTATCGTCAATCGTCTGCTCAAACGGGTCCGGGACTACAGCCAGGTTCGCGGGGATGGTTCCATCGGCTTTTCGACCGTGTCGGCGGCATTGGCCTTGGAAGGGGTGGATGAAGCCGGGCTGACGCCTCTGGATCGGCGCTACATTCAGACCATCATCACCTTCTACAGCGGTGGCCCCGTGGGCATCGAGGCCATTGCGGCGACCCTTCAGGAGGAGACCGACACCCTGGTCGATGTGGTGGAGCCCTACCTGCTCAAGATCGGTATGATCGTGCGAACCTCTACCGGCAGAAAGGCTGCCGAAGCGGCCTACCGGCACCTGGGGTTTCGGGTCCAGCAGAAAATATTCTAAGGGGCTCGGAAATCATCGAGTCGAAGTGCCATGGCCGTTGTCACCCTGATCACCGATTTCGGAACCCGGGACGCCTATGTGGGGGTGATGAAGGGAGCGATCCTCTCCGTCGATCCGCGGGCCGTCATTGTGGACATCACCCATGGCGTCCCCCCCCAGGATCTGGCCTGTTCGGCCCGGGAACTGGCCGACGCCTTCACCTATTTCCCCCCGGAAACCGTCCACGTGACCGTGGTCGATCCGGGCGTGGGCAGTGGGCGCCGGATTCTGGCGGTGGCTGCCGCCGGACAGCTCTTTCTGGCGCCCGACAACGGCATCCTCCCGGCGTCCCTGGCCGGAGTCGGGGTCGATGCGGCGGTTTCGGTAGAGAATCGATCCCTGTTCCGCCAGCCGGTGAGCCCTACATTTCACGGCCGGGATATTTTTGCCCCGGTGGCCGGCCACCTCTCCCTGGGACTGGCCCTGGGCAGTCTCGGCCCGGCCGTGGCCTGGCATGACCTCGTTCGCCTGACAATTTCCGGCCCCCGACCCACCCCCGGCGGCGGATTGACCGGAACCATCATTGCCGTGGACCGTTTCGGCAACCTGATCACCGACATTTGCCGGTCTGACCTGGAACGGTTGGCTGGCCGCAAATCGTGGCAGCGGTTGACCGTCCGGCTGGGCACCGAAGAGATCCATGGTATTGCCGGAATCTATGCTGACGGGGTTTCCCAAAAGCCCATAGCCCTTCTCGGCAGCCGCGGCCGGCTGGAAGTGGCCGTCCGCGACGGAAGCGCAGTGGTTCGTTTCAGCGCCCGTCGCGGCGATCCGGTTTATATTTCAACTCGCTGACTTGTTTGACATTTTTTTATAAATTGGATAGAAGGGACAGCACCGGCGGAATCGGGGGTTCAGGTTCGAGTCAAAACCGGGTTTTCAGGGCATGTGTCGAGACGAAAAGAGTAGACGGGAAATGGACGATCTTCAGAGGGACATACAGCGGGAAATGGAGCGGCTTACGGCGCGCCCGACCAGGCGGCGGCCCGGGCGCTGGACCCTGCTGTTTGTCGGCGCTAAGGGAGAAGTGCGCCGGATCGAGCGGTTTGCCGGGATGGCCGTTGCCGTTATGGCCCTGCTGTCCGCCTCGGCCCTGGCGGCCTTGAGCCTATACTTGATTTATCAGCAACCCTTGGCGGAAAGCCATCGTCTCAAGACGACCCTGGCAGAGGTTCGCAAGGAAAACCGGCGTCTCACCGAGGAAAAGGAACTATTGCTGGCCGAGCTGGTGGTGATCCAGGAGACGGCTCGTCGCCAGGGCGGCGCACCGGAGGCGGCCGCTGAATCGACGCCCCGCCCGATGCCAGAACCCGAACCGACCGTCGAAACCAAGCCGACGGTAAGGGCGGATTCCACGGTGCCAGCCCCCATCGTAGCGGCGCCGACCGCCCCGAAACCGAAAACCATCGAACCGGCTTCGGCCGACGACCATCCCGTGCCCACCGTTTCGGTGGCGGTGGAAGACCTGGTTTTTTCCCATGACGCCGAAACCCGGGAGCTGGCCGTTCGGTTCAAGCTCATGAATACCGGGTTGGAATCCGAGCCTGTCTCCGGCCGGACGTTCGTGGTCATGGAGACCGACGCCCCGGATGCCCCTTTTCTGTCCATTCCTCGCGTTCCCCTGGAAAACGGACGACCGCTGCGGATCACCAACGGCCGGTATTTTTCCATTGCCCGGTTTAACACGGTTACCTTCAAGGCCAAGGACCCGGGCGACCCCAACCGGTTTCGAAGCGCAACGGTTTTCGTGTTTGCTCTTTCCGGAGAATTGCTGCTGAAGCGTCATTTCCCCATCTCAAAGAAGGTGCCATGAAAACGGCTGCAGAGACCACGGACCCGGTACCGGTATTTTGCAGCGGTGCCGGACATCTGCCGGACTGTCGGAGAATGTGCATCCTCCTTGCCGCCGCCGCCGTTCTGTTGATTCTGGTGACCATCGGTGCGGGAACGGCTCTGGGACAAGAGCGGGTCCATCAGGTTTTTTTCGAAGGGACCGACCACGAGCTCAATGTCTACCACATTTACGGAAAAGAGACCGGGCCGACCCTGCTGCTCATCGGCGGTATTCAGGGGGACGAGCCGGGGGGGTACCTGGCGGTGGACCACTACGTCGATATCAGCCTGGCCCGAGGCAACCTCATTGTGGTGCCCAGGGCCAATTTCCAGTCGATCCTGCTCAATCGGCGCCTGATCAATCAGGACATGAACCGGACTTTTGCCGAGGACCGCGACCCGTCCTACGAGGCCGAGGTGGCCGACATCCTAAAAACCCTCATCGCCGAGAGCGACTGCCTGCTCAACAACCATGACGGATCCGGATTTTTTTCAGAGACCTGGGTCGATGCGAACCGTAATCCCCGGCGCTTCGGCCAGTCCATCATCGCCGACGCGGAAACCTTTACCGTTCCCGATACCGGAAAGGTCATCAACCTGGGTGCTCTGGCCAGGGCGGTGTGCGACGAGGTCAACGGCCATATCAAAAATCCGGACCACCATTTCCACTTCAACAACCACCGGACCGATGCGGCCTCTTCGCTTCACAAGGAGCAACGGAAGTCGGCGACCTACTATGCCCTCCAAAAATGCCATATTCCGGCTTTTGGCGTGGAGAGCAGCAAATCGTTGCCGCTGGAACTCAAGGTGCGCCACCATCACCTGGCCATCAACGCCTTCATGGACCGTTTGGGCATCGTCACCGAATCGCCCGGAATGAATCTCAGCCCGCCCCAACTTCGCTACCTGGTCGTCAATGTCAACAATGCCCTGCCCACCGTGGTACAGGAAGGACAGGCCCTGCACGTTCGTTCGGGGGATACGGTGACGGTGTCTCACATTGAGGCCAACTTCGAACGAGGGCTCAGCGCCGACATTCTCGGCGTCGGCACCATCAACGATTTTAGAAAGCCCCTGGTGATCCGCAAGTCGACCCGGATTGCGGTGCGCAAGGACTACCGCCGCTGCGGCAGTGTCCACCTTGTTGCCGGGGATCGGCCCGACGTTTCGGTGTCGTTGTCCCCGGCGGCTGTCCTGCCCCGGGGTTTGCTGCTTTTCAGGGTCCGGATCAACGGTGAGGACCGGATTTATCCGGAAGGCGAGCATGTCCAGATGGTTTTAGGCGACCGTTTCGAGATCGTCGATGTCATCACCGGTCTGCCCGATACCGCCGGCCTGGTGGTCAACCTCAAGGGGTTTGTGGGCGACCGCCAAAACAATACCGGCGAGGACCGGGGCTTTGTCATACATACGGATCGCGATTTGTGGAAACGGTATTCGCTGAAAAAAAAAGGGCTTCAATATCAAGTGAGGGTCACCTATGCCCAGGAACTCGTCGGAAAGCTGCTTATCGATCTTAAACCTCCGGAACTCAAATACGTGGTTCTGGGAATCGGAGACGAGACCGGCCGTTGCCTGGCTTCCGGCCAGACGTGGCCCGTCGTGCCGGGACGACCGGTCCGGCTGGTGGACATTGCCACCAACGTTCAGGGCAACCTGGGGGTTCGGGCGGTGGTTTGCGGGGCCGGCTCGGCCCGCTATCCCGTCGGGATCCAGGACAACCTGGCGCCGCTTCTTACCGCCGGTGCCACCCGGGACGACGGCTGTCGGATCGAAATCCTCAGGCAGGACCTGCTCCTTGGTTTCTTCTATCTAACCCTGGCTTCAGAAGGTAACCCGTGAAAATCAAGAATAAGGATTTTTCCATCATCGACAAGAATCTGACCGTGGACGGCACCCTGCATACCACCGGCCGTCTGATCATCAAGGGAACGGTGAAAGGCTCGCTGGTGGGAGAATCGGTGATCATTGCCGAAGAGGGGTCGGTTTACGCAGACACCCGGGTGGCCAGCATGACCATCGGGGGCACCTTTGAGGGAGAAATTCAGGCATCCAGGGAACTGGTGATTCTGTCAACGGGCAAATGCTCGGGCAAGGTGGTCTGCAAGGACTTTGTGGTCGAAGCCGGCGGCATCTTAAACGCCGAAGTCTCCTGCACCAGCGGCGCTGATAAGCGTGGCGACAAGAAGAAATAAGCGGGGCGGCGGCAGGCCTTGTTTGTCAGTGGTAACGATAAACGGGAATACGGATCGAATTCCAACCTTTTCACAGGCATCTCCAAAGGGGATGCCTGCCTTCCGGTTTTTCAGCGACCTTCAATCGCCTTTTCATCGTCTCGCTTTTAATCAGACAGGCCGGCTCCTTCTCGGAGTGAAGCTCTCGCCAAATAACGGGTGCTGGTTTTGGACGAGGGTCGGGCCGTAGGGACGAGGGTCGGGCCGTGCTAAGTGATTGACATTGCACAAATAGTAGCATAAAAATGGCTCTGAAATTGCCTTAATCGACCAGTTTGCCCCCTAAAACTGCCCAATTAAGAGAATCCGGCTATGCCGGACAGGTCGGATCAAAATGGCGCGCGCAAAAAGGCATTATCTACCTGGACATGTCTGGCATATAACCCATCGTTGCCATAAAAGAGAATTTCTTCTCAAATTTCCAAGAGATCGACGCAGATGGATAGAATGGCTCTACCAGGCCAGGAAAAGATATTCTGGTTTGAGTGTGTTGGATTACATGGTCACATCAAACCACATCCACCTTCTGGTATTCGATACAGGCGGCAGAAACGTAATCCCTGATTCAATCAAGTTGATAGCCGGCCGAACAGGACAGGAATACAATGTTCGAAAAAATCGCAAGGGTGCCTTCTGGGAGGATCGCTATCACGCAACGGCCGTGGAGAGCAGTCGTTATTTAAGGCGATGTATTGCCTATATTGATATGAATATGGTTCGTACCGGTGTTGTAAAGCACCCTTCAGAGTGGGAGTTTTGTGGATATAATGAAATCCAGAGTCCCAGGAAGAGAAAAGGGATCATTGACTTTGACCGTCTGATGGGATTGCTTGGTTTTGAAAACTTCGCTGATTTAAGAGAGGCCCATTTCAAATGGGTTGAGAGTAAGATGCAAGCTGGCTCCGATGAAACGGAAAGCAAGTGGACCCAGAGCATCGCTGTCGGAAGTAAATTGTATGTTGAAAAGATCAAAGGAACCCTTGGATTTAGAGCCAAAGGTAGAAAAATATCAAGTACAGACGATACCTTTGAACTTCGAGAAGGGCAGGTGCCCTATGGGGTGGCTGATAAACTGGATTCCGGGAACACATTTCCATGGAATTATCGCCACAATCCTTAATCGGCCGGTTTTAGGGGTAAAACTGGTCGATTAAGACCGAAATGACGGTATAAAATTGAGTCTTTTGTTTATTTGTCAGTAGGTTGCTGTGGCCCGACCCCCGACCCCGCCCTGTGGCCCGACCCCCGACCCCCCGACCCCGGCATGATGGGCGACCCCCGACCCCGGCACCGGCACCGACCCCCGACCCCCAACCTCGTATGGCCGACTATGGGAACCTACATCCCCACAAAGCCTCGTGCATTATCCTTGAAAAACTTTAATTGACATGACGATTTTCAAGGATTATTGTGGTTCCATGATCCCCAGACCGAAAATCCTCTGTCAAATCGAAACCTCATTTCAGATACACCCCGTAACGGCCCTGCTGGGTCCGCGGCAGTGCGGCAAGACCACCCTGGCACGGCTCATGGCGGAGAGGGAGCCCGCCACGATTTTTGATCTGGAAAACCCCATTGATGTCCAGCGCCTTTCGTCCCCCATGCAGGCGCTGAAGGATCTCGACGGCCTGGTGATCATTGACGAGATTCAGCGAAAACCCGAACTGTTCGAGTTGCTTCGCGTCTTGGTGGATCGCACAGACCGGGCGGGTCGGTTTTTATTGTTGGGATCGGCATCGCCGCATTTGGTTCGGGGTGTTTCGGAATCTCTGGCCGGAAGGATTGGATTCGTTGATTTGGCGGGGTTTCAATTTTGGGAAGTCGGGGTGGCCCATCGCGATCGATTGTGGATCAGGGGCGGTTTACCCAAATCCTTTCTTGCTGATTCTGAATCCGTCAGTGCTCAATGGCGAGAAAATTTTATCCGAACATTTCTTGAAAGAGATATCCCCCAGTTTGGCATCACGATCGCTGCGGAAACCCTTCGTCGGTTCTGGACCATGGTCGCCCATTATCATGGGCAGGTGTGGAATGCCGCGGAGTTTGCCCGATCACTCGGCACTGCTGAAAATACGGCACGGCGATATCTCGATATTATGGCCGGTGCCTATATGGTTCGGGTGTTACCACCGTGGTTTGAGAATCTGAAAAAACGTCAGGTTAAAGCGCCCAAGATGTATATCCGCGACACGGGCCTTTTTCACAGCTTGTTGCAGGTTTCAACGCTGGCTGATTTACAGGGACACCCCAAAATCGGCGCATCGTGGGAAGGGTTTGCGCTGGAACATATTCTCCACGCGCTTCGAACCAGAGATGCCTATTTCTGGGCCACCCACGCTGGTGCCGAACTCGATCTGCTGGTGACGATCAAAGGCAAACGGCATGGCTTTGAATTTAAGTACGCTGATGCGCCAGGGCGAAAGCGGTCCATGCATGTCGCCATTGCAGACCTGGGGCTGGAACACCTGTGGGTGGTATATCCAGGAGATCAGACATACGCCCTTGACGAGAAGATTACCGCCATACCTCTGGAGGCGATTATGCAATTTACGGAAACCGGGATCACAACTTGAGACAGTTATCCGTTAAAGTGTTGTTTGAAACCAGCGGTGGGGCGGGGGTAAAGAGTTGATAGCTGACCGAGGCGGGGCGGGGACGGACCCCCGCCAAAGGTCTACGAAAAACAGGACCATGTTTCTCTATTCTTCTCACCTGCTGAAGCAAAAACGGGCCAGGACCGGGAAGTGGTCCGAGGGGTAACGGTCCCGGTATTGTTTTGTGATCACTTCGGCCTTTTCCACCACAATCCCCCCCCGATAAAGGATCCAGTCGATGGGTTCGCCATCGGTGTTTCCGGTGAACCCGTGGGACGTGGCCGGGTAGGGCGGGGTTACGGCCGAAGTGAACCCGGCTGCGGGATTTTCGGCGTCAGGATCGGTAAAGGCCGCAAGGCAGGGGCTTTGGGGGTTGGCGTTAAAGTCGCCGGCCACCACGGTGGACAAGGCCGTCGGGACCCTCCGGGCCATGCGTTTTAAGATGATTTCGGCACTCAGACGCTGGATCTCGGGGTCGAAGTCGAAATGGGTATCGGCCACGGCCAGGCGGCGCGTGTTTTTTTCAAAAATACCCAGGGTGCACTGTCTCGGCCAGCGGCTCTCCCTGAACCGGCTGGCAATGTCCGGGGTGGGGCTCAAAAAAAAATGGTCGCGCCCCGTGTAGGTCCAGGTGTTTCGGTGGAAGATGACGTTGTTCTGCCAGAAGGGCGGCGCCGGGTCCCTTCGGCCGATATACCCATGATCCGGCAGCATGGCGGCCAGGTCCGCTACCTGGAAATCGTTGGCCTCCTGGACGCAGAGAAAATCAGGGTCCAGTTCGCCGAGCATTTCCGGAAAAACTTCTTTTCTCAATTCCCACCGGTTTTCCCCGTCGTCGGCCAGCCCGAAGCGCAGGTTCAGGGTCACGAGGGTGAATCGGGTCGGTTCAATCCGTGTCACGGCTTTCCTTTCCGGCGATGGCTCATTTCTTTAAATCCCATTCAACAGGGATGGACAGGATAGACAGGATTTGGTTTTTTACCCCACCATCCCGATGATCCTGAATATCCCTGTTAAAAAGAAAAGCTCAAGGAAATGGAGGCGACGGCAATGGGATGCTCAATCCGTTTCCGCCTCGGCCCGGGCCAGGCAGGCGGTGAAATCGACGCTGAGCCCCTTGAAGTGGTCGAAGGTGATGTCGGAAAAGGCAAGGTTTTCAAGCTCTTTCACCAATTCGAACAGGGCGTGATAATTGAGCAGGATCCGTTTTTTCCAGTCAAAGCCGAGCCGGCCGGCCAGATCCCGGATCGTTTCGCCGTCGGCCTCGATTTCCAGAAAACTGCCAAAGGGGAGGGTGTCGACGCAGAGGTGGGCGCCATCGAGTTCAAAGGTTTCCCGCCATTTTTCATAAACGGTTTCCCGGACATAGCCCAGGGCGGTCAAAATCCGGTGCATGGCCGTAAAATCGCCGACAATCACCTCGGTCTCTTGTCTGATCTTAAAATCGGTCTTCCGGGGTTCAGGGGGAGGGGACTTAAAGGTCAGGCGGTTTTCACCGTCGCTTCGGAGCCGGAGCAGGCGATGGGACCGGCGCAGGCTACCGGCGGCATCATCAAAAACGATGTTGGTTTCAAAGACCCGGCCGCGGCTCGTAGCGCCCAGGTCCAGGATGCGGTTGCGGATTGATGGGATATCAGGCAGATGGAACTTGACTTCGATTTCCAGCGGGTCCATTAAAAGGGCCTTTCAACAGGAATCTACATCTTTTGGGTGTTGTCAGAGACAATTGGCGATGCCGAGACACCAATCGTGAAAGTGACTAAAGTGAACTAAAGTTTGGAGTGGCTAAAGTTAAGGAATCCCGCCTTGGCGGGACTCACTATAGTCACTCCACACTTAAATGGAATCGGTAACCCAGCCCCTTCCAAGGGTAAACCCGAGTCCGGTCCCCTGGGCCAGGATTCTTTCCTGAGAAGAGCGGTTATAGGCAATCAGGGTTGATTTGTCAATAAACCGGGGATTAGCCCATTAGGAATCACTTGGTTTCTAATGGGCTTACCGGTTGTGTGCGGGCTTTGGCAAGTATCGGTGGTTGAAGCGTGTTTTTTTTCTTGACACCTGTATGGATATCCATTATTTATTCCTGATTGTATATAGCCTGTATGAGGAGAAACTGTCGTGAAGAAATATACCGTTAGTGCAAAAGACTCTGATAATCAGGGCAAATGGGTGCTTGTCGACGCCGAAGGAATGATCCTGGGGCGACTGGCTTCGACCATTGCCGCACGCCTGCGGGGCAAAGACAACCCCATGTTTACCCCCCACGCCGATACCGGTGATGCGGTGGTGGTGATCAACGCCGAAAAGATCGTGCTCACCGGGCGCAAGTTGGAACAAAAGCGCTACTACCGTCACAGCGGGTTTACCGGCGGTCTCAAGGAGATCACCGCGGGCAAGCTCATGGAAAAACGGCCCGAAGACCTCATTCGCTTTGCCGTCAGGGGGATGTTGCCCAAGAATCGGCTCGGCCGGAAGCTGTTCGGCAAGCTCAAGGTCTATGCCGGCGGCGAGCACCCTCACGAGGCCCAGACCCCCGAACCCATGAAAGTTTGATGTCACCCACAACCCTGTAACCAAAGCGACACGCATTGGGGAGATCCATGGACAAGGAAACCACCTTCTACGCAACCGGAAAACGCAAGTGCGCCATCGCCAGAACCTGGCTCAAACCCGGCAGCGGCAAGATTACCATTAACGACCGTCCGGTCGATGACTACTTCAAACTGGACAGCTCCGCAGCCGTGATGACCCAGCCCCTGATCCTGACCAACAATCAGGGCAATTTCGATATCACCATCCGGGTCACCGGCGGCGGCATCACCGGACAGGCCGGCGCCATCCGTCACGGCATTACCAAGGCGCTGATGCTGGTCGATCCGGATCTTCGTCAGGCCTTGAAGCGGGCCGGTTTTGTCACGCGGGATCCGAGGGTCAAGGAACGGAAAAAATACGGTCAGCGCGGTGCGCGTGCCCGGTTCCAGTTCTCCAAGCGTTAAATCCCATTATCGACGGAATGTTACAAAGGGAACAGGTGGATTGCCTGTTCCCTTTTTTGTATTGGGCTCTTTGGCAGGACGCCAACCCTCCAACGGGTGGATAGAAAAGGCTGTAGATTATAGAAATCTCTGAATTCTTCCGGTACCGCCGTCAAGACCGGCGCCTTGAAAACAGGCAAGGGTTCATGTATGCTGACTTTGACGCTGGCGGCTCCGGGCTGCCGGCGTTTCGCTGCCTGTCCATCATCTGCCGCCATGACCACCGACCCGGGGATCATGGCGAGATCGAGGCGCCATGACCGCATATTTGATCCGCCGCCTGCTCCTGGTGATACCCACCTTCATCGGCATCACCGTCATGGTCTTTACCATCACCCGGTTTGTGCCCGGCGGCCCCATCGAACGGATGATCGCCGAGGCCCAGCAGATGCAGCAGCATACGGGGGCCAACGCCGGAGGGGGTCGAAGCCAGCCTCTGTCCGACGATCAGATCGAGGAGCTGCGTCGCTATTACGGATTCGACCAGCCGGTGATGATCAGCTACCTGAAATGGCTGGGAAAGGTGGTGTGCGGGGATCTGGGCACCTCCACCCGGTACTACGATCCGGTCTGGGAGATGATCGCCGAGCGCATCCCCATCTCGCTCTACTTCGGCCTGCTTTCCCTGTTTGCCGTATACGGGGTCTGCATCCCCCTGGGGGTCACCAAGGCGATCCGCCACAAGAGCCATTTTGACAATATCTCGTCTATCGCCGTCTTCATCGGCTACGCCATTCCCGGATGGGTGGTGGGGATTTTGCTTCTTCTTCTGCTCGCCTCTCACTGGGAGCTGCTCCCTCTGGGCGGCATGGTCAGCGACGGTTTTGCATCCATGACATGGATGGGAAAGGCCGGGGATATCGCCCGGCACACGGTCCTGCCGCTGACCGCCTATGTGGCCGGATCCTTTGCGGTCATGACCTTTTTGATGAAAAATACCCTCATGGACAACCTGGCTTCGGATTATGTCCGCACGGCCATCGCCAAGGGGCTCTCCTTTCGCCAGGCGGTATTGCGTCATGCCCTGAGAAACTCCCTGATCCCCATGGCCACCAGCTTCGGTAACAATATCTCGGTGATCCTTTCGGGATCGTTTCTCATCGAAAAAGTATTCAACATCAACGGAATGGGCCTGCTGGGCTACGAGTCGGTGGTGGAACGCGACTATCCGGTGGTCATGGGCATCCTGGTGATCTCGTCCCTCCTTTTCCTGGTGGGCAACATTTTGTCGGATATCTGCGTGGCCCTGGTGGACCCTCGGGTGCAATTTGATTAGCATGAGACTCAACCCCCTGACACGGAAAAAAATCCTGCGGTTTTGCTCCATCCGTCGGGGGTACTATTCCTTTCTGATTTTTGTCGCGATGATCGTCCTTTCTTTGGGCGCCGAACTGCTGGTCAGCAACCGCGCGCTGGTGGTCTGCTACCAGGGACGATATCATTTCCCCACCTACGGCCAGCCCCTCCCGGGACATGTTTTCGGCCTCGACTACAATTACGAAACCAACTACCGGGATTTGGCCCGGCGGTTTGCCGCAGCCGGCGGCGGTGATTGGGTGCTCCTGCCACCGGTGCCCTACAATCCCCTTGAAACCGACCTGCGCGCCGGTGCCTACCCGCCCTTTGCGCCATCTTTGGCCGAACAGCACTACCTGGGCACCGACACGGTGGGCCGGGACATGGTCGCCCGTCTGGTCTATGGGTTTCGAATCGCCATTTTCTTCGCCCTGATGCTGCTGGCGGCCAATTACGTCATCGGGGTGAGCATCGGTTGTGCCATGGGGTACATCGGCGGGCGGTTCGACCTGTTTTTCCAGCGCATCATCGAGATCTGGTCCAATGTTCCCTTCCTCTATGTGATCATCATCATCTCTTCGGTCATGGTGCCGAATTTTTTAATGCTGATTCTCATCATGGCTTCTTTCGGCTGGATCGGCATCACCTGGACCATGCGCACCATTACCTACAAGGAAAAGGCCCGGGACTACATCATGGCGGCCAGGGCCCTGGGGGCCACCAACACCCGCATCATTTTTCGCCATATTCTGCCCAACACCATGTCGGTAATCGTCACCTTTGCCCCCTTTTCCATTTCTTCGGGCATCGTGGCCCTGACCAGCCTCGATTATCTCGGTTTCGGCCTGCCGCCCCCCACGCCGAGCTGGGGGGAGTTGTTGCAGCAGGGATGGGCCAATATGGGCGCCTGGTGGATCGCCGGTTCGGTGGTGGCCGCCATGTTGATTACCCTGACCCTGGTGACCTTCACCGGCGAGGCCGTGCGGGAGGCCTTTGACCCGAAGCTGCATACGGTTTACGAGTGAACGGCCAGCGGCCTGCCCGCCGCGATGACACACCGGACGAAAAAATGGGAAAGAGGGACGATTGATGACGCGACGGGTTTTTCTGAAAAACCAAGGGATTCTCTGGACGGTTCTGACCATGGCACTGGTGCTGACGGTTGCGGCTTGTGGCGGTGATCCGGTCGAGCCGCCGGCGGAAAAAAAGGCCCCGGCCGCGGAGGCCGACGCCCGGTCTTCCAAGCCCGCCCCCCCAACGGTGGCCAGGGAAACATTGCCGGCCGGCATCCAGTGGCTGACCAACGATACGGACCCGGTATTCGCATCGGACCGGGCCGTGCCGGGCGGCTCCTTTCACTCGGCCATCATGAGTTTTCCCATGACCTTCCGCTCCGTGGGGCCGGATTCCAACGGCGTTTTCGCCGGGCAGTTGCGGGCCAATCAGCTTTCTCTTATCGGCCTGCATCCCAACACATTGCATATTATTCCCGAACTGGCCACCCACTGGGCCTTCGGGGATGACAAGAAGACCATGTACTTCAAACTCAACCCCGATGCCCGGTGGTCGGACGGCCATCCGGTCACCGCCGATGATTTCGCCTATACCCTGACTTTCATGCGATCCCGGGAGATCGTGGCCCCCTGGTACAATGACTATTACGCCCGGGAGATCGACCGGGTGATTGTCTACGACGATCATACCCTGGCCGTGGTGGCGGCAAAACCGGTGCCGGACCTGCATCTGCGCATCACCATCGGACCGACGCCGGAACATTTCTACGGCAAGCTGGGAGACGATTTCGTGCGCCGGTACAACTGGAAGATCGTCCCCAATACCGGACCCTACCAGATCTCTGATTTCCAGAAAGGGAAAAGCGTCATTTTCACGCGGAAAAAAGACTGGTGGGCCGCCAAGATGCGTTATTTCAGGCACCGGTTCAACGTCGATACCGTCAAGTTCACCGTGGTGCGCGATTTCAACCTGCAATGGGAATACTTTAAAAAGGCCAAGCTCGACGCCTTCGGCATCACCCTGCCCAGTTACTGGCATGTCAAATCCAAGACGCCGGTGGTGGAAAACGGCTATGTGCACCGCATATGGTTTTTCAACGACACCCAGCAGTCGGCCCAGGGAATGTGGCTCAACCAGGACCGCCCTATTCTCAAGGATCCGGCGGCCCGTTACGCTTTTGCCCACGCCATGAACGTGGAAAAGGTCATCGGCCAGGTGCTTCGAAACGATTATTTCCGCCTGGAGCATGGCTTCGTGGGGTATGGTGACTACAGCAACGAATCGATCCGTGCCCGGCGTTTCGACCTGGACCGGGTGCGGACCTACCTGACCGGCGCCGGCTGGCAGCGGGGGCCCGACGGGATCTGGCAAAAAGACGGGCAGCGCTACAGCGTGGAGGTTACCTACAGCTTAGAGGCCCACACCCCCCGCCTGGTGGTGCTCAAGGAAGAAGCCAAGAAGGCGGGGATCGAACTGCGTTTGCAGCAAATGGACAGTGCCACGGCCTTCAAAAAATTCCTCGAAAAGAAGCATGACGTGGCCTGGATGGGGTGGAGCACCTCCATGAGACCCCAGTTCTGGGAGCATTTTCACAGCGCCAACGCCCATAAACCCCAGACCAACAACATCACCAATACCGACGATCCGGAGCTGGACCGGTTGATCGACGCCTACCGCAATTCCCTGGCCGAAACCGAGCGCAAGGAACTGGCCATTGCCATCGAAGCCGCCATTCACGAGACCGGCTGTTTCGTGCCCACCTTCATGGTCCCCTATGTCCGGATCGCCTACTGGCGATGGTGGCGGCTTCCCGAATCGCCCGGCACCAAAGAGTCGGGCGATCTCTTTGATCCTTTCGGAAGCACTGCCGGCGGGCTTTTCTGGTTCGATCCGGTCCTCTACGAAGAGACCCGGGCGGCCATGAAGGCCGGGCGCAGCTTTGATCCGGTGACCCGTGTGGACGAAACCCATAAGATGACCGTGCTGAAAGGCCCATGATGCCCGAGCCGCCGATTCTTTCCGTCGATAACCTGTCCGTGGTCTTTGATACCGAAACAGGCCCGCTGCAGGCTGTGGACGGGGTGAGTTTTTCCGTCGAAGCCGGCACGACCCTCGGCATTGTGGGCGAATCCGGATGCGGCAAGAGCGTTACCGCCTTTTCCGTCATGCGGCTGCTTCCCCAGCCGGCGGGGCGGATCACCGGCGGCAGCATTCGCTTTGGCGACACGGATATCACGGCCCTTTCGGCCGATGAGCTCTATCGCATTCGGGGCAACCGGATATCGATGATTTTCCAAGAGCCCATGACCGCCCTGAACCCGGTGCACCGGATCGGCCGGCAGATCACCGAGTCCTTCCGTCTCCATTTTCCGGAAATGTCCGCCTCCCAAATGCATGCGGCGGCCGTCGAACTCCTTCGACGGGTGAGTATTTCGGATCCGGAAAAACGTTTCGGCGAATACCCCCATCAGATCTCGGGCGGCATGCGCCAACGGGTCATGATCGCCATGGCCCTGGCCTGCCAGCCGGACATCCTCATCGCCGACGAGCCGACCACGGCCCTGGACGTCACCATTCAGGCCCAGATCCTGGAAGTCATCGACCAACTCCAGAAGGAATCCGGCATGGCGGTGATTTTCATCACCCACGATCTTGGGGTCATCGCCGAGATCTGTGATTCGGTGCTGGTCATGTATGCCGGCCAGGTGGCCGAAACCGCTCCTGTGGCACAGCTTTTCGCAGATCCTGCCCACCCTTACACCCGGGGGTTGCTTCGATCGATTCCGAGGCTGGACACCCCGCGCAAACAGAGACTGGCCGTCATCGAAGGAAGGGTGCCGACCCTGTACGAACTTCCCCCGGGATGCCGGTTCCAGAATCGATGCCCCAGGGCCATGGCGATCTGCCAGAGTGCGTCGCCGCCCCGGTTCCAAGTGGCACCGGGGCATATGGCAAGCTGTTACCTCTACGGTTCTTGAGGAATCAATCCATGGATCGGAAAGAATCCGAATACCTTTTGGAGGTCGAAGACCTCAAGATGCACTTTCCCGTCCGTTCCGGTATTCTGCAGCGCCGGGTGGGATCCGTCCTTGCGGTGGACGGCGTCTCCTTCGGGGTTCGGGCCGGAGAGACCTTTGGCCTGGTGGGCGAGTCCGGATGCGGCAAGACCACGGTGGGTCGAACGGCCCTACGGCTTTACCGGCCTACGGCCGGGGCGGTTCGTTTCCAGGGGCGCTTGATGGGCACCATGAACCGGGAAGGTCTCCGGCGCCTTCGCCGGGAGATGCAGATGATTTTCCAAGACCCCTTCGAGTCCCTCAACGCCCGCCACAACGTGGGGGAAATTCTCAACGAACCCTTTGCCATTCACGGTATCGGCAGCCGGCGGGAACGGGAGGCGGAGATCGGAGGGCTGCTGGAGCGGGTCGGCCTGGCCCCCAGCGTCATGGAACGATTTCCCCATGAGTTCAGCGGGGGGCAGCGCCAGCGGATCGGGATTGCCCGGGCCATCGCCCTCAAACCGAAGTTGGTGATCTGCGATGAGCCGGTTTCCGCCCTGGACGTCTCCATTCAGTCCCAGATCCTGAACCTGCTTCTCGATCTTCAGCAGGAGATGGGGCTGGCCTACCTCTTCATCGCCCACGACCTGGCCGTGGTCAAACATGTCTCGGATCGGATCGGCGTGATGTACCTGGGAAAGATCGTGGAGAGCGCTGACGCCGAGCGCTTGTATCGCGCTCCGCACCACCCTTACACCGTGGCCCTGATGTCCGCCATTCCCGTGCCCGATCCGATTGCCGGCAGGAGAAGTCGCCTGGTGCTTTCCGGCGATGTGCCCTCTCCGGCCGAACCGCCGCCGGGATGCGCCTTCCATACCCGTTGCCCGGTGGCGGTAGAGCGGTGTCGAAGACAGGTACCGGAGTTGGTATCTGTCCCGGGGGATCGGGAGCGGGCGCATCGGGTCGCCTGCCACCGAGCCGACGAGGTCCCCGAACTGCTGGCCGGGTTTATGTAAAAAAAAGGACCGCTTGAACGCGGTCCCTTTCGATCGTCTCTTGCCTTTCCGGATGATTCGGCCCGAAAGGGGCGGTGCTAATGCTCAGCCGGCGGTTCCTCATTGCCGGTATTCTCCCCGGCGGCCTCTTCGGCTTCTGTTTTCGCCGCCGCTTCGGCCTCCTGAGCCGCCTGGGCCTCAGCCTCCCGGGCAGCGGACTGCAGGGCCGCCAGCCGGGCCTCAAAGGCCTGGGCCTTTTGGGTCATGATGGCTGCCTGGACCTCGTCTGGAACGAGTTTTCCCGCCTCGGTCAGGTAGCCCAGGGCGTTTTTAATCCCCTCGATGGTATCCTTCTCCGCAGCCACATCGGCCTTGTAAAGAAGGATGAGCCGGTCAATGCCGTCCATCCGGGCATAGGCGATTTCTTTGAGTTCGGCGGTCACGGCATAGGGCAGGGACTTCTCCAGGTAGGTGCGTATCCCTTCCAGATCGGGAAACCCCGGTGCGTGCAGGAGGGCATCGGCCTTGTCTACGTAGTAGGCGAAAATAAGCGGGAACACATCCGCTTTGGTATAAACCGCCTTGGCCGGTTCCGGCGCGGTGACCCCGGGCAGGGTCATGAGCCGGCGCTCACCCTTTGGGGCGAATTTGCCCTGCCAGATTTCAATGGCGCCCTGGTCCGGTTTGATGTAAAAATGCCCCGTGTTGGAGAGGCTGGCGCCGATGATCAGCAAAAAGATGAACGCCACGCCGGCAGCCAGGCCCATGACCATCATCCGGGTTCCCTTGTCCACGGGCGATGCCGACGGCTCATCATAGGTCACGCTGGCCTTTTCAGTGGCGGCCTTTTCGGCAGCGGTCTTTTCGGCGGCGGCTTTTTCAGCGGCGGCTTTTTCAGCAGCGGCTTTTTCAGCGGCGGCCTTTTCGGCGGCGGCCTTTTCAGCGGCGGCCTTTTCGGCGGCGGCTTTTTCAGCGGCGGCCTTTCTGCCGGACAGGGCGATTTCGGCCATGTCAAAGGTCTGTCTGAGCAACCCCTTGACCCGCTCCACCGCTGCCGGATCGTCGCTGGTGAAAAAGGCCGGAGCCTTGAAATCAGCAGGGGCCGAGGGTCCTGGCGGCACGTAACGACCAGACGGCACCACGGCATCGAATTTTTTCAGGATTAGTTCACGGATGGTGGGTTGGACGGCCTTGGCAGGCGCGACTTTTTTCTTGGCAGGCGCGACCTTTTTGGGGGCGGCCTTCTTCGGGGCCACCTTTTGGGGCGCAGCTTTCTTTGCCGCCGTTTTCGGTTTTGCCGGGGCCTTCTTGTGCTTAGCCGTCTTGTCGGCGGTGGCGGTCGTTTTCTTTTTGGCAGTGGTTTTCTTTTTCGTGGTGGATTGGGTCAGGCTTTTTTTTCCCATGAGAAGAAACCCCTTTGAAAATGTCCATACTTGGCATATAGATCGGTGTTTATATGGAAAAATCATATATTAAATCGGTCGTGCTTTGTAAATAGCAAAGTTGGTACGCTTGTTGATATCAGCGCTTGAAGACCGATCGTGAGGGACCACGGATGACGCCGGATCTTGAAAATAAAAAACAGTGGGCGCTGGCCCAACTCCGGAAATACGACGCCCTGGCCGTTGCTTTCTCCGGAGGCGTGGACAGCAGCCTGCTGCTGGCCCTTGCCAAGGCAGCTCTGGGCGAGCGGGTGGTGGCCCTGACAGCCCGTTCCCCGGTGCACCCCCCCTCGGAGACCGAAGCTGCCCGAAGCTTCGCATTGGAGCTGGGCGTAGAGTACGTGGCGGTCGATTCTCAGGAAATGACCATGGACGATTTTCGCGCCAATTCGCCGGAGCGTTGTTATATCTGCAAAAAAGTCCTGTTTGCCGACCTCAAGGCCGAGGCGGGTCGCCGTGGCATCAACACCGTGGCCCACGGCGCAAATTGCGACGATCTGAACGATTTTCGGCCCGGCATGGTGGCTGCGGCGGAAGCGGGTATTGTTGCGCCGCTGCTGGACGCCGGTCTGTCCAAAGCCGACATTCGGGCCATGTCGAGGGGGATGGGACTTTCCAACTGGAACCGACCGGCCATGGCGTGTTTGGCAACGCGGATCCCCTATGGCACGACCATTACCGTCAAGGCCCTGGCCATGGTGGATGATGCTGAAACGGTTTTACGAGAGCAGGGCTTTACCCAATGCCGGGTCCGCCACCATGGTGATGTCGCCAGAATTGAACTGCCTTCCCAGGACCTGGTGCGGCTCATGGCCCCGGATGTCGGCCCCGGAATCATCGCGGCGCTTCGGGCCATCGGGTTTGCCCATATTTCAGCCGATCTGGAAGGGTATCGGCAGGGGAGCATGAATCGCTCTCTTTCTTCCGAAGACCATGTCCATGATTCTCGTTAGTGCCTGTCTGCTCGGGGAGACGGTGCGCTACGACGGGCAGCGCCTGAAGACCCTTCCCAGTTTTCCAGAGGCGTGGCGAAGCGGGGACAGGATGATCCCCTTTTGTCCGGAAATTGCCGGCGGCCTGTCCGTGCCGAGGCTGCCGGCCGAACTGACGGGGTGCTGCGGACCGGACGTGATTCTGGGCCGGGGAGAGGTTCGAAATACAAGCGGCGAGGATGTTACGGCAGCGTTCCTGGCCGGAGCCCGGGCAGCGGTGGCTGCCGCCCGTCACCATGGAGCGGTGATGGCCATATTGAAAGAGAGGAGTCCGAGCTGCGGCAGTCGGTTCATTTACGATGGTCGTTTCACCGGAACCTTGAGACGGGGGCAGGGGGTGACGGCGGCACTTCTTGTTCACCATGGCATCGCTGTTTTCTGTGAAAACCGGATCGAAAACGCCTGCCGTTTTCTCGACCGGACCGCCGGACAATCTATGGGCAGCCCTTTGTAAGGACCGTGCCTTTGGTCAAAGCCGAAGTGATGCTCCACCACTTGAAGTGGTGGTTTAATGCCAGAATGAACAGGGCCGTCGGCTGTCGATATTGTCTCTTAACGGTTTGCCTCTGCCCGTGCCACGGACATTCAAACGCTGAAAGGACCTTTCGATGACCGGGACCGAGCGACGCCAGCTACCACGGTACAACCTGAGAGCCCGGGTCGAAGTGCGGACCGCGGGGGCGGTCATCCCGGCCGATGCCGTGGATATCGGTGTGGACGGCATTCACGTGGTGGCGCCCATGCCCATTACACCCGGGACCCCGGCGACGGTCGTCATCTTCCAGGCGTGCGATGCCTATGTTCGCGGTCTGGTGATTTGGACCCTGGAGATCGGCCGTGGGGGACTGCCGGCTTACCAGATTGGTATCGGCGCCGATGCCATCGGTATGGGCGAGAAATCGGCTGTGGGGCATGCTGGAAAGACCGCGTTGATACAGTCGATTCTGGGAAAAATACAGGAAGATGCCGAGTCCTGACCCAGTGGAAAATGCCGATTCCGGTCAGATTGTTCCCTGGGGCGCCGCAGCCCGATAGGCGAAGCATGGCCACCCGCCTGGTCTGGCGCTATCAAAACATTCCGCCCCCCCTGACCCCTCGCAGTTGTCTGCTCCCCTTGGCACCCCGACTTTTACCTCTAAATATTTCTAATAATAACGGTATAATAGAAAATACCGGCAAATTATTTTAAAAATTGGTGTAAGTTGGCGGTTCCATTGGCGACTGATCGAGTAATTGTGTGCAAATAGACATTTGCATGGGTAGCATTAAAATCGTCAGGCCAACAGGAGGTTGTCATGGAAAGATCCTATAATATATCCAAAAATTTAAAATTTTTTATTGCTTCTATCTTTTTGTCGGTGTTTGCGCTGGCCGGCTCTGCTGTCGCTCAGGATTGCCCTATCCCTTCAAGAACGGTGGATGTGGGCGGTGTGAGCATAAGCGCGAGTGGGTTTGAGGCTGTCAAGGACGGGTTGAGCGGTCGGAGCCACTCGGGTGACGGGGCCTACGCCGAGACGGATCCCGGCGTTGAAGTGGGAGCGTCTCAGGTGGCGAAGGCAGATGTCCGGGCGATCCGGGACCTGGTTGCGGGCAATGCCGAATTTTCAGCGTTCGGTAGCGGCCGGGAAGCGCCCAAGACCGTCAGCGTGGGTTTGGCAGAGGTAAGCCAGGAAGAGTTTTCAGGGGTCAGGGATGGGGTTGGGAAGGTCTCTCCTGCTTCTGTAAAGTCGAGCGATTGCGCCTGATCCGTCGGACCGGTACCCGTCTGTAGATGCCAGATTCGTGGGCGCAGCCGGAAGCAGTGGGTATGGCGGCGGACCATATGAAAAGTCATAGACCGAAGAAAAGGGTCGTTCCCGTGGGGGAGCGGCCCTTTTTTATGTCCATGGTAGCGAAAAGAGCCCTACCTTCGAATCAAGGCCTTTTACGGGACCTCGGAGAATGCGGTCAAGACCCAGGTTTGGATAGCCATATCCGTCTGCGTATTGGTGGCGATATGGAATAGATAATATGCAGATATTATTTTTGGGTTAAGTATTTTCTCAGTTGGTCGATAGGTCACTTACAAACTAATATTTACTTAATAACCGAGTGTCGTGCGATACCAAGTCCTTTTCGGCGAACCATCATTGATGGGGCCGTCGATGTCGGCAAAAGGCGCCCTTCGAGGGTGATGCAAAACTTCAAAACGATTGATAAAGGAGGAAACATGAGAATCATGAGGAATCTGTTGGCCATGGGGGTATTGTCCATCGTTATTGTCAGTCTTGCCGTTGCCAGTGGTTTGGCGACCAAGGACGAATGCGTTTCCAAAAGTGCGGAAGTGGCGGATATAATCAAAACGCAAGGCCTCGATGAGGCGATCAAACAGGTCAATGACAAGAATGGTTCCTTTGTCTGGAAGGACACCTACGTTTATATTATGGATCTCGACGCGACGATCGTTGCCCACGGTCCCCAGCCCAAATTTATAGGGAAGAACCTCATGGGGCTCAAAGATCCCGTGACCAAAAGCCCCTGGTATCCGGCCGTGTTCAAGAAAATCAAGGCCGGCAGCCAAAGCGGTTGGTTCGACTACCACTGGCGCAAACCCAACGCCAAAGGCGTTTACACCAAAAACTGCTACTATCAGCAGGCTGGAAGCCTGGTCGTCTTTGCGGGCATCTACGGCGACAAGGTCAATTAAGAAAGTGATAAGCTCCAAAAGTCTTCGCTTTCTGGCGTTCCGGTGTGCGTTCCACCGGCGAAGGGGATGTCGTTATGTAGATGGTGTGTCCTTCGCCGGGCAACGGCGGAATCGTGCGACACCGCCGGATGGACGCTTCGAACGGAGCCAAATGCAGGTTTGGACAAATCGAAAAGGGTATGAATATGAAACGAAAGAATTTTCATCTTCCGTCGATAGGGCTTTTCTACAAGATACTGCTCATATCCTTTATCGGAACGGTGGGCATCGGCATTCTGGCGTCGATCACCTTTCACAATGCATCCAATACCCACAAAATGGTTGCATATAGCCAGGCCGGCAACAATATGAGCAAGCAGGTCCTGGAAATCGTTTTGCTGGAAAACGCGTTCATCGACCAGGCTGATGGCCAGTTTGTTTCAAAAATCGAGGCAAAAATTAAAGCATTGGAGGCTTCGCTCACCGCTGCCAGAGAAATCGATCCTGCCAGCCGAATCAATGTCGTTATCGGAGAGGTAGAATCGCTGAAAGCGTCTCACCGAAAAGTCGTCGATCGTCTGATTCCAGAGGCGATGGGTTTAAAGAAAACGGTGGAACGCATCGGAGAGCATTTTTCGGTCGCCAG
>JAEINQ010000004.1 GCA_016342285.1 Desulfobacterales bacterium
CTGCCGAAACGGCGTAAAAGCGCTTAATTTCAATTATTTATATGCCATAAGCGTGGCTTTGAAAAAGGGAACTTCCGATTTAAGCGGAAAAAGGCCGCTTAAATTTTTTGTTACGTTAGAATGATTAATAGGCGGTTCAAGCCCGGCCGCTGAAATCGTTTTTTTGCCATGAAAAAAGGGACTTGCGGTTTCTTCCGCAGTCCCTTTTTTATTGGTCTTCCTTGTATCTGCGGCAATCCCGACAATTCCCGATGTCCGGGGGGCGGTTGCAAAATAAGGGGCCATTCGGTACAAAGGAGCAACTGCCACGGCTGTCCAGCCTCTCTTCAGGGAGAAACTGAATGGAACATAAAAACTTGCGCCCCGGCGCCCCCGAAAGGAACGCCCACCACCGATGGACACCTGTTTTTGGATCCACCCTGATGCTGCTGTTATTACTGTTCGCTTCCGGCTGCCAGACAACCGAAAAGGCCATCTCCATCGATGAGGCCAGGCAGATCAGCCTCGAGTTCAGCAACCGGTCGTTTACCCCACCACCACGGACCATCAGTGACCTGGAAAAAGAACTCAGGGTGTACACCGGCGGTGCCGAGTGCGACCCATCACCCGTTGAAATACTGAGCCGACAGCAAGTGCTCGACACCTTGGGCGGAGGCGGATTCTACACCACCGAACCCTGGTGCAAAGCCAAAAAGTTTTTCAGAAGAGCCGAATTCCTGGTCAGTATGGGCCATTTTGCCGAAGCCATTGATTACATCAATATGGCCATCAATGAATTTCCCTCCTACAGCGTCATGTATTTGCCCAAGGCTGCCATGTGTTACGCCTATTTGGGAGATTTTACTGCCGCATGGTTGAGGGCGGGCAGTTCCAATGCCGGCAACATGTCGGAACAGACCCGGATCCGCACCCGGCGAAACTACTACGCCTCCCAGGCCGCCATCCACCAGATACAGGGGCAATACCGGATTGCGGAGGCCAATATCCGCAAAGCCATTGCCGTTTCGGAAAGCGCCCATGGGATCGCTCCATCCGAGCGGATTTTCGAACTGCTCATCGAACGCATCGAACTGGCCGAAATCTTAATGCTCCAGGGCCGGCTGCTGGAAGCCGAGGTGGCGCTAAGAGATGTCATGGCCCATCCGCTGAGCCGCGAGCCGGTGCGCAAATCCCGCGCCGCTCTAATCCTGAGCCGCATCTATTTCGAACAGGGACGTTACCGTGACGCCGAACAGGTGGCAACCACATCCGTTGCCGCCTTTATCGCCTCCGAGGCCCACTGCTCTTCCCTGTACCTGAACATGGCGCGTCATGTCATCGCCCGAGCCCGAACCGCCTTGGGCGAGTGGCAAGCGGCCCTGGACGAATTTGACGCCATTCGGGCAGCCATGGCGGTCCAGCCGGAACTATTTCATATCCGGTTCGAAGGTGACCCCGACTGGATCATGGCGCTGATCGGAGCCCGCCGGCTGGACGAGGCCGGCAAGATGACCGCCCTTGCCCTGCAAAAAAACACGGATTTGTTCAGCCAGGACCATTATGCAAGAGCCGAGCTACAAGGGCTTGCCGCTGTGATCGATGTCCTCAAGGGGGACGAGCGAAGCGCGTTGAAGATTTTTGCGACATGCACCCCGGCCATGATCGCCCAACAAGGGCAACCGGGAGCCGATACCGGCGGCGCCATGGCGCTGAACCAAAGAAGGGCCTTTATTCTGGAATACTACATGGGGCTCCTGGCCGACATTCATGCCGGACGGATTCCCGCAACCGCGACCTCAAAACCGGTTGAAGAGGCCTTCCGGCTCGCCGAGGCCATCCGGGGCAGTTCGGTCAAGCAGGCCGTGGGCGCTCTCAGTGCCAGAATGGCATCGGGCAATCCCGAACTCGCCGACCTGGTCCGGCGCGAGCAGGATGCCGGAAAACAGATCAGCGCCCTTCGAAGCGTTCTTTTCAATGCCCTTTCCCAGCCCGAGAAAAATTACGATGTCATCAACGATCTCAACGTCAGCATCTCGGATCTTTCAGCCGCCGAAAAGGCCATTCGGATTGAAATCGAAAACCGGTTTCCTGAATATGCCAATATGACCCATCCCAAACCGACAAAAATCGACGCCATCCAGGCCGACCTGGAAGACAATGAAGCCATGATCGCTTTTTATGTCGGAGCCAGCCGTACGTTTGTCTGGGCGATCCCGGGTTCCGGGCAAGCGGCCTTTGCCGCCGTTACAGAAGGCCAGAAGGTCGTTGATCAAAGGGTTCGTCACATCCGAAAGGCGCTGGCCCCGGAATCCGGCAGTCTGGACGAACTGCCGGCATTTGATACGGCTGCGGCCCACGACTTTTATCAGCGCTTTCTGGCTCCGGTCAAAAAGGGATGGCAGGCGGCCAGACACCTTTCCGTCGTTCCCCACGGGCCGATCGGATACCTTCCCCTGGGCCTGCTGCCGACGGGCAAGGCGGCGTTGGAAAAAGATCCGCGGCTGTTCATGGCAGAGTACCGATCCGTTCCCTGGCTGATTCGGGATCACAGCATTACCGTCGTGCCCTCCGCGGACGTCCTGATCACATTGCGCCGAATGCCCCCGGGGAAAACCGACCGAAGGGCATTCGCCGGAATTGGGGACCCGCTTTTCAACAGAAAACAAGCGATCGTCCAAGAGACGACAACCAGCCGTTCAATGACCCGGAGCGCCGGAGCCGGTTCTGAAAACCACATCGCTTTGCATACCCGTGCCATCCGAATCACGGAGGGTACGACCATCGATGACGGCAACCTCAACACCGTGCGCCTGGATATGCTCCAACCGTTGCCCGATACCCGCGACGAAGTGTTGAGTATCGCTTCCGTGCTGGGGGCAAACCCGGACAAGGACATCTTTCTGGGCAAAGAAGCCAGTGAAAAGCGGGTAAAGAACACGGACTTATCCGACCGTCGAATCCTTGTTTTCGCGACCCACGGACTGGTGCCCGGCGACCTGGATGGCCTGAATGAACCGGCCCTGGCCCTCTCTTTGCCTTCCCTTGCCGATGACGAGGAAAATGACGGCCTGTTGACCATGGGGGAAATCATGGGCCTGCGGCTCGATGCGGACTGGGTGGTGCTGTCAGCCTGCAATACCGCGGCCGGAGAGGGCGCTGGCGCCGAGGCGGCGTCGGGCCTGGGACGGGCCTTTTTTTATGCGGGCACCCGGGCCATCTTGTTGAGCAACTGGCCGGTGGAAAGTTATTCGGTGAGACTCCTCACCACCGACCTTTTCAAGCGCCAGGCTGAAACCCCCCTGCTCTCCCGAGACCGAGCCCTCCAGGCCAGTATGCTAAACCTTCTTGATAAAGGGGTTTACAAAGACCCGCAAACCGGCAAACCCCTGTTTGCCTATGCCCATCCGATTTTCTGGGCGCCTTTTTCCCTTGTGGGGGATGGGTCCGGCGCCGCCGATGCGGCCCGATAACCCATCGGCAATGCTTCCAAAAGGCCTGGAGGTGCCGAAAGGGCCACCCGCCGGCAAAATCAAAAATTGACCCGCCAGCCACACCTGGAATAGAATACAGGAAACATGGGGTTATGATCTTAAATGTGAACCGGGCACCGCCGGCAAAGCCGGGGGTTTACTTACGGACAGTTAAAATCGTTTGACAGAGCAGAGGAAGACAATCAATGGCCACGGCAATTATTGAATTAAGACAGTATAAATTGGCACTGAGCTTCTCTCTCATTATTGCGCTCTTCCTCGCCGTTGGCATCACGACCATAAAGGGGTTGTTTACCGTCGGCAATCTCACGAGAACAATCTACGAACATCCACTGGTTGTATCCAATGCATCCCTGATTGCGGCCCTTAACATAACAAAAATACATCGCAGCATGAAAGATGTCGTATTATCAAACGCTTCTGGTGAAGTAAATGCCGCACTAAAGGCTGTAGCGGAGAATGAGCGTGTGGTTTATCAGCAGCTTGATATTATCCGAAATACGATTCTTGGCGAGGAAGGGCAGGCGCTTGAGAAACAAACCAGACTGCTTTTCATAAATTGGGAACCAATAAGAATGGATGTAATCCGGCATTTTGAATCGGGCCAGACAGAAGACGCGATTTTTATAACAAAAACAAGGGGGGCGGACCATGCCACCAAGCTTGAAACCAAGATGATGGAATTGGCCCTATATGCAAGAAAGAAAGCCGACAATTTTTTGAAGGTTGCGGAATCAAGCCAGTCAAGGCTTGAAAAAATCACCATGGCCTTGACAATATCAGGTATTCTTCTATCCGTCATGATTGCGTCTATTACGACGACTTTTGCCATAAAAGCGAAGAAAAGGCTACAGGGAGAAAAAGATAAACTTCAGAAAGCGTTTGATGAGATTAAGACGTTGCAAGGAATTTTACCCATTTGCTCCCATTGCAAAAAAATCCGGAACGACAAAGGCTCATGGGAACTTTTGGAAAAATATATCCATACTCACTCTGAAGCTGAGTTCAGCCATAGTATTTGCCCTGATTGCATGGTAAAATATTACCCTGAATAAGGAGATGGCCCCCTGTCGGCCGGACAGCGTCGATGCCATGCTGCTGGATTCAATTCCCTCCGCACCCTGTACCCGGCAACTTGGGCTTTCCGGGCAACCATGTTCCCCGGAGACATGTTGCAGCCCGTTGAAGGCACCTGGCACGACTCAGCCTGTTTGGCCGACCGCCGTATTCACGGTCAGATCCTTTTCCAGATCGACGCTGGTTTCAATCTTTCCCATCATCGCAACTCCTGCGCACGGCCCATGGTGACAGATCAGGTCAGACATGGTTTCGAAGCTTCAGGGCCACCGGGTGAGGGTCGAGATAGACTTGCTGCTTCAAATAGGGCTGGTCATATTTTCGCACATAGTGATTGATCAGGGTAACGGGAACCACCAGCGGCACGAATCCGTTGCGGTAGCGGTCAATGATCTCCAGCATTTCCTGTTTTTCGTCGGCGGAGAGATTCGCCTTGAAATAGCCGAGGATGTGCATCAGCACGTTGATCTGTTTTTTCACCGTGGTCTTCAAGGCCAGGGTTTCCAACAGGATCCCCTCGTATTGGTCAAAGAGTTCGGCACTAGGCAACGACTTTCCGGCGGCCACCAGGGGACCCATGGCCCGGTAGTGTTTTTGGCTGTGGGAAAGGATCAAAAGCTTGTGACGGGTGTGAAAATCGACCAGTTTTCCAAGGGTCGGCTTTCCCCTGACCACATCGCGCCAGCGCCTCAGGGTAAAAATCCGTTCGATGAAGTTTTCCCGGATGCCCGGATCGTGCAGCCGGCCATCGTCTTCCACGGGAATTCGGGGAAAGCGATCCATGAACATTCGCGCAAAGATCCCCACCCCGTTGTAGAAGATCTGGGTTTTGGAGGCAAAGACCCGCAACCCCCGCATGCCGCTGCTGGGCGATTTGGTTTTGAAAATAAATCCGCACAAATCCTCTTTAGCCAACGCCTTGAGCCGCTCTTTCGCCCACCGCTGCATCTGGTCCGTCTTGTCCTCGTTGGTGCGGCTTGTGACCAGGCGCGGGTTGTCAGGGTGGCCGGACAGGTGCATGGTTTCGCGCGGGATGCCGAGCCCGCATTCGGTTTCGGGACAGACCGGAACGAATTCCACGAACTGGCCCAGGGTCTGGGCCAGATAGCGGTCCAGTTGGTGGCCACCGTTCCAGCGGACATTGTTGCCCAGCAGGCAGGAGCTGATACCGATCCGTACAGAAGCGTCCATAATCCCCTCCCGGTTGTATGAAACATTGGGTAGGTCGATGCCCCATATCGGTAAAGAATCCGCGTGCAAAAAACATGGATTCCTATTTCAAATTGAGTATTGGAAATTGGAAATTCACGGTAGCCGTTCTCGCCGGGACGGTAGAACCTCTTCCGGTCCACCACTTGAAGTGGTGGTTTAATACCAGAATCAAAGGGTACCACCGGTGGCTGTCGCTTCTCAACGTTTATTTCCGATCCGTGGAACAGAACCCAAGGGATCGCCATCTTGACAATTGTACCGTCATGTGATTTTCATCCCAAACGTTTTTGCAAATCGTGACTCACGGTTCACCGATCGCTCAATCGCCAGGCATGGCATCGACCGCCACGACCTTTCCGGGTTCAATACCCGGCCGCGGGTCAAACCTCATACACGGGCAGGATCAGTTACCATGGATGTACCGGGCCACTGCGAACAACGATACGTACTGACCATGCTGGTGGAAAACGAACCCGGCGTGACAGCCCGGGTATCGGGTCTCTTTGCCGGGCGCGGATACAACATCGAAACGATCTGCGGCGCCCCCACGGCCAACCCCAAGATTTCCCGCATCACCATCACCACCCGGAGCAAACCGGAACAACTCGAACAGATCATGAAGCAGATCCGTCGGCTCATCAACGTCACCAAACTGCGGGACATGACCGGAGAAGATGCCGTTAAGCGGGAAATGGCACTGATCTGCGTCAACGCCGCCCCCAAAAACCGCACGGAAATCACCCGGCTGGTGGAGACCTTCCGGGCACGGATCGTGGACACCGGCCTTGAGCACTTCATCATCGAAGTCTCCGGCCGCGAAGAAAAGGTCAACGCCCTGATCCGCCTGCTGGAACCCATGGGGATCAAAAAGCTGGCCCGATCGGGCACCCTGGCCCTCTATCGCGAGCCGGAATGAAAACCAAATCACTCCCAGCCTGACCAAAAGGAGCCAAATCATGACACGAGAAGTCATCACCACCGACCGGGCGCCGGGCGCCATCGGGCCCTATTCCCAGGCCATTCGGGCCGGCGGCTTTATCTTCGTCTCGGGTCAAATCCCCATTGATCCGGCCACGGGCACCATCCCCGAAGACGTCACGGCCCAGACCCGACAGTCCCTGACCAACCTTGCCGCCATTATCGAGGCGGCAGGGGCAACCCTTGCAGATGTGGTCAAGACCACCGTTTTTATCAAGGACATGGAACAGTTTTCCGTCATCAACGATGCCTATGCGGCCTTTTTCCCCGAAGCTCCGCCGGCTCGTGCCTGCGTGGAAGTGGCCCGCCTGCCCAAGGATGTGTTGGTTGAAATCGAAGCGGTGGTTCTATACACAGCGTCTTAAGTCTTGCATAATCAAAGACTGACACCTAAATCTTAGTGCTCGAAAACACAATTTCTGCGACATATCATGTATTAACCTGGACCTGTCCTGACTTCAGCAAACTTATGTCATCGTATTTCTGACAACCGAAAGACCGACCGATTCTCCTTGAAATATACAGAAGAACAGTATAATGACCGAACATTAGAACTTAGGTAGGACCCATGGGTGCAAGAAATGAATCCGGACACATGACGTCCATTTTTCTGCTGCCTGCCGGTCCGGAGCGCGAAAACCGTTGGGGCCGTCATTAAAAATGGCGAAGCCGGGTTAAAACCGAGACCGAACGACGATTGGCTCGTCTTCGGCGACCCAGGATGACACAATATGCGTAAAATCGCCGTCGCCATGGCCAAGGGGGGGGTCGGCAAGACCACCACGTCGGTCAACCTGGCCCACGGGCTGGCCACGCTCGGCCACCGTGTGTTGCTGGTGGATTGCGACACCCAAAACCAGGCGGCCATGTTCCTGGGGGTCAAACCCACCTACGGGCTCTATGAATTCGTCACGGGAAAGGACCGAAACGACAATCCCATGCCGCGCCAGGAGACGCTCTTTGAGGCCCGCAAGAACCTCTGGCTCCTTTCCGGAGGCATGCGACTGGTGGAACTCAAGCACTGGCTCGGCGAACAGCCCCGGGAGACGCGGCAAGTCGTCCTGGCCAAGGCCCTGACCCCCAAACCCGACACCCTCGACTTTCTCATTTTCGACTGTGCGCCGGGATGGGACGTGCTCAGCGTCAACATCCTCATGGCCGCCACCGAAGTCATCTGCCCCGTCGCCCTGCAGGGCCCGTCCATGGAGGGCCTCAAGACCTTCTTCGCCTACCTGCTCTCGGCCCAGAAGCTCAACCCGGACCTGCAGCTCAAATACGTCCTGCCCACCATGTTCGATCGCCGGACCCGACAGTGTTTCGACATCATGAAACAGTTGATCAAGATCTTCAGACGCCAGCTCTGCGACCCCATCGCATACAACGTCCGGCTCTCCGAAGCCCCGGCCCACGGACAGACCATTTTCGAATACGACGCCAAGGCCGTGGGCGCCAATGGATACAAACGTCTCATCCGGAGGATTATCGACGATGGCCGCCCAGAAAAAAAAGACGCCCCAGTTCTTTGAAGACGATTTTCTCGATCCGGTCAAAGCCGCCACCGGCACCGCACGGACAGCCAGCGCCGCACCCGGCGACAAGCCGCCGAAGAAAAAGGCCGGGTTCTATCTCTCCGTGACGCTGCTGGACCGGTTCAACCGCAAGTTTCACGAACTCAACCTGACCGGGCTACCCGTTGAAAACAAATCAGCCCTTCTGGAGGCCGCACTGAAATTCGCCCTGGACGACATGGACAAAAAAGAGTCAAGCCTGGTGCTCAGGGATTTCTCCCAACCGGGTTGAGCGGATTTTCGCCTGAATAACGTGCCCCGGAGATCGCCCCTGCCGGGGCAGGAATGGAGGCTCAAAGGACGTAACCGCCCATTTTGCCTTGAACCCTTGAACCCTTGAACCCTCGAACCCTTGAACCCTTGAACCCTTGAACCCTTTTATCATCATGAGGAAACAATGAAAGGCATCATTCTAGCCGGCGGCTCCGGGTCGCGGCTCTACCCCATTTCCCGAGTGATCAGCAAGCAGTTGCTGCCCGTCTATGACAAGCCGATGATCTACCACCCGCTGTCGGTGCTGATGATGGCCGACATCCACGACATTTTGGTCATCTCCACGCCCCACGACCTGCCCCTGTTCCGGCAACTGCTTGGAGACGGATCCCAGTGGGGCATCTCCTTTACCTATGCCGAACAGCCCCGTCCCGAGGGGCTTGCCCAGGCCTTTATCATCGGAAAAGAGTTTGTCGGAAACGGCAGCGTCTGCCTGGTGCTCGGAGACAACATCTTCTACGGACAGGGGTTGACCCAAACCCTGCTGCAGGCCAGAGACAGAAAATCCGGTGCCACGGTCTTCGGCTACCGGGTCCGAGACCCGCAACGCTACGGCGTGGTCGCCTTCGATGCCGATGGTAAAGCGGTGAGCATCGAGGAAAAACCCGAACAGCCGGCGTCCAATTACGCCGTCACCGGCCTTTATTTCTATGACAACCGGGTGCTGGACATCGCCGCCGGCCTCAAACCATCGGCCCGGGGTGAACTGGAAATCACCGACGTAAACATGGCTTACCTGCACAGGGGCGAGCTGCACGTGGAGCGGTTCGGACGGGGCATCGCCTGGCTTGACACCGGCACCCACGAAAGCCTCATGCAGGCATCCAACTTCATCGAAGTAATCGAGAACCGCCAAGGGCTTAAAGTGGCCTGCGTGGAGGAGATCGCCTACCGCAAGGGACTCATCAACGCCGCCCAGGTGGAAAAGCTCGCTATTCCCATGAAAAAGAACCGCTATGGACAGTTTCTGCTGGAAATGCTCAAGTACGAAAAGGAACCGTTATGAAGGTCATCCCCACCCATCTGGCAGGCGTGGTGATTGTCGAGCCCGCCGTGTACGAAGACAGCCGCGGGTATTTCATGGAGACCTATCACCAGGAGCGCTACGGCCACCAGGCCATCAGGGCGGATTTTATCCAGGACAACCTCTCCTTTTCGGTCCGAAACACGTTGCGGGGCCTTCACTTTCAGGTTCGGTGCCCCCAGGCCAAGCTGGTCCAGGTCATCAGCGGCGAAATCTTTGATGTGGCCGTCGACCTTCGTTCCGGTTCGACGACCTTCGGCCGCTGGGCCGGCATCCGCCTCTCCGAAAAAAATCGCCGCCAGCTCTTCATTCCCGAAGGCTTTGCCCATGGGTTTTGCGTGCTCAGCGACACGGCCCGTTTCCTGTACAAGTGTTCGGCCGTCTACGATCCGGCCGACGAGGGTGGCATTTTGTGGTCGGATCCGGGCATCGGCATCGACTGGCCGCTCACCGATCCGATTCTGTCGAAAAAAGACGCCGCCTTTCCCTGCCTGGCAAACATACCGCCCCACCGGATGCCGGGCGGGGCCGGGGTTAAGTGAGACGACCCCCAGAGGGGCTCTATGATCAATATTCAATCCTCAACTCTCACTGTTCAAGGAAGGTATACTGGCATTTTAGCCTTTTAAAATTGAGTATTGACAGTGGTTTTCTCGCCGGAACAGGTGAACCTTTCCGGGTCCACCACTGGCAGTGGCAGTGTTATTTCAGAGAAACTCTTTGTCCAAATCATCAGAGCGAAACCAATGCCAATGGAACTGCTGGCACCGGCCGGAAATCCCGAAAAGCTCGAGATCGCCATCCACTACGGTGCCGACGCGGTCTACCTGGCCGGCAAGGACTTCAGCCTTCGCAACCAATCGGGCAATTTCACCATTGAGCAGATGGAACAGGGAATCGCCCTGGCCCATGCCCGGGGCGTGAAGGTCTATGTGGCCTGCAACATCTATCCGCGAACCCTTGAAATGCCGGCTATTGAGGCTTTTTTAAAGCAGGTGGGAAAGATCGGGCCGGACGCTGTTATCGTGGCCGATCCCGGAATTTTCATGACCGTCAGGCGTATCCTGCCGCAAATGACCGTTCACATAAGCACCCAGGCCAACACCACAAATCTGGCGGCGGCACAGTTCTGGAGGAGCATCGGTGCAGCCCGAATCAACGCGGCCCGAGAGCTGAACCTTGCCGAAATCGCCGAAATCGCCGGCCACAGCGGCCTGGAAGTCGAAGCCTTTGTCCACGGCGCCATGTGTATCGCCTACTCCGGCCGCTGCCTGCTCAGCGGATTCATGGCTGGCCGGGATAGCAACCGCGGCCGGTGTGCCCACCCCTGCCGCTGGCAGTACGCTGTCATGGAGCAGACCCGTGCCGGCCAGCACATGCCCATCGCCGAAGATACCCGGGGCACCTATATCTTCAATTCAAGGGATCTTTGCATGATCGACCACCTGCCGGAAATCGTTGGCGCCGGCATCAGTTCCATTAAAATAGAAGGCCGCATGAAGGGAATCCACTACCTGGCCACGGTGTTGCGGGTCTACCGCCAGGCGCTCGACGCCTGCCTGGCCGACCCGAAACAATACCGGGTCGCGCCAGCCTGGGTTCATGAACTGGCCCGGGTCAACGCCCGGGGCTACTGCCGTGGGTTTTACTTCAACGACCCGACCCAGATCCTGCAAAATTACGCCCCGTCAAGGGAGCGGACCGATCACATCTTCGTGGGAAAGGTGTTGGCACCGGCCGGTCCCGGTCGATACCGGGTCCAGGTGAGAAATAAGTTTGAAAGCGGTGAAATACTGGAAATCTTGAAGCCGACTGGCCCGGTGCAATCCACTCAAATAAACGCCATCACCGACGCCGACGGGTTTGCCGTCAACGTGGTCCAGCCGGGCGCTGAAGCCGTGCTGGACCTGGCCACGGAAGTCCAGACCGGGGATCTGCTGATCCGTCAACAGCCGTCCTCGTGAAAAGTGAAACCTAAGTTGAGCGATTGTCGAGGTTGCCGCAGATACAAGGAAGATGTTTTTCCGCTATAGTGCTTTATGCGGGAAGGCATCTGACACAGTAGATGCGGTAAGATCGGCAATCCCGAAGGGTTTTAAATTTCGAAAGACAAAACAGGACATTTATCTCTTAATATCGGTTTCTTATAGTTTATCTCGAAATTTAAAACGCTCAGTTAGGTGAAACAGAAACGTCCATAGGCGGGAAGAAATATCATGGTCATCGTTGCCGACAACCTTCAGATCATTCGTAACACCATCTCCGGGGCGGTTGCCACCGGTAATCCGGAACCGATCCGCGCACTGGTCCGGCAATGCGCCGCGGCCGGAGCCGACGCCATCGACATCAACTCCGGCCCCCTGGGACGTTCACCGGAAAGATCCATGGCATTTCTCGTGGCAACGGTGGAAAGCGCCACCGATCTACCCCTGATGATCGACTCGGCCAATCCGGTGGCCCTTGCCGCCGGCCTGGCTGCCGCAACCCGTCCGGCCATCCTCAACGGCTTCTCCCTGGAGCCGGCAAAGGTCGAAAAAATTCTTCCCCTGGCAGCACGAACCGGTTCCGACATCGTCGGCTACCTGCTCGGTCGCGACGGACACGTCCCCATGAGCGCCGACGAGCGGATGGCCGTTGCGGTGGAACTGTTTCAAACCTACATGGACGCCGGATGCGATCCTGCCAGACTCATCCTCGACCCGGTGGTGGTGCCGGTCACATGGCAGGAAGGGCATCGCCAAGCCGTCGAGGTGCTCGACGTCATACGCCAGCTTCCCGATCTGCTGGGCTATCCGGTCCGGACCATCGTCGGGCTCTCCAACCTGACCACCGGTGTTTCAATCCCCGACAGACGGGGCATCCTGGAACGGGCCTATCTGCCGATGCTGGCCTCCGCCGGGCTGGACATGGTCCTGATGAACGTCCTGTGCCCGGAAAGCATCCGGATTGCCAGGGCCTGCCGGATGCTCCTTTCGAACCACATTTTTTCGTGGAAGAAAGTGTAATGGTACCAACCATGCCCAAGAAAAGGCAAATCGTGGAACACAATGGCATGGACGTCATCCTTCCGGCCTACAACGAAGCCGAAGGGCTCGAAACGGTGATCCACGATCTGCGCTCGGTCAAAGACAAAATCGGCTGCGATCTTAGCCTGATCATCGTGGACGACGGCAGCACGGACGGCACCGGCGAGATCGGCCGCCGGTTGTCCGAAAACCATGGTGCGATCCGCTACGTTCGTCATGAGCGAAACAGGGGTTACGGCAGTGCCGTTATCTCCGGCATAGAAGCGGCCGTGGGGCGTCATGCGGCCATATTTGACGCCGACGGCCAGTTCCGTGCCGAAGACCTGAGTCGTCTCTACCGGGAAAGAAATGGCTTTGACGTGGTGGTCGGCTACCGACAAAAAAGAGCCGACCCATGGCAGCGGCGGCTGCTGGGCAACCTGTGGACCCTGGTGGGAAACCTCTTTTTCGGCCTGACCCTGAGGGACTTGAACTGCGGACTGAAAATTTTCCGCAGCGATACATTGAAGCGGCTGGATCTCAAATGCACCGGCGCAGGGATTACCTTAGACATCATGGAGCAGATCGCAAGCATGGATATCCCGATTCGGCAGTTGCCTTGTTCCCATTATCCTCGGATCCATGGCCGGCAGACCGGTGCCGATCCGCAGGTCATCCAGCGAGCCTTAAGCGAACTGGCATTCTTGTATCAGCGTCGCAGACAACGATTGGCCAGCATGCAGACGCGTAAGCAGGACGATGAAAAACGTCATGAGCACCGGCAAGACCGGTCAAAATCTACCGAGAAAGCGGAGTTTATACCCTAATAAATAAGCATTCTGAGGAGGATTTTAACGCCGTACTGCCAAGCGTAATGGTTTTTCAACAACCTGTTAGGGTTTGACCAGCACCAGGGCCTTTTGAAATTTGGCGGTGATCTCACCGGTCATCTCCGCCACCCGGTCCAACTCCGCGGCCACTTCCGTCAGGTGGCTGGACCGGGCTTTTCCGGCCCAGTCCCGGTAGGATTGGGCGTGGTCATCGTTGTGCTTGATCCAGTGGGCAAGAAGCTTTGCCATCTTTTCCTCAAAGGTCATATCGCCAGGGGCATCGTGGGAATGATCGTGGTCGTCATGGTCGTGGTCGTGATGATGGGTCATGATAACTCCTTTAAAATGATCGTTTGACATTGCCCTGAAAGTCTACCGGGCCTCCGAGCGATAGTCAACCAAAGAACCGCAACTTCGACCGTCGACGACAGCCGACATGCCCAAGGATAGCCCCGCGTCTGCAAAGACTCTCTCCGGAGATAATCCCAATGACCCCTGGTAGCCGGCCTTGGCCCGAATATGAGCGTTTTCTACCCATCATGGACAACCGTTTTTGCGGCCCACAATCCGTTGACTTATGAAATAGCTTGAAATATATAAGAAATAACCTCAGTCTTGGTGTCCGACCCTCTTCGGCCGGGACTGATGTGGTTTCGGGACACGCCGTTGTCTGTCACCCACGATTTTCATTGGATGGCTCCTCATGAAAAAATTCATTCGGCTCAACCCGTTTTTCCTTACCATCCTGACCGTCGGCATAGGCATCTGTTCCTACTGGGTGGGCATCCCCTTCCTTGACCTGATTGAGCTCAAGACCATCGACCTTCGGTTCAAAGCACGCGGCGAAGTAGCCCCCGGACCGGAAGTGGTTCTGGCTGTCATCGATGAGAAGAGTATTAACAGGGAGGGCAAATGGGTTTGGCCTAGATCCAAGATCGCCCAAATGATCGACAAGCTCTCCGAGGCAGGCGCCCGGGTGATCGCCTTCGATATCGGCTTTCTGGAACCGGATAACAGCAAGGTGGTGAGTGCCATCGGAAACATCCGGAAAAAGCTCGACACCCTGAACATGGCCAACCCCGCCATGGAATCCTATCTTCAGGATCTGGCCTACCGCTCGGACAATGACCGTCTGCTGGCCGAGGCCATCGCGGCTTCCAAGTCCCGAATCGTGCTCGGCTATTTCTTCCACATGGACAAGGGCGAACTGGAACACCTGGACACGGGCACCATGGACCGCCAGGAGGAAAACGCCAAGGGGTCACGACACAAAATGGTCCGATACGCGTCGGCCCAGGCCCAGAACGTTCCGCTCATCGAAGCGGTCATGCCCCAGTCCAACCTGGAAATCATTTCCAAAAAAACCCCCTATTCCGGTTATTTTAACATGTTTCCGGATCCCGACGGCGTGGTGCGATGGATTCCGGCAGTGATCGAATTCAGGGACCACCTCTATGCGCCCCTGTCCCTGATGTCCCTGAGCGCCTACCTGGATGCGCCGTTGTCGGTCAAGGTGGCCGACTACGGCATCGAAGAGGTGAACCTCGGGAAACTGGCCGTGCCCACCGACGAACTGGGCCGCATTCTGATCAACTACCGGGGCAGGGAAAAAACCTTTCCCCACATCTCCATCACCGACATCCTCCACGACGAAGTACCCAAAGAGATGCTTCGGGACAAAATCGTCATGGTGGGGGCCACGGCGGTCGGCATCTACGATCTTCGGGTCACCCCCTTCGGCAGCGTTTTTCCCGGTCTCGAAATCCACGCCAACATGGTCAGCAGCATCCTGGCCCGCAACTTCCTGCACCAACCGGCCTGGGCAGGCGCCTTTGACATCTTCATGATTCTCGGCGTCGGTTTTTTCCTGTGGTTCATCTTGGCCCGCCGGGACGTCATCACCGGGGGCGTGGCCGCCGTCACCCTGTTTGCCGGTTACATCCTGCTCTGCCAGTACCTCTTCGCCCAGCAGGGCTGGATTCTCAACCTGATCTACCCGCTGACGGTTCTTGTTTTTACCTATGTGGGCATCACCGCGTATAAATACCTCGTGGAAGCCCGTCAGAAAAAATTTATTCGCGACGCCTTTTCGACCTATCTGGCCCCCACGGTGGTCAAGCAACTCGTCGACTCCGGGGAAAACCTCGTATTGGGTGGTGAGGAGCGGGTAATCACCGCCTTCTTTTCCGATGTCCAGGGATTCACCGGCATCTCGGAAAAGCTTTCGCCAGCCGAACTGGTGGAACTGCTCAATGAATTTCTCACCGAAATGACCGATATTATCCTAACCAACGAAGGGACGGTGGACAAGTTCGAAGGCGACGCCATCATCGCCTTTTTCGGGGCTCCCAATGATCTGCCCCACCAGGAGGAAACCGCCGTCGCCACCTGTCTGGATATGCAAAAACGGCTTGCCCAGCTTCGGGAAAAGTGGTCAGCCGAGGGACGTGCGGAACTCAAGATGCGCATCGGCCTGTGCACCGGCCGGGCCGTTGTGGGCAACATGGGGTCGAAAAACCGTATGGATTACACCATGATGGGCGACACCGTCAACACGGCCGCGCGACTGGAAGGGGTCAACAAGGTCTACGGGACTTACACCATGATCAGCGACACCACCTACCGTGGCGTCAGCCCCAACGTCGTGGTGCGTGAACTCGATGCGATCAATGTGGTTGGCAAGAAAGAGCCGGTGACGGTTTACGAACCCATCGGTTACAACGGCGAGGTCGATCCGGCACGGGTGGACATGATCGACAAGTATGCCGACGGCCTGGCCGCCTACCGCAAACGGGACTGGAACCGGGCCATCATCTTTTTCAGCGCCGCCCTGGCCATCGACCCGGATGACGGACCCAGCAAGACCCTGCTGAATCGCTGCAATGGCTACAAGACCGACCCGCCGCCAAAAGACTGGAACGGGGCTTACTCCATGACCAGCAAATAGAAACACGGATTGGCGGATTGGCGAATTGTGGATTGTCGGATTGCGGATTGCGGATTGTGAATTGACGGATTGACGAATTGCGGATTGTGAATTGACGGACTGCCTCTAATTCGACAATTCGACAACACCAAATTCGGCAATCCTTACGAAGGATCGACACCGATGGGATTATTGAAAAAACATCCGACAGTCTTTCTGGGACTTGGCATCACCGTCCTTTTCCTGGTGTTCGGATTTATGAGGGTGGGGTTTTTCGATACGCTGGAGCTCAAATTCTACGACGTGCGTATGGCCCTTCGGAGTGATACCGAAGCCGCAAGCGACATCGTCATGGTGGACATCGACGACGACACCATCGAAAAGCTGGGACGCTGGCCGTGGCCGAGGCGCCTCATCGCCGAAGGACTTCGCAAGATCAACGCCGGGGCGCCCAGGGCCATCGGGCTCAATTTCATCCTCAGCGAACCGGAGCAAAGCCCGGGGCTCAAAGCCATGGAGGCGCTGGAAGAAAAATTTGCAGCCTCTTTTGCCTCCGACACCGATCCGGCGGCCGCGGGATTTCTCCAGTCCATGCGCGATGCCCGAATCCATCTTGACAGCGACCGAATCCTTGGCGAGGCCATGGGCGCATCGGGCAAAGTCATCCTTCCCATCTTCTTCAAGTACACGGGTCTTTCCGATGAAAGCGCCGAGGCTCCAAATGAAAAACTAAAGACCCATTCCTTGGCCAACGTTTCCGACCCCCTGGGAATCGGAACGTTTCCGGCCGACGACGTCACCCTTCCCATCGAACCTTTTTTCAGCGAGGCCAAAGGGATCGGCCACATCAACCTGGCGTTCGACACTGACGGCACGGCACGACGGGAACGGCTCCTCTACCAGTTCAAGGGGCTCTATGTCCCAGCCTACTCCCTCCGACTGGCCGCGGCCTATCTCAACGTCCCGCTTAGCGGCATCCAGGCCGAACTGGGAGAAACCGTCGCCTTCGGCGGCATCGAGATTCCCACCACCCTGTATTCCGAAATGCTGGTGAGCTTCAAGGGCGCCAGGGGCTCTTTCAAGCGTTTCTCCTATTTTGACGTCATCAATGACAAGATTCCGTTGTCAGTTTTCAAGAACAAGCTGGTACTGGTCAGCCCCTCGGCCTCGGGTATCATGAACCCCATCCCCACCCCCACCGACGCCTCCATGCCTCTGGGCGAATTCACCGCCAACGCCGTTTGGGCCATTCTCAACCAATCCTTCGTCCAGGCACCGGGATGGGGTTCCGGCGGCGAATTGCTGCTGATCCTGATATTGGGGCTGGTGATCACCTTCGTGCTGCCGCGGCTTAAGGCCATGACGGCCGGCATCGTATTCTGGGTCCTGCTGGCCGTTCTGGTTGGCGGCAGCACCTACCTGTTCGTGGCCCAGGGTCAGTGGGTCACGGTCACCTATCCTCTCCTGCAACTTGTTGCCGGTTATATCGGTGTGTTGAGCATCAAGTACTTCGTGACTGAAGCGGGCAAGGAAAAGGTCGAAGGCGAATCGGCCGAGACCAACCGCATGCTGGGGCTCTCCTTTCAAAATCAGGGCATGCTGGACATGGCCTATGACAAATTCCGCCGCGTACCGGTGGACAAAGAAATGAAGGATATTCTCTACAACCTCGCCCTTGACTACGAGCGAAAACGACAATTCAACAAGGCTGCGTCGGTTTTCGAATACATCGAAGAAAATGATGCCAAGTTCAAGGACGTCGCGGAGCGAAAAAAGAAACTCGTCCAGGCCAGTGAAACCATGGTCTTCGGCGAAGGCCCCTTCGGCGGCGGCGGTGGCGACGGGTTGCTGGCCACCGGCACCGGCACCAAACCGACCCTGGGGCGCTACGAAATTGAAAAGCAGTTGGGCAAAGGGGCCATGGGCATCGTCTACCTGGGCAAGGACCCGAGAATCAACCGCACCACGGCCATCAAAACCTTCCGATTCGAAGAAGATCTCGATGCCGAAGACACCCAGAAGCTCAAGGAAAAATTCTTTCGCGAAGCTGAAAGCGCCGGAACCCTGTCCCACCCCAACATCGTAACCATCTACGATGCAGGAGACGAACAGGACCTGGCCTATATCGCCATGGAATATCTCGAAGGCGAAGACCTGGAAAAATACACCAAGAAGGCCAATCTCCTGCCCATGCGAAAGGTCATCGGCTATATGGGGGACATCGCCGACGGCCTCGACTATGCCCACGAGCGGGGTATCGTGCACCGGGACATCAAGCCGGCCAACATCATGCTGCTCAAAAGCGGAGTCGTCAAAATTACCGACTTTGGCATCGCGCGCATCACGGCCACCTCCCAGACCCAGACCGGCGTGGTCAAGGGAACCCCGTACTACATGTCACCGGAGCAGTTCTCCGGTGAAAGGGTGGACGGCCGCTCGGACATTTTCTCCATGGGAACCATGATGTTCCAGATGCTCACAGGTAAACTCCCATTTACCGCTGACAGCCCCCCGGCCCTGATGCACGCCATCATGAACAAACCGCATCCGGACCCGAGGCAGTTCAACCCCAAAATCGTCAAACCGCTGGTGGGGATACTCAACAAAGCCATGCAAAAAGACAAAGAGGCCCGTTACCAGCGAGCCGGCCATATGGCGGCCCACCTCAGGGAACTGGGCAAACGCATTGATATCGCCATGGCCAACAAAAAAGGGGGCGCGTAACCCTCCATTTGGCGCCTTGGCCCGGCCAAAGGCACATTCAACCCGTCGGCGCATCGCCAACGGTCGGGCTTGACCCATGCAAATGTTTTGTGATAAGGAAAACCGTTAAACTCAGGGAACTTAATTGGTCCCTACCGGCGGGAGGCTCCCCGCCGATTCCCGGAACCACTTACCCCGAGCCCAAAGATCAGGTGTTCCCATGGCCGTCATTGAATCGGCAGGCATCACAGACGTCGGAAAAAAACGAAAAGGCAACGAAGACGCCCTGTATATAGACGATGAGCAAATGCTATACGTCGTGTCAGACGGCATGGGCGGACACCAGGCCGGCGAAGTGGCCAGCATGCTGGTGGTGGAGACCATCCGCGACTACATGAAGCGGTTCAAGCAAGAGGATGAAGCGAACGTCGAGGAACTGGTCGAGGCCGACGAATCCCTCTCCAAAGAAGCCAATCGGCTGATCTCCGGCATTCGACTGGCCAACCAGGGGGTTCATCACGTCGCCCAGAGTAAGGAATCCTACCGGGGCATGGGCGCGACGGTTTCGGCGGTCTATTTCACCGATGGCGAACTCATCGCGGTCAATGTGGGAGACAGCCCGATCTACCTGATCCACAACGGACAGATCGAACTGCTTTCGGTGACCCACAACGTGATCACCGAGCAGGCGGCCATCGACCCGGAAGCAGCCCGCAATATCGGAGCACAATTTAAGCACATGTTGACCCGGGCCATGGGTATTGAGGAGACCGTCAAGCCGGATGTCAGCGAAATACCCTATTTCAAAGGCGACAAGCTGGTCATCAGTTCCGACGGGCTCAGCGACAAGGTTCCTCCAGAAGAGATTCTGGAGATCGTCAAGCAGGAAAAACCGGAGCGGGCCTGCCAGAAACTGGTGGACCTGGCCAATGCCAGGGGCGGAGATGACAACATCACCATCATCATCCTCAATGTCAAATCCGTCAAACAGAATGTCGGCGGGGTCATTGGGGCGCTTTCAAAACTGTTCACCCCCTTTAAAAGGATCTTTAACTGAAGAGGTTCTGCAATGCCGAAGCTGACGCTTAAATTCAAAGACAATGTTCTTGGTGAGTTCAGCATTGAGCCGGGCAAGTCGCTGACCATCGGGCGCAAGGAAAGCAACGATATCACCATCGAAAACCTTGCGGTCTCCGGTCACCACGCCAAAGTCGATACGGTGGGCGACGGTTACCTGCTGACAGACCTGCAGAGCAAAAACGGCAGTTTTGTCAACAAGGAGTTGGTGACCACCCACTGGCTCAAACATGGTGACACCATCCTCATCGGCAAACATTCCCTGGTCTTCGGCTACGCAGACGACGAGGAAAAGCCCGACGAAGGGCCCGGTTCCATGGATCAGACCATGGTGATGGACACCGACAAATACCGCGACATGCTGGCCAAGAGCGTACCGAGCGCGGCCAAGGCGGAAAAGAAAGAGGTCTTAGGGGTCCTGTCCTTTCTGGCCGGCGGCGATGGCGAAGTAGAGCTGACCAAGAAGCTCACCAAGATCGGAAAGAATTCGGCCTGCGACATCGTGGTGGGCGGCCTGATGATGGGACAGACCGCGGTGACCATCAGCAAACGGCCCAACGGCTATTCCCTGGCCTATGTGGAGGGGATGACCAAGCCCAAGGTCAACGGTGAAACCATCAAGGAATCGGTCACGCTCAAGGAGTTCGACAACATCGAAATCGGTTCGTTGAAGATGCAGTTCATTTACAAGAGCTGAGACCGCTTAACGTTCCATAAAGAAACCGCAGCACCATATAAAAACCCGGCCCCAAGGCCGGGTTTTCTCTTTGGAAGAGAAGACCGTTCGGGGTATCCAATTGATCAAGAGATGGGATAGCAGCGCTGCAATCCTTCCGTCACCCCAATGGGGGAAATCCCAAGATCTTCGCAGACGGTCGAATTATCAAAATCCGCATTCTGTTCAATACGGCTAATGGCATATCGGGTGAGCGGCGGATTCTTCATGAAACGCTCCATGAGAGTGGCTGCGATTCTGCACAAGGAAATCGGAATCGGCACGATGGGCTTGGCCAGGCCTTGGTGTTTAAGCATCAATTTGGCCAGGTCCCGGATACAGATGGTTTCAGAACCGCTGAAATTGTAAATTTTGCCATAAGTCTTCGGATTGTCCGCAATGGCGGCAAGGCCCTGGACAATGTCTGCCACAAACACCGGCCGTTTTTTCCCCCGACCATGACCGATAAAAGGCACCACGGGGTATTTTTTCAGGTACTCCAAAAACATCATGAACTCCTGGCCTCCGCCTTTTTCGTAGGCCAGGGTCGGCCTGACGATAGTCCAGGTCATGTCAGGCTCGCAAGACGACACCAGTTCTTCGCTACGGGCCTTGGAGGATGCGTAGTCTGAAGCACGGGGATCACTGACCGCGACAGACGACACATGGATAAAATGACTGACGCCGGATGCCTTCGCCCCGAGCACCATGTTTCGCGTTCCCTCGAAATTGACCCTCTCAAAAACCGCCGTATCATGAGAAATGATCACGGCAGCCAAGTGGAATACGGTGCATATGCCCTCAAAGATACCTTTCAAGGAAGATGCATCGGAAACATCTCCAAAAACGAGCTCGCAGTCGATATCGGCAAGGCGGAATAGATTCGGATCACCGGGCAAGGTCAGGACCCGCACTTTTTTCCCGGCCTTATCAAGATACTTGACTAGGCGAGCCCCCATTACACCCGCACCTCCTGAAACCAGAATCATTGGCCTCCTCCACTGTTATCTCACCGGGAATATGCCCCTGCCCCCTCCGCATGGAAAGATGGGCCACTGCCCCTTCGGCTCCTTCAGAAGCTTTGGCCCAGCAATTTGTGGTATGCGCCCCGGCGATAGTTGAAAACGACCCTCAAAACATCCAGGCCATATCGAATGGGGTTAAGGTAAGACGTCTCATCTGCGTAGATCGTGGGAATGTCGATTTCTTGAATCCTGTAGCCTATAATTTTCGCTGCAACGATCATTTCGAGATCGAAATCAAAAGAATCACTCAACCGGTGGAAAGGAATCTCCTCCAGCACCTTCCTTGAATAGACCATGTATCCGCTGTGAAATTCCGCCATCCTCATGCCAAAACCCATGTTTTCGATTGCGGTCAGAATCTTGTTGGCAACATATTTGTAAGGTGGCATGCCCCCTCTTAAGGCTCCGCCACCGAGCATCCGCGATCCTTGGACCAGGTCCGCCTGTTCATTCAGGAGAGGAAACAGCAGATCCGGAATCTTTTCCGGGGAATACTGACCGTCGGAATGAAGCAATACCGCGATATCCGCACCGGCCTTCAGGGTGTGCAGCAACAGGGTTTTTTCCGCCGCACCGTACCCAAGATTTCGTGGGTGCTCAAGGTGGACGAAACCGGGCTGTGAATCGGCAAGTCTTCTCATCGCCTCCTGGGTGCCGTCCGTGCTACCATCGTTAACAACGACATAACGTGAAATGACTCTTCTCGCGGCATCCGGAATACGCGAAAATACTCGTTCAATGGTCTTCTCCGCATTATAAGCCGGCATGACCACATAAATTGTCTTGGATTTACCTTCAACCACGCAACATTTCCAATCAAAAAGCCGGCAAGATGGTCGCGGCCGACAGTTATTTAATTTTGTATCTTTCCATCATAGTCGGACAGATAGTATTCCATTGTCCGAATCAGCATGTCCTTGAGCTGGAATTCAGGTTTCCAGCCCAGAAGGGTTTTAGCCTTTGAAATATCAGGAATTCTGCGGTCTGAATCTTCGTAGCCGGGCCCGTAGAAGTCTTCGGAGGTAACATCGACAGTTTTTGGAAGGGGCGCACCGGGCTTATAAAAATGCGTCTTATACAGATCTACCATCATCGCCGCCATCTGTCGGATGCTCACTTCATTATCCGGAGAACCGATATTGAAAATCTGGCGGCTGCAGACACGGCCATGATTTTCGACGATTCGATAGATGCACTCGATGGCATCGTCGATATAGGTATAGCATCTTCGATGTGCCCCCCCGTCCACCAGACGGATCTGCGTTCCTTTGATCAGGGCTTCCATAAAGTGGGAGAAAACTCTGGGCATTCCGTCCGTGTCTTCCGGAAGGTAGTCTATCTTCGGACCGATGAAATTGAACGGTCGAATGATGGTATAATCCAGGCGGTCTTCCAGCCCGTAGGCGTGGAGCACCCGCTCCAACAAAAGTTTGGCACTGGCGTAGATCCATCGATGCTTGGATACCGGGCCAAGAATGCTGTCGCTGGTATCTTCGGAAAATATCGCCAGAGCCGGATCTTCGGAATTCATGAGTTTATCCGGGAAACTCTTTGCCACGGTCTTACCGTAGACTTCACAGGAAGAAAACTGGATGAGTCTTTTACCATATTGCGAACAGGTCTCGGCAATCTTCAGGTTTTCAGTGAAGTTGAGGCGAAACACCTCCAGAGGCATTTTGACATAAATTCCGGGATTGGCATAGGCGATAAGGTCGATTACCAAATCGGCTTCCTGAATCAGGCGATCCAGTTCAAAATCCTCTCGACGAATATCTCGCTCAATGTATGTCAACCGGTGATGATCCAAATGCTCCCGAATCTTGTCCGGATGGGTATCGATACATACAACCGTCTGGTTTTCAGCAAGCAGTCTTTGGGTCAAATGTGCCCCGATGAAGCCGCCGCCGCCGAGATTGAGTATTTTCACAAGGATCTCCCTTTGTTAACGTCATTTTTTCAGCATCATAAAGAATCGTTCACTCTGGTGTCAATCGATATTATCGTGCCCCACAACCGTCCGGCGGATTCATCTCTGAGAATAAAATCCTTCAATGTACTTCAGTTTTCTGTACTCCAGGGCCGCACGGCGGGGATCAAGGAGTCGGAGCAATTGAATCAGTTGGCTTCGAACCTTTCGCTGTCCGGAATTGATTGATAGGGATTTTTCATAAGCCCAAACGGCTTCCATGGGTTTTTGTCCATGGACCATCATGTTTCCCAGCAAATGGTACTTCTGAGCCGCTGCAAAGGAGTCGTCCGGAACTGCCGCCAGATGCCTAGCCGCCGTGGACATATCCCCCGCCTTGAAATAGAGGGCGGCCATGGATATGTCAGCATATACGGAAAAAGCGCCGTTCATTCGTGAAGACTTTCGCCAGTATTCCAGGGCTTTGTCCGGATGGCCTGCCTTTTTGAGCACCACCCCGTGGGTGTTGTAGTAAGCAGTCATGTCCCCGGTTCCTTTCAAAGGAAGCGCGGCGATGATAAAAAACCCAACTGCAACCAGCAGGAAAACCCAACGCCGACATGGACCGTCTTTTTCATTGGGCGCCACCATTCTCCAGAGACCCAACGCCGCCAAGGGGATCAAAAGAGCCGTCACCGGCAATCGGTAGCGTGTGTTGGTATACAGGATCACCAGGGTGGCCCCGTAAGCCCCGAATACCGCAAACACTGCCAGGCTTTTTTTTCTCCCGGCAACTCCTGTGAGCAATGTAGCCATGGCCAGCGGCATCACTATCCAGAGGCTGAGAAAGGGGAATCTGAAGGTTGGCATAACTTTCTTCAGAAAATCGATATGATAATGGTCACCGGGCTCAAATCGATTGAAGAGGGCAAGCCCCTTGCCCCAGAGCTTCCAGGCAAAGCCAACCGGTCTTTCCAGGGCATCGCGAAACACCTGTCGCATCCAAAAGGCAGATGCTTCACGATGGCTGAGGGTCTTTCCGGTCCTGCGGCTCGCCTCAATGGTAAACTGGACGCCCTGTTTAAAAGGCGAAGATGCGGCAAAGGCCAGGGGCCGGTAATACGGCGTTGGATTGGTGAGTTGGTTGCCATAGTACAGATTCTGGCCGGCTTGGGGCGTGGTCAGGGCCAATTCCCCGGCCACAAAGTAGTTCCGAGCCATAAAGGGCGAAATCGCCAGCAATAGGCCCGCCGCATACGCCGCAGTCCCTGCCACTGCCTTACCAAGACCCGCTTTCCGCTGCCAGTCAATGACCGGAAAGGCAAACAAAAGGCAGCCGATGACAGCGATGCCGTGAGGCCTGACGTTGAGCAGCAATCCAGCTGCCAATCCGGCAATCACCTTGCGCCCGGAGCCCTCGCTATCCGTTGCGGAAAGGAAAAAGTAGACGGTCAAAGCAAAAAGAAGGACGGCCAGAGCCGTTTTCAGCGGAACGACACTATATAAAACAAAGGGTCCGTAGAAGCACGCCATGACACCTGAAATCAATCCCACGGTTCGACCGCCAAGATTCTTGCCGATCAGAAAAATGATCCAGCAGGTCAGTATTCCGTAAACCAGGTTCACAATTCGTATATAAAACGGTTCCGGGCCGAAGAGGCGATAGACGATGGCCATGATATAGGCCGGCAGCGGTGTGAATTCATAGATCCTTGTGGATTCAAACGTGCCTTCTGCAAGTTGGACAGCCCATGAATGATAGATCTGTTCATCCATCAAAAGGAAATCAGAATATGGGCTATGGGATATGTCAAATAGCACCACACTGCGCACTACAGCGGCGGTCAGAAGCAGCAGGGCAATGGTTGCCCGGGGCCACTGTTCTATAAAACCGGCGACACGCCTGAGCGCAACGTTCATCATCGCCCCCAAAACAGGCACGACGGCACCTTACGACCGGTTCCCGGCCCGTCCATTATGTTCTTCGGAATCGGCCTAATCGAATCCACCTAACCCATCCCCAGACCTGTCGTTATTTCCCTGAATCGAATTGCCCAATGACCCCGTCAGTGATATCGATCTCATCATCCCATGCCACCAACATCTTTTTTTCCATAATCAACGTGAACTTATTTTTCTTTCGGTAGGCCTCAACCGTTTCACGGATCTGAAGGAGTAGTTTGCCTGTCATCGTTCGATCCTTTTTTTTCAACTCCTCTTCCAAGTCTACCCTAAGCCGTTTTAATTTCTTTGTCGCCTCGAATAATTTTTCCTTTTCCGACTGCGCTTCGCTGCTGCCGGAATCCGCAAACTGTTTCAACTTCGACTCCAATGACCTGACCTGATTTTCTTCGTTTCTCAAAACACCGCGTTTGGCTTCGATTTCCATTAAAAAGGCGCCTTTGATATCTCGAGCTTTTTTTGATTGCTGAAGGATTTTCTGGACATCCACGACACCAATCTTGACCGTAGCGGCACTGGCCGTAAATCCCCCCATCACCATTGCAGCAGCCATCGAAAATAAAAAGAGAATGCGAAACTGTCTCATACCGACACTCCTTTCCCAAAAAATGGCCGATCATCGCAGGACGGCCGGTTACCGGTTATCAATATGATCTTTCATTTTTCATCCATAAACAGATAGTGTCCATCCGCGAATTATTCTGTCACGGATGGACACCTGTAGCCGATTCCAATCCCATCCCGCCCCCCGGCGGAATTGTCCAAAATTCGATATTACGCAATTGCCCGGAGGCCTGCCCAAGTGCCCCGCAACGTAATTGCGAATATTGACGCCGAGATTGGGCAGAAAAGCCACTTATGGATGGAAACTAGTTAGTCTGCCGTCAGGGCATTGTCAAGCCATTGCCGAAAATCACCATCTCGGCCACCATAGGCACCCGGAAAAGGAGTCTCCGACCGGCGCGTTGCTAAGCAGAGGCTGATGGACGAACTGAAGATCGGACGACGCATGATTCACGCCGCAAAACGAGGGAACTCACCCCGGGTCACGCCAAAATCGTTTCTTATGTAGCGTGCTTCCTGGGTCTTGAGTTCATATGCGTTTGGTAATACAATGCGCGGCATCGGTCATTTTTCGGAGACACTGATGTCGCCACACTCAAATATTCACTCCAATCGATGGTTTTGGTTCGTCGGACTGGCATGCTTTCTGGTCCACGCGGGATTGATCGCCCATCACACCTATTACTCCGCTTCCCGACAAAATTCCCGCTCCTTTCCAATCCGAAAAGGTGCGACCCTTGAAAACTGGCACAATTTCCTCGATCTCAATCGATGGGATTCCGGCCATTACGAAAGCATCGTGGTCCAAGGTTACCGAGACCCACTTCATCCAGGCAAACCAAGAGAAAATATCCAGTGGTATCCGGTCTACCCTTTGATCGCCAAAGGGATTCACCTGATGACGGGATGGCGGGTCACCCTTGTCTTCTCCCTTCTTTCCGCAGTTTTTTCCTTGGCCTTCTGGGTTTTGCTATGGTCTCCTGTCGCCCGCAAGGTGTTTGGCAACAAGGTCGTGGGAATCACCAGCATCATGGTTATTTGCTGGCCCGGCGCCTATTTCTGGTTTGCGGGCATGACCGAGCCCATGGTGGCCTTTTTACTGCTGTCCCTGATTTTGCTCTGGTTTCGCGGACACTTCGGTGCAGCGACCGCCATTCTCGGGTTGGGAACCGGGGTCAAATCCGTATTCATGGCAGTGGCCATCGCGGTTGCCTCCATGGAAGCCATCGCCAAAAGGCCCCCGTGGATTCACCTGGCGGTAAAGGCCGGACTGGCAACGACCGGATTTACCCTGTACGGCACATACTGCTGGTATCATTTCGGCAACTTTTTCATGCCTACCGATATGGCGGCCGATGTGTATGGGAAAAAGGTATCCCTTCTGGCAATCTTCGACATCATTCACTATGCCAAACACATATGGCAATTCAATGGCATGGCCGCTTTTGCCGCCATGTTCTTCCTGTTGCTTGCTGCCCTGAGATATATCCCCCCTGCAATTCAGGAGATGGGCACATACCGGTTTTTTGGGGGACCTTGGCAAAATTTATCCCTTCCACTGGCCCTTTGGTGGACAGCTCTTGCTTACAGCGCCTTCTGCATGGCAGGCGATGCCTATGCCCGATTTCCGTTCATGTCCATGCTGCGTTATCAAACCGTCAATATCCCCCTTTTCCTGCTTATTGCCATGCAGCTACGAGCCTACCCCTGGTGGAAATTAATTCTCCTTATGGCACCTGTCTCTGGTCTCTTTCTTTTCTGGCAGAACATCTTCACAGTTCGCTATTGGGCCTGGCAATGGGTGTCTTGATACCGGCAGCATGCCGGAACCGGTATCAATTCCTTGCCTTCAACGGATCGCAGGTGCTACCGATCTATTCCTTCGGAACGGTACAATAATCCTGCAACGATCATGGCCGAAATGAAAAGGAGAAGCCACACCCAAATGGCAATGCCTGGCCCGATATCAAATAAGCAGGTTAGCAGGTTGTTCGGATTGAACCGACGGTTGACAAACTCCGGCAAAAAATCAACTGAAACATTGGCATAAGGGCTTTCTCCGGGGCCACGAAACAGACCGTCGATTTGGCCAGCCTGCTTGTGAGAACACCCCATGCGGTCAGAGCAAAAAAACGGGCTTTGAAAACCCAATTCCAGCCAACCAGATAATGCCTTCGTAAAGGACAAGCGCAACAACAGGAATCAGATGCCTGGACCCGAAGGAGAATCCCCCCACCACATGAAATAGCTTGAAATGACTACCAGAAATGTAACCGAAAAGATCCCCAGATAACTCTTCAACCACTGTCGCGGGCTGAACCTTGCCCAACGGATCCATAAATAGCCGAGCAGGAATAGAATAGGAACATAGAACAGAAGGCCACGGTACTGGCCGAAAACCAGTTCCCACATTGCATCAAGCCGTGGCATTCCGAACCCGTAATGATCCGTCATCTCCCGGAAAGCAGCGGTGCTGACATAACTATATGGCAGACTGAAGGGATTGCCTGTCAGAGAATAATTTAGACCCCGCCGATGATCGCCGCTGGGAATCCTTCGGCAAGGAAATAGAAACTTCGACGAAGGCTTTGATGGTTGAAATAGAGCTGCACGGCCCAGATGGGAAAAGCGATGGCCATGGGATACTAGGTCAGGCAGGCCGCACCGAGTAAGCAACCCGCTCCAAAACCCCCTTTTCCCTGCTTAAGACGAATGTAACATCCAAGAACGAATACGGCAGCCAGCAGATGCCTGAAAAGATTCCTGAATAGACAAAGAGAAACGATCCGTAAAAGGGGCGGCTTGCCAGAAGCGCAGGGGACAGGGGCGCCCCATTTTTTCGAAGGGCGGTAAACGTGACAAGTACCATCACCGAAAAAGGGTTGCTGCCGCAGATGAAACCACCAACCCAGTAAGCGCTATATGGCGGAAAGTCCTTCGTGAGAACAATGCCCGGGTTATGGTTTTTTTGATGTTGCCGCAGGGTATGGTTCGAAAGCGGCAGGCGCAACTGACTCACCATTGAGCAACCTGAACAAATCATAAAAAGGAACTGTAATCAAAGCTGAAAGCGGAGCCTTGTCAGAATAATAGATACGATGGTTGACAGTTGACGCTGAGACGGCTGGTAACGTTTTCCAACAGAGACGGCTCCAAGTGTTTCGGCATATAACCCGCGCAAGAACGTCATGGGCTCCGACGAGCATCTTTATGGGCCCATTCTCGCCCATAACGTTCTTGCGCTAACGCACTCGCCAAACCGTCAAGAAATTAGGCCTGCCATCCTTTAATTCGTGGGTTATGATGAAAAGCGCAAAGCATACCCATCACAGAGCCACCTAAAGGAGGCAGGCCATGAAAAAGTCTATCATGTTTATCGGCATGGATGTTCACAAAAATTCCATCCAAATTGCCATCGCAGAGGATGGCCGCGACGGCGAGGTCCGCAACTGGGGCAAAATCGACAACACCCTCCAGGCGCTGGACAAGGTGGTTCGTAAATTTGTTTCCAAAGGCGGCTGTTTGTATTTCGTCTACGAAGCCGGGCCCTGCGGTTATCAGATCCATCGGCACCTCACTGCTCAGGGATTCGACTGTGCGGTGGTGGCGCCCTCCAGAATTCCCAAAGCCAGTGGCGACCGGATAAAAAATGATCGCCGAGATGCCTGCATGCTTGCCCGGCTGCATCGCGCCGGTGAATTGACCGCTGTGTATGTCCCCCTTGCCGAAGACGAAGCCATTCGTGACCTGACCCGGGCGAGGGAGGATGCCAAGGGCGATGAGAAAAAAGCAAAGCAGCGGATTTTGGCCTTCTTGTTACGAAGCGGGTTCAAGTATTCGGGCTCAAAGGCCTGGAGTCTGGCCCACATGCGTTGGTTGTCGGATATCAAAATGGCCCATCCCAGTCAGCAAATTGTGCTGCAGGAATACATCGATACCTTAACCGAAAGCCGCTTGCGCGTTCAGCGGCTCACAGAGCATCTGCAGCAGCTATTGCCGAAATGGCGTCTGTTTCCGGTGGTTAAAGCGTTTCAAACCCTTCGTGGCGTATCTTTGATCGTGTCGTCGACAACCGTTGCCGAGATCGGCGATCTGAGAAGATTTGAAAATCCTGCCGAGCTGATGGGCTTTCTGGGATTGGTTCCCTCGGAGCATTCCAGCGGCGAAAAAAATCGTCGGGGGTCGATCACCAAGACCGGCAATGTGCATGTGAGACGGGTCCTGGTGGAAGCCGCCTGGGCGTATCGTCTGCCTGCCAGAGTCAGCAGGGTCCTTCTCAAGCGCCAGGAAGGCGCCTCGAAACAAGTTTGCGATATTTCGTGGAAAGCCCAACTGCGGCTATGTTCACGCTACCGAAAGCTGTGGGCCAGGGGCAAAGCCAAGCAGGTGGTCGTAACCGCTATCGCCAGAGAGCTTTGTGGATTCATGTGGGCCATCGCCCAACATATCCAAATTCCGGCCCAAACGTAAGAACGAGCATGCTGTCAAAGAACAATCATCATCAAAAGGAGATGACCATAAGTAGATCACAACGTTTTCCAGAGTAGCCAAAGAGGCGCAACCGCGGTCCGGAGAACCCTCGGGGGCACTATTGGATAAGGCCTATGGCCGAACTCACGAAAATAGATCGAGGCAGCTCCGCGACGAAGCCAAATCATGCGGTAGCCAACCCGCGAATATCAGAGTGATCAACCGTCGCAACATGGGTTCCGCCTCTTTGGGTGCCCTGGAATCAATTCACGACACGAACCACTGGAAAGCAGATGGCAGGAGGCGTTTTTCCTCTTGACAACTGTCAACCATATCAGTGCCCGTCAATGAAGCTTTTGTCCAAGGTGACACCATGGTATCGATCAAAAGAGAGTCTGCCGTCGACAACAATGGAATGAACGGTCAGAGCCCTTGATCCGGGATTCGGGGTCAGCCAGGTGTCGATGAAGAAGGAGGACAGCAATAGATTGATCAGGAAGAATGCGACTGTAAAAGGCTCCATGCTTTTCTTTGCGCCACTCAACAACCCGGGAATCCTCTTCATTTTTCATCCTTCGCGTTGTAAAAAGAAGCAACATAGTCAATCTTTTGGGATTCAATTTCCGCCCTTCGCGGGTCATAACGCTTGAACAGTCGCAGCAGCTTCATTCTTGGCTCCAATTGGCCCGAATTATTCGACAGGGATTTCTCGTAAGCGGCAACCGCCCCGCCAACATTTCCGGGAAGCAACAGATCGCCTATCCTCTCATATCTCTGTGCAGCTGCAAAGGAACTGTCCGGAATCCTGTCCAGATAGCCTAAAGCTTTTTCCGGAAAGCCGCGGTTGAAGTAATAACCAGCCAGAGACAGGTTGGCATATGCCGAATATGGTTTTTCCATTTCCGCCGATGCCTTCCAGAAAGAAATCGCTTCCGCTTCACGCCCTTTCCTCATAAGATTGACAGCATGAGTATTGTAATGCCCCGTCAGGTCATCGGAACACGACAACGAAATCCTCGAAATTATGGCAAAAAATAGCACCATTCCCAGAAAAAGGCCGGCGGCTTTCGCCCGATACTGGCAAATATCTTCGATTATCGACCATAGGCCGTATACTGCATAGGGTATCCAGACAACGAGAAGGGGAAGCCTGATCCGAATGTTGGTAAAAAACAGAACAAGGGTTGAGGCATATACGAAAGAGATAAGAAACAAATGGACAGCCGACCGCTCCTTCTTAATCATTGCCCGCAAGATGCCTGCCATTCCCAAGGGAATCATCAGGCCGATGCAAAAAAACGGCAGAGAAAAGAAAGTGACGAACCGAGAGATAAAATCGATATCGTAATTGTCGGCGGATTCAAACCGGTTGAACAGTGCCAGGACCTTTTGAAAAAGCTTGCCGACAAACCAACCTGGGCGGTCTCTTGTCCTATCGAACACTTCACGGGTCCAGAAAGCGGAAGCCTCACGCGAAGACAGCCGCCTTCCGGATCTCCTGCTGGCTTCGATGGTAAACTGGGTCGCCTGGAAGGCCGGTGTCGACACGGCAAATGGAACCGGCCGATAGTATGGGCAAGGGTTATCCGGGTTGTTGGCCAGGTAAAGGTTGAAACCACCGGCGGCGGTAAGCGCCATCTGACCGGTCTCCCGGTAGTTTTTAACCACAAAGGGAGCTGTGGAAATCACCAGCCCGACCAGATAGGTACCGACCAGCATCGCCGCGGCCGTCCATTGCCTGTTCAACCTGCAGCGGTGCCATGCCAGAAGAACCGGTAGTAGGGGCAGAGCAAGAACAAAGTTCGCCCGAACGTTGATGAAGAGTCCTGCAAAAACACCCAAGAGCAATGTGTGCATAGGTCTATCGATTTTCAGGCAACGAAGAAACAGTAGCACCACCATTGCAAACAGAAAAACCGAAAGGGACGACTTTAAGGCCGTTACGCTGAAGAAGATAAACGGTTTGTAAAGCGCAGCGGCAAAACCCGAACCGAAACCCACGGCCCGGCCTGAAATTTCCATACCGATAAAATAGATCAGGCCGCAGGTCAGCACTCCGAGCAGCAAATTGAAATATCGAAAGTACTGAGGGTCTGGCGAAAACAGCGCGTACAGGGCAGCCATGGCATAGGCCGGTAAAGGTGTAAAATCCCGAACGGGAAGAGATTTCACGGAATCGTCCACCAAGGAGGATGCCCACTGGTGGTATACCTGTTCGTCCCAGATCAGGAAATCCCCGTAAAGACTGCCGGTAAAATCAACCAGGCCAACCAGTCGAACACAGGCAGCAATCAGCACCACTGCCAGCAGGGGAAACCAGGAATGCCTTTCCAGAAAGGTCCCGATATCGACCCTGGGGATGGGAATTATGTTTTTTGTTGAAACTGGCTTCTCCATATTGGATGGATCGAACCGAATTTGAACGGACGTGATGGGATTCAGTGACTTTTGCTGATAAACCTTAGCCGAATCACCACCTTCAAGGTGGAAAAAATTTCCTGAACACTGAACTTTGACCGTTCATCATGTCGCTCTAAAAAATGGATGGGAACCTCGACGGTCCGTTCGGCGAGCATCACACTACGGTAAAGCAGGTCAACCTTGTAAGCGAATCTGTTCAAGGCCATCAGTAATGTCAGATCAATCCGGTCCAACACACCGCGCACACGGGTCAGCCGAAATCCGGTGGTTAGATCGTGAATACCCGGAAGCTTCAGCATTCGGCGCGCAAAGGCATTGCCGAGTATACTCACGGCCCTTCGATGCCAGGCCCACCCGGGCGGAATGGAACCGCCCGGGGTAAAACGCGAACCGATCACATAATCCGCCCCCTCAGCAAAGGCCTTCACCATGGGGATGAGGTATTTCGGGTCATGCTGAAAATCGGCGTCCATCTCGACCACCGCATCTGCACCCAAACGATCCATGGCATATCGCATTCCACGGACGTAGGCATGGCCAAGCCCTGTTTTGATACCGATGGAAAGATAAAGCCGGTCGAAGCAGGCTTGCATTTTCCCTACGATTTCTCCTGTACCGTCCGGCGAGTCGTCGTCCACCACCAGTAGGGACATGTCGGCGCCGCTAATAACAGGAAAAACCTCTCCAAAAAGCAGGTTGATCATAGGCCCGACATTGGCGGCCTCGTTATATGTTGGCATGATTACGACCATATTCATTACTATTTGTTATCGTTGAGTTTAAGGAAAAAGGCAACCCTGGAGGTGAATTGGCGGATTGACGGATTGGCGCAAGATCGGGATCTGGGACCTGGGACCTGGGATGTGGGATGTGGGATGTGGGATGTGGGATGTGGGATGTGGGATAGGGAAGCTGGGAGCGAGGAGCCGGGAGGTTGGAGCAAAGGGAGAGAGGACGGAATTCAGAGGTCAGATGTCGGAGATCTGTAATTGGGGATTGACGGATTGGAGCAGGATCTTGGGCCTGGAAGGGGTAATGGGAAACCAATGGATTTGATTGGCGGAGCTTTTCTGGCACGGATTGCGCGGATGGCACGGATAGTTTTTAGTGTTTGTGTTTGGCCAAAGGGCTTGCCGTTACCTAAACGGAACAAAAAGGTTACAAACCCATCAGCAGTTTGTCGAAGGTTTCTTTTCAGGTTCCGCCAAGGAATGGCCTCGATATTGTCCGCGATGCGGCGCGGTTCCCTTCAGCGGCAAACAATGAAACCAAGCAGAACCGGAAGCCGATAAGTTACTCAAAACGGCTCTAAGCCATTTTGGGTAATATTTTTCCAAAACATAGATGGGATCTGGGATGTCGGATACGAGATCTGGGGTTCGGGATTTGAGCGGGGGAAAAGGGCCTGAAGGCAGAGATGGGAATCTGATGTCTGAAATCGGAGGGCGTGGATTGTAGGGCGGAGGTCGGAGATCTATGGTAGCGGGCATGGATTTCAGCCAGCACGATAAAAGACCAGAAAAAGGACACCCCCTTTCCTGATTACTTCGGAAAGAGGGTGTCTGTTTCATCAGGCCGTTGTCTTAACCGGCCGCGATTGGGTAAGATTCAATCAGTGCGCACTGGTCACCACGCCAGCAGAGGTGCCGCTGAATTCGCCGACAGCCGTTCCGCCAGCCAGATTCTTGTCGATTGCTCCGGCAGCAGCGCCGGTCATGGTAATGGCTGTTCCGTCCATGGCGTTGCCGTTGGTGGCGACACCCGTAGGCGTCCCGTCGCCATTAATCGTCGCCCCCCATTGGCCGCTGTTCCAATGGTTAACCTGGAAGTTGACGCTCAGTCCGCCGCCGGTCAGCATTGCCTCTGCATTGATGGGGTTATCAATGTAATTGCCGCTGACTTTGTCCGTGGCCCATATTGCCGGGGTCCCGCCACTCTGGTTGGCAAAGAAAGTCACCCCTGTCATGGCAACGCCGGAAATCTCGCCGGTGCTACCGATCCCGCCGGAGACCTGGTTCAGATTGATCTGGCCCACCTCAAAGCTCGGTACGTTGAGCGCCTGGAGAATCGCCTGACCATCAGTATTTTCGATCAGTTCCATGAATTTCGAGGTCTCGATATTGACACCGCCCAGCACCGCCTGCCAGGTGGAGGCATCCGGATCAAAAGTACCCTTAAGAAGCCCACCCGTAACGCCGGTTACCGCATGGTCGAGATCGACCCAGGCACCGGCCACGTTTCCGGAAACGAGCCCACCAGCGTCGGGCCACTCAATGCCGTCTACTACAAATTGATGGGTATCGCCGGAAAGCTGCAGTCCCCAGTCGTCGGTCACCGTGGACCCCCCGGGCACAGAGCCGAACTGGGTCATGGCCCAGGCACCGAGCCCGGCATCGGGTGAATAGACCGCACCGCCTCCACCGTAACCAAGGCCATCGGGATAGAGATTGATGCCGCCGGTCGGGCCACTGGAGGCGTTGTAGAATCCGCCACCGTAGCTGTCGATATAGATGGCGTCAAAACCGATGTTATCTGCAAACGTGACATCGGAGATGCCCAGAGGGGAATCGGACACCTGGACCCGTTGGACCGTGCCGGCCATCGCGAACATGTCGATCTCCCGGTAGATGCCGCCGAAAACATCGTCACTCAACAAAAAGCCGGTATGGCCCGCATCGTCCATGTAAAGGGCCGCCAGGTGGGCGTTGAGGAAATCGCCGTTCATGATCCCGCCGAGAAAGCCACTGTAGGCCCCGCCTTCGTAGGCGGTCCGGGTGCCCTGGGCAAAATCACGGCTGTAGACCTGGGTGTAGAAAACACCGGTGTCGGCCCGGTTGCCGTTGGCCGTGCCCATGAGCAGGATTTCCGGATCGGCACTGCCCCAGAGGGAATCGATGCCGCCCACAAGTCCGTTAAAGGAGGTGCTGTAATTTATGGTGTCATAGTCCACCCCTGGATTTAGGACGATAGTGTCCCCTTCTTCTCCAGCCGGCTGATCGATCAGGGCCTGGACATCCGTCGCCGCATCCCAGGACTCCGTCCAGTAAATATTGTGATAACCGCCCATAGCATTGTAGTAGACCTTTTCGTACACATTGACCTGGCCGTCAGGGCTGTATTCTCTTTCCAGGCAGTTCTGGTACCCGGAGTAATCACTATCGGTATAATGCCAGGTTTTGGCCCAGGCCCCGCCGTCTTTGTATTCGTAGCGATAGTATGAATTGTCACTGTAGCCGGTGTAGGTTCCGCCCTGATAGGCCACCATGTTCTTGGCACTCATGTTGAAATCCGAGACATGGGCCAGCTGGGTGCCGGTCCAGGTACCGGAAACCACTGCCTCCCAAGCACCGGCTTCTTCATCGTAGGTGCCGGTCATGGTTCCGGTCATACCGGTGCCGGCAGCCCGCGAGGCATCGCCGAGAAGGGTGTAGGTCATGAACCGACCGTTGACCTTGGCATCCATCATATTTTCAGACCATGTTCCGCCGGTAGTTTCGACAATCCAGTATCCGGTGGATCGATCATACCCGGGATTCTCGGTGCCAGGCATTCCCAAATCCCGAATGCCGATGGATTCGCTGAAGTAGGAGCCCATGCCACCGTATCCGCCCAGAGTAGCTGAAAAGGCGGAACCGTAGGCATTTTCAAAACGGCCGTAGGTCATGCCGCCGAAGGCGCCCCAGTTCGTATCGGCCACACTCATCATATAGATGTCGCCATCGTGGTCATCGGTCAGGTTGCCGGTTCCGACAGCCCCGTTTGTGCGAAAACCGCCGGACCAAAGGGAGACCACGTTGCTATCTGTCAGGGTGATGCCGGAAAGGGTCTCCTTGAACTCCCGGTTCACCGTCCCGTCGATGGCTACCATACCGATCTCGGGATACTCGGTGCCGTCCATGTCGCCGCGAAGGTATCCGGCATTGCCGTTTTGATCTACATATACGCCGAGCAGTTCGCCGGGCATGGCGGTTTGCTGGTGAATGCCGCCGGCAAAGGCAGCGTAAGCCCCGTCGGCCTGGCCGTCGCCGTTGGCGTCGTAGGTGGTCTCCGTGCCGTCGATATAATTGCGGCTGGCCAGGGTCATGCCCCAGACGCTCTTATCCCCGATGGAATCGCCGCTTCCGATGAATGTAACCGGCACATCGCTGCCGGCAAACAGGGATTTGGCACCACCGAAAAAGCCGTAGACATAGCCGTAACGGTCATTGGTATCGTCGACAACGTCATGATAAACCCAACGGCCGCTCCCTTCTTCGGGCAGGTCGGTCAGATCGGTCGGATCAAAATCCGCCGAATCCCAGGTATCTTCAAATGAATAGCCGTTGGAATTGTAGTCGTTGTAATAAATGCTCTGGTAAATGTATTTCCTGCCGTCGGCATAATAGCTGGTCTCAATGGTATCGAGATACATGCTACTTTCACCCCGGACCTGCTGGCGGGTCCAGATATACGCCCCGTCGCTATCGTATCGGTACTCGTAGGTCTCGCCGTTGTCATAGAGATAATAGCCGCGAATCTGGTTATACCCGTGCATGATCCGGCCTTGGGCCTCGGCAACATGAGCCAGGGGGGTTCCTTCCCAGGTTCCCTGGCTCACCGCTTCCCAGTTCCCATCGGCCGTGCCGCTGTAAGTTCCCAGCATATCGCCGGACAGGGTACCCATGAGGGTCTTGGAGATGAACCGCCCGCTCAAATCGGCACTGAGCACGCCTTCGCCCCAGTCGGAAGCGGTCTTCCCGACCCAAAAACCGGTGTTTCCCTGGGGCACTCGCACCGCGATTTCACCGGCAGGTGGTGTGGGATTGTCCATAAGCTCGGACAAATTCTGGGTATCCGGGTCCCAATAGCCATTAATGACCTCATTTCTGACTCGGCTGCCGTTTTCGTCGTATTCGGTTACCTCCAGGCTGCCATCGTAACCGTAGTAATAATAGGTACGCGGATAATATGAATCTGCTATGGAATAGCTTTCGGCAGACCCGGAACTTCCCCAGTTCCTGTAAGAATAATAACCGCCATTGGAATAGTTGTATCGCCCCTGGTCCTGAGCCTGGTTGGTATCGATCCCACCGAACTCGGCCATACCACCCACCGTAGAAGTCCAGGTGGTGGCCGCAGGGGTATCGGGATTGGTGAATTCGCCGAAAAACGAGCCGGAAAAAATTCCCCAGTCCTCGCCGATGACGGCCGCGGTTTCAAAGCCACTGCCGCCGTAGCCTCCGATGCGCACCAAAGAGCTCATGGATGGCGAAAATCCGTCGTAACCATCGCCGCTGGTCACCTTGCCTTCGGTGCCCAGCCATCCGTCCAGGCGGGCACCGCCGTAGCCGAAAAAAACGCTTGCGGCAAAATCTGCCGGTGCGATGTCGGTTCGCGAACCCTTTCGCATCTTGCTTACCGCACCGTCCAAGAGAAAGTATTCATCGCCCACCAGGTTGCCGGCCATGTCGCCAGAGAGGGTGCCGATGTTGCCGGCAGGGTCCATGTACAGGGCCAGAACGTTGCCGTTGATGACGCTGCCGCTCTTGATACCACTGAGCCAGCCGGTATAGGCCCCGCCATCGTAGGTGGTCCGCTGGCCGCCGTCTTGGTCGACGCTTTCAATGGGGCTTTGCCAGATACTGGCGCTTTCCAGATCGATGGGACCGCCGCCGTACATCCCGTCGGTGACCTGGCCCAGGGCCATCACCCGGGCATCGCCCGAACCCCAGAGGGACTCCGTACCGCCGAACAGCCCCATAAATGCCGCCGGGGAAGAGACGGCCATGCCTGTCCGCTCGTAAGCCGTCAGATATGTGCCGTCTTCGTAAGGGGCCTTGGCCAGATCCGACAGACTTTCTGAAGATGGATCCCATCCTGAGTCGTAGTCCCAGTTCCCGTAACCGCCGCCCCAGGTGGAGCCGTCCTGGTCATAGTACTTATAGTCATAGCTCCACGGAGGGTTGGTCTCTTGATGCTGGTAGCCGTAACTGTCGTCTGCATTGTAAGTGTATTGATAATAGGCATAGGTCCCACTGCCCGGGTCCTTGTAATACTTGCCCGAATACTGCCGGACCGCATGCTCGATGGGTGCGCCCACGTCGCTGACATGGTTCAGGGGGTCAAGGGTAAAGGTGCCGGCGGTCACGCCCCGGTAAGTATCGCCGTCTTTGGTGCCCCGGTGCCACAGGTTCACCGTCCCCAGGTTATGATGGTCCATATAGGTCAGAGTGCCAAAATCCTCGATGGCCAGGTGTCCGGTCGCAGGTTCATTCTGCTCCAGATAGCCCGCCATGTACCACGGCAGCAGTTCGCCCCCTTCGTAGGCAATGGTGCCGCTATTGCCGGTGGCCAGGTACCGGCCCGCAATGGGTGCCGCACCGCTGGTGGTCGATCGCCACACGCCCAGATGACGGCCGCCGTCCAGTTCGATGCCGTATATTTCGCTCATGTCAGCGTCCGTCCGGGTACCGATCACCGGCAGGACCTCTTCCATGTGAGCCCATTCCTCTATACTGGCCGCGAGGCTGTAGGTACCACCGTCAACCGTCGGAATCGCCGTTCCCTTGACCCCGCTGCGCTCAACAGCGCCGCCTGCGTTCAGACTTCCCCCGTTCAGTTCACCGGAAAGGGTCCCGAAAAGATAACCGGCCCCGCCCGAGGCGTTGATGTAAAGACTGGAAAAGACCCCTTCCCAGGAGCCGGCCACGCCGCCGAGATAACCGGCAAATGCGCCACCGTCGCTCATCTCACCGCCTAAAGCCGCGGTTTGGGGGGCTAAGGCATCCCCGGAAAAGGTGCCGGCAATGCCGATGGTTCCGGTGTTGTCAGTGTCGCTGACCTCCCCGTCAAGGGTTCCGGCAAGGAATCCACCGGCAAGATCGGCGCTAAACAGGGTGAAGCTTTCCGTGTCCGCCACGGTGGGCGGGATATAGCTGGTGTTGCCGTCATCCACGGACGGTGTCCCGACCGGGTCATTGTCGCCAGCATCAGGACCGGTCTGGGTATTGTCAACAAAAGCGAGGCCGCCCTCGTCATCTTCTTCCTCGTCCAGGGTCAGGTCCTGGTCCGTGGCCGGACGGACCACCGGGGGCTCTTCTTCACTGACCACGACCATGGATTCGCCGGCTTTGACGTCGCGGACCTCGGCAGGTTTTGCCACACTGTATGAATAGACGGTCCCTTCTTTGACGGCCGCCCCGCTCTGTCCTTCGGCGTACCAGGTAAAGAAATTGGTGCCCCGCACCCCGCAGACCGCCGTGGGCGTGTGGACTTCGAAACGGTTCTTTCGGTTGCCGAAAAAACCCGCCGCCCGCTTGACGATGCTCTGGACCTTGCCCCGAAATAGTTTCATGATCCCGCGGTCCTCGCCCTTGCCCATGGAGTATTCGTTGATGGCCAGCCGGCTGTTTCTGGCCAGACGGAGAACGCTGCCGTCGTCAAAGAGGATCTCGGCGCTGGACCGGCTCTTGGTCCGGACGATATCACCGACACTGACCGGTGAGCCCACCTGGATTGCCGCGGATTTACCGCCGGCCGGGGTGACGTCCACCGAGCCTTTGACCGAGGTGAATTTGCCCACCGGGGCGGCCTGGGCCATCATGGGAAGTAAGAGAATCAGCGCGATAACAAGTGATAAGCAGGTCCTTCGATTCATGAAAAGCCTCCGTGGTTATAGGGCTCCGGCCACGGCCTGGCCGGAAATCGTTGTCTCTTCCATCGCCTGGCCGTTGACCGGGCGAAAATGGTAACTTTTGTCAAACCGGACCGCCATCCCCTGGATACCGGATCTGACCACCGTGCCGTCCACCTGGATCCGCACCTCGCAGACCGCATCGCGATGGATCTGAAACCGCTCGGTGGGCAGCACCATCTCGATATTGACCAGCGTCCCCTCGGGCAGACCGCTATGGGTGATGAAAAAAGCCCCGCCTGCGCAGACATCCCGGGTTTCCAGCACCAGGACCGCATCACAGGCGTCTTCTTCCGCGGATTGAATCCGGGTCGGCATGGAAAGGTTATAGCGTTCTAATCGTCGTTTTTCGTTCATTCCGGTTCGCCCCGTGTTTGCGAAAACACAATTTCTTCTTGATTTTTAAGCTTTTATCGTGTTTTAGAAAAAAATTAAATCAGGCGGGAGCATGAAATTTGTCGTATTTTACATCGTCGCAGGATTAGACATTAAGTACTACTTTATCCTAAATTGCCGGATTTACGAATTAAGAGATTGGGAAGGTCAGGGATGCGGGATGGGGAATCTGGAAGCATGGAGCAAGGAGCAAAGAGCAAGGGGCCGAGAGGTTGGAGCAAAGGGAGAGAGGACCGAATTCAGAGGTCAGATGTCGGAGATCTGTAATGGGGGATTGAGGAAATGACGGATTGTGTTTGGTGTTTTGTGTTTTGGTCAAAGGACTTTTCAATGGGAAAACGGGACCGCTGTTATGGCAATCCCCATAGGCCCAAAAATAAAAAAGGCACGGCACTCCGTGCACCATCACGGAATGCCGTGCCGTATGCGTCGGCCGTTATCTTACGAGCACCGGCCGGTTTTGGGTTAATTCGATCACGGCGCGGCCGTTGCGCTGGTCACCACACCGGACGCCGTGCCCGAAAAGTCGATGGACGCATTGGCGTTGAATGGATCGGTGCCGCCCGCGGCCTGACCGGCCGCCGCTCCCTGGAAGGCCACGCTATGGCTGCCGACGGTGCCGCTTCCGTTGTTCACCGAAGCGCTCCAGTTCCCGCCTGCATTATAGTTCTGCATGTAGAATTGGGCGCTGACGCCGCCGCCGGAAACCGGCACGTTGACGTACGAACGGGCGTTGGGGTTGTTGCCGGTGACCGCCCCGCTCGCCCAGATGCTCGGCGCGTTGGCCGTCGAGTTATGGGCAAAGAAGGTGGTGTTCCACATGTTAACGGCCACATCGCCATTGAGTGCGTCAACCACAGAGCCTTGAAGGTTGGCGCGTCCCACCTCGAACCCGGGAACGTTCATCCCCTGCAGGGCGGCTCGGCCGGCCTCAGTCCCGGCCATGGCCAGGAAGGTTTCGGTGTCGAACATCACCCCGGAAGTCGCGGCTTCCCAGGTGAACTGGTTGGCGTCAAAGGTCCCCTTGAGTTCGCCGCCCATGACGCCGGTGATGTAATTGTCCATGTCGACCCAGGCTCCGGCCACTTTCCCTTCGGCCTTGCCGTCGACCCACTGGCTGCCGTCCACCACCATCTGGTATTGACTGCCGCCGTCGTTCCATTCTCCTTCCGTGTACAGATTCCAGACCGTGTCACCATCGAAGGTGCCGTCATAGTCGTAGTCGCCGTACTGAAAGCTGGCCCAGACACCGGCCATTTTCGGATTTTCCGGCAGGCCCCCCGATGGATCCGGATCCCCCAGCCCCAGGTCCGAATCGTACCAGTTGACCGTTGCTGTCATGCCCTGGCCGCCGTATCCGTTGATGGCGCCTGCACCGCCAAAGCCCCCGTAGGAGTAGTAATGGTCGAAGGAATAATCAACATAGGGGTCGAAATCCTCGGGCAAACCGCCAAGCCCCGAAACAATCTCGAACCGGTTGAGGGTCCCGTCCATCTCGAACATGCCGATGTTGGGGTAGATGGCGCCGTCCAGGCCGCCCGTGAGAAATCCCAGGTTGCCGTCGGGGTCGAGATAGAGTGCGGTGACCATGCCGTCCAGGGCGTCGTCGAGCCGGGTGCCGCTGAGAAAGCCGACGTAAGCCCCACCCTTGCCACTTCCCGTCAGGGTGGTCGGTGTCTCGTCCAGGACATCATAGCTCCGGATTTCCGTACCCCAGACGCTGTCCCCGCCGTAACCGCCGTAGCCCGAAAAGCTGCCCAGGACCGTGGCGCCGATGTCGGTGGCGGTCCAGATGTCGTCGCTGCCACCCAGGATGCCGCTGAGGAAACCACTGTCCACCGTGTCGATGTTTTCGTACTGATAGTTCCAACTCCCGGACCCGGCAGGCGTGGCCGCCAGTTCCGCAAGATCCGCGTGGTAATTCGGATCTTCCGGATCGGTCCAGTTGCCGCTGATCGACTGCCCCGCAACATAGTCGTAACCGCTGTAGGTGCCGTCGCTGTTGAAGTAAATGAAGTAGTTCTCCCCATTGCCGGAATCAGACACATAGCTGTAGCTGTTGTCGCCGTAAAAATCATAATAATAGGAACCGCCGCCGGAGAAGTTGTAACTCCCCTCGTATTCCTTCCGGGCATGGAAGACGGTCGCCGGCGGACCGTTTTCTTCATAACCATCGAACCCGCCGTAACCGAAGCTGCTGGCAAAGCTCAGCGGCGTCCCCGCCCAGGTACCCAGGCTCACCGCCTCCCATAGCCCCTCGGCATTCCCGCTGTAGGTGCCCAGCAGTTCGCCGTCCAGGGTCCCCATCTGTGTCATGGTGATGAACCGGCCGGAGACGTCAGCGCTGATCTTCCCGTCGGCCCAGGTGCTGGCCGTGTCGGCCAGCCAGAATCCGTTATCATTGTCAGACTCGATCCCGTCGTTTAAATATTCGAGTGTGTAGTCCGGGCCGAAGGCCGCGGGCGCCTGGCTGAGTTCCGAGAGGTCGGCGAGGTATCGCGGATCTTCCGGATCGTTCCAGTTGCCGTTGATGGACGTGTGGGTGTCATAATCATAGCCGCTGTAGGATCCGTCTTCGTCATAGTCGGCATAATAATTGGGTAGCCCTCCGGCGCCATCGGAGCTGTAGGCGCGGACGTACCCGTAAGAATTGTCCTCGCTGTATTGGAAGTCATAATAGCCGTAAGTGCCGCCGGTGTAGTCGTATTCTCCCTCATATGTCTTCACCGGGTTGGTCCCCCCGAAGGTGCCCTGGCCGCCCGTTTTCGACGTCCAGGTGGCGGCACTCTCAGGATTGGTGAACTCGCCGTACATCTCGGCGCTGAAGATACCCCAGTTCTGGCCCGCGATGGCACCGGTCTCAAAATCGCCCCAGCCGCCGCCGTACCCGCCGGCACTATCAAAGCCCCCGGCCTGAACCATGCCGCTGCCGCCCAGGGTGCCGGAGAGCGCCATGCCCCAATTGTCTCCCGCCCAATAGTCGTCCAGGTGAGCCGCATCGATGCCCATCTGGTCAGTCACGAACTGGCGGTTGAGCACCCCGTCCATTCCGAACATGCCGGCGTCGGCGTAGGCCGTGCCGGACAGGGGGCCGCTGAGGTAGCCGGCGTTTCCCGACGGGTCCACGTACACGGCCAGGAACCGACCGTCCAGTGCCCCGTGATCATGGGTGCCCCCCACAAAGCCTTCGTAGGCGCCGCCGTCGTAAGTGGTGTATTCCAGGTTGCTGTCTTCGGCATTGGTGTTGTAGCTGTTGATACTGGTCATCCAGACACTGGCAGGACCGCCGTTTCCAAAGGTTCCCATGGCCGTCACCGGAATGTCGGTACCGCTCCACAGGGAGGCGGTGCCGCCGAACAGGCCGTTCAGATAGCCCGAGCTGGTGCTTCCGACGTAGTCATCCTGCCAGTTCCAATAGCCGCTCGCCTCCGGGGTCTGGGTCAGGCTCGCCAAATCAAAGGTGGCCGGATCCCAGGTCCCTTGGGTTTCTTCGGTGTTACCGTTCCAGTCGTCGTAATAGGTGTGGGTCTGTATCCGCGTGGTGCCGTCCGCATTGTAAAAGGTCCTGGTGTAGTCATTAGAATAGTAGCTGACGCCACGGGACTCCTCGCGTACTTCCCCGGTCTGCCCCACGGTGTCGAAACTGTAGTAGTATTCCGGATAGTATTCGTAGTACGCCGTGCCTTCACCGGTGAAATAGTAACTCCCCTCGAACCGGCGCGTTCCGTGCGCGATATCCGAGCCGAAGCTGGCAACATGGGACAGGGCTTTAAAATTGTCGATGGTGCCCACGCCCTGGCCGATCCAGGTGCCGGTTCCGGCGATCTCCCCGCCATCGCTCTGGCCGAAGAGGCTGCCGGTCATGTCGGCCATAAAGTCCTGGGTCATCAGGGTCCCGGCGAGATCGCCGGTGATGCTGCCGTCGGCGTTCATGGTGCCGGTCGCATCGGCCAGGAAATACCCCTGTCCGCCGCCGTAGCCTGAGAACGTGCCCAGGTCGCCCACAAGGGGAGCGCTAAAATAATCGACCTCTCCGCCCACCATGGCGTCCATGGCCTGAGCGCCGGCGGCCTTGCCGGAATAGGTATTGCTATCATTCAGGCCCAGTGAAAAGATGCCCAGACCCTGGCCCGTGGCCGTGTCCTGAAAAGCCTGCAGGTATCCACCGCCATACCCCCCTCCCTGGATCGCCCCGGCAGAACCGAGTGAGCCTGAAAGGGAACTGTAAAGATCGCCTTGGAGAAAATTCAGATCCTCTTCGGCCGCAGTCAGGCTCACCACGTCCAGGTCGCCCCGCACCCGGAACAGCCCGTCGGATGCTTCGTAGTTCAGCGGTGCGGTAAAATACTCGCCGCGAAGGTCGCCGAAAAGCTGCTCCACGGTGACCTGGCCGTCATCCGTACTCACCTTCAGGGCCGCGGCCGCGCCCAGCATGTCGCCAGGAAGGCCGTAGCTGTTGGCAGAGTACTGCCAGATGCCGGCAGTGGTCCCTTGAAGGAAGTCCCCGCTGCCCGTATTGTCGCTGCCGCCGATGTCCGTGCTCCAGATAAAGGGGTCGGTCTCGGACACGGGAGCCGCCATAAAATAGTCGCCGGCAGCAAAGAAATCATACCCCGTGGCCGTGGCCACCAGCCCCATGAGGCCGGCGTCGTAAGCCACCACAGCCGAAGAGCCCTGATCGTTGTAATAAATCGTGCCGACACCGCCCCAAGACCCCGAGTAGTCCAGCGGATCGAGGATGAGCATTCCCGAGCCGGCCAGGGTCAGATTGCCCCCACCGTCATAAACGCCCCGGTAGCTCATGTCGAAGGTGCCGTGGTAGAGGTCGTCGATATAAAAGAGGTTGCCCACGTCGTCCACGCGCACGTGGCCGGCCTGGTCGTCCTTGATGTTGGCGTAGCCCACCATCAGGTAGGGGATGTCCGCAGGAGAGCCGCCGGCATCCACCCCCTCGTAATCGCCAAAGTTGGCAAAACCGTAATTGGCGTTCACGGAAAGGGGCGTGTAGCCGGTTTCCGTTGAGGTGAGGCTGTAAACCCCCAGCCACCGGTCGACGCCGGTGTCGATGTTGGCCGTGAGAAGCCCCTTCACCGAAGGATCGGCGTCAGGGGTACCGATGACGGGAACCGGGAAAAAGAAGTCGTCCAGCACCAGATCGGCTGCCGGATCGGCCACCGTGCCCAGGGCCGCGGTCTTGGCCACCTCACCCGAGGCAGAAAGCTGGCCGGCGGTCACCTCACCGGAAAGGGTGCCGTAGATGAACCCGGCCTTGCCGTCGGGATCGACGTAGATGCTGCTCAAAAGCCCTTCCCAGGATCCCAGCACGCCGCCCAGAGAACCTTGAAAAGCGCCGCCGTTGGACAGGTCCCCGCCCACGGTCATGGCAGAGGCTGCCGTTGCCGAATTGTAGGCACCGGAAAGCGTCAGGGTACCGGCACTGATATCACCGACCAGGGTGCCGTCCAAAAATCCACCCGCCAGCAAGAGATCGAAGTCCGGCACGTAGGTGTCGACGACTTGCGGAATGATCTTGGTGGTCTCGCCGTCGTCGACAACCTCGGTGCTCTCTTCAGTAGCAAAGGAGTCGGTCTCGGGTTCGCCCACAAAGGCAGCGGGTTCACCGTCCTTCTCATCCCCGCCAAGGGTCAGTTCTTCGTCTGTGGCCGTGCCGATCACCGGGTCCTCGTCAGCGCTGACCACGATGGAGGACTGACCCTTTCGAACCGTTTTGACCTGGTTGGGACGGTTGGCTGCATAAGTATAAACGGTCCCCTCTTTGACCGCTGCGCCACTCTGCCCGTCGCTGTACCAGGTGAAAAAATCGGTTCCCCGGACCCCTGCCACTGCCGTGGGGGTATGGATCTCGAAACGGTTTCCCTTGTTGCCGAAAAATCCGGCCGCCCGCTTGACGATGCTCTGAACCTTACCTCGGAAAAGCTTGAGAATGCCCATGTCCTGGGCACCGCCCATGTCGTATTGGCTGACCTCGATCCGGCTGTTTGGGGCCAGACGCAGAATGCTGCCGTCGCCGAACAAGACCTCGACCCTCGACTTGCTCTTGGTCCGGACGATGTCCCCCTCCAGGACCGGGTCTCCCACCTGGGCCGGACGCGAGAGTCCGTCGGCACCACTGATGTCCACCGATCCCTTCACGGCGGTAAAATTACCCACTGGCGCTGCCTGGGCGGTCATCGGGAATAAAAATGCAACTACGGTCAATACCGCTATCATTGAGTATCGGTTCATGGGGTTTCTCCTATATCAAAGCCGGCACGGAAGTTATCCCGCCGGTTGTTGTCACATCGGCCCGGGCCTAATCAGCCTGGCCGCAATATTGGTGCTGGCCGTTGAATTGAATGGCCATGCCGTGGCTCGCGGTTCGAAGCACCGTCCCGTGGATCCGGATGCACACCCGGTTGACGGAGTTTCGAAACGACCGGAACCGGTCCAGTGGCAGGGACATCTCAAGATCAACGTCCATCCCCTGGGGTAAAGAACGTTTGGTCTGAAAAAACGCCCCGCCGGCACAGACATCGGCGGTTACGAAATAGAGGCTGCCATCGTCCCCCCCTGCATCCAAAGGGGCAATGCGGGTGGGAATGGGAAGATGATATCGATCAAGCTTTCGCTGTTCACTCATAGCAGAACCTTTTAGTAATAATTCTTATTAAGAATAGATTGCGAACGAAATGAGGCGTTGCAATACCAAAAGTTCATGATCTTTCATTTTTATGGCATGAATTACCTAATGATATCGTATTAGTTTTTGAGGAATTTGGGATTAGGAGGGAATTGATGGATTGACGAATTGAGGATTGTCGAATTGACGGATTGGGAGCGGAGAGGGCAAGTCAGATACCAGAGATCAGGGAAGGAGGAATGGGAACACGGGCATAGAATCAGCGGTCGGTGGTCGGTGGTCGGAGATCTGGGATGGAGGGGAATTCAGCGATTTTGTTTTCTGGCACGGATTGCGCGGATTGCACGGATGAGGACTGGGCAAGAGAAATTGGCGAATTGCGAATTGGCGAATTGGGGGAAATTTCAGGCGGGTTAGCGACTCTCTACAGGTTCTGCCAGAGAACGGCAACGATATTATCTGCGACACGGCGTTGTTCCCGGCAGCAGCGGCAGACAATGAAGCCGCGCTGGTCCACTATGCGAATAAGTTACCCAAAACAGCTCTAAGCCCTTTTGGGTAAGAAAGAGTCCGAATTGTGGGGAGACGGGACCAGAGGTCGGAGGTCGTGGCTATGGGAGGGCGGTATAGGATCTGTGGCCCACAAACATGGATTGTTGGTTCCAAGTTCAAAGTGCAAAGCTTGCCCGCCTCGGGTGGGTTGGAGAGCCTGGGGGGGTTGGAAGTGAGTGTATGGTGAGGCTTGTATTTACACCCCAAAAAGGTTAATGCCTCTTAGTTTCGGATTATAGGCAAGTATTGGCTGCAACAGTAAGGCCCTGCCAGCGTTTCAATCGGAACGTCTATCTGACAATCGGTATATGGGCCGCTTTAGACTGCGCCTATTCTGTAACCGATTAGGCCAATCTGGCATTGTAAATTATCTGATATGGCCTTTAATCCTCAAATATATATTCCATTGCCCATGATCACCTCGGGAGCCGAAAAGTGAAACAAACACCACTAATCTTGCTGTTGCTTTTTTGTGGTTGTGCGGCCAATCCGGCTTGCCACATGGAATCAATGAAGATGGCACTTGACGGGGTTCAGGTGGTAATTGTCGGCTCGGCCCGTGAAATACCAAAACATCAGGTTTTAAACGGTCTGGGGATGCCAGGACGGGGCTGTGCTATGAGGAGGGGGGTCATATATGTCCTTGGGCGGATCGGGCCAGAGGGAACCATTGAGATCGACAAAGAGGCATTGGGTCACGAGATCGCTCATATTCTGGCCTGGGGAAATGAACGGGTTGCTGATCCAGACGGTTATCAATGGGGCCGCCCGATTAAACTTATTGATGGAGAATCAACGTTTCGCAAGCCGATGTGAAGATTAGAACTTGCTTTTCAGCACACCTGTTACCTCTCATCTCAAATCGTGTGTGGACCTCGCACATGCCACAAGGCCCGACTGCCCCCGGGCGGAGGCCTTACTTTCCGAAGTTTTGAGTGCCCTGTCAATCCTGACTGCTTAGCCTGTTTTCATGATTTCTTTCCATTGCCCATCTTGTTTTTTGTCGGGGAGGGGGAATTGACGGATTGCGGGTTGGGCAGGACCTGAGATCCGAGATCGGGGATCGAGGATCGAGGATCGAGGATCTGGGATCGGGATGTTGGGAGCGAGGAATATGGAGTAAGAAGCTGGGAAGACGAAGGTTGGAGTGAGGCACTGAGGTCGGAGGTCGGGGATGGGGGATGGGCGAATTAGCGAATTGCGAATTTGTTTTCCGGCACGGATGGCGCGGATGGCACGGATGGGGATTGGGTAAGAGAAATTGGCGAATTGCGGATTGTCGAATTGACGGATTGGGAGCGGAGAGGGCAAGTCAGATACCAGAGATCAGGGATGGGGGAATGGGAACATGGGCATAGAATCAGCGGTCAGCGGCGGTGATCTGAGGTCTGAGGTCTGGAGTTAGGGATTTGGGATCTGTACATTATCCATTTATCGACCATTGGGTCCAATTGTGATAGCATTTCCCCTCAATGAACCGCAGACAAAACAATCGTGAAGGGTACCCGTCCAGAGTATCGGTGATCGTTCCGGTCTATAACGGTGGGGAACCGTTCAGGCGTTGCTTGAAAAGCCTGAATGGTCTCGACCCGAAGCCCCGGGAATGTATCATCATCAGCGACGGAGGTGACGATAACAGCGCTGAAGCCGCCGAGAGGCAAGGCCTGAAAGTGATCCGCCTGCCGGCACCTCCACGGGGACCAGCCCAAGCAAGAAATATTGGCACAAACCAGGCCATAGGGGAAATCCTTTTCTTTGTGGATGCAGATGTCGTACTGCCCGAGGATAGCATTTCCAGGATCAACTCGGTGTTCGATTCCTATCCCCACGTGGCGGCAGTTTTCGGCTCCTATGATGAAAACCCGGGAGAAACCGATTTTTTTTCCCAATACAAGAACCTGACACATCACTTCGTCCATCAGACAGCAGACCCCGAGGCCTCAACCTTCTGGGCTGGATGCGGTGCGGTGCGGCGGGAAATATTCATGGCCACGGGCGGATTCGACGAAGCCTATCATCGCCCATCCATCGAAGATATCGAACTCGGCTCCCGCATCAAAAAGGCCGGATATCGAATCCGGCTGGAAAAGCGGCTCGTGGCAAAGCACCTCAAGCGCTGGACCCCGTATTCCATCATTCGAAGCGATATTTTCGACCGGGCCCTTCCCTGGATGGCCCTGAGTCGACGGGAGGGACGCATGCCCGACACGCTGAATCTGAAAATCTCTGCCCGTGCCAGCGTGATCTGTCTTTACGCAGCAGGACTTGGCCTGGCCCTGGGGGGAATTCGGCCCTGGCTGGCAGCCGCGGCCCTGCCACCGGCCCTTGCCGTACTGGCCTTCAACCGGGACCTGTACCGATTTTATCGCCGGAAAAGAGGGATAGGCTTTGCCCTCAGAGCAGCGGCCTGTCACGGTTTTTATCTGTTCTACTGCGGCCTGGCATTCATCTTCGGCCGGCTCGGCGCCGGCAGCACCCGGCGACGCCATGCACGGAAAAGCGGCCATCCCGGTGTAACGACTGCGGTGGAATAAACCATGGACGCTCAGACAGAGGACATCGACGGACCAATCGTCATTATCGGGGCCGGCCCGGCAGGGTTGAGCGCAGCCCATGAGCTTGTTCAGGTCGGCTATCGTCCGCTGGTTCTGGAGGTTGGTACCCGCGTGGGTGGCATCGCTCGCACCGAAACGTTTCGCGGGTTTCATTTTGATATCGGCGGCCACCGGTTCTACACCAAACTCCACTGGATCCAGCAACTCTGGGAAGAGATGCTCGGAAAAGATTTCTTAAAGGTTTCACGCTTGTCGCGCATCTATTATCGTGGCCGTTTTTTTTCCTATCCCCTCAAGATGGCAAACGCCCTGACCAACCTGGGCCTTGTTGAAAGCACGAGGATTGTTGCAAGTTTTCTCCGCGCACAGACATTTCCCTCGGTCGCCGAAGAGACCTTCGAGCAGTGGATGATCAACCGCTTTGGCGATCGCCTCTACCGGATCTTCTTCAAGACCTATACGGAAAAGGTCTGGGGCATTCCCTGCACGGAAATCCGCGCCGATTGGGCGGCCCAGCGTATCATGGGGCTTTCTCTGGTGTCGGTGGTGTCAAACGCCCTTTTCGGCAGCCAGGGTTCAAAAACTTTGGTGGACCGTTTTCATTATCCGAGCCGAGGCCCGGGAATGATGTGGCAAAAGTTTCGGGAGACCGTGGAGCAAGGTGGCGGGGAGATCCGATTATCCACCGAGGCAGTCAAAATTTTCCACCGAAAAGGGCAGATCAGGACTGTCACGGCAAAAAGCGGGGACACGTCCATAGAATATCCTGCCAGCCACGTCATTTCCTCCATGCCCATCAATTGCCTCATGACTGCGCTGGAGCCCGCGCCGCCCCAAACGGTACTTGAAGCGGCTCATGGCTTGACCTATCGGGCCTTGGTGCTGGTGGGCCTTATCATCCGGGCCCAATCGCCGTTCCACGATCAGTGGATCTACGTTCACAGCCCGAGTGTCAAAGTCGGGAGAATCCAGAATTTCAAGAACTGGAGCGCTCAGATGGCCCCAGGCCCGGAGAGAACCAACGTGGGGATGGAATATTTCTGCAATAAGGGGGATGCCATCTGGTCAATGCCGGACAGGGATATGGTTCAACTGGCCACAGAAGAACTGGTGCAACTCGGCCTTGCACAACACGACCAGGTCGAAGACGGGTTCGTGATTCGACAGCCCGGCGCCTACCCGGTTTACGACCAGGCCTACAAAGGCCACCTGGAGACCATCCGCAGCTACCTCGACGGGTTCACCAATCTGCAGACCATCGGTCGAAACGGCATGCACCGCTACAACAACATGGACCATTCCATGCAGACCGGCATTCTTGCGGCCCGTAACATCTTTGGGGCCAACAAGGACATCTGGAGCGTCAACACCGACGACGCCTACCTGGAGGAGCGGTATTCGCCCCGCACCATCGAAGCAGTCAAACAGACCTTCTCGCCCCTGGACGCGCCAGCCCTGGGCACCGCCGTCGGATCGGTTTGCGCCCTGCTCATTTTTGCGGCCACCCTCTGGCTGGTCCTCAAAGGGGGGGCCGTGGTCGGGCCGAACCTTTCGCTTCTGGCCCAGTATTTTCCAGGTTACTCCGTAACGCTTCGGGGCACGTTGATTGGGGCAGTCTATGGATTTACTGCCGGATTCGTTTTTGGCTGGGGGATTGCCGCGCTGCGCAACCGGCTCGTTTCCGTAGCCCTTGAAAAGATGCGCAGAAAAGCGGTATTCAGTGTCATCGGGAGATTTTTCAAGCCCTGACACCGAGCGACACCTCATTCGCACTCGGGAGGGAAGTCATGGCGCCTCAGAACGGTCCGCCAAACCAAACCGTGGAAGAGGACATGCTGTTTCGCGGGGTTGTGCATCTCAATGCCGTTATTCTGGGATTGAGTCTCGGCACCCTGCTGGCACTGGGAATTTTTGTGGCTACCAACTGGCTGGTCCTCAAAGGGGGGGACCCGGTGGGGCCCCACCTTCAGCTCTTGGCCCAGTATTTTATCGGCTACAGGGTGACCTTTACCGGTAGCTTCGTCGGCCTGGTTTATGGGTTCGCCATAGGGTTCGGAAGCGGCTGGCTCATCGGCTGGATTTACAATCGGATTGTGGTCAAAGGCAACAAAAAGTCATGAGCGTCCGCCCCCCCAGAATCAGCATCGGCCTGCCGGTATACAACGGCGGACAGCACCTGCTTTTCTGCCTGGAGAGTATCCTGGGCCAGTCCTTCGAGGATTTCGAACTGATCATTTCGGACAATGCCTCAACGGACCAAACCGAGGAAATCTGTCGAAGATTCTTGAAATCCGATGCACGTATCCGGTATATACGGAATCCTTACAATCTCGGGGCCGCAGCCAATTTCAATCGGGTGACGACCCTGGCCAGAGCGCCTTACTTCAAATGGGCGGCCCATGACGACCTGCTTGCTCCGGATTTTCTGGCTCGATGCGCTGAGGTCTTGGACCGCTTTTCGGACGTGCTCCTGTGCTGCACCCGGGTCCGGGTAATAGACAGCCATGGGGCAGTGGCATCACGGCGGATCGACGACCTGCCGGGAATCAATTCCCCCCGGCCGGAAACACGATTTGCCGAGCTCGTACTCAAGGATCATCAATGCACACCCATCTTCGGTCTCATCCGAAGAGAACCACTGGCCCGTACAAAGGGGATTGCACCTTATATCGCATCGGACCGGGTTCTTCTTGCCGAACTGAGTCTTCGCGGGCGACTTTGGCAGATTCCCGACGAACTCTTTTTCAGCCGGGAGCATGGGGGGCGCTCCATACGGACACTGCCCTTTCACCAAAGGGCTCATTGGTACGATCCGCGACTGGCAGGCCGACGGACCCTGCCCCACTGGCGTTTTTTTACCGAGTATGTCCGATGCATCCACCGGCTTCCTCTTCAAGGTTGTACCCGTATGGCCTGCATGGTGCATCTGCTTCGGTGGCCGACGGTCAACCTCAACGGGCTGCGCTTGCTGTCGGACCTGGTCATCGCCGGTTTCCCGAAAACAGAGGCTTTTTTCCATGCCGCCAAGAAGCAATGGATAACAATCGATGAAACCAGGTAAGCATAAAGATATGGTGGTGGTGATTCTGGCGGGGGGCACCGGGTCTAGACTGAAGGAGAAGACCCGGCAAATACCCAAGGCGCTGATCCGAATCGGCAACGAACCGATTCTGATCCATATTATGCGTCATTTCGCCTATTTCGGATTGACGCGATTCATTGTCGCCACGGGCTACCGGGCCGAGGCCTTTGAAGAGGCCATGGCTTCCTTTTTAAGACAGGAATCCTGGAAAGTCACGCTGGTGGACACGGGTCCGTCCACGCATTCCGGGGGGCGGCTTCGCCGGCTCGCCCCATGGGTCAACGGTGACACGTTCATGATGACCTGGTGTGACGGCCTGGCCGACCTGAATATCCGGTCCCTGCTGGAATTTCACCACCAACACGGACGACTGGCCACCCTGACGGCTGTTCATCCGCCATCCCCCTTCGGGTACCTGGATCTGGACCGTGACCGGGTTGTCCGGTTTTGCGAAAAACGACATGTTCGGGAAACCTGGATCAACGGCGCCTTTTTCGTATTGGAGCCCGAAGTTCTTGACTATATCGAGAACGACGACACCCCATGGGAAGAAGGGGTCCTGGAACGGCTGGCACGGAAAGGCGACCTCATGGCCTTTCGCCACCAGGGGTTCTGGCATAACATGGACACCGTTTCGGACCATTCGGCCCTGGCCGAGCTCTGGCAGTCCGACCGGGCCCCCTGGAAAATCTGGGAGTAACCATGCGCATCATGGTCACCGGCCATAGGGGCTATATCGGAACGGTCCTGGTCCCCTTGTTATCTGCTCAGGGGCATGAGGTGGTCGGGGTGGATAGCGATCTGTACCGCGGCTGCACCTTTGGTGCGCCGATTCCCCGGATCGATCAAGGGGCTCGGGATATTCGAAGCCTTGGGCCGGCGGATTTCAGGGGTGTCCATTCGGTGATCCACCTGGCCGGCCTTTCCAATGACCCACTGGGGCTGCTGAACCCGAAATTGACCATGGCCGTCAACCACCGGGCCACCCTGACCCTGGCGGAAACAGCTCGCCAGGTAGGTGTCCGACGATTCGTGTTTGCCTCCTCGTGCAGCAATTACGGTACTTCTGGGGAAGCATGGGTAACAGAAAACTCACCCTTCAGACCGGTCACACCCTACGGCCGGGCCAAGGCCAAGGCAGAACAGGGCCTGGCCGCACTGGCCATGGAGGGTTTCAGCCCTACCTTCCTGCGTTGCGCCACGGCCTACGGCGTCTCCCCGATGCTCCGTTTCGATCTGGTACTCAACAACCTGGTGGCCTGGGCCTGCGCCACCGGACAGGTGCGGCTAAAAAGCGACGGCATGGCCTGGCGCCCCCTGGTCCATGTGGAAGATATCGCCCTGGCCATTATTGCCGTCCTCGATGCACCAGCCGACCGTGTACATAACCAGGCATTCAATGTGGGCCAGACCGAAGAAAATTTCCGGGTTCGTGACCTGGCCGACATTGTAGCCCGAACAATACCCGGAACCCGAGTGGAATACGCTCCCGATGCATCCCGCGACCAGCGGTGCTACAGGGTCGACTGCTCCTCAATCCATCGGGCCCTGCCCGGATTCAGGCCCCGGTGGAATGTTCAAAAAGGGGCGATAGAGCTCTACGAAGCGCTGCGCAGCAAAGCCATCTCCCCCGAAGATTTTGAGGGTCCGCGGTTTTCCCGGGTTGCCTGCCTGAGACGACGCATGGCCGCAGGCGATATCGGCCCAGACCTGGAATGGCGATCCGGCGCCGGAGACCGGAGAGACGTGCCATGATGGTTCGAACCGAAACCGTTTGCCGGTCCTGCAGCAAGCCGCGACTCCAATCCGTCCTGACGCTCGGACATACCCCCCTGGCCGACCGCCTCATCAATCCGGCCGAGCCGGATCCGGCCGAAGAGACCGCCCCGCTCACGGTGGTCTTCTGCCCGGATTGCTCCCTGGTTCAGCTGAAAGAGACGATCAGCCCCGAAGCGATGTTCGACGACCGTTTCCCCTATTTTTCTTCCGTTATCGAGACGGTGAAGGAAAATGCCCGGCAAAATGCAGAAGCCCTCGTGAAAACATGGGGACTGTCTTCACAATCCCTGGTGATAGAGATCGCCAGCAACGACGGGTATCTGCTGAAACATTTCGCCGGGCAATCCATTCCGACACTCGGCATCGACCCTGCCCAAGGACCGGCAAACCGTGCCCGAAAGGCCGGCATCGAAACCCTCGATGCATTTTTCAACCTCGATCTGGCCAGGGCGCTAAAAAAGGCCGGCCGACGCGCCGATGTGGTCATCGCCAACAATGTCCTGGCCCATGTTCCGGACCTCAACGGATTTGTATCCGGGATGAAAACCGTGCTGAAAGATGGCGGTGTGATCGTGGTGGAAGTCCCTTACGTCAAAGATCTGGTGGAAGGCGGCCAGTTCGACACCATCTACCACCAGCATCTTTGTTATTTCAGCGTCACCGCCCTGGATCGTCTGCTCAGGCGCAACGGATTACACCTGAACCGGATCGAACCCCTGGCCATCCATGGCGGTTCGATCCGGCTCTTTGCCGGGATCCGGCCGGCATCCGATGGCAGCCTGGAACGGTTTCTGGCCACTGAAGAGCAAGCGGGCATGGCGTGTGTCGACTTCTACCGGTCCCTGGCCGACAGGAGCCAACGTCTGACACGGGAACTGGTGGCCCTGCTGGATCGGTTGAAGGGCCATGGCTCCCGAATCGCCGCATACGGTGCCGCAGCCAAAGCCTGTACCCTTCTCAACTGCTGCGGCATCGACGGCAGGCACCTCGATTACGTGGTGGATCGAAACCGGTTTAAACACGGGCTGCGCATGGGCGGCAACCGGCTTCAAATCCTTCCAGTAGAACACCTGCTCGAAGACATGCCCGATTTCGTGCTCCTGCTGTCCTGGAACCATGCCGATGAAATTCTGGGCCAGCAGATCGATTACCGGCGTCGTGGCGGAAAGTTCATCATCCCCGTTCCGGAGCCGGTTATCGTATGAGTTGGCGAGATGCCGCACCCGGGTGCGGCGGAATTGTGCCGACGCCAAAAAAACCCGTCATAGAGCCTTAGAGAGAGGACCCACATCAAACCGGCCATCGCCATTGTCCTTCAGCCCTTTGATGGGCTCTTTCCACCGGTGGAAACCTTCATCGCCCTCTGTGCCCGGGAACTGGCCGCTGAGCTGGCCGATGATTACCGGATCGTCCTCTATGGCCCCACGCGCGGCAGGAAAAAAATTCTCCATGGCGGCCAAAAGAATTATCTTGACCGACTAAAAAATCAGATCTGCCCCCGAAGTGCCGGATCGGTCCGCTTCACCGTAGCCCTTCCCCACAAAGAGGTCTCTGAGCTTTACCGGCGAGCGGCTATCTGTATCCTTCCGTCCTTATGGAAAGAACCCTTTGGTATCCCTGCTGTGGAGGCCATGGCGGCCGGTGTGCCGGTTGTGGCTTCCAACCGAGGAGGCTTTGCCGAAACCGTCCAGACCGGTCTAACCGGGCTCCTGGTGCCCCCTGGGGATTCCGGTGAAATCGTTCGGGCCGCAGAACGCATTCTGTCCGACACGGACCTGCACCGAGGCATGTCGCTTGAATCCCAGAGGCGGGCAAGGACTTTCTCCTGGAAAAACGTCGGGGCGGAAGCCAGGGCCCTTTACCGAATAATCATGGGCCGGGGTCGATAACATGGCCAGTCGAACAAGATCCGCTTTTAAGAGAAAGTTCGCCATTCTGCTGGTTCTTCTGTTGGCGGAGGCATTCTTTCCACCCTTGCCCTGCCGGGGGGAAACCGGCACCGAGGCCGACCCATTGCACGGGATCGATCTGTGGTACGGGTCGTCCCAGACCCTGGGTCAGCCCGGCCTGGCCCAAAGCAGGTTCAATGTGCTGGGGAACATCGGTCAACCCCGCAGCGTCACTCGGATGACCTTCTCCGTCAACGGCGGCCCGGAAATTCCGCTGCATCTCGGTCCTGACCAAAGGCGCCTGGTTTCAGCCGGCGACTTCAATATCGAACTCACCCCCGCAGCCCTGTTACCGGGTGAAAACCGCCTGAGAATCTCGGCTGAAAGATCGGGGGACCCACCGCTGGTGGCCCATGCCGTGATCACCCGGGCGCCGGGAACCTGGCCCCTGCCCTATCACGTCGATTGGAAGCGGGTTCATCGGGTCCAGGAGGCCGTACAGGTGGTGGACGGCAGGTGGCGCCTGGATTCCGACGGGCTGCGAACCCACCCCAATCACATCGGATACGACCGGGTCGTCGCCGTCGGCGAAGTCACCTGGACCGATTATGAGGTCCTCGTGGTATTCCGGGTCCACCGCATCGACCCTTCGGCCTGGGGATCAAAAATCAGCGTCGCGCCGTGGCTGGGCGTCAACCTGCGCTGGCTCGGACACACGGACCACCCGGTGATCTGCCCCCAGCCCAGATGCGGCTGGTTCCCCACCGGCGGTTCATGCAGCTACGAGTTCGGCAAGAACGATTGCAACCGGCTCAAGCTCGTCACCGGCCGATACCTGGAATCGATCCGGAGCAAATGCGCTCCGGATCTGGAACCGGATCGAAGGTATTGGATGCGGGCCCGCGTGGAAACACTCGAACAAGGGCATCTTTACCGCTTCAAATTCTGGAAAGACGGCGATCCGGAACCCGGGTCCTGGTCCCTGCAAAGCATCGCTCCGGCCATTACCCTGCCCCAGGGCGGTTTCCTGCTGGTCGCCCATCACGCGGACGTCACCTTCGGAAATCTCACGGTCACACCCCTCGGCCACAGCAAGGGGACGAGATGAGCCGCAGCGCCCAGGCCACGAATCAAGGCCCCGAAAAGGAACACCGCTGTCCGGCATGCGAGGGTCACCGATTGATCCCGTTTTACCGGGTTTCCGGCGTGCCGACCCAAAGTGTGCTGCTCCGACCGACCCGGGCGGCAGCGATCAACGCCCCCTGCGGGGACATATCGCTCCACGGATGCAGCGACTGCGGGTTTATCTTCAATCCGGCCTTTGATCCGAACACGCAGAACTACAACGTAGACTACCGCCCGAGCCAGGGGTGCTCCACGACCTTTTCACGGTTTCACCAGGACCTGGCCGGATATCTTGTGGACCGGCATGGCCTTCACAATCGCACCGTGGTGGAAATCGGTTGCGGTCAGGGCGAGTTTCTCCAACGGGTCTGCCGTCTGGGCCAAAATCGCGGATACGGCTTCGACCCATCCCTGGTCGAAAGGAATGAAGATGATGTCACCTTGATCAAGGATGTTTACTCGGCCAGGTACCGAGACCTGAAAGCCGACTATTTCATCTGTCAGATGACCCTGGAGCACCTGGCCGACCCGGCCGCTCTCATCGACCTCGTCCATGATGCTGCTGGCGGCAACCCCGATGCCGTCGTTTTTTTCCAGGTGCCGGATGTACGCCGGATCATCACTGAAACCGCTTTCTGGGACATCTACTACGAACACTGCAACTATTTCAGCCCGGGGTCCCTGGCCCGTCTGCTTCGAAGGCGGAATTTTCTTGTCCGGTCCCTCTGGACAGGCCACCAGGGGCAGTACGTGATGCTTACCGCCCAGCCTTCACGGAAACGTGCGGGTGAACCTTTGCCCGGCGAGGATACCCCGGAAGAGATGAGGCGATGGATTCAAGACTTTTCACAAGAAACGGAACTTCGTTGCAGGGACTGGAGTGATCGGTTGGCAACCATGGCCGAATCCGGCAAAGAAACCGTCCTGTGGGGGGGGGGATCCAAGGCCGTAGCCTTTTGCACCACCTTGACACTCCGGTATGAGATTAAAGGGGTGGTGGATATCGACCCGGCCAAGGCCGGCACGTTCATCGCCGGCACCGGCCAGGAAATCGTGTCACCGGAAGCCCTGAGAGCCGCCCGGCCCGACGCGGTCATTGTCATGAACCCCATATATATGGAAGAGATCCGGGAAGAGCTTTCCCGCATGGACCTGCGGCCGGAACTGATACCGATAACGGCCAGGCCTGCCGGCCGTCTTGGCCCTAAGCCAAAATTTGAAGACGGGGAAGAGGAATAATCATGCCGTCTTCCTCCAACCCATTGCCACATCAAGTCGCCTGTCCGGTCTGCTGGGGAAAGTCGGTGATTCCCGTCTTGCATCTGCCTGCCGTACCGGTCCTCTGCAACCGGATCTGGCCCACGCGGGAAGCCGCCCGGGACGCCCCCCGGGGCGAAATGCGCCTGGTCCAATGCCTCCAATGCGAGCATCTGTTCAACGCGGCCTTCGTCCCGGACCTGATCGACTACGGCTCGGACTACGACAATACCCTCCACGGCTCCGCCCGTTTCCGGGCCTATGCAGAAGAACTGGCAGCGGATCTCCTCCGCCGGCACAACCTTTTTGGAAAACGAATACTGGAAATCGGCTGCGGGAAAGGAGAATTTCTCAAACTCCTCTGCCACAGGGGCAACTGTTTCGGCGTCGGACTCGATCCGGGAGGAACACCGGCCCGACCCGGGTTCGGCACCAGCGACAGGGTTTCATTCTATCAGGATTCCTTTTCGTCAAAATACGTCCGGGAGGGAGGAGTCGATCTGGTCTGCTGCCGCCATGTGCTGGAGCACCTACACCGACCTGCCGGTCTTATCCGGCGCATTCATGGGGCCGTCGATGCCCATGCGGTGGTCTTCTTTGAAGTCCCCAATACGACCCACACCCTGGTCCGGGGGGCAATCTGGGACGTGATCTACGAACACTACAGCTATTTCACCCCGACTTCTCTTGTCCGTCTCTTTCAGAGCACCGGTTTCGACGTCACCGACCTGCGGGAATCCTTTGCCGGGCAGTTTCTCCGCATCGAGGCCCGAAAGGCCGGTCCCGGAAAGACCGGCGTCTTCCTGCCGCCGATGCCCTGCCAAGACAGTCGATTTGGCGCGACCAAGGGTTTTTCCGAACTCTTTTTTCAACGGATCGAAAAAGCGCGGCAAATCCATGAGGGGCTAAAGGCGTCAGGAAAGCACGCCGTGGTTTGGGGGGCCGGATCCAAAGGTGTGAGTTTTCTCAATTCCCTGCCGGAGGCAACGATGATCGACGGCGTTATCGACATCAACCCTGCCAAACAGGGAGGATTCATTGCCGGCACCGGGCATCGGATACTTGCCCCCGAAACCCTGGCCGGCCTTGGGCCCGGGATCGTTCTGGTGATGAATCCGGTCTATACCGAAGAAATCAGACAGACTACCCTCGAAATGGGGCTCACCCTCGAGTTGATTCTCCCCTGAAGCGGCCAATTGCCTGGAAAAACCTGCACACTGCCGGTTTGGAAATGCTTTTCCGGCAAAGGCTTTTTTTTCGGGGCAGGCCGGTCAGGGCGGGTCGGCCCCTTTTTCGTAAAGATCATAAAACGATTCGATATACCGAAGTCTTTCAATCTCCAGCCGGGCCCGGGGCGGATCGATACGGGCAAATAACCGGATCAGTTTGGCCCGGGGCCGGCGACGACCGGAATTGATGGCCAGAGACTGCTCCCAGGCATCCGCGGCACCCCGAAGATCGCCCTGCCGGAAACGGATGTTGCCGATGATCTCAAATTTGACGGCGGCGGCCACCGTATGGTCACCAATTTTTGATAATTGATCCAGGGCCGCATCCATTCGGTTCTCCCGGTAGTATTGGTCAGCCAGGGTCAGGTCGGCATATTCTGAGTTGGCCCGATTCATTCGCGATGACTGCTGCCACCATTGTTTGGCCTCTTCCCGTTGCCCCAGGTTGTCAAGGATCATGGCATGGGTGTTAAAATAGGCGCTCAGGTCGCCGGTGTGGCGTATGGGAAGCCATGCGAGCAAACCGAAAAACACCAGGGTGACGCCATATGCGGCCAGCTTCGGCCATCGGCCGGATTGAAACCACCGCACGGCCTCCATCAGGCCCGCGACGGCAAAGGGGATCAGCACCGTGACCAGGGGCAGTCGAAGTCTCAGACTGGTAAAATAGATCACCAGCCCCAATCCATATGACCCGCAGACCACAACCGGCATCAGGCGTTGTCCCCGACGCCCCGCGCCAGTCACCATCCCCGCCATACCCGCAGGCAGGACCAGGCCAAGGCTCAGGAAAGGCAGGGCAAAAAAGCCGGCAAACCGTCCCATGAAGTCGATGTGGTAATGATCCCCCCGTTCCCACCGGCTGAAAAGCGCGTGGACCTTGGCCAGGAGCCTGCCTGCAAATTTGAAGGGCTGTTCCAGCGCCATCCTTTTTACTTCCCCGGTCCAGTAGGCCGAAGCCTCACCGGGGGTAAGTCTGCGCCCCAGACGTCGGCTCGCCTCGATGGTGAACTGAACGCCCCGCTCGGCCGGCGACATGGAGGCAAAAGGCGGATGCCCCTGCTGATCGATATTGTTGGCCAGGTAGAGATGAATTCCCGATTGTGAGGTGGTGGCCGCAGCCCGACCGGCATCCATGAAATTACGGATCATGAAGGGCGCCTGGACCAGCACCAGTCCCGCGCCGAAGGCAGCCACGGTAAAGGCAATCCTTTTCAGGGGCTTTTTTCCCCGCAGGCAAAGCACCGGATAAACCATCATAACGGCCGGCACGATGATCAGGGCGTTGGGCCGGACATTGTTGAGCAGGCCCAGCAGGATGCCCGCCCTCAGCCATCCCGGGGTCGAAAGCCTGTCGGCGGCGCGGATCAGGACCGCCATGAAGGCGGCAAAGAGAAAAACGGAAAGAGCGGTCTTTAATGGAACCACACTGAAAAAAATCAGCGGCTTGTAAAGGGCGGCGGCCAGCCCGGCGACCAACCCGACCCGCGCCCCGGCCAGTTGCCGGCCGATGGCATAGACCAGGACGCAGGTAAACACACCGAGCCCCAGGTTAAGGTACCTGAACCAGATCAGGTCCGGTGAAAAGACCTTGTAGATCAGGGCAAGGAGGTAGGCCGGCAGCGGTGCGAACTCGTAGACCAGCCCCGACTGCCAGGTCCCCCCGGCGATCTTGACGGCCCAGTCATGGTAGAGCCGTTCATCCAGAAGCACAAAATCGAAATAGATGGTCTTTTTCAGGGACCACAGGGCCAGATACCGGAAGAGCAGGGCCAGAACCAAGACGACGGCCGGCAGTACCCATGGATGGTTCCGGACCCAAAATGACCGAGTGTCCCGGGGCATGATGATTTCAGAAGACATTGTAGAAAGATTCAATATACCGGAGTTTTTCCATTTCCAGCCGGGCGCGGGCAGGATCCCTGCGCTTGAAGAACGCCGCCAGTTTGGCCCGTGCCCGCCGCTGGCCTGAATTGATGGAGAGCGATTTCTCCAGGGCAGCCACGGCCTGGCGCCCCTGTCCCAGGCGCATCAGGATATCGGCCGTGAATCCGTATTTCATGGCCGACGCGTAGCTCTGGTCGGGGATTCGATCAAGAAGTTTCAGGGCAGCCGGAAAGTCGCCCTTCTCGGCGGCCCTGGCGGCCAGGCTGTATGCGGCAAAAAGCGAATAGGCCCCTTTCATTTCCAGGGATCGCTCCCAGTAGCGAACCGCTTCGGCACTACGGCCACGGGAATTTAGGATGATGGCGTGCATGTTGGTGTAGGCAGAAAGGTCACCGGTCCCAGGCACCGGAAGCACGGTCAGCACGCCGAAAAGGCCCAGGCCGGCAAGGGCCGGCAAAAGGGAGCGGTGACGAGCCCCGGGGAAACGGCGGACCGCTTCGGCGATACCGGCTGCGGACAGGGGAATGAGGAGCACGAGCATGGGCAACCGGTAGGTCGTGCTGCAATGAAACAGCACCAGGGTGGCACCGTATAGAAGGAGTATGGCCGCCACGGCCTGGATCTTCAGGGATCGGCGGATTAACAGTACCAGCCCGGTCATGGCCAGGGGGAGCACCAGCCCGTAGCCTGGCAGCGGGGCTTTGAAAAAAGGGACATGGTCCCCCATGAACCCGATGTGGTAATTGTTCCCCGGCTCGAACCGGTTAAAGACCGCCAGGGTTTTCAAGAGGAGTTTGCGGGCAACCGCCACCGGCTGCTCCATGGCCGTTGTCAGCACCTCACGGGTCCAGTATTTTGAGGCATCCTGGGCGGTCAGTTTCCGTCCGACCCGGCGGCTTGCCTCAATGGTGAACTGGATCCCCTGTTCGCTGGGGACCGTTGATGTAAAAGGCACCGGCCGGTAATAAGGGTCCGAGTGCCCCAGATGGTTTCCGATGTAGAGATTGAACCCGCCCTGGGAAACGGTCAGGCCCCACTGGCCGGCAACCCGGTAGTTGCGGATCACAAAGGGGGATACGGCCAGGGCGAACCCGGCAAGGTAGAGCAGGACCCTTTTGAGGCTTGCCTTCACCCCCGGTTTCTCTTTGCCATGGAGCACGGCAACGGCCAAAACCGGTAGGGGAAGGATCGCCAGGGCCTGGGGCCGGACATTGGCCAGCAGGCCCAGGCCCACGCCGCAAAGGGCAAACCGGCGCCAATCCCCTGAGTCCAGGGCTTCGAGGAAAAAACAAATCGATGCGGCAAAAAGAAACACCGCCAGGGCCGTCTTCAGGGGGACGACGCTGTAGAAAACAAATGGCTGATACAGGGCCGCCAGCAGCGCGGCCCCGATCCCGACGCCGACCCCGCCCAGGGTTTTACCGATCCGGTAGATGAAATAGCAGACGGCCGTGCCGAGAAGAATGTTCAGCCAACGGATATGGACCGGGTCGGGCGAGAGAACCCGGTAGATAAAGGCCCACAAATAGGCCGGCAGGGGGGCCATTTCGTAGACACCGTTGGCAGCAAAGGTGCCATCGGCGATTCTGACGGCCCAGTTATGGTAGATTTTTTCGTCAATGAGAAGAGTATCAAAGTAGATGCTCTGTTTCAGGCTGAAAAAGGCGGCAACCCGAAGGGCCAGGGCCGCTGTAAGCACGGCGGCCAGCAGGATACGGCCCCGGTTTCCGGCCGAGTCGGCAAGCAGGTTGCGGAAGGAACGGACTCCGTTCACCATGGTGTTCCCTTCGGCAGGGTCACGGTTGGCCGGGAAGAATCAAAGAGGCAGCAGCCCTGTTGGGGAATCCTCGCCGGCAAAGACGACATTTCTGGTTCTCTTTAGCATTTTTGAGGCCATAAATACAGAAAGCCGCGCTCCAAGGCGCGGCTTCTGAAATCAGACACTGTCCGGTGCGGCGGGCCGCACCGGACAGTTGGGTTCAAGGTTACTCAACAACAGATGGCACAGGTGGACGAACCACACCGGATGCCGTGCCACTGAAGGCCGTGCCGCTGTCGATGGCCCCGGCCGCCGCCCCGGTCATGGAGATGGCGGTGCCGTCCATGGCGCCGACGCCCGAGGGCGTGCCGCCACCGCTGATGGAAGCATCCCAATTGCTTCCAGCCCAGTTGTTTATGGTAAACGTGGCGTCCAAACCACCGCCGGAAACGAGTTTGCTGTCTCCTGAAGGATCACCATCGTAGCTGCCGCTGACACCGTTGGTCGCCCAGATAGCGGCCGCACCACCACTGGTGTGGCTGAGAAAGGTCACGTTGTCCAGCGACAGGCTGGTGATCTCGTTTGACACTGTCGCACCGCCGGTATAACTCATGTCGACCTGCCCCACCTCAAAGCTGGGGATGTTCAGGCTGTGCAGGGCGCTCTTTCCTGCCTCGCTGTCAACCATAGCCAGGAAGGTTTCGGTGTCGAGGTAGGCGCCGGCAGCAATGGCCTCCCAGGTGGCGGCCGAGCCGGGGTCGAAGGTTCCTTTTAGCGTGCCCCCCATGACGCCGGTGACGGCATGGGTCAGGTCGACCCAGGCGCCGGCCCCATCGGCCGCCATCTTGCCGGCGGCATCGGTGATCTCCGTCCATTCGGTGCCGTCAAAGTTGATCCATCGGTCAAAACCGGTGACGGACTGGTCGAGCTGCAGGATCCAGTCATTCATGTCCACGGTTTCATCACCGTTGGTATACCCGCCGCCGTAAAGGGTGGCGTTCCAGATACCCCAGCTCCGCTCGGGCAGAGCGGCTGTCGACATGCCGCCGTAGCCGAGGTTGGTTGAAAGGCTGCCATAGTAACCCGGTGTCGTCTGCAGAGGTGTCATTTCAGACTCGGAACCTTCGCCATAAAAACCGTCGTCAAAAACAGTGGTTTCGCTCCAGCCGATGTTGGTATCGGGGTTGAAGTCATAGACCGCCGTGCCGGTGCCTTCATATGAATCCATGTCAATCCAGGCCACGGTCCCGTCCATTTCGAGCAGGGCGTCGCCCGAATTATTGTACGCGTAGTCCGCGATGCCGCCGTCCAGGTTCCGGCTCACCAGGAAACCGCCGTATCCGATGTCATCGATGGAAAGCCCGTAGAAGGCCCCTTCCATCAAATCGAGATCGCCGTCGGTGGTCTTGATGCCGCCCAGGTAGGCATAATAGCTGCCCCCCTCGTAGGCAAAGAAGGATCCGGAAATCACGTTTTGGGTATAAACACTGTCATACCAGATGGATCCGGCGCCGCCGCTTTCATTGAAATAGCCCATGATGGTCATGCGGGCATCGGTGCCGTCCCAGAGCGAGTCGGTATGCCCCAGGTATCCGGAAAGGGACCCGGAAGTCGCTTCGCTACCACCGTAACCGGCATAATGGGTGTTGGAGGAAAATTCGCTGAAGTAGCTCAGGTCCGTCCCCTCCCATGTTCCCATGTTCACCAGTTCCCAGGTGCCGTCCACGCCGCCGTAAGCGTCGCCGCCGGCGACCACCATTGACCCCCAGGTGCCGTGGGCCTGGCCGAACATGCCGCCGGTTCCGGCCATGGGATCGCCCATCTTGACACGGGTCATGAAGCGTCCGGTGAAGGTGCCGTCGAAGGTGCCGCCGGCATTCCAGTCGCCGGCCGCGGGCTCTGACACATCGCCGTCGTCGATCTTGCCTGACCAGAAGCCGTAGTCCAGACTGCCGCTGAGGCCCTCCTGGTCATGGCCAAAGGCGACCTTGCCGCCGGTTTCGCCGGTCCAGCCATCGGCGCCGTCGCCGCCGTTGTAACCGCCGAAAGCGTCCTGGGCATAGATGCCCCAGAGGCTCGAATCATCCAGGCCGCCGTAGTAGATGGAAGCGGTGCGGATGCCGCCGTAGCCGGTGGAGGGGTCCGATGCCAGGCCATCGCCGTCTTCGCTATAAGCCGCTATATCGGGAAAGACGAATTCACCGGCCAGTCCGCCGTATCCGCGATCCGTAACCACGGCCATATTAATAAAATCTCCGCTGGGTAGGTCAAAAGTATCCGTGCCCCGCTGTTCCCGATAAATGTGCCCGTCCATCTCCGCCATGCGGGAATCGGCATAGATGGTTCCGGTCCAGTCGTCGGAGTAGAGGACGCCGACATGGCCATAGTCTCCATCCACATAGAGCCCCACCATACCGCCGGCAAGGGTATCGCCGCTGCGGATCCCGCCCAAATAACCCATGTAGGCGCCGCCGTCATAGGTGGTGCTGGTGTAATCCATGGCATTGTAGCTTTTGATATAATTGGAGCTGTACATGCCGTCGGTCCAGATGCCCCGGCTCTGATCGGCCGGAGAACCCGTGAGTCCGGACATCAGGGTAACGGGCACGCCAACGGTATCCGTGGCGTTCCACAGTGATTGGGTGCCGCCCATGTGGTAATCATAGAGCGTCGCATAGGTGTAGGGATAAATGGAGCCGCTGTCGTAGGCGTACATCAGTTCCAGACCGTCGTTATTTCCGCTGAAAAAGGCAAGGTCCCCTTCTATGCCGTCCCAGGTCCCCATGTGGACCGCTTCCCAAAAACCGACCGGGGGCTGGCCGTCTAGTTCAAAGATGGCGTCATGGTAGGTGCCGAGAATTCGGCCCTCCATGGTCCCCATCTTGGTCTGGGTGAGGAAACGGCCGCTGACATCGGCGGCAAAGCGGCTGCCCGCCCATTCGGCCGTGTCGTCATCCGTGTGGACGATCCAGAGGCCACTGTCGTCGGCATCGTAATTAGACTGGTTAAAATCGCCGAAACGGCCGCCGCCGGTAATGGTGGCAGACCAGGCAGGAGCGTCTTCGGCAGCCTGCGTGCTGGTGCCGGCACCCATTTCGCCGTAGAGGGTCTGGGAGTAAATCCCCCAGTCCTCGCCACCGCCGTAACCGTTATAGTCCGTATCGACGTATTGGGTGGACAACCCGCCGCCATAACCCCCGCCGTAACCACCATAGACGGTCTCACCGCTTCCCACGGACCCGGAAAGCCCGCCGTAACTGTAACTGTAGTCGGTATAGCGGGACTCCACATAGGAGTTGACGAAGTCATCCGCTGTGATGCCGGTATCGGTGATTTTCGGATCGCTGCGCACCACCGTGCCGTCCATCTCATAGAGGTCCAGATCATTGTACCCGGCGCCTTCCAGATCCGCACTGGACAGGATCCCGACGCTGCCATTGCCGGCCGGGTCGAGGTAGAGGGCCAGCCAGCCCCCTTCCAGGGCACCGTTGTTGTGGATTCCGCCCATATAGCCGGAATAGGCCCCGCTGTCGTAGGTGGTGCTGGAGTCGTCAAGGGCGTTGTAACTATTGCTATTGCTGTAGTACCAGATGCTGCTCGTGTCTTCATTACTATAATATTGGCCCATGATCATGACCCGGGCCGGATCCGCCCCCCAGAGGGAATCCGCATGACCCATGCGGCCTTCCCACAGGTCACCGGTCCACTGGAGATATGACCCATTGTAGGACCTGATATTGGCCGAGAAGTAGTTGTAGTAACTCAGGTCTTCGCCTTCAAAGGTCCCCTGGGTCACCATCTCCCAGGTGCCGTCCTCCGGATCGTAGGTCCCGATCAGCCGGCCGGAAATGTCGCCGATACCGGCACCGGTATCCGCCATGCGGGTGGAGGTGATGAACCGCCCGCTGGTGTCGGCCGACATGCGGTTGCCGGTCCAGGTTTCGTTATCCGTGGTGCCGATATAGGTGCCGTAGTCGTAGCTGTAGCCGCCATAACTACCGCCGTAGCCGCCGAACGCCGCCGAGGCACCCACCCTGGCCGACCAGTCGCCGTTGTTCACAGGGCCGTTCTGGTATCCGGCGGCCCGCCCGGAGTAAATGCCCCAGGCACCGGATTGGGCACCGGTGCTGACGGCCGTCTGACCGAGCCCCTCGTAATCGAGCCAGGCCGTTGAAAATCCACCCGTCACTGCTACGATACCGGTTCCCACCGCATCAAAATCACCGGCGAGCCCGCCGTAAAAATCGCCGCCGTCGCTTTCGTCATAAGACAGATATTCTTGAAAGTCGTAGGGATCCAGAACATCGGCAGCCACCTGCTGGCGGTCCAGGGTGCCGGTCATGCGGAACATGTCCACGTCGGCAAAAAGCGATCCGCTGGAGTTGCCGGTATGAATGCCGACGTTGCCGTCCTCGTCCGCGTAAAGGGAGGTGACCATCCCCTCAAGCCCGGCGCCGTTGCGGATGCCGCTGTAGAACCCGTAATAGGCCCCGCCTTCCGGGGTCAGGTCTCCCATTATTGGATCCGGGATCGCCACATCAAGCCCCACCTCGTCCAAGAGGCCGGAAACGCCAATGGTCGCATCCCAGAAACCTGCCGTGTAGAATTCGTCACCAATAAACTTGCCCAGGGACAGGGTGGCGATATCGGCGCCGGTGCCGGTCAGGAATGGATCGGCGCTGCCGAGCAGGCCGGAAAGCTCGCCCACCTCTTCCAAAGCGCCCTCATCAGAATCGAAATGCTCCAGCCACAAGGGCGGCTGCCCTTGGCGGCCCACCCCGAAGGCTTGGGACAAGGTCAGGGCGCGCACATTGTCCAACGTGCCCACGCTGTGGGCGATCCAGGTGCCGCCGCCGTAGCCTCCGCCGGCCGGGGTCTGCTGGCCGTAAAGCGCGCCGTAGAGATCGGCCATGTGGGTGGTGGTCATGTATTCCCCGTCAAGGATCGCCTTGACATCGCCGTTATCGGCCATGGTGCCGTTCTTGACCTCGGCCAGAAAAAATCCGCGATCCAAATAATATTCATCGAAGCCCTCGGTCTCGCCAATTGACAGACCACCCACGTGCCCGGACCAGGCTCCGGCCGTGCCGGTGTAATCATTGCCGGGGGTTGGAAGTTCGCCGCTGAAATTGCCCAGTCCCAGGGTAAAGATGCCCAGGGACTCGTCTTCGGCCAGATCGAGAAAAGAGAAGGCCTCGCCCAGGCCCCTGCCTTCGATGACCGTGTCGCCACCGAAACTCCCGCCCAGTTGGGCCCACATGACCCCATAGTGCATGAAGAAGTCTTCCTCCTCCGCAACGGTCATGGAATCGACATCGGCAGTGCCTTCGGCCCGCCAGAGCCCGGCCAGATTATCCGCATCCGGGTCCGGGAAATAGTCTCCGCCCAGGCCGCCGAAGAAACGCTCGATATACAACCCATCGTCGACCCACTCCTGCCTGATACCGGCAACGGCACCGGTCATAAGACCGGAATAGCCATTTTGGGGCCGCCAGAGACCGGCGGTGGCGCCGAGTAAACCCGACTCGCCGCCGCCGTAGCCGGCATCCGCGGTGTTATATAAATCAGGCCCGACAAGGAGCCCGTTACCGATATAGGAGTGCCAGATCAAAGGCGCAGCCGGGTCGTCGTAATCCATTTCATAGGCGCCGGCAGCATACAGGTCGTATCCCGAGCCGTTGTCCACGAACCCCATGATGCCCCTTGCGTCGCCCGCAACCCCTTTGCTGCCGCTGTCGTCAAAAAAGAGCGTTGATTCATGAAACGAGCCATTCAAGGATGTGGAAAAATCCAGGGGCTCCAGCTCGATGGTGCCGGCAGTGATGTACTCGCCGGAACCTTCCCCGTCATCAGCCCAGCGCACGCCCAGGGTATAGGTACCGTGGTAGAGCGGATCAAGGTAGGAGAGGTTGCCGAAATCATTGATGCTGACATGCCCAGCCCCATCGTTTTCGACCTTCACGTAACCCATGAGAAGGTAGTTCTGTCCGCCGGCCTCTTCGTAATCGATCAAACCGCTCTGTCGATAGTTGCCGTAACCGGAGTCGAGATTCAGGTCACCGGAACCGGTGGTGTTATAGATACCAAGGAACAGCGGCCGATCATTTTCCGCATTGACGGTTTCGACGCCTTCGACCATAGCAGTGTCGTCTTCGGAAAAACCGGGGGTCGGGAAATCGCCCCAGTCTTCCAGTTCCAGTTCAAAACCAGCCGCATCGGCGCCGGGAATGTTTCCCAGGACCTCGCCTTTCAGGATGCCCCCCGAGGCCGTCAATTGGCTATCGGTGACGTCTCCCGAAAGGGTGCCGATGCTGAAACCGGCCCCGCCGTCGGGGTTCATGAAGATGCTGGTAAACAAGCCCTCCCAGGATCCCAACGTGCCCCCCAGGTAGCCTTTAAGGGCGCCGCCGTTGGCCAGATCACCGCCCACAGCCATGGCATTGGCAGCTGCGGCGTCTGCTGGATATGCGGCATTCAACGCCAGGGTGCCAAGCGTGAAATCACCGGTCAACGTGCCGTCCAGGAATCCACCCGTCAGCAGGAGTTCGAAATCGGGCACATAGGTATCAGCTACCTCCGGAATGATTTTGGTGGTATCGCCGTCGTCCACGTCGGGATCGTCGACCACATTGGAAAAGGAGAACAACTCCTCGGGGTCCTCATCGCCCACGAAAGCAGCAGGGCTCCCCCCCTCGTCATCGTCGCCAAGTGACAGATCTTCGTCTGTGGCCGTTCCGATCACCGGTTCTTCGTCCCCGCTGACCACGATAGACGACTGGCCGGCACGCACCGACTTGACCTGGTTAGGCTTGTTGGCCGCATAGTTGTAGACCGTCCCTTCCTTGACCGCCAAACCGCTTTGCCCCTGGTTGTACCAGGTGAAAAAGTTCGTGCCGCGCACCCCGCAGACCGCAGTCGGGGTATGCATCTCGAACTTGTTCTTATTTTTTAATCCGAAAAAGCCGGCCGCCTTGGAAATGATGCTCTGGGCCTTGCCGCGGAAGAGCTTTAAAATACCGCGGGTCTCTTCCTTGCCGATCATGTACTCGTTGATCTGGAGCCGGCTGTTTCGGGCCAGGCGGACGACGCTGTCGTCGGCAAAGGTGATCTCGGCCGTTGACTTGCTCTTGGTGCGGACGATGTCACCCACGCTGACCGGGTCGCCCATCTTGACTTCACGCAGGCTACCGTCCGGCGCGGTCAGGTCCACCATCCCCTTGACGGCGGTGAACTTGCCCACCGGCGATCCAAAGGCCATGCCTGTGGAAAAAATGAATAAGACCGCCACCGTGATGATGAAAAAACGTTTTTTCATGGCACCCTCCGTTGTTACTTCGTGCATCGATTCATTTCATTATTATTGTGACGTAAGTGCGAATCGTCTCAACTGTCTTCACCGCCCATTCGCTGCACTCATTCGAGTCGCGGAGATCGAGGAGAAAAGCTTTTTTTCTTTCTGCTGAGACGCCAGAAAGCAAAAAGGTGCATCACGATAAACCGCGATACTTCAACTGCGTCAAACGCTCCAGCCGCCCGCAGGGCATGACACCATTTGCTCGGCCGGAGCGCTTACGGCAATTTTTCGTCGGTGATCGACCGGGCAAATAGCCTCTGTGTCCTCTGCGACTCTGCGGTGAGCCTGAAAATATGCTGAATCGTACTCATGAACACGTATCTGAAGCCACCTTTGACCGGCTTACGCCATCTCCGTGCCGGAAACCGGCAGGTGACGAAATTCATAATCTTTTCCAAAGCGGACGGCCATGCCGTCCTCCTGGCACCGTAACACCGTGCCGTGAATGAGCAGAAAAACCTGTTTGGCGGACTCTCTCAGTACGCGAAGCCGTTGCAGCGGCAGCAACATCTCCACATTGACCGGCGTCCCCTCAGGAAGCGGATGGTAGGTCTGGAAAAAGGCACCGCCGGCACAGACATCGCAAGTGGCCAGATCAAAGGTTTCGAAAACCGCTTCGATGCCGACCGGCTCGATCTTGGCAGCCATCTTGAGATCGTATCGTTCCAGCCTGCGCTTTTCGACCATTTCTACCTCTGACCGTTTGCAGAAATCATGGGAAAATTGAAACAAGATGGGGTTGATTGTACAAGATCGACAGTAACGGGAAGGCCGAAATCGGGCACTCTCAAATATCATGGAGCGATCCGGATTTTTCATATCGCTCCCCCGCTTCGCCCTTTCTCCGAATCTTAGCTTGGATAATATCCGATAACCAGAAGCATATCAATACGCCAAAGGTATGTTTTTATCCTTATATAGAGAGAGAGGAAATGTCATGAATTCGTATGACAAAGGCGGGAAATAAAACTAGACTGTCTAATACCGCAGCCGAAGCAAATGATTTCATAAATTTCGTGACAACGTGTCCGTTGAGGGGTTGTCGGGTCAGGCCTAAAGGTGTTTGGCTGCCCACAGGGCGGCCTGAAGACGGTTGGGGACGTCTATCTTCTTGAATATGTTGTATATGTGGGTTTTCACGGTATTCGGGCTGATGCAGAGTTTCCCGGCGATGTCATCGTTGGTGGCGCCGATGGCCATCAATTCCAGGATTTCGGTCTCCCGACGGGTCAGCACGGCCGAGTTGGGGCGGCCGTTACGGACATGGGCGTTCTCCTTGAGGATCACGTCGGTCATGACGCTACGCGACACCCAGAGTTCTCCCTTTAGCATGGCCGCGATTCCCTTGGCAAAGCGATCCAGGGGATCGTCGGGATAAAAGACGCCGCGGATCCCCATGGTCAAGGCCCTCTCTTCGATCCGCTCCCCGGCGGCCACATTGAACAGGGCGATGACCCGGCCGGCGTGCAGGTGGCCCCCAAAATCTTCCCCCGCCACCACGAACCGGTCCAGATCGAGCCCCAGACAGTCCACCAGGCACATCTCCGCAGCAACCCCTTCGATTTCCGTGCCGTCGCCGACGGCCGTCAACTGGCCGATTTCGGGCCAGCAGCGGCACCGCGCACCGGTCGTCTTCTCCAGGTGCGCGGCCATCAGCTCGTTCTGAAGGCTGTTGCGGCCTATCACGTGGATCACAGGTGACGCTGCTTCGGTATGTCCGGGCTGTTTGGGTGTCATTGAATGAGGCTGGATTCGACAGAACCGGAATCCTACAGTTTTAAGTGTTCGGTTTTAATAGGCTTAAGTACGGTTATGTATTTTTATGCTACCACAGAGACTCAGAGAGTTTGCATATTTTTCAAAGATCGGGAGACGACGATCTTTGAAAAGCCTACTCTGTCAAGGCTTTCTTATCCTCGGCCGCCGTCTCCCGGCCGGGGATAAATGGGAAAAGCGCTGTGGCCTCAGTGTCTCAATGGTAAAAAAAGCATTTGATTACGTCTCAACAATTGTAAATTCAAGCTATTGGGTTTAATGGAAAAATACCCGAGCAATTTTGCATCCGCGGATCAGAAGCGGTACTCGACCCCAACCGAATAAACATTCTGGTTGTAATCGTAGATGGCAATATTGGAATCGGCCCGGGTAAAGGCGTACTGGCCGATGAGCATGGTGCCGGGCATGAACTCCCAGGTCAGGCCCAGGGACCCGTTTGTGATCTTGTCCAGCCTGTCGTTGATCTTGGTGGGGTCAGACGGAATGGGATCCAGGCTCTTGTTTTCAAAATCCTGAATGAAATACTGGCAGCTTGCCTGAGCGGCGACGCGGGGCATCAGGGGGTAAGAGGTGTTGAAAATCAATTTGTGCCCCTGGTTTTCCCACCATTCGCCGTCGCTGTCCTCTTTGGTGTACTCGTATTTGAGGTTTAAAAAGGCCCCCTGGGTGTAAGACCAGATCCAGCTCAGGTAGCTCCGGAACGTTTTCGAGTCGCGATCATTACGCGAATCGGCGGCCGGGTCGAAAAACTCCTTGTTGTCAAAACCGGCAAAAACCTCCAGCAGGTGCTGGTTCATGAACAGGCCCCGGACCAGGGGCCCGACGCTGAGGTATTCGGACTGCTTTCGGTATCCGTTGACCGCCGCTTCCTTCTTCATGGAAAAGTTGTAGTTGACGGCCAGGTTCACGGCGTACTGCCCGAAATTGTACCCCGGCGCCAGGTAGAGGCCATTGCTCAGGTTGTCCCGGGAACTGGAATAGTTTTGGTTCCAGGCTGCGGACAGGGCGTACTGGGCATTAAAGAGCCAGGCGCCGGGAAGAATCGGCACGTAGTCAACCCGAAACTGGGTGCGCAGGCGTGAGGTCTCTTCGTCTTCCTCGCCGGTCCAGGCCGGTGCACCGGGTCCGCCGGCACCGTTCCAACGGGAAACCTGATTGTCGTCGTAGGCACCGAACACGCCGAGGGTGAAGCGGACCTGTTGGCCAAGCCGTTTTTCCACCGAATCCTGGTACTGACGGGCAAAGGAGGCCAGGTCCGACTGGGGATCGAACAGAACGGCCGCCTTGAACCGGTCCCGGGCCTTGTCGAGTTGCTTGGCCTTGACATAACTCATGGCGATCTGGAATTCGGCCGACTGGGTAAAGGACTCATCCAGCGCCTTGGCCTTCTCGAATTGGGTCACCGCCTCCAGGTCCCGTCCTTCCTTGCTCAGGATCAGCCCCCGCAGAAAGGCAATCTTGGCGGGAAAGATGTTCTCCTTTTCCGCCACGGCCAGCCATTCCTTGGCCTCTTTGAGGTTTTCGGGTTTTCCCATCCGAGACAGCACCTCCACCAACTCCACCAGCGCCTCCTTGATCCTCGGCGTCATGGTAACGGCGTCCCGGAAATTCTCCACGGCCATGGGAAAATTCTGCATCTGTTTGTAGGTCAGCCCGAGAAAGAAGGCCGCCACCGTGGACTGGGGCTCTTGGGCCCGAGCCTTTTTCAGGGCTTCGGCAGCCTCCTCGAAATTTTCATTCTTGTACTGGTCGACCCCCTGGAGAAACTCAGGGCTTTCGCCGAAGGCACTGGCGGCAAGAAAAAAGGACATCAGACACACGATTAGGCTTGCCTTGAACACCGTTGACGTTTTCACTGAAGACCTCCTTGGACCGTCAAAAAAAACTGTTGTAAAGCGCAGGACGTAAACTCCGAAAAATTGCCTGCCGTTATCCATGGGGCGCGGCATATCTGTTGCCGCCATGGCCTAACCGGGTATAATATATAAATCGCATTCATCAAAAATCAAGCAAACCGTTTTGGGTTGGCTGAAGCAGGGTATGGTAACGTTGCCTCGCGAGGCGTGATCGAAACCGAAATTAGGGGCAAAAAGCACTGGCCCGGTGCAAAAACTGAGTTTACTTTTTTTCACTTAATATACGCAAATCCATTTTTCGTCAATGCCCTTGGTGGCAAATCGAAGCGGAATGTTCGACCGCCCTTCTGCTGGCAGGTCGATATTGTTTTGAATTGGCTCGCCAGCGTGCTATAAATGGCCCCTGTCTGCGTCTTGCGGGTCGAAAGGGCCGCGGCGCCCATGACAAACACGACAAGACCGAGGTACCGATGATTCACAAATCCACCATCGAAGATGTACGGGCCATTCACAAATTGCTTCAAATCTACGGTGACCAGGGCGAACTGCTTCCCCGGCCCCTGAGCAAAATCTACGACCATGTCCGGGATTTCTGGGTATTCCAGGAACCGGAACGCGGGAAGATGGTGGGCTGCTGCGCCCTGCAGTTTCACTGGGACGATCTGGCGGAAATCCGTTCCCTGGCTGTTCACCCGGACCATGTGAACCAAAAAATCGGAACCGCCCTGACCCAAACGGCAATAGAGGACGCCAGGGCATTTGGAATCCCCAAGGTTTTCACCCTCACCTACCGCCCCGGTTTTTTCGAGCAATTCGGCTTTCGCTGTATTGACCGGGCCGATCTGCCCCTGAAGATATGGGCCGATTGCATCACCTGTGTGAAGTTTCCCGACTGCGACGAAATCGCCATGATCAAAGAGATGGATGAATTGACGGATTGACGGATTGGCGGATTGAAGGGCAATTGGCGGATTGCGAATTGAGGGATTGACGGATTGAAGGGCAATTGTCGAATTGCGAATATATTGATCAGAAACAGTTTGAGACCAATTACTCTCTTGCCAGCGACTGCCGCAAACAGATCAAAGGCTTCCGCAAATACCTGAGAGGTCTGGTTTCGTAAAAACTTGAAATTCCACTTCGCGGAGCCGCAATTCGGCAATTCGAAATTTGCAATCCCCAATGGGCGAAGCCCTATGTGTAGATAAAGTTGAGCGGCAACGGAGGATACTTCCACACCCCGGGCTTTGGCAGCAGGTGCTGTCCGCCGACGGTGAGCCAGTTGAGGTCCGGCTTGAGTTCGCGCAGTTTTCCGTCATCGGGTGGCCGGGAATAATCGGTGTACGCGTAAGTGGCCTGGAAAATGCAAATGCTGTGCTTTCGCTCCTTGGCCACCACGTAGTTCTTGGTAAAGGTGCGGGGCTGGAGTTTGTTCTCCAGGGCCATCTGCTGAACCTCATCCTCGTTAAACTTCATCAGGATCGCCTTTGAGACCCCCCGTTCGGAAATGCGGATCAGTGCCCTGGATTCACTGCTGCCGGCGTAGACCGTGGTGATGCAGGGAATATTCCTCAGGTACTGGGCCGCCACGATGGCCGCTGTCCGGCGTCCACCCACCATGACCGGAACCCCGTAGTACTCGAAGAATTTCTTTTGAATGTCCTCGGCATACTTGTCCCCGCGTTCGTAGAGGTCCTTGGAGATATAACGCAAGGTGCGGGCCATGTTTTCGGCCGCCTCGGCGATGGGCCAGTCAATGCGGACATGGAAATGGGACAGGCAATACCGGTCCCTGGAACGGGTGGCCGGATCCCGTTGAACCAGCAGCGCGTAGTCTACGGGAAGCAGCATCTGAAGAAAATCGAAGAACTGGGGCGACTCCAGATATTTCTGGTTTCGATCGAACTTGTCCTCCAGCGGCATTGCCATGGAATGGAACAGGTTGGCTTTGGTGGTTTTATTGACTTCGAAGAACCGGATGTATTTCTTGAAATCCGCGGGAATGGTATCTTCCACAAAAATGACAAGAAAGGTGTTTTGGCACTCGAATTCTTCGCCCGGAATCCGTGCGCGGGGTTTGAGTTCACGCTTCTCGACAAAGGGATAGGGGCTTTTTCTGGCAATGAATCGTCGGTAGGAATCGGTCAGGGCGTACTTGAGCATGTGCTGGTCAAACTGATCCCTGAGCAGTTCGTAATAGGAACGCCGAAGCCTGCTTGCCTGGCTGAGTTCTTCCCTGACACTCCAGAACGCCAATGGGTCCTCCTGTGTAAAGAATCCTGGCCCAGAGGACCAGGCTTTGGTTTGCCCCGGGTAGGGGCTGGCTTACCGACACCTGATAAGTGTGGAGTGACTAAAATGAGCTAAAGTGACTAAAGTTGAGGAGTCGCTGCGCTCCACCAATTTTTTATAATAGGCAGAATTCCTAATCCCGCCCCGGCGGGACTCACTCCAAACTGAAGTTCACTTTAGTCACTGGCAACAAAGCTATCTCGGCATAGCCAATTGACTCTGACCACGCCCAAAGGACGTGGATTTCTACTTCGAATTAAAGAAAGGGGCAACGATGCCGCGATCACCACGGTGTCGATTCGACAAATTGCAGGACGCAAGTACTGCATTTGATTATTGATAACACCATTTTCTCCGGGCGTCAACGGCTCGGTGGCCCGCCACCGTTGACTTTTTCCACCCACCGGTAAAAACGGTTTCGTATCAAGTAGAAAAAAACCGCCGCCCCCCCGAATACCGCCACGGCAGCAGCCAGCAGAAAATAGTTCTTTTCGAACAGGAGTGCGCCCTGGAGACTGAGCATCAGGGTTCCGGGAAGACGGCCCACGGCAGCCAATACCAGCAGGATCCGCATGGGGATATCGCTGAGGCCCAGGAAGAGACACAGGTAGTCTTTGGGAAAACCGGGAAAGGCGAACATCAAGAATACCACCGCCAGCCCCCGTCGCCGCAACACACGGTCGAAGCGGTTCATATGAACCAGCGGAATCAGACGGCGGACATAGCGGTGGCCCAGAAGGCGCCCAACAAACAGGTTCAGCCAGGAGCCGAGCGTAAGACCGACGGTGGAATAGAGAAAGCCGGGCACCATGCCGAAGAGATACCCCCCGATAAATCCCGTGGCCTCTCCGGGAACCGGCGCCAGCAGAACCTGTGCCACCTGAACCAGGATAAATACCAAGGGAGCACCTGCGCCGAAACCGGAGACAAAGGCCGTGAGACGGTCACGGTCGGCCACACAGGACCATAGACCGGTCAGGGCTTCGGCCAGGGGGTATCTGAACAGGCAGGCCAAAGCCACCGCCGCCGTGAGCAGTAAGACGGCGGCCAGTACCGTTTTGGTAGAAAGGGACTTCATGGCATGGGCCACCTTCCCAATGGGTCTCCAACTGCAGCGCGGTTGGCCTCAGCCAAGCCCCTCAGAGGGGGTAAAATGATTAATATCCAATGCTCAATTCTCAATGTTCAAGGCGGCATTCTGCCTATTTTAGCCTTTCAACAATTGGCAGAGCGGTGCGATTCCACACTTGAGAATTGGGCATTGAGCATTGGACATTGGAAATTCGCGATAGTCGTTCTCGCCGCGACGGTAGCGATAGCGGAGCCTCTTCCGATCCACCACTTGAAGTGGTGGTTTAATGCCAGAGTAAAGAATCCTGGCCCAGATGACCAGGCTTTGGTTTGCCTCTGGAAGAGGCTGAGTTAGCACCCCCCCATATCAGTGTGGAGTGACTAAAGTTGCTCGGCATAGCCAGTTGACTCTGACCGCGCCATGAGGAAGTGGGTTGCTATTTCGAAGTCAACCGGAGGTCCGCAAGGCGGCCGCCTCCAGTGCTGCCACAGCCGGCAGGTTTTTCCCCTCCATCAAGGCAAGAAAAGCACCGCCGCCGGTGGAAATATAAGAAATCCGTTCGCTCTCGCCGGCCTTATGGACGGCCACGTCCGTGTCTCCACCGCCGACAATGGTCAGGGCATGGCTGGCTGCCACGCTGTGGACCATGGCCATGGTGCCGCGGCTGAAGGCATCGATTTCAAAGACACCCATGGGGCCGTTCCAGATGATGGTCTTGGCATCGTAGAGGGCCTCGGCATAGAGCAGGGTGGTCGCCGGACCGATATCCAGGGCCATCCAGGCGACGGGAATCTCCTGGATCGGAACAATCTTGACCTCGGCCTTGGCATCGAAGCGGTCTGCCACCACGACATCCACCGGAAGGTAGAGCCGGATGCCGCGTTCACGCGCCTGGGTCATGATGGCCTGGGCATTGGGCACCAGATCTTCCTCCACCTTGCTCTTTCCCATGTCGAACCCGGCCGCCTTGAGAAAGGTATTGGCCATGGCACCGCCGATGATGAGTTTATCCACACGCCGGAGCATATTCTCCAGGGCGCCAAGTTTGCTGGAAACTTTGGCCCCGCCCACGATGGCCACCAGGGGCCGTTGGGGGTCGGCCATGGCTCGGCGGAAGTATTCCAGTTCGGTCTGAAGCAGGAAACCGGCGCCGGACTGTTTCGCATGGCGGGTGATGGCCGACACCGATGCATTTTCCCGATGCGATACGGCAAAGGCATCGTTGATGAAAACATCGCACAGGCCGGCCAGATCTTTGGCAAAGAGATCGTCGTCTTTCTCCTCTTCGGGATGAAAACGCAAATTTTCTAAAAGGACCACGTCTCCGGGCGTCATTTGGTCAATCAACGCGGCCACGGACGGACCCTTGCAGTCCGGGGCCATGCGAACGTCCTTTTCCAGCAACCGGCCGAGCCGCTTGGCCACCGGTGCCAGGCTCATCTCCGGAACCACCTGCCCTTTGGGCCGTCCCAAATGGGAGGCAACAATGACCTTGGCGCGATGGTCCAGGGCGTATTTGAGGGTGGGAATCACCGACCGGATACGGGTATCGTCGGTAATGTTCTGATGCCCGTCCAGGGGAACATTGAAATCAACCCTGAACAGCACGCGTTTTTCCGCAATATCGATGTCTTTGATGCTTTTCATGGCTTCCTCCCGAGTTTATCCGCAGATTTCGCAGATTCCGCAGATTAAGGCATGACCTTGGCTGCCATCAGCCAAATTCGAAATCCGCCATCCAAAATCATGTCAATCCCCCTCGTCCTTGCGTCGGCGGTGAAATGTCTTCTTTCGGGACCACCGCCCGAAAAACCCGATCATGCCTGAATCATAGGCCCGGTCAACGCACGCTTCGCGCACGTCGAGCCCTTCGGTTTTCTCCATGGCCGTTCGCAGGCATTCGGTCTTGCAATGACAGACCATGCACGATTCCGGTGATTGTCGAAGGCCGTCCTCGCCTTCGGGGAAAACGTTGCTGAGAATGCCAAAACAGGCGGGGGTTTCTTTTTTGCGACTTTGACTGGACCAGTCGTCCTGGCTCATGGCAGGTCTCCGGTTTTGTACCTGTTCACAGGGTTGAAACGCATAAGAAATTCCAAACCCTCGCACGGTAAGCGTTTACAGGGTGCCGCAGATGCGAGGCGCCGGGCATACAGACGTACTCGTTCGTACTTCAAATGCCCGGGAACAAAGCAGATGCGGTGCCCTGTGAACGCTTACCCGGTTTCCGAGGGCAGGCCATGGCCCGCCCCCCAGCTTTCGGCCGCTGTCTCGCTGCATCGGTCGGCGAAACGACGGTCGTATTCCTGGTGCATTTGGGCAATTCGGCCGTGGTCGGCGAAACTGTGGTAGCGGTTGTCTCCGATGACGATGTGCTCGTGCACGGTGATGCCCACCACCCGACAAGCGTATACCAGTTGTCGTGTCAGGGCGACATCGTCGGCGGAGGGTTCTGGATCGCCCGAAGGGTGATTGTGGGCAAAAATCACCGCGGCCGCGTGGTGATCCAGGGCCGCACGCACCACTTCGCGCGGATAGACCGCGCTGGCCGTCAGGGTACCGGTAAACAGGGTCTTGGCCGCCAGTACGCGGTTTTTGGCATCAAGAAAAATCGCCTGAAAAGATTCCCGGCCTTTGTCACGAAGACTTCCGTACAGGTAGTCGAACAGTTCGCGGGAATTGTTCAGGGCAATCTTTCCGGTCAGCCGGGCCTTGAGGTATCGATCCGCCACCGCCCGCGCCAACTGGATGCCGAAACGGTTCACCGGGCCGATCCCCGGTACCCGTTCCAGATCGGCGGCCGAGGCCTCCAACACGGCCGGCAGGCTCTTGAAGCGCTTTAACGCCGCCTTGGCCGCATCTTTACAGTCTTTTTGGGGGGTAGCCAGGGTCAGAAGCAGTTCGATCACCTCATAGTCGTGAAAGCCGCCCAGGCCGGTTGTCAGAAACTTCTCCCGAAGACGCTTGCGGTGTCCGGCGCCCCTGTGTCGGGTCTCCGTGGCCATCGTCTCACCTCCGAAACAGCATCGTCCCCGTGGCAGCGCTCCGGCAGGAAGGGGCATCTTGCCGCGAAAACACATTCCTGAACAGATTCATTCGTGGCTGGAAGCCACTCCTACACAAATCCGAAAAGAACGCTTTTTTTCAATCATCCAGTTCGTGTTTCAGGTCCCGCGTCATGAGTCGATGCAGCGCCTCTTTGGGGGAGCCGTCCTCGTAGAGCAGATGATAGATCTCATGGGAAATGGGCATGTCCACCCCCAGCCGAAGGGAAAGGTTGCGGACGGACTTGGCCGTTTTGACCCCTTCGGCCACCATCCGCATCTGAGCCAGGATCTGATCCAGGCGCATTCCCTGGCCGATCTTTTTTCCCACCGTGTGGTTTCGGCTCAGATCGCCGGTACAGGTCAGGATCAGGTCACCGGCACCCGATGGGCCGGCAAAGGTGTCGGGGTTGGCACCGAGCCGATGGCCCAGCCTTCGAATTTCGGCCAGCCCCCGGGTAATCAGGGCCGCCCGCGCGTTGAGGCCGAGGCCGAGGCCGTCGACAATGCCGGCGGCAATGGCGATAACGTTTTTTACCGCCCCACCCAGTTCAACGCCCATGACATCGTCACTGGCATAGACCCTGAAATACGGGGTGGCAAAGACATGCTGGACCCATAGGGCCACCTCGGCATCCTTGCAGGCAGCAGTGATCACCGTGGGCGCCTTGGCCGCCACCTCCTTGGCAAAACTGGGCCCTGAGAGCGCGGCAAACCGGTCCTCTGTCATTTTCGGCAGGGTTTGGGCCAGTATGCCGGTCATGGTCAGGTGGGTTTTGTTCTCGATCCCCTTGGAAGCCGACACAACAACGGTGTCGGGCACCAGGGCATGGGCCATTTGTCCGGTCACCTCACGCATCACGTGGGAAGGGACCACGACCAGAACCAGGTCTTTGTCGGATACCGCGCCGGCCAGGTCACCGGTGGGATGAATATTTACCGACAGGGGGCATTGCGGTAAAAAGACCTTGTTTTCCCCAAAAGAGCCAATCTGGTCACGGACTTCGGCCTCAAAGGCCCACAGATCGACCCGAAACCCTTTCCGGCCGAGAAGATCGGCCAGGGCGGTCCCCCAACTGCCGGCCCCGATCACGGCGATCCGCATACCGTTGACATCATTGGGGTCACGCATGGGCGTCCTCATCTTCGGCGCCGCTCTCATGGTCCTCTTCGGTCTCATTCTCGGCACCATTCCCGTCGTCCTCTTCGGTCTCCTTCTCGGCCAACCGAACCGCCCCGATCACCTGCTCGGAACCGTGGAGCCCCATGAGCTTGACACCCTGGGTATTTCGACTGATCACGCTGATGCCCCCAATGGGGGTCCGGATCAAAAGGCCCGTATCGGTCATGAGCATCACGTCATCGTCCTCCTCCACCAGCAGAATCTCCACCACCTGACCGTTGCGTTCGCTGGTCTTGATGGTAATGACCCCCTTGCCGCCCCGGCGCTGCACCGGGTACTCGTCGATGGACGTTCGCTTGCCGTAACCGTTGGCGGTCACCGTAAAAAGTGTCTCGCCGTAGCTGAGCACCTCCATGCCCACGATACGGTCCCCGGGCCCCAGGCGCAACCCCCGAACCCCCTGGGACACCCTTCCGGAAGCCCTTACATCGGATTCATGAAACCGGATGGACTGTCCCGCGGCCGCACAGAGAAAGACGTTGAGGGTGCCGTCGGTGATTCGGGCCGCAATCAGTTCATCGCCGGCGGTCAGGTTCAGGGCGATAATGCCCCCGATCCGAGGCCGACTGTAGGCCATGAGATCGGTTTTTTTGACCAGACCCTTTTGGGTGGCCATGAGAATGTAGTGGCCCGGTTCGAAGTCTTTCACAGCCAGCACCGTGGCCAGTTTTTCACCGGCCTCCAGGTTGAGCAGGTTGACAATGGCCTTGCCTCGACTGGAACGCCCGGCCTGGGGAATTTCGTAGACCTTGCGCCAGTACACCCGCCCCAGGCTGGTAAAAAAGAGAAAGGTATGGTGGGTGGAGGCCACAAAGAGTCGAGACACAAAATCCTCGTCTTTAATACCCATGGCGGTCTTTCCCTTCCCGCCGCGAATCTGGCTCTGGTACTCGGTAATGGGGGTGCGCTTGACATAACCGGTGCGACTCACCGTCACCACCATGTCTTCTTCGACAATCATATCCTCCATGCTGATCTCACGGGTGTCGGCCACAATCCGGGTACGACGCGCGTCGCCGAATTCGGCCTTGAGTCCGAGCAACTCATCCTTGATGATATTGAGCACCAACTGCGGGTTGTCCAGGATTTCCCTGAACCGGGCGATGTCAAGAAGGACATTGCCGTATTCTTCCAGAATTTTTTCCTGCTCCAGGCCGGTCAGGCGCTGAAGCCGCATGTCCAAAATCGCCTGGGCCTGAATGGCGGAAAGCTCGAAACGGGCGATCAGGCCGGACTTGGCTTCATCGGGCGATTTGGACTTTCGAATCAGCGCCACCACCTCATCGAGGTTTTCCAGGGCGATTTTAAGGCCCAGCAGAATGTGGGCACGGGCTTCGGCCTTTTTCAGGTCGTAGCGGGTCCGCCGCACCACGATCTCCCGGCGGTGACGGACGAAGTGTTCCAGGATTTCCTTGAGGGTGAGCAGCTCGGGCCGCGAGCGCACCACCGCCAGAAAAATGATCCCGAAACTGCTTTCCATGCGGGTGTGCTTGAAAAGCTGGTTGATGACCACCTCGGCCATGAAATCCCGTTTGATGCCGATGGCGATACGCATCCCCTGGCGGTCGGATTCATCCCGAATAAAGCGGATGCCATCCAACTGCTTGTGCCGCACCATTTCGGCAATCTTCTCCACGAGCTTGGCCTTGTTGACCTGATAGGGCAGTTCGGTGACCACCACGGTTTCCTGATGGGTCTTTTTGTCTTCCTCCACATCCACCACGGCCCGGACCCGAATAATGCCTTTACCGGTGCGGTAGGCTTCGTGAATGCCGGCGGTACCGTAAATGATGCCGCCGGTGGGAAAATCGGGACCCGGCAGGTAGGCCATGAGGCTGCGCCAGTCCAGGGCAGGCTCATCGATGAGGGCACAGATGGCGTCCACCGTCTCGGAAAGGTTGTGGGGCGGAATATTGGTGGCCATGCCCACGGCAATGCCCGAACTGCCGTTGATCAGCAGGCTGGGAATCTTGGCGGGCAGGACCGACGGTTCCGAGAGGGATTCGTCATAGTTGGGGGTAAAATTGACGGTCTCCTTGTCCAGGTCCTCAAGCATCTGTTGAGCCAGCCGCGTCATCCGAACTTCGGTATAACGCATGGCCGCTGCCGGATCGCCGTCAATGGAGCCGAAGTTGCCCTGCCCGTCCACCATGGGATAGCGCAGGGAAAAACCCTGGGCCATACGCACGATGGTATCATAAACCGCCGTATCGCCATGGGGATGGTATTTACCGATCACATCACCGACAATGCGGGCTGACTTCTTATAGGATTTGTTCCAGTCGTTTTTCAGTTCGCGCATGGCGAACAGAACCCGGCGGTGGACCGGTTTGAGACCGTCTCGCACGTCCGGAAGGGCACGCCCGATGATCACGCTCATGGCGTAATCGAGGTAAGATTTTTTCATCTCACGCTCAATGCTGATCCCGGGCAGGGTTTCAGGCTGCATCATCATCTCTCCTGGTTCACAATGGATCGGTTGGTTGGTTGGTTATCCTGTCTTGCATGTTAAAGGGCATGCAAAAGTCATGTAAGCGGTTCTGCTATTTTCCCAGGGGTCACGGCTCAATTTCCGGACAGGATCCTTCGGTCATGGTCTGGTAGTTGGTGTGGTAGATCTCCGTCAAGGTCAAAAAGCCGGTCACCACCAGGGGGCCGTAGATGATACCCAGAAGGCCGAACACTTTGAGGCCGCCGATAATGGCCAAAAATACCAGTAAGGTATGCATCTTTACCCGCTGGCCCACCAGGCGGGGCTTGATCAGGTATTCCACCCCGCCGGAAAGCACCCCGTAGAAGATCAAAAAGAACACGCCGACGCCCATCCGTCCACTGAGCATCAGAAAACCGGCGGTGGGCAGAAACACCGCCCCGATGCCGACAATGGGCAAAAAAGCCAGCAGCCCCATGATCACCCCCCACAAAAACGGCGACTTGATGCCAAAAATGGAAAACAACACCCCGCCGATGATCCCCTGAATCAATCCGCAGACCCCGTTTCCGATGAGCACGGCCCCGGCCATCTCCTTGAATTTTAATATCAACCGCTCGTCCTGGTCATCGGGCAACGGCGACAGATCAATAACAAACCGCACCAGTCGATCGCCGTCGATAAGCAGATAGTAAATCACCAGAAGCATGAAAAAAAAGTAGACAAAGAACTGGGCCACGTTGGAGGCAATGGCGCTGGCTTGCTGGTAGAGAAAAAGGCCGACCACCTTCCCGGCCTCTGAGGCGGCACGGTTGATTTCCTGGCCGGTCAACTCGATGTTCAGATGGGACAGAAACGGATTGATTTTTTCAAGAATGTGGCTGCCGGCCACCAAGTTGCGGACCTGGTCGCTGATGACCGCGCTTTTTCCCATCAGATACAGCCCATAAGCCTCCCTGGACAAAATGCCGACAAAAAAAACAATGGGTACGAAAAGGATCAGAAAGACCAGGGCGCAAGTCAAAAAGGAGGCCAGGGGCGGACCGGTACGCGTCACCAATTTGAGGTATGCGGGTTTGGTGGTCCCGGTGATCACCACAGCGATAATGATCACCGAAATAAAGGGCCACAGCAGCATGCCGAGCAAAAAAATGCTCAGCAGGAACAGGGCGATGAAAAACCAAAGTATGGTGTCCTGGGGCAGTCGTTCACCCATGATGTCTCCGGCCGGTGGTTCGGTGCACCGGAAACCGCCTGGTTGCACCGATAGCCACGGCAATGGCCTCTCGCTTTCGGTGGCGGTGGTCCGTCACCGGTACTGTCGTCGGGCACGAACACCCTGTCTGTCCCCGGGTCAAAAATCCTGGCCACAAGAGGTGAATGTCTATATCCACTCTCCCCCATGGGGATCACCGACCAGGCCCCGACGTCGGTCCGCCAAAAGGAACAACGGCACCGGCGCCTTCGTATGGGCCGATGCCGTGGCAGGCAATGCGAAAGATGTCGAGCAAAGGTTGTGGGCAATCGATTATTTGCTGATCAGACCGCCGGCGAGAACCATGAGGCAGACCTCATAGACGACAACGGCGTCGTATCCGTGGGTCAGGCCATAAAGGATGCCGCCGCCGACGATGGCCGGAACGCCGAAAAAGACCAATATACCCAGTTTCCTGCTGATATCCATAATCGCAACTCCTGCTGGCTTGGACGCCGGCGGGTTCACCGTCGACGCGGACCCCGTTTAGACAACTGCTGATATCTATCAATAACGGGCGTTTATGTAAAGCGAAAAATCCGGTTTTTGGGGCCTTAAACCGGGCTATCGTTCCACGATCATGGCCATGCCCATGCCGCCGCCGATACACATGGTCACCAGGCCGGTGGCGTAATTTTTCCGCTGCATCTGATGGAGTCCACTGACCATCTGGCGGGCACCGGTGCACCCGATGGGATGCCCCAGGGAAATGCCGCTACCCAGTTCATTGGCGCGGTCGCTTTCAATGCCCAGTTCGCGGAAGCATCCGATGGCCTGGGATGCAAAGGCTTCGTTGAGTTCAATGAGGTCGAGATCGGCCATGGTCATGCCGGCCGCGGCCAGGACCTTTCTCACCGCCGGCACCGGTCCCAGGCCCATGTATGCGGGATCCAGACCGCCCGAGGCAAAGGCACGGATCTTCGCCAAGGGGGTCAGCCCCAGTTCAGCGGCCTTTTCCGCGCTCATGAGCAAAACCGCCGCGGCACCGTCGTTGATGCCCGAGGCGTTTCCCGCGGTGACCGTTCCGTCCTTCTTGAAAGCCGGCCGCAGCTTGGCCATCTTCTCGATTGAGGTTTCCATGGGACGCTCATCGGTATCAAAAACCGTCTCGCCTTTTCGCGAACGGATGACCACCGGGTCGATCTCCTGGGCAAAGAGCCCCTCGCGGATGGCGGTCATGGCACGGTTGTGACTGAGTACGCTCAGTTCGTCCTGTTCCTGGCGACTGATGCCGTACATGGCAGCAATGTTCTCCGCCGTCATGCCCATGTGGTAACCGTAGAAAATCTCGTAGAGCCCGTCGAAAACCATCAGGTCAGTGACCTCGCCGACGCCGGTGAGTTCCATCCGGTGGCCCCACCGGGCCTTGGGCAGCGCCATGGGGACCATGCTCATGTTCTCCTGGCCGCCGGCCAGGATTACGTCCGCCTGGCCGCACATAATGGCCGAGGCGCCCAGGCCGATGGCCTTGAGTCCGCTACCGCAGACCTTGTTGATGGTCATGGCCGGTGTCTCCTTGGGAATTCCGGCACGAATCATGGCCTGGCGGGCCGGGTTTTGCCCCTGGGCCGCCACCAGCACGTTGCCCATGATGACTTCGTCGATGGCCACTGGCGTCGCGTTGTCGTCCCAATCGGCAGACGCCGTTTCCAGTTCGATCTGCCCCTGATCCATCAGTTTCTCCGGCACTGCAGCGGCCATGGCCTCGCCGACCACCGGCCGCAGGTTGAGTTTCTTCAGCACCGACTTCATCACGAGAGCACCGAGTTCGACCACGGGAACCGTCTTCAAGGATCCGCCGAAGGCGCCCACTGCCGTTCGGGTACAGCCTACAATGACCACATCTTTCATTGGACAACCCCTCCTGAGATTGATTTATGGGTCGAGCTGCCGTATATCCGTTCTCGAATCGCCATGGCCAATGGATCGGCCTTAGGGTGGCGGGTCGATGGTGAGTCGAAGGCATTTTCCTCCATTGGGATGCCGCCACCCCGGCGCTTGCCCGACCAAAATAGAGACGAAAATTACCACAAACCCCGAAGCCGGGTCAACCGCCATGAGCCGTCCCCCAATGAACTGGCCCGGGGTTTCGCAATGCGTCCTGGGAATCCATGCCCTCAGGGCATGGTCAGCGTCAATCGGCAATGCCGTTTCATTTGTCGGCCAATGCCTAATTGATGGCCTCAAAAAAAGTCTGGATTTACCACAAAGACACAAAGTAATCGCATTAAATTAAAGGAAAAACAATCCATGTGCCTGATTCTCATCGCCTTCGACTGCCACCCCCGGTACCGCCTGATCCTGGCGGCCAATCGGGATGAATTCCATGACCGGCCAACAGCGCCGGCGGCGTTCTGGACCCATGCACCCCAGGTGCTGGCAGGGCGCGATCTTCGAGGCGGCGGAACATGGCTGGGCTTGACCCGCGGCGGACGCCTGGCCGCCGTCACCAATTACCGGGATCCGGCCTCACTGCGCGCCGACGCCCCCTCCCGGGGCGCCTTGGTCAGTGACTTTCTCACCGGCTCTTCGGACGGCCGCGGGTACCTGACGGCCCTGACAAAAAAAGGGAGTGCTTACAATGGATTCAATCTGGTGGTCTGGGACGGGGATGCGTTGACCTGGTATGCCAACCGGGGCCGGGGCATCGAAACGGTGCTGCCCGGCATTCACGGCATCAGCAATGCCCTGCTGGACACGGACTGGCCCAAGGTTGATTTGGGCATGCGCCTTATGAAACGCTGGATCGATTCATCGGACCGACCGGACACCGAGGCAGGATTCGCCCTGCTGGCAAACCGAACGCCGACATCGGACCACCGGCTGCCGAAAACCGGCGTGGGGATAGAGTGGGAGCGGCTCCTGTCGCCCATGTTTATCACCAGCCCGATATACGGCACCCGGGCCTCGACCCTGGTATTGGTGGATCGAAAGGGAGGCATTGAGCTGGCCGAACGCAGCTTCGGCCCCGACGGCAAACCCGCCGGCCCCGACAGCGACCGGCGGTTCGCTTTCACCGTGGAGACAGAGCCGCCAGATGCGTGAAAAACACTCACAAAGAAGATTTTAAGACTTCTAAGGAAGCGTGCCCGTTTTTTCATTAACCACGAAGAGCACGAAGTACACGAAGCTGAAATCATTATATATTATTAAACCTTTCGTGTCCTTCGTGGTTAAAAAGACGTTTTTTCGGGACTGTCAACTTTTGATCACATCCAATTTTAGTTCTCTTTAGTCACTTGCCAAAAGTCGTCCCGGTATGGCCAATGGTCCCTCACCGCACCCTCGGGACAAGGATTCCAACTGCGAAACCGAACCGACTCAGGCCGCTTTGATGGCACCCAGAATCTCCGTTAATGTCGCGTCTGCCTGGTCGTAAGGCACCTGGCAGGTCCCGACCTTTTGGTGCCCCCCCCCGCCGAATCGAAGCATCAGGGAGCCGACATCCACTGTCGCGGCACGGTTTATAATGCTATATCCAACTGATATCATAGCAAATTCTTTATTTTTTCCATCCATGATGCGTACGGAAAGAGTCTGATCGGGGAAAAGCACGTATTCCATAAACCGATTCCCCGTCGGAATCTCCTGGATCCCGCGCAAATCGAGGATCAACACATCGCCGTCAACGCGGGCATGTTCCTGAATGAACGTTTTATATCGCTCGGTCTCCTGCCGGTAGTAATCCACCCGCTCGACAAAGTCGGGCATGGCCAGAATCTCTTCGGCACTGTGGGTCCCCATGAGGCCTGGCAATTGTTTCATCAGTTCAAAATTGCTGATCGCAAAGGACCGATGGTATCCGAGCCCGGTCCTGGGGTCGGCGATAAAAGCCAGCATCATCCATCCCTGGGGGTCTAAGATATCCGCTGGGGTAAAACGGGCTGAATCGGCAATATCGACCACCATGAGTAATTCGTCGAACTTATCCAGCCGTCCCGCGTTTTCCGATCTGTCTTTGTAATAGTTAAAAATGACCCGCGCCGCACTCGGCGCCATCTCGCTGGCACCTTGAAACCGACCGTCGAGGTCAAGGCGCTCCTTCTCGCTGGAATGGTGGTCAAACCATAGACCGCATCCCTCCAGAAATGGAACGTTGGCCAGGACATCGTTTTCAGAAACTTCGACCTTGCCATCCTGAATATCTTTGGGATGAACGTAGTGAACCTCATCCACGATGCCCAGTGCTTCAAGAATCGCCGCACAGACAAGTCCATCGAAATCCGATCGGGTAATCAATCGCATGGCGGTCTCCCTTCTTCTGGTTTTGTAAAGAGCCCCGGTCCAGAGGACCAAACTTTGGTTTGCCCCTGAAAGGCTCTGCCGTTGGGTGTTTGAAGTCCCTAAAATCAAGAAATTCTGCTATATCTTAGCTACAAGAGCTGGAGCAAAGCGACTCCTCAACTCTTGTCCGCCTTTTTTGGCGGATTACGCATTTCACACTTTAGCGCATTTTGGCACTTGCCGGCAATCTTATCGACATGGTCAATTGACTCTGCCCACGCCCACAGGACGTTGCCTTGGGTCGCCCCTGATACGGATGAATCCATTTCGTTACATAAACGGCGTCATGTCAAGGGGATCCATTCTTATTCATGATTTCCCGCCATTTTTCCAGACGCTGCCCAACCGTTTTTTCATATCCCCGGTCACTGGGGCGGTAAAACCGCCGACCCGTGAGGGCGTCGGGCAAGTGCTGCTGGGCGGCCACGGCATCGGGATAGTCATGGGCGTAGCGGTACCCTTCGCCGTAGCCCATATCCTTCATCAGCCGGGTCGGGGCGTTTCTCAGATGCACGGGCACGGGAAGGGCTCCGGTCTGATCGATGGCCTTGCGGGTCTCACTGTAGGCGGTGTAAATGCGGTTGCTCTTGGGAGCGGTGGCCAGGTAAAGCGCGGCCTGGGCCAGGGCCAGCTCCCCTTCGGGCGGGCCAAGAAAACGGTAGGCTTCCATGGCGTTCAATGCCACGGTCAGGGCGAATGGATCGGCGTTTCCCACGTCTTCGGAGGCAAACCGCACCATTCGCCGGGCCACGTAAAACGGATCCTCACCGGCGGCGAGCATCCGTGCCAGCCAATAGAGGGCGGCGTCCGGGTCGCTCCCTCGAAGGCTTTTGTGAAGCGCACTGATGATGTTGAAGTGCTCTTCGCCGCCCTTGTCGTAGCGAAGGGCTTTTTTCTGCAGGGCCTGTTCCACCACGTCCAGAGAGATGGGTTCCCCGGTCGAACTCTCAAAGGCACTGGATTCGGCGATGGCAGCCACGATCTCCAGCCCGTTTAGGGCGCTTCGGACATCGCCGTCAGCCAGTTCGACGAGATGGTCCAGGGCCTCTTGGGAAAAACGGATGCCGGTCCCGCCCAGCCCCTGCACTTCGTCTTCCAAGGCCCGTTGCAGCACGGCTTTCATTTCCTCGTGTGCCAGCGGATGCAGGGTGATGACCCGGCACCGGGACAGCAGGGCCGGAATCACTTCAAAGGAAGGATTTTCGGTGGTGGCGCCGATCAGTGTAATGAGCCCGCTTTCCACGTGCTGGAGGAAGGCGTCCTGCTGGGCTTTGTTGAACCGGTGAATTTCGTCCACAAAGAGAACGGTGCGACGGTGATGAAGCCGGTGCTGGTCCCGGGCCGTTTCAATAACGGCCCGTATCTCCTTAACGCCGGAGAGCACGGCGGAAAAGGCGGTGAAATGACACCGCGTCTCAGCGGCCACGATGCGCGCCAGGGTGGTTTTGCCACATCCCGGCGGCCCCCAAAGAATCATGGAAAAGATCCGATCCGCTTCCACGGCGCTTCGAATCAGGGTGCCGGGTCCCACGGCGTGAACCTGGCCGACGAATTCGCCAAGGTTGCGCGGCCGCATCCGCTCGGCCAGGGGCCGCTCCGGGGCCGTGCGCCGATGGGCGCTGTAATCGAAGAGATCGTTCAAGCTTTTAACTCCGGCATTATAGCATTTGTCAGAAATACGTTCCGATACAGGTCAATGGACAGCCCTCACCTTCAAACTCAATATGAGTCAGAATTGAAAGGCTCAAATGCTATAAACATTTTGTTTCGAATTCTTCTGGCGGTGCTCAATGGATTGAAACAGGGATTGTCAGCGGCAACCGGCCCGACGAGGCATTGTCAACGGCCAGCAGGTAGCAGGTGTTCAAAGGGAACAGAATTTGGACAATCCCTATAAGCCACCACTTCCAGTGATGAACCCGTAACGGTTCACCCGTTCCGGCGCGAACAGAACAACCGTGTAAGGGTAATGTCGAATATCCAGCCGGAAAAACCCCGCCCCAAGCCGGCCCCTACCCTCACTTCGACCCCTTCCGACGCCGCTGTTTTTGGACGCGCCCTTTTTGGTCCTGCACTTTTCCTTCGCGTCTTTTTCGGCCCAGGTCGCCTTTGGGTTTTCGGCCGGCAAATTCGATTCGCCCCGTACGCTGACGAAGCAGCACCCGAATCGGGGTCTTATCCAGGCCGGTCGCCTCCCGGAACTGGTTGACCAGGAATCGCTGATAGGAAAAATGGACACCCTCGGGAAAGTTGACGAACAAAACGATGGTCGGCGGGCCGGCGGTCACCTGGGTGGCGTAGTAGAACTTGAGCCGTTTTCCGTTGTGCATGGGCGGTTCGTTCCGGTCGGTGGCCTTTTGCAGAATATTGTTCAGGCGCCCGGTGCCGATGCGGGTGTTGTACTGGGCATAGACCTCTTCCACGAGTTTGAAGATGCGGTGCACCCGCTGGCCGGTCAGGGCCGAGATGGTCATCACCGGGGCAAAATTGAGAAATTTGGCGGCATCGCGCAGTGATTCCGTAAAGGCCTTGGCGGTATGGAGGTCCTTTTCCACCAGGTCCCATTTATTGACCAGAAAGATGCAGCCGCAACCGCGCTGGTGGGCATAGCCGGCCACGGAGATATCCTGATCGGTCACCCCTTCGTCGGCGTCAACGACAATCAGGGCCACATCACAGCGATCCAGGCTTCTGAGTGCCTTGATGATGGAAAATTTCTCCAGTTTCCTGGAGACCTTGCCCTTTCGGCGAATGCCGGCGGTGTCGATGAGCAGAAAGCCGCGGTCGCCCGCACGGCAGATCGAATCGATGGCATCCCGGGTGGTTCCCGGCACGTCACTGACCAGCAGCCGCTCCTCGCCCAGGATTTTGTTGATCAGCGATGACTTGCCGGCATTGGGCCTTCCGACCACGGCCACGCGGATCAGATCCTCCTGGGGTTCCGGCTCAGACTCGGGCAGGGTCTTGATCAACTGGTCGAGGAAATCGGGGACCCCGTATCCGTGCTCGGCGGAGATCGGGTAGAGGGTCTCGATGCCAAGTCCGTGGAATTCGTAGAGGTGCGCCTCCATCGTTTCGCCGTCAATCTTATTGACCACGAAGAAAACCGGTTTGGTCTGGGTCCGCAGGAGCTGGACCATTTCCCGGTCGTAAGGCGACACCCCGGCCCGACCATCAAGCATCAGCACCACGGCATCGGCGTCGTTGATGGCCATATGAACCTGCTGGCGAATCTGGGTGGCAAACGCATCTTCGTCCGGCTCGGCAAAGCCGCCGGTGTCCACCAGGGTAAAGAGCCGGTCGTCCCAGGCAGCGTCCAGGTAGATGCGGTCCCGGGTCACCCCCGGAAAATTGTCCACCAGGGCGTCCCGGCTTCGGGTCACCCGGTTAAAAAGGGTCGATTTGCCCACATTGGGCCGGCCGACAATGGTCACGATCGGTTTGGCGGACACGGGCACTATCCTTTAATGATTATGGTGTGTTTCAAATGACTTAATGATGCTGATTGACGCAGAGACTTGTCCGCCTCTGGCGGGTTGGGCAAAAAGGCCATTTATGGATGGAAAACAGCTTGTTTTCTGGCGGGTATAGCCCATGGGCCGAAGGGTTGTCAATCGGCGAGGCGAGACGACAGACCGGCAGCACTGAAAAAGGGTCATGACCCCGACAGCGTTTCGATGGGGCCGCATCAAGCATGAAAACATCGGGTAACGGGTATGGCGCGAGCCGTCAGAGAAGGATCTGGCTGAGAAAGAGTTTGGTCCGATCATGCTGGGGGTTATCGAAAAACTCGTCCGGCGCGTTGCTTTCGACAATCTGGCCGTAGTCCATGAACAAAACCCGGTGGGCCACGCTTTTGGCAAATCCCATTTCATGGGTGACCACCAGCATGGTCATCCCTTCCTTGGCCAGATCGATCATCACATCCAGCACTTCCTTGATCATTTCCGGATCCAGGGCAGAGGTCGGCTCGTCGAAGAGCATGACATTGGGAGCCATGCAAAGGCTGCGGGCAATGGCCACTCGCTGCTGCTGACCACCGGAAAGCTGGCCCGGGAATTTTTTGGCCTGTTCGGCAATCTGCACCTTTTCCAGGTAGTGCATGGCCGCCTCTTCGGCTTCCCTTTTCGGGGTTTTACGCACCCAGATCGGCCCCAGGGTCAGGTTTTCCAGAATGGTGAGATGGGGAAACAGGTTAAAATGCTGGAAGACCATACCGACTTCGGCTCGAATCTTTTCGATATTCTTGATGTCGTTGGTCAGTTCAATGCCATCGACGATAATCTTCCCCCGCTGGTGCATCTCAAGCCGGTTGATGCACCGGATCAACGTGGACTTTCCCGACCCGGAGGGACCACAGATGACGATGCGTTCCCCGCGGGCCACTTCCAGATTGATATCCTGGAGCACATGGAAATCGCCAAACCATTTGTGCATGCCGATGATCTCGATAATCGGTTTCTCAGCCACATTGTCCAAAACGGCACCGTTGTTTTCCTGGTTCATGAATCGCTCTCTTTGAAATTTCGCAAAATGTCAATGACGGGTTGTCTTCGTCTTTGCCGGACCTCAAAAATACCGGGTTAGCAGCCATATTCGGTTCTTCTCTGAATTCGTCTGGCCCTCGACCCCTCGACCCCTCGACCCCTCGAACCCTCGAACCCTCGAACCCTCGACCCCTCGAACCCTCGAACCCTTCGACCCCTCGACCCCTCGAACCCCTCGAACCCTTCGACCCCTCGACCCCTCGACCCCTCGAACCCTCGAACCCTCGAACCCTTATTAAAGCCCCGTATCCAGTTCCCGTTCCAGCCGTCGGCTGTAGTTGGACATGAAAAAGCAACAGACAAAGTAGATCAACGCGATAAAAATATAGGCTTCCGTGCTGTATCCCATCCATTTGGGATCCGACAGTACCGACTGGGTCGTTTTCAACAGGTCATACAGGGCAATGATCACCACCAATGACGTGTCTTTAAAGGCGGAGATCAGGATGCTGACCGTCGGGGGGATCACGATCTTCAGCGCCTGGGGCAAAATGACCAGCCGCATGGTCTGGTAGTAGTTTAATCCCAGGGAATCGGCCGCCTCATATTGCCCCTTGTTCATCCCCTGCAGCCCCCCCCGAACCACTTCGGCAATATAGGCTGCGGTAAATAAAATAATGGCCACCTGGGCACGAAGAATCTTGTTGAACGTCACGCCTTCGGGCAAAAGCAGCGGAAATACCACCGAAGACATGAACAGCAGGCTGATGAGCGGAACGCCCCGAATGAGTTCGATGTAGATGATGCACAGGGATTTGACAACGGGGAGCCGGGACTGGCGTCCCAGTGCGAGGATGACCCCCAGCGGATAGGCGGCGGTCAGGCCGAACACGCTCAGGATCAGGGTCAGGGGAAGCCCGCCCCACTGGGTGCTTTCCACCGCATCCAGGCCGAAAAGACCGCCTTTCATCAGCAGACCCATGACAAAGAGGCCGATCAGCCAGGCCCAGGTCAGTGATTTCTTCCAGTGTTTTCGATCCTGGCTGTAGAAGAGCAGGCCGACCAGCATCACCATGGCCAGCAGGGGCCGCCACTGAAGATCATGGGGAAAAAAGCCGAAGGTAATAAACCGGATATTGGCGGGAATGATCGACCAGCAGGCCCCTTCACTGGAGCGGCATACGTCGCTTGCCGTCATCCAGTTGGCCTTGATAAAGGCCCAGTTGATAAACGGAGGAAGCGTCTTGCCCAAGACATACAAGGTCACAAGGGTCAGCAGGGAATTGAACCAACCGTTGAAAAGGTTTTGTCGAATCCAACCGATCGCCCCGATGCTGGAGACCGGCGGCCTGATCTTTTCATTGATCGTTTGTGAATGGTCGTTCATGGGCTCACTATATCATCAAAATGGATGGTCTCGTAAAAAAGCGGTTTCAGGCCGCGAACGGCCATATATCTGAAAGGAACTGTCCGTCATTCCCGCGTAGGCGGGAATCCAGTGATTTCAAAAGAGTCTGGATGCCTGCCTGCGCAGAGCCTGCCCCTGCGAAGGCAGGGGAATGACGCCATATGTGGCTTTTCAGCTCTGAATTCATATTGTTATCGGGCGTCATCGGAAGCTACTTCCTTAGAAGTACGAATTTACCACAAAGACACAAAGTTAACACACTAAGTGAGCCTCCACCCGCAGAGCGGGTGGCCTTAAGAGGCCCTCCAAAGGAGGGCTTAATGTCCAATATCCAATTTTCAATTCTCAATGTTCAAGGAAGGTATTCTGCCATTTTAGCCTTTAAAAAAACTGGCAGAGCGAAGCGATTCAACACTTGAGCATTAGATATTGAGTATTGGAAATTCACGGTAGCCGTTCTCGCCGGGACGGCGAGAACCTCTTCCGGTCCACCACTTGAAGTGGTGGTTTAATGCCAGAATTATCTGATCTTTTCTTTGTGATCGTTGTGTGGTTTCAAATGACTTTTTACGGGTCTGTCAAAATTAGGGCAACGCCGCGCTTCATAAACATGCGTCACCTTGCTCTTCCCAAGCGGCGAAGCCGCGCTTCATAAACGTGCGCCAGCACGTTTATCGTTCCACCAATTTTATTTTTTTATTGTACCAGTTCATAAAGGCCGAGGTCAGCAGGCTCAAGACCAGATAAACGATCATCATCAGGCCGATACCCTCGATGGCCTGTCCGGTCTGATTGATGGTGGTACCGGCCACACTGACAAAGTCGGGGTATCCGATGGCCACGGCCAGGGAACTGTTTTTGGTCAGGTTCAACATCTGGCTGGTCAAGGGCGGAATGATCACCCGAAGGGCCTGGGGCAGAATGACCAGGTTCAGCAACTGGCCCGGTCGCAGCCCGATGGCCATGGCCGCCTCGGTCTGCCCTTTGCTCACCGACTGGATACCGGCGCGCACCACTTCGGCCACAAAAGCCGCCGTATAAAGCACCAGCCCCAGCAGCAGCGCCGTAAACTCGGGGCTGACGTTGACCCCCCCCTTAAAATTAAACCCGACCAATGCGGGGGTATCCATGGCCGTGGGCGCCCCGGCCAACAGCCAGACCAGCATGGGAAGCCCCACAACGATGGCCACAGATGCCGAAAAGACCGGAAAGGGCAGTCCGGTATCATCCTGCCGGCGTCTGGCCCAACGGCGCATGAAATAGCTGATGAGGCAACCGGCCGCAAAGGCGATAACCATGTATTTTTGGGCTGGGTGCGATTCCGGAACGCCGAAAACCAGCCCGCGGTTGCTCAGAAAAACATGGGGCATGGGGCACAATGCCTGGTGGGGGCCCGGCAGGACATTGTAAAAGAAGGCGTACCAGAAAAACAGCTGCAGGAGTATGGGGATGTCCTGAAGCACCTCGATGTAGACAGCGGCCATACGCGACACCAGCCAATTGGCCGAAAGCCTGGCGATGCCGATGAAGGTTCCGAGCAATACCGATAACACGACCCCGATAAACGACACGATCAGCGTGTTCAATGCGCCGACCACCAAGGCTTTTCCGTAACTGTCGGCGGCGGTATAGGGGATGAGGGATTCACCGATCTCAAAGGCGGATTCCTTGCCCAGGAAACCGAGTCCCGTCGCGATGGATTGTCGCTCAAGGTTGGCCAGGGTGTTGGACAACAGATAATATCCCAGCAGTGCCACGCCGGCTGCCACCCCGATCTGATACAAGATGGCCCGCTTATCCGGATCGTTAAAAAAAGGCACCGCTACTTGCGGTTGTCCGCCGGAAGTCTCTGATGTATTCTTTGGCATGTTTTGTTCTTAAAAAAGCGGGCTGTCGGGTGGGCTGGTGACAACCGTCCTGCCCGACAGCCTCATGAAACATAAGGGTTGGAAAGCAAACGGTGCCCGCATTTAAGATTCGGTCCGTTAACCCGGGAAATCCGTTACCGGATCAGCAGAAACGGGTAGCCGCTGCTTTCACCCGGTTTTACCCTATCGTTGCAAAAGCCGGAGGGCTCCAGAGCCCAGACGCAAAGGGTGAAGTCCCGCCTTGGCGGGACAAACCCTGTCAACGCCGGATCTGGAGTTCTCCGGCTTTCCCATAGGGTTTACTTAAATGGCGGAGAATACATCAGCCCACCGTTGGTCCACAGGGCGTTGAGGCCGCGTTCGATTCCAAGGGCCGTATTCACGCCGACATTTCTTTCAAAGACCTCACCGTAATTGCCCACCTGCTTGACGATGTTGTAGGCAAACTTCTCGCCCAGGCCCAGGGCCTTGCCGTTGCCTTCCGTGACACCGAGAAACCGCTGGATCATGGGGTTCTTGCTTTTTAACATGGCATCGACGTTCTTGGAGGTGATCCCCAGCTCTTCGGCATTGATCATCGCATACACGGCATAATTGACGATGTCTTTCCACTGGTTGTCGCCGTGACGCACGGCAGGGGCCAGGGGTTCTTTTGAAATGATTTCCGGCAGGATCACGTAGGCCTGGGGATTGGGGGCGACGGCGCGGGTGCCGGCCAACTGGGAAGCATCCGAGGTCAGCACGTCACAGCGGCCGGCAAAAAACGCCTTGGCCAGCTCAGCGGTGTTTTCGATGACAACGGGACTCATCTTCATATTGTTGGACCGGAAATAATCGGCCACATTCTGCTCGGTGGTCGTGCCGGGAAGCACGCAGACCGTGGCGCCGTCAAGATCCTTGGCGCTTTTCACGCCGAGTTTTTTGGGAATCAAAAACCCCTGGCCGTCGTAGTAATTGACCTGGGCAAAGTCAAGGCCCAAATCCGTGTCACGGCTCAGGGTCTGGGTGCAGTTACGGGTGAGCACATCGATCTCACCGGACTGAAGAGCGGTAAAACGCGTCTTGGCCGTCAAAGGGGTATACCTGACCTTGTCGGCATCACCGAACACCGCCGCGGCGACGGCCCGGGCCGTGTCCACATCAAGCCCTTTCCAAACGCCCTTCTCATCCGGCTTTCCAAAGCCGAAGAGATCACCGTTCACGCCGGCCTGAACAAATCCTTTGGCCTTGACATCTTCAAGCGTACCGGCGTTGACCACGGGTGCCAGGGCCAGGGCCACGACAAGCAGTGCTACCAATCCTAACAACATTCTTTTCATCTGTTCCTCCTCTTTGTGAATAGCCTTCGGTTTGCTGGATCGCATGAGCCGCAATCCAAGGATTCCGGCTCACCTCATGCCGGTTGACCATTGCGGGTATCGCCCCGGCTTCGGGTGAAAGCATGTCCCCGATTCATGATGGTGCATGGCGAGGTGAAGCCAACGCAGAAATTGAATGCATCGTAAAGGCTGAATATTTCGCAATTTACCTTAGGCGCCCCTTTTTATCAAGGACAAAACAGTTCCAGGCCATCCCCATGCACCGCAAGTTCCGTGCCCACGACAGCTTTCCACTCTTGGGGTTGAATTTTATGGTGTCGATGGTGTAAAGTCATGGAAACTGCCGTTGCCGGCTCAATACAAATTCGTCTATTTCTCTTGTGGTTTACGACGATCTTGTCAGTGGCAAGAAGCCACCATTTCCAGTTGTGGACCCGGAAAGGTTCTACCGTTCCGGCGAGAAAACCACTGTGAATTCTCAATGCTCAAGTGTGGAGTCGCTTTGCTCTACCAATTAAAAAAGGCTAAAATGGCAGAATTCCTTCCTTGAACATTGAACCCTCTTCGAGAGAGCTTCCTGAGGCCACCCGCTCTGCGTGTGGCGCCTCACTTTCTGCCCGGGGTGCCTGCGAACACCGACCCGGGCTTGACGGAACAACGCATTGAAGATAGCCTGATGGCGACACGAAACAGCTTTTACCGGTCACGCAACCGGATCATCTTGCGATTCTGACCGCCAATGACCATTTCAGGAGGGAACGACCATGAAAACGAACGCAAACCATCGCTGGGCACTGGGTTGTATCTTGCTGATGGGACTGGCCCTCTCGGCCTGTGCGTCCACATCCTACATCGGCATCGACTATGGCCTGCCACCGGCCACGGAATCCATGAAAGGCCGGCAGGTTTTTGTTCAAACCACGGATCAAAGACCTTCCGCCGAAACCCTTGCGCCCAGCGCAAAAGAGGATTTCGAACATTTCACCGGACTCTTCAGCCTTTCCGTGGGAAAAGCCGATGAAAAACCGATGATCATCGGCGCCTTTGATGTCCCGACCCTTTTCAAAGAGGCATTTCACCGGCGTCTCGAGGATCTCGGTGCGGTGGTGATGGGCCAGGCCGGATCCGAATCGGTCACTGTTGATATTGCCATCCAGGAATTTGTTCTGGGAAAAGAGGGCCGCCAGTACCGGGCCAAACTGACCTATACGGCCGCCCTGGTCCACCCGGCGGGCAAGACCGTCACCAAGACCATCAGCGGCAACGCCGAACGGATGAAGATCACCGGAAAGCGGGACATGGAAAAACTGCTCGGGGAGATCTTCACCGACATGGTCAACCGGCTGGACCTTGCCGGGCTCTTTCGGGAAGCGGGATACTGACGTACCGGTGCTGACGGATAGGGATGGAAGTGATGGTGAATTTTAGAATGGATAAGTGAAAACGCTTGTTTGCACGGGCCATTGGGGAATTTCGCTTAGAACTTTTTTTGGGGGGCAAAACTGGCCGCCTAAGACTATTTTCAAGCTCATTTATCTATCAACACATTGGCAATGGCGCCAAGTGCTGCCGAAGTCACCGGTCTTTGAAGAGCGATGTTGCGACGATCTCTGAATTGCTGTTTTTGTTGACGCGTTCGATAATATTGTTCAAGTGCCGCCGCATGGCTTCCTGAGCGCCGTTGCCGTCTCCCACAATGACAGCCTGACAGATATCGTTATGGTATTTCATGTTTTTTTCCATGGAGTCCGGAATCACAGACATTTCCGAAATGAAATTCCGCAAAAAATCCCAAATGGTCTCCAGGAATTTCAAGAGCACACTGTTGCCGCTCATCCGTGCCAACTCGATATGAAACCGGCTGCTCCATTCGCTGAAGGCGTCGATATCCCTGTCCCGGTAATGGGTTCCCATTTGGTTCATGATCTCTTGCAACCGTTCCCGTTCAACCGGCGTTGCCCTGATGGCGGCCAAACGAACGGTGATCTGCTCAACCGCCACCCGGGCTTCGGTAAAATCTCTCACGGTGATGGGATGCAGCGACAAATGGCTGGACAACGAAGACATGTAGCAGCCGGCGCTGATCGGCTCCACCACCGTTCCGATCCCTTGCTTGCTCGACACCAACCCCATGACCATCAGCCGGTTGATGGCTTCTCGGATCGTGTTGCGGCTCACCGAATATTGGTCAGCCAATTTGTCTTGAGACGACAGTTTGTCGCCCGACTTGAACTCGCCTGAAATGATCTTTTTGTGAAGAATATTAAAAATCTCTTCACTGACAGATATCCGCTTCACGCGTTCTTTTTTCATTGAATATACCCAGACGTTTTCAGTAAACACACACCGATTTAAACCAATTTCTAGCTATATCGGCCCCCACCCCACCTTTGCCAGGTTGTTTGCACAACTTTGGGGTTTACTCTGGCCACGCTTTGAAAAGACTGAATTCCCAAGTCGGATTGAAACTAAATCACTATAAAATTAACCCCTGATCCGGTGGCGGTGTTGGCCAGATCATACGCTTCGTCGAGGTCTTTTTGATGGATGGTAAATTCCATCAGCGGTTTTTGCCCGCCCATGGCGGCTTCGAGAGTGGGCGCTTCGGGCGAAACACCGACAATATGCATCAGGGCCAGCCCGGACTCTACGGCGATGACGGCATGTAAGTGCTTTAAATCGGTTTGATTGATCGAATTTGGAATCCCCGTAAATACCGGGATTTTGTCCTGACACTTGCGGCTTGATGCCAGGCTGTAGACATCCCAGTCCGCATCCGTGAACTGGCTAAAATCGACATCCGACCCCGGATGAATGATCACTTCGCCCAGCCGGTTCTCATCCAGGTGAACCCCTTCTCTGGGAACATAACCGGTGATGGCAGCGGCCAGGGATTTAACACCGTCATCGCGCTCGCAACGAGCCCCCAGCATGGTATTGAACCAGAGCGTGGCGATGGATTCCGATACGCTGAGGTGCTGCCCCTGCCGCGGTCGATAGTGATAATAGGGCATAGCGGTATATGTTGGAACAACCCCGATACTTTCATAAAAATCGGTGGCCTTTCCCTGGATGGTTCGAATTTCTTCGATCGTCGCGTCGGGAAACTGCAGGCTTTTGGCAACGGACAAATCGCAGAACTTCGGTTCGATGGTGGTGGGAACCTTGAGTCTTTTGATATCCTGGGTCAACTCCCCGGTCAAGTCATGGGCCCACTCGCCCTGTTTTCCGAAAGGCATTAACATGACATCCGGCGGCATCAAATGCGCATAGCTGATCTTAACCAGATCTTCTGCCCCCTGGGCCTCTCCCATGCCCACAATAATCTCCATGGCTCTCTGTACACCGGCACCTTCTTTTCCCGCCAGCATATCTTCATGATCTTTGTTCAACTTCATGTCTGCTCCTTCGGGTTGAAATAAAAAAAACCGTTGGTCTTACAATCGGTTATGGGTTGATTAAAATCTTTTTATGTTCTGGAATTAACCAGTAGTGGCGTCCAAAAGTTTCTGACAAAATGAGCTTTTGCGGTGCAACACATGGGTTCTAACCAATTTCTGCATGTTCTTATGCAACGATAGGGTTACCAGTTGAGAGGGACAAACCCTTCTTTGAACAAACCGGTAACCATAGAGCCCATATAGTCGACGGTACATCCCAGCGCCTCCATGGCCTCGGTCACCCCGTATCGGTCGCTGCAGGTTCGACAGGCCCAGACGGGTTTGCCCAGCGACCGGTATTCTGTTATCATCTCCTGTAGTTCCGGGGTTTCGGCAATGACCTTTTCCGAAGGCCCCCAGAGGACCAACCGGATATCATCCATAAAATTGTTTTGGCTGCACTTGATAGCGGTAAAAAGCCCGGTCCATATGGCATTTTCTTCAGCCTGGGTGACAATGACGACCATTTTTGAAGACATCGGTTTTCTCCATCTTGTTTACAGTTACCGTATCCGTTTTGGCACAAAAACTATTTCTCACTGCCACTTAATCCTGGAAGAACGGGTTCAGACTGCCTCCGAAGTACCCCCCAAGGTCACCATGAATTGATTCTTTCACATCAATCATATACCCATCAATCATTGGACAACCAATGATCTAACCGATAATATGAGGGCGGTCCCATGTTAAGAAAAAAGCAATGGCCATTTTCTAAAACTGCCGCCCATAAAAAGCCGGTCGAAAATGACATGGCGCCAAAAAATTATAGGTAACGCCAGTGTGGCCACAGATGGGATTCCCGACAACATGATACTAACAATGCCACGGAGTGTGTGATACATTTCGATCGCCGTTCACGGCGTCCACCGAATTTCGACGCTGCTGGAGCATCCCGATGGCGGAAATCGATTTTATCGATTGGGTTATGGCCTCCCGCAGTCTATCGACAAACGGTTGAGGACGTTTTACGAAACCATATCAACTGGAACATCGATGAATTACGCATCTATCGCAAATGTCATGGGGAAATTATTGATCGTTACCGGCATTTCGCTGGTGTTTCCCCTGGCCTGCTCACTGTACTACGGAGAAAACGATCTCTATGCAATCGCCGTCTCGGGCATCTTCACCATCGGCATCGGGGTGCCGCTGTGGCGGCTGTTTTGTAAACACAACGATTTGAACATCAAAGACGGTTTTTTCATCGCCGTTTTCGGATGGGTTCTGATTTCGGCGCTTTCAGCCCTGCCGTTTATGATTCACGGCTCGATCCCCTCGTTTACCGACGCCTTTTTTGAGATGATGAGCGGCTATACCACCAGCGGGGCGACCATCCTGACCGACATCGAAGTGGTCCCCCGCGGGTTGCTGTTCTGGCGCAGTCAGACCCATCTGCTGGGGGGTATGGGCTTTTTGACGCTCACTGTTATTTTCCTGCCCCATGGCATGGGGGGGGTTCGCATTTTCAGGGCCGAGTCGAGTCCCGGCCAGGTGATCACCAAAGAAAAATTCATGCCTCGCAACCGTGACACGATGGTCTGGCTCTGGGGCATCTATATGGGTCTGAATCTGCTGGAAACCATCCTTTTGTGCGTGGGCGGCATGTCGGTGTTCGATTCGTTGCTGACGTCGTTCGGAACGGTGTCCACGTCCGGCTATTCACCCTGGAACGCCAGCATCGGGCATTACGACAATGCCTATTTCGACTGGGTCATCATTGTCTTCATGTTCCTCGGCGGCACCACATTCATGCTTTTTTACCACGCAATGCAGGGAAACTGGCACGTCATCAAAGTCAATACCGAGCTTCGCTGGTATCTGGGCTTCATGCTCTTTTTCTGCGGCATGGTGTCATGGATCCTATGGAAGGAAAACACCTACGGCAACCTGGCCGATTCGATCCGTTACGCAACTTTCCAGGTAACCTCCATATTGACGACCACCGGTTTCACCACGGCCGACTACGAAAAATGGCCCCAGGCCGCACAGATGTTCCTTTTTGCGGTATGCTTTGTCGGTGGCTGTGCCGGTTCGACCACCAGCGGCATCAAAGTCGTGCATTATGTCCTGATCTGGAAATTCGGTGTCAGAGCCATCAAGCGCATCTTTTTTCAACCGATGTCAGTGGTATCGGTCCGTTTGAACCAGCGCCCGGTCGATGCCCAGATCATCGACTTGGCCGTCTGCTATTTCATTGTCAATATTTTCCTGGTGCTGGGCGGCGGCTGTTTTATGGCGCTGGTGGATCAAATGGACTATGTCACGGCCATGAGCTCGGTAATCGCGACGCTGATGAACATCGGTCCGGGGTTTGGCACGGTGGGTCCGTCCGAGAATTACGCACACATTTCGGACATGGGAAAATGGTTTCTGTCCTGGAACATGCTGGTCGGGCGGTTGGAAATGTTTTCGGCGCTGGTCGTCTTCTACCCTTCTTTTTGGAAACGATAGGCGTTTTTCAGTTCAGGAACAAACTCTGCACATCCCTGAGATGCTGCGACAAACAGACCACGATCACCCGTTCATCAGGTTGTATGTGGGTGTCCCCGACGGCCACCTGCCATGCGCCATCCCGGTAGATACTGCCGATCAAAATCTTCCCGTAGTAGGTGGAATCCAGTTTGGAAAGAGGTTTGCGGGTAATCGGCGAGTTGGGTGCGGCCACAATTTCGACCACTTCGGCATCCAGACCGTGCAATGCCGCCACAGAGAGGAGTTCACCCCGGCGAATAAATTTCAGGATTTCGTTACCGGCCAGCATTTTTTTGTTCAGCGCGATATCCGATCCCATGGTCGCCGCCAGCACCAGGTAATCTTCCTTGTTCACCAGCGCGATACATTTTCGCTGTTTGCCATGCGCAAGGCCGTTTTGCGAGTTCATCAGGTGTTTGGCCATTACGCAGCTCATGATGTTCGTTTCGTTGTCCCCGGTCGCGGTAATAAAGGTGTCCATTTCAAACAACCCCGCTGCAACCAGCGTATTTGAATCCGACCCGTCGCCGTGCAGCACTTCGGTGTTCGGCAGCACGTAGGAAAGCTCCTTTGCGCAGGGTTCATCTTTTTCGACCAGTCTGACCTCGACCGATTTACCCAGCAGTTCCGCCACGCGTCGGCCCACAAGACCGCCGCCTAAAATCATCACCCGAAGACGTTTTTGCTGCTTGACACCGATCAGGCCCATCAGCTGGGGAAGGTTCTCGCTACTGGTCATAAAAAAGGCATGGTCCTGTGGCATCAGCTCATCCTCACCGCCGGGGATCAGGGTTGAAATCCCCCTTGCGATCGCAACCACCCTGAACGGAAAATCACGATAGGCGTTGGCGATATCTTTAAGCTTCCTTTTTGCCAGCGGTGATTGCTCGGGGATGCGGGTGGCCATGACCTGAATCTGACCCTCGGCCACATCGGTGATATCGTTTCCGGAACGAAGTTTGATCAGCCTGAAAATCTCCTGGGCTGCCAGCTCTTCCGGGTGAATGAGCAGATCGATCTTAAGATCCTTTGCGTTCAGGATGGACTCCTGGCCGCCGAAATCCAGCGAGCGCACCCGGGCTATTTTAAGCGGGATGCCAAAGCGGTCCGCAATCAGGCAAGCCATCATATTCACGGCATCATTGTCGGTGACCGCAATGAGGCAATCCATCTTTCCGGCATCGGCTTCCCGCCAGCATTCGATGCTCATGGCATTGCCCTGTATCAGGCGGGCATCCAGACTCCCATCGCAATGGCGGATCATCTCCGCATCCGACTCAAAACCGGTAATGGCGTAGCCTTCATGCACCAGGCGTTTGGCCAGGTAATATCCGACGCCACCCAGGCCTAATATCAGAATGTTCGTCGAATTCGGCGGCTTATTTCTACTCATGCGTCACACCGTTTCTCACAGCGGCGTCTCTCAACGGCCAGTGCGTGTCTGGAACGATAGAGCCCGATGGTAAAGGCCGGGCAAGCCATGGCGCAGCGGTGAACTTGAGTGGTCCAAGCCCGCTCGACGCCGGAAACAACCAACGGCAACCCATTATCCGCTGGACCCGATTGTTGTCAACTGGGTCGGAGCACATCCCAATCGACAGACAATGACACATGGGAATTGAGACAATGGTGGGTAACATTCCTGAGCGGAAGAATCAATGCAAACGTCCATAGAGCCATTGAGACGGGGGGGGGGCAGGTTCGATGTCGCTGGACTTGCGCGCCATAGAAAAAAAGCCAGCCCCACAAGGCGGGGCTGGCTTTTATAATTGGCGTTTCCAAGGGGATTTGAACCCCTGTCGCCGGCGTGAAAGAACTGTTCCGCCCCCTATAATATCAAAACGTTAAGTGATTTCAACGGGCATGAAAATCACTGTGGGCATGGCAGGCATGGCGGACACGGTTGAACCGTGTCCGGGTTTCTGGCCGGACGATTATAAATGGAGCGCACAAAGACGTAGCGAAACGTTTCCTGCCTTTCGCTTTGGGGACTCAAAAAATGGCGGACGATTTGGTTGGAACCTGTAACCTTGGGTGCAACCAAGCCAAACCTGATAATCCCATCGATAATAAATGACATGCGCTTCGGGGTCGCTGAAGGGTATATCCGACCCAATGCCGGCCCCGTCCCGGTGGGGGTGTCCAGAAAAGGCGACCGGCACGGGGAGCAGATCGCCTGTTGGGTAGTTGTGGGATTTGAGGGCGCTGATGGAGCCTGGACTACTCGGGAATGGTTTCGGAGATGGTAATACGGAAACCGGGTTATTGACAGGAATCGGGATTAGGTAGAAACTACAGGATCAGGGCAATCATTGGCGTTTTCATTCTGCAATCAGCTGAAATCAGGGGCATAGTTATTTGCAAACATTCTACGGTCCCTCAGTGTAACTGCCCCTGCCGAGGGTTATTGGCGACTATTCCTTTGCGCGGCATCCGTGCCAAGCCTCTTTCCTGGTTGCGCCCTCCTGTCCTTTTGGAATATACTGAAATTTTATCTCGAATTGGTCTCTGATCACCGTTGGCCTATTCCTGACGCTTTTACTAATACCGTTAAAATCCTTGAACCTTGCAGCGCTCAAGGATTATGCAAGAATCCTTGACAATTCAAAAGCCCCATTTATTCAAACAAATTAAAGTCAGGTTTAATGCGGGGATAAGAGCACGATGGTAACGACTCTGATAGACTATATATCCAAAAATATTGTAGCGACAATACGTGAACCCCTTTTGGTGCTGGATTCAGATCCAAAAAGCCGCGTGATCTCAGATTTACCGACTTTTTGAGTTTTTACTTGGGAGTCAAAATTAATGCGCCTAAAAAGCAGCCACTTCTATCTTTACATATTTCTTGTAGCAGTATTATCATTATGGATTCGTATTTCATATTTTAACCAAACTATTATTTACAACCCTGTAATGAAAGATGCTAAAAGCTATGTTCAGTATGCGAACAACCTTGTAGATTATAGTACATTTTCGAAAAGCAGCGGAAATTCCTCACCAGAACCCGACTCTTTTTGGGCACCAGGCTACCCTGCTTTTCTAGCAGCATCTATCATAGCCGCAAAAAATTTAGGCATAAACTCCTATATATTGGTTATGTCTTCCCAGGTAGTATTGGGTGTTTTAATATCTGTCTTAACGCTTCTTATAGGAAGGCTCTTTCTAAGCAAAGCCTGGTCGATTCTTGCTGCTGTCCTCGTGTCTTTCAGCCCGCATATGATCAGCTTGGGAGGATATTTGTTGACCGAAACATTGTTTTCTTTTTTGCTTTTAGCTGCTATTTACAGCTTTTCTATTGCATATATTGATAGAAAGTGGTCGGCTTTTATTGTTTCCGGGCTATTTTTCGGTCTATCATATCTAGTAAATCCTGTGATATTCTTTGCTCCAATACTATTGGTTTTGGTGTCCGGATATCTTTTTGCTTCCAGTAAAAGCGAATTGTCTGTTTCTATAAAGCTCAAACTCATTTCCTGTTTAATTGTTTTCTTTGTAATTGCCGGTGCATGGTCTGTCAGAAATAAAATAAGTGTAAAATCTGGTCAATTATCTGGATCCAATCGTTTATTCATTAACCTGGTAATTGGATCTCACAGTAATTTTTATGATATTTGGCGTACCAATAATCGTGATCCGGAAAACCCTGCGACTAAAGATTCTAAAGTTCTCAAGGGATCATACTCAGGTTTTATAAAGTTATTATTAGAAAGAGCTATCCAACATCCCGGACATTATGCCAAATGGTATCTAATTGACAAACCAATATTGCTATGGAGTTGGAATATTTTAATCGGCCAAGGTGATATTTTTGTTTACCCTGTTAAAGTTTCTATATATGACAAATCAAGAATTGCATTAGCAACCTACTTTACCATGAGGTCAATACACTACTGGCTTTTTGGTTTTGCTGTTGTGGGGATCATATTTTTATTCAAAGGAACCAGTGCCATACCCCATACACCAATATTTCTCTATATTACCTTAATATACATCAGCGCCGTTTATGTTGTAACGCAATCGGAACCCCGTTATTCGATCCCGATGAGACCTGAGATGTATTTATGTGCGGTGTTTTTTATCTCAAAAATATTTGAATATCTGAAATTTATAAAAGAACAAAACATTAGCCGTCATCAGTATCCAGATGAATCTATCAGATAAGTGACAATATTGACATGGATTTATATGAGCTAAGAAGCACAACGGCAAAAAGGCACACCATCGGAGACTGTAAGGGCGAGAGTTCTCCGGGAAATCCTGAATTGTGTTAGCGACGACTGGAAGGTGGACAGGGTTTTGGATGTCGGTTGTGGGGATGGTTTCACAATAGAAAATGTGTGTAAGGAACTGGGGCAGATTGAAATAGATGCTCTTGATGTAAATCTGACCCAGGAGCAGATTGATTCATTTTCCACTGCCAACAATACTATCAAATTTTACTCTGAATTTGAGTCATTACCCCATAAGAGCTATCAATTCATAACTATGTTTGATGTTCTTGAACATGTTGATAATGATACCCGGTTTCTGTCTGATATTGTGCAAAATTTTTCATACGATAAGCAAGCAAAATTCTTTATTACTGTTCCTGCGTTTAATTGGTAGTTCAGCAGGCACGATATTTCGCTAAAACATCGAAGGCGTTACAACGGCGAAATGATGTATGCATTAGTTCCTGAAAATAATCTGAAAATCAAAGAATATGGTTTCATGTTCGCTGGGCTTTTGTCAGTAAAAATTATATCGCTTTTATGGGAAAAACTTGCTCCAAACAGGGAATATTCTTTCCAGGGAGTGGGCCGGTGGAGTCATGGGAAAACAATCTTAAAGCTTGTTGAAACATTTTTGTACGTAGATTATTGGATAGCTCTTAAGGCAAATAAATACGGCTTCAAGATACCAGGGTTAACATTATGGTTTATATGCGAACCACTGCGATAGTAATCCCATGTTATAATGAAGAAAAACGGTTGAAAGTGGAAGAGTTTGCTGCCAATGTCAAAAGGCATGTCTGGCTACATTTTATTTTCGTTAATGACGGCAGTACTGACGGCACAAGAGTTCGAATAAAGGCTCTGAGAAACTTATACGCCAAGCAAATTCACTATATCGATCTGGGAAACAATTTTGGATAGGCTAAAGCGGTATGAAACGGAATCCAAAAGGCCTTTGAATTGGGGTTCGAGAACATTGGTTATTGGGATGCTGATCTATCCACACCACTCTCAGCTTTGGAGCAAATGTGTCAAAAACTCTCTCCGCCGGAGGTGGTTATGGTTTTCGGGAGCAGAGTCCGTTTGTTGGATCGAAATATTGAGAGAAAAGCAATTAGACATTACCTGGGACGACTTTTTGCCACTTTTGCCAGTATTGTTATTGAATTACCGATATATGACACGCAATGCGGCGCAAAAATATTCAAGAACAATAATAATCTGCAGCGGGTCTTCAGCAAACCTTTTTCAACAAGTTGGGTATTTGATGTGGAGATTTTTGATAGGTTCGCTCTGTTGCAAAAACATGAAGGTGTCGACTCACTAATAAAAAGGCATTATATAGCCATGGCAAGTGCGAAACGGCACTTGTTTGATGGGATTTGCGCCCATCGAAAGAAAGCGGATTAAGACTGGGACCGGAGTTGAACGATTGCCGAGGCAGCGGAGCGATTTTCCAATCCGAAAAGGCCTTGGGTGACCCTCACGCCCCCCTGCCCTTTTCGTAGATCACCCGGCCGACACGTTCAATATGCTCGCGCAACTTTTCGTGATCGAGTTGGTGAAAAATCGAGAGATCTATCTGGTAGGGAAGCAGCAGTTCATCCAGTTCATCGGCAATGGTGCCAAGCACTGCCGACGTCAGACCGTCCCCGATCAGCGTCAGGTCAATGTCCGAGCCGGGCTTGAAAGTCCCCTTGGCCCGCGAACCGTAGAGCACGGCTTTCTCAACAGATGGAAACCGGGCAAATACGCCGCATATCCTGGCGGCGGTGGCTGCGGAGAGTCCATGATTCATGCCTTGCCGTCCTCTATATCGCGCAACCGGGCAAAGCGCTGTTCCATGTCGGCAAAGGCGGGATAAAACCGGGTCAAGATGTCGTTGACGATATCTGCGGCAAGGTCGGTGTTGTAGGTATGCGAGGTCATGTTTCGGGCTTTGATCATGTCCATCCATGATTCGCCATGGCCGATCAAGTCGTTCTTAAAGGCCTCGCGCGTTGCATTTTTAGAGCCGATGATGCCGACGAATCCTTGTTCTTCCAGATAGTCCTTTAATACATTCCAAGCAAGTTCATGCGTAAATTCAAATCCTTGAATCAATCCCTGCTGCTCCAGTTCCGACAACTCCCGCTGTTCGGACAGGTCAACGGCCCTGCGAAGCGTTTGGAACGCTCGTGTATAATTATCGAAGCGTTGCTTCCAGCGAACGTCATCCATATTCAGCTCCTTGTCCGTTGGCATGGTTGTCCGTTAACCGAAATATTATTTTATCGTTGATAGAACGTCGAGAACAAATAATCAACGGCGGTTTTTCGTCCTGCCGGAAGATTCCTGGAAAGAAGCCCGCCCTGTTCATCGATAAAGAAGAGAGGTACCCCAAATGACCAAGCGTACCCTGCAATGCGGTATCATGCCGAAAGAGGATCTTTTCGCCAAAATTACAAAGGGCCTGCCGAAATTCGGCAGGCCCTTCAAATTTTGGCGTCCCCAAGGGGATTTGAACCCCTGTCGCCGGCGTGAAAGGCCGGTGTCCTGGACCAGGCTAGACGATGGGGACGGATGACGCGCTGCTTGATATTGTAGAGTGGGCCGTGCGCGGCTCGAACGCGCGACTCTCTGCTTAAAAGGCAGATACTCTACCAACTGAGTTAACGGCCCGTTAGAAGAAGTGCTTATAACGCCTCAAAACCGCCCTGTCAATAGCAAAAACGCTTCTTTTCAACCCGCCCCACAAAAATCGATTTCGCCGGAATTTGGATGGCGTCGAGAAAAGCCGTTGTTCGGGACGGTTTTGGAAAATGCGCCGAGATCGAGGCCTGCGAATCCCGAAAAAGGAGGCGTACCTGGCCATACGCTGCAATGACGAGAGATTCGTGTAACGCAGATATCGGCCATTTTGGAACCGGCCTATTTGCGCCAGAACTCGGGGACCAGCAATATGATCACCGTATAAATTTCAAGCCTTCCCAGCAGCATACACCAGATCAGAAGCCATTTGCCCATAAACGGAATATGGGCGTAGTTCTCCACCGGCCCCACCATGCCGAAACCCGGCCCGATATTGCCCAGAGTGGCTGCCACGGCGCCAAGGGCCGTGACAAAGTCGACCCCGAGCCCGGCCAGCAGGACCGAGCACAGGCAGAACAGGCCCATATAGAGGGCCAAAAACCCGAGGACACTGCGCATGACGTCCTCGGGAACCGCCTTGCCGCCGATTTTCACATGGGTCACGGCATGGGGGTGGATCAGGGCGAACAGTTCCTTGTAGCAGTACTTGAAACAGAGCAGGATGCGCAGGCATTTCATGCCTCCGCCGGTGGACCCGGCCGAGGCCCCCAGAAACATGCACAGCAGCAGGATCAGCTGGCTCATGGCCGGCCACAATTCGTAGTCGGCGGTGGCAAAACCCGTGGTGGTGACGATGGAAACCACCTGAAAGGCGCCGTAACGGATAGCCTTCCCGACGCTGTTGTAAACCGACCCATAGACATCGAAGCTGACCACCAGGGTCAGGACGACAACCGCGCCGAGAAAAAAACGGCATTCGCTGTCCTTCCAAAAAGCCAGGGTCCGACCCCTTAGGAACTGATAGTGCAAAGAGAAGTTGATGCCCGCCAAAATCATGAAAACGGTGATCACCGTGTCGATATAGGCGCTGTCGTAATAGGCCACCGAGGTATTTTTTGTCGAAAAACCGCCGGTGGGCATGGTGGTAAAGGTGTGGCACAGGGCGTCGAAGAGGCTCATGCCGCCGGCCATGAGCAAAATGGCCTGGATTAAAGAGATCAGGGCATAGACCTTCCACATGATCATGGCCGTGTCCCGAATGCGGGGCTTGAGCTTGTCCGGCACCGGACTGGGAACTTCGGCCTTGTAGAGCTGCATGCCGCCGACCCCGAGAAAGGGGAGAATGGCCACGGAAAGAACGATGATCCCCATGCCGCCCAGCCACTGAATGAAACTTCGCCAGAAAAGCAGTCCCCGCGGGACCGATTCGATGCTGGTCAAGACAGAGGCGCCGGTGGTGGTAAAGCCGGAAACCGACTCGAAAAAGGCATCCACGAAGGTGGTAAAATCGGCACTGAAATAGAAGGGGAAGGCGCCGAAGACCCCGATGCAGGTCCAGCCGATGGCCACGATGGCCATCCCTTCCCTGGCCGAGATCACGTCCGCCCGGACACCCCGCCCACCTGCCCAGGTGCATGTCCCGGCAACCAGGGTCAACGCCATGGCCTTGATCAGCGGCATGACGCTTGCGTCGCCGTAGTAAAAGCCCCAGGCGAGGGAAAAAGCCATGGACAGCCCGAGAAACAGGGTCAGGATGCCAACAATTTTCAGAATGAAACGCCAGCGCATCAGAAATACTCCAGCTTGACTGCCAGAATCTTTTCCAGTTTGGTGACGGCCTGTCGTTGGGCAAAGACGATGATCCGGTCGTTGGGTTCGATGACGCTTTCGCCGGAAGGGATAATAACATTCTCGTCACGAATAATGGCGGTCACGAGCACCCCCTTGGGAAGGGAGATCCGCCGCAGCGGCTTGCCGACAATATCCGACGTTTCAAGGGCCACGGCCTCAATGACTTCGGCCTGTTCGCCCTTGATGGAAATGGCCGAAAGCACTTTTCCCTTTCGGATGTGCTGGAGAATACTATTGATGGCCGAAAGGCGCGGGCTGACCACCTGCTCCAGGCCGATGGTGGACATCAGGGGAAAATAGCTGAACCGGCTGATCTGGGTGACGGTCTTTTTCGCCCCCATCCGTTTGGCCAGGAGCGATGCCAGGATATTGGTTTCCTCGTCACTGGTCAGCGTGACCACGGCGTCCATGTCCCGAACGTTTTCCTCGCTCAAAAGGCCCTGGTCCGACCCGTCGCCGTGAAGCACCACGGCTTTGTTGAGCTTCTCGGCCAGAACGCGGCAGCGGTCAGCGTCCTTTTCGATGATCTTGGTGTGGATGGGCCGGTCTTCCAGCATTCTGGCCAGTCGAAACCCGATCCGCCCCCCACCGATAATGAGAACCCGGCGCATGGGCTCCATGTGTTTGTCAAATATTTTGAGGGTGTCGAAAACCTTTTCTTTTTCGCTGATGAAATAGACCAGATCCCCCCCCTGGAGCCGATCATCCCCCGTGGGAATGATGAGTTGCTCATCGCGAACGACGGCGGCAATCAGCAACCGGCCGGTTTCCACCACCGCGGACAGGTCCTGAAGACGGACCCCGTCAAGCCGGGCGCCCGGATCCAGGTTGATGCCGACAAACTTGACCCGGCCATCGGCGAACTCGCCCACGTCCACGGCCCCGGGCAGACGCAACATGCTGTCAATGGTTCGAACCACTTCGATTTCAGGGTTGATCAGAGTGTCGATATGGGGCGCGTTGGCACTGAACTGCTCGTGATAGTGATCAAAATCACCGGCACGAATGCGCGCCAGTTTCTTGGTGGAGGGAGAAACGATGTCGGCCACAAGACAGGCCACCAGATTGACTTCATCGCTATTGGTCACCGCCAGCAGGATTTCGGCCTCTTTGATGCCGGCTTCTTCCAGGGTCACCGGTGAAGATCCCGACCCGTGGACGGTCTGTACGTCGATGCTGTCGGATACGCGTCGCAACGCCATCGGGTCCGCGTCAATGACCACCACGTCCTTGTTTTCGTAGGCCAGGTGGCTGGCGATGTGAAAGCCGACCTCTCCGGCCCCGACAATGACAATCTTCAATCCGATTCCTCCCCGTTGGCAGCCGCGCGGACCCCAGGGTCCGAAAAGGCATAGCGAAAACACCGATGCCACCCGCGGAGCGGTTGGCCTTAGGTAGCCCCCCAAAGGGGGGCTCAATGTCCAGTATTCACGTGAAACGTTTCTCGCCGGAACGGTAGAACTTTTCCGGGTCCACCACTAGAAGTGGTGGCTTCATGCCAGAGTGACCGGGTGATGCTTCGTTTCATGTTCGGCAAAACGCCCGATAGGTCGTGTGCAGAAAGGAATTACACCACCGGGGGGGGACTGTCAAACACCGCCATCCCCCGCCCTGCAGACATTCAGGACCAGACCGTCCATAGAAGCATCAGAAGGCAAAAGGCCAGGGCGATCCAGTCGGATACGGCGGCCGCAAGGGCTGGTGCGGTGCGCTGTTCAGTATATCCCCGGGCCGCCATGGCCAAGGCCAGGTGGTCGGCCCGCTGAATGCTTCGGCGCAACAGGGGCAAGGCAAAGCAGGTTGTCCGGTAAATCGGATTTTTCCGGTTTTCCACGGCCCGGGCTTTCTGGGCATCGGCAACCTCGGCGGCCAGGGTCAGAATCAATGGAATAAACCGCAGAACCAGCCCCAGGGTCGTAGCGATCCGCTGGCTGGGAACGAACGGCAGGGGCCGCAGCAGCGCCTCAACGCCGGCCCGCACCTGAAACGTCCGGGTCGTGGCGGTCATGAGCAGACCCGCCAGGGCAATGGTGATCAGGCGCCAGCAGATGAGCCCCCCGTCCAGCGCCCCCTCCCGGGTCACGGCCAGGCCCCAGACTCCCACCAGGGTCTCCCCGGGCGTCACCATGGCCCGGGTGGCAAAGACCATCAGGAGCAAAAAAGACAGGTATCGCAATTCAAAGGCAGCGGAACGGATGGGGAGCCGGGCTCGCCAGACCAAAAAGAGAAGAAGGACGGTCAAGACCGCCAGAACCGCCGGCCCGGCGCCAAGCGCGGCAATACCCAGAACCATCAGGCAGAGGAGTTTGAACCTGGGATCCATCCGGTGGAGCCGGCTGCGGCCCTCCCGAAACCCGAAGGCGCTCAGTTCAGCCATGAGTCGGTTTCCCTGTCCATGCACACCCGGCAGGGCAGTCGGACGCCGAAGCGTTCGGCCTCTTTCACCGTCTCAGCCGGAGGCCCGTCACGCACAACCCGGCCGCCGGCCATGAAAATCAATCGGTCGGCAAAGCGCAGGACTTTTTCCAGGGCGTGGGTGGTGAGCACCAGGGTTCGGCCCCTGTGGTGCAGGTCGACAATCCTGGCAAGCACCTGACCGACACCGGCATAATCGAGGTTGGCGAAGGGTTCGTCAAAAACCAGGATCTGGGGTTCCATGGCCAGGACACCGGCGATGGCAAGTCGTCGCTTTTCGCCGCCCGACAGGGCGTGGGTCCCATGATGGCGCATTTTTTCAAGGCCCACGGCCCCAAGGGCCGCATCGACCCGGCGGGCAATCTCTTCCCGGGAGAGTTTCAGGTTCTCCGGACCGAAGGCCACATCGTCGGCAACGGTCTCTCCCACGATCTGGCTCTCGGTGTCTTGAAAGACCATGCCGACCCGCTGCCGGGCACCGGCCAGATCATCGAACACCGGCACCGATGCCAGGCGGACCTCGCCGGACTCGGGCCGAATTAGACCGTTTAGATGGCGCAACAAGGTCGTCTTGCCGGATCCGTTGGCCCCGGCAATGACCGTAAAACTCCCCGCTTCAATGGCCAGATTAATACCGGCAAGGCCCACGGTCCCATTGGCAAAGCGGTAGGAAAGATTTTCGATTTCGATGAGGGGAGCCATGAAAGGCGAGTCCAGGGTTATGGGTTATGGGTTATGGGAAATTGACGAATTGGCGGATTGACGGATTGGCGGATTGACGGATTGGCGGATTGGCGGATTGGCGGATTGGCGGATTGGCGGATTGGCGGATTGACGGATTGGCGGATTGGCGGATTGGCGGATTGGCGGATTGACGGATTGACGGATTGACGGATTGACGAATCCAGGCATCCACATTCCGGTGGTTGTATCATGGGCGCCCCCATCCCCCATCCCCCAATCCCACTTCCCCCATCCCGCATCCCCCATCCAGCATCCCGCATCCAGTATCCAGTATCCAGCATCCAGCATCCCCCATCCAGCATCCAGCATCCAGCATCCAGCGTCCAGCGTCCAGCGTCCAGCATCCAGCATCCAGCGTCCAGCGTCCCGCATCCAGCATCCAGTATCCAGCGTCCAGCATCCAGCATCCAGCGTCCAGCGCCCAGCATCCAGCATCCAGCATCCAGCATCCAGTATCCAGTATCCAGTATCCAGCATCCAGCATCCAGTATCCAGCGTCCAGTATCCAGCGTCCAGTATCCAGCGTCCAGCGTCCCGCATCCAGTATCCAGGCTTGTCACCCCACCACCTCGACCCCGGTTCCCTGGCGATTCATTATCGGCCGCAGGGTCCGCGCCACTGGAATGGCGGCGGCAATCTTCAACACGTCTCCCGGCAGAAAAGGGATCATTCCGACGGTCAGCGCCTGGGTCCAATCCATGGCTGTTACCCCCCGCAGCCAGGGCACCCCGCAGGCATAGACAATAATGGTTCCGCATATCAGGGCCAGCAGGTCGCCGCCGGCCTTCCGACCAAGTCTCTCCGACAAGGCGCCCACCACCCAGACCGCCGGCAGATAACCGAAAAGATAGCCTCCGGTGGGTCCAAAGAGTCGCCCGAGACCACCCGTGGCGCCGGCAAACACCGGCAGTCCGCAGGCGCCGGCCAGCAGATAGACACCGACACTGAAAAGCCCCCACCGGCTGCCCAGCAACAGGCCGGTCAGCAGAACGAAGAAATTCTGCAAAACAATGGGCACCGGTCCCAGGGGAACGGCCAAAAACGCCCCTGCCGTGATCAGAGCGCCAAACAGGGCGCTGTAGACGGTCATCTGAAGTGGATCATCAAAGGATGGTTTCATGAATAAAGTCCTGTCTATAATTAAAGAATCCACGCGCACAGGATGTGGCCTTGGTTGCCCTGAAAAGGGTAGCGATACTTCGCTTCCAGTTCAAAATGCCTTATTTTCGGTTCGGCCGGATCTTTTCAAGCGGCCGAACCGGAAATAAGGTCAGACATGAAAACAGTCGCCGTAGATCACGGTCTTGACGCTGCCGTCGGCCGTCTCCACCAACAGGGCGCCGTTGGCGTCCACATCCCGGGCGATCCCCTCGGTGGTCTCGCGGCCGGTGACGATTTTTACGTGCCGGTTCAGTGTGATGCTATAGGGTTTCCACCGGGCAACGACCCCATCGAGGTCATCGGCTTCCAGCCCTGCCTCGAAACGGTCCAGGAAAGCCGCCAGCAGATCCCGACGGTTCACACGGTGTCCCAGGAGGCGGGCAATGGAGGTGGCGCCCGGCTCCCGGACCGTTGGATCGTTGTTTACATTGATGCCGATGCCGATATTGACAAAGGTAACCAGGTCACCCTCGGCCTCCAACTCGGAGAGCATGCCGGAAAGCTTTTTGCCGTCCACCAGAATATCGTTGGGCCACTTCACCCGGGCGTCGATACCGTAAAGGGCTTCCAGGGTTTGGGCCAGGGCCAGGGAAGCCGAAAAATTGAGACGATAGCTCAAAAACGCCGGTATAAGGGGACGCAGGATCAGGGTGAAGTAGAGCCCGCCGGGGGCGGAATCCCATGGCCGCCTGAGCCGGCCCCGCCCCTGGGCCTGGGTCTCAGCGATGACAACCCCCCGGTCAGGCCACCCCTTTCGGGCCAGGGCCCGGGCCATGTCCATGGTGGACGCGGCTTGGGCCGCATGGTGAATGCGGGCCTCCCGTCCGGGAAATTCCCAGGGAAAGAGCGCATCGGTTTCAGCGGTCAGGGTATACCCGTTGGCGGAACTGGTGATGGCGTACCCCAATTCCTGGAGCTTGCGAATATGCTTCCAGACCGACACCCTGGAAACACCGATCCGCTCACTCAGGTCCTCTCCGGATATCGTTTCGCCGGCCCGGTTGCGTAAAAGATGAAGAATTTTTTCTTTCATGGATCCCTTTCGTTACCCATATTGAATTCAGTGGTTAACCAATTTTTGTTTCATTGTCAATCCCCGCTTTGTCAAGAGACCCAAATTGACTTAACCGGTGGCATCGGGTATGATGTTACCGGTTCCGTTTGCCCGCCATAATCGATCGCCATCCAATGGACCAGACCATCGTCATTCATTCCGCCAGATCCATGGCTGTGGCCACTGTCGCCCTGCTTTTTTGCCTATTCCAGGACTGGCTTTTTCGAAAACAAATCTAAGGCAGGTCATCATGGAAAGCGCCGACTGCAAAAAACCGGAGCGAAGGGATCATTTTCGGATCGTCTACTCGCCAAAGAGCCGTCCCATCCTCAAGGTCAAGGATCAGCGATTCGAAGTGGTAGACATCTCCGAAAGCGGTCTGAAGGCGTTAAACCGTGCCGGACGTCGTCTGGATTCGGACTGGATCCGGCTGACAGCCGTCTTTCTGGAAGGAGAGCACATTGACCTGATCGGCAAGATCGTCTGGGCCGAAGGGGATGAATTCGGCCTCCGGCTGAAGAATTTCTTCCCCGCCACCGTCATCAATAAAGAAAAAAAGCGGGGGGCGTAAGCGACAGCCAAGCGCCCTTAAGGAGGGCTAAATTTCCAATACCCAATGTTCAATGTTCAATGACGGCATCACCGGCCCCCGATCACATCGAGCAACCGTTCGTGAATATTGTCGAAGCCGCCGTTGCTCATGATGAGCACCAGGTCGCCGGGCACGGCCCGATCGGCCACAAAGTCGATGATCGCCTCGGTATCCTCGAAAAAGTGGGCATCAAGGCCTCTTTTCTTCAAGTCCGAAACCAGCTTCCGGGAAGAAAACCGTTCACCCTCGGGAATTTTGTCCAATAGCGACGGCTCGCGGATGCAGACCAGATCGGCACCGTCAAACACCGCCGGATAGACGTCCTGGAAAACACGTCGCATGCTGGAATTGGTGCGCGGCTCGAATACGGCGATGACCTGACCGGCCGGGTAAAAGGGCCGCACGGCCCGAACGGTTTCACGCACCGCCGTGGGGTGATGGGCAAAATCGTCCATCACCGTGACCCCGTTTTTCATCCCCCTGACTTCCTGGCGCCGCCGAACGCCGGCAAACGACTCCATGCCTCGGGCGATTTGCTCGGGGGTCAGGCCCAGATCGGCACAAACGGCGATCACCGCCAGGGCATTGTGCAGGTTGTGCCGGCCGACCATGGGGGTCTGGAACCGATGAAAGTGCCGGCGGTCAAAATAGACATCAAAGACGGTTCGGGGTGGCTCGATTCGCACCTCCCCCAATTGCCATGAAGACGCGGCCGCTTCGCCGTATCGAAGGATCCGGCCCGGCCGGTTTCGAACCAGGGCGTTGATGTTGGCATCGGCGTCAAAGGCGGCCAGCAGACGTTCAGGCGCCATGGCGTCGATAAACCGGCCAAAAGCGCCAATCACATGGTCCAGGTCGCGGTAGATATCGGCATGGTCGAACTCCACGCTGGTCAAAATTGCCGCGGTCGGCGGATAATGGAGGAACTTGGGGCCTTTGTCGAAAAAGGCCGTATCGTACTCGTCCCCTTCCAACACCAGGTGCGGTCCCTGGCCCAGCCGGTAGTTGCAGTCGAAGTTTTTTAAAATACCACCGATCATAAAGGACGGATCGAGGCCCGCTGCGAAAAGCACCCAGGCCAGCAGCGAACTGGTGGTGGTTTTGCCGTGGGTCCCGGTCACCACCAGACTCTTTTTTCCCGCGGCGAAAAACCGGTTGACCGCCTGGGGCATGGAAGAAAAGGCAAGCCCCAGGCGGATCATTTGCTGCACCTCGGGATTGTCCCGTCGAACGGTATTTCCCACCACTACCAGATCCGGCTCATGGGACAGGTGCTCGGCGGAAAACCCGCTGTTGGCCTCAATCCCCCGCTCGGCAAGAAAGGTGCTCATGGGGGGATAGACGTTCTGGTCCGAGCCGGTCACCCGCATACCCAGATCCCGCAGCATGCTCGCCAGGGCGCCCATGGCCGTACCGCAAACGGCGATCAGATGGACCGACGCCACGGTTTTCGGAATCCGGTTCAGGCGGAGATCAATTTCTAATTCGGTTGGGGAATCCATCGGCAAATATCACTCGTCTCGGCTGTGGCGATCCCCGAATCAAGCATCAAAGGACATAAAGAGCTGTTCATTCTGCCCGTCGATTTCCGGGCCGGCATTGTTCCAGTCATAAATGCGGCAGGCATCGGTATCACTGGAAGGCAGCGAACACCCGATAAAGGGCATGATCGGATCCCCTGCCACGGATTTGAAGTTTACCATCAGCGCCGTATCCAGAGGCAGCCGATCGAGTTCCAACAACTGGACGAGATAAATCCGGCACATGCCTTCGAAAAAGTCGCGATCTTTGCGGTACAGTGCGATGCGTTCACGGAATCCTTCCAGCGCCGAATCCAGGCCGGTCGCCTCAAGGATCATCTGGAACTCGCCATGGCGTCGGTCGTTCTCAGCCACTTCCTCCTGGTTGGTCATGTGAATGAAATGCCCGATGAATATCATGTATGAGTCCTTTCTCGATCGTGGTTGTGCGGCGGACCGCGATGGACCGCCGGGGCGCCTTTCCCATACCACAGGTCCCCCTCGGCCCACAATCCCCCTGTCAGGGGGACCAATCCAACCCACTGCCCCTTGACCGGTCGCTCCAGGCTAATATAACGTGATTTAGACCTGAAGGGTCCACGTCCCGAGGATGTGGCATTGGAACGCCCCTAAAAAAGGGCTGCGATACGTTGCTTCCAGTTCGAAATGCCTTAAATGTCTAAATTGCCCAAAGCAAGCCTCCACCCGCAGAGCGGGTGGCCTCAGGAGGCCCTGCTTAGGAGGACTTAATGTCCAATATCCAATTTTCAATTCTGGTTCCTCGCTATTTCGTGTGGGAGGCCAGGAGGGTGCCTTCTCGCGGCCCGAAAAACTCGTCGCCAAGGGCCCATAACCCCGGACAGCGCCCTTTTTCAGTAGAAAAGGCTGATATTTTGGCTTGTTAAGAAGCATTTGCGGCTGGGCTGGGTTCTGTCCGGGGCAACGGGCCCTAAGCGGCTCAGACAGTTCCGAGCCGCGAGAAGGCACCCTTCTGGCCTTGGCCGGCACCGTTTTACCCATATGAAACAGCGAAGAGCCTCAATTCTCAATGTTCAAGGAAGGTATTCTACCATTTTAGCCGTTTAAAAAAATTGGCAGAGCGGTGCGACTCCACACTTGAGCATTGGAAATTGAGTATTGGAAATTGGATATTCACGGTAGTCGTTCTCGCCGAAACGGAGAGAACCTCTTCCGGATTCACCCCCATAGGTAGTGGCTTTACTTCAGAGAAAAAAAAGGAGGCTCGCCATGCCGGAATTCAACCCAGATCATGCCATGTGGGCGGTCCGCCGGGAATTCGGTGAGCATGGCGGCGTGACCCCGTCAATTTCGAGATCATCGACATTTACCGTCATGGACCCGGCCATCATGCCGGAAATCTTCGACGGCCTTCGGGGGCCGGACAAGGGCGGCTGTTTCCTCTACAGCCGTCATTTCAACCCCACCGTGGACATTCTCGCGCGATACCTGGCTGCCATGGAAGATACGGAAGCGGCCGTTTGCACGGCCAGCGGCATGGCCGCCATCGCCTGCGCGCTGCTTCAAACATGCGGCAGCGGCGATCACATCGTCGCCAGCGATACCGTCTACGGCGGCACCCACGCCCTTTTGGGGGAACTGCTGCCGGAGATGGCCATCACCACCACGTTTGTGGACATCACGGATATGACGGCCGTCAAGGCAGCCATTCGCCCCGAATCAAAGGTCATTTACACCGAAACCCTGGGCAATCCGACCCTAAAGGTGGCCGACCTGAACGCCCTGAGCCGCCTGGCCAATGGCCACGGTCTTCTTCTGGTGGTGGACAACACGTTTTCCCCCATGATGATCACTCCGGCCAGACACGGGGCCCATGTGGTCATCCATTCCCTGACCAAATTCATCAACGGCGCCAGCGATCTGATCGCCGGCGTTATCTGCTCGGACAAAGAGATGGCCAATCGGTTCATGGATCTGCACCGGGGCAGGGTCATGCTTCTGGGCCCCACCATGGATCCCCGGTCGGCCTTCGACCTGATTCAGCGCCTGCCGTCTTTGGCCATGCGGATGCGAGAACACAGCCGCCGAGCCATGGCCATGGCCAAGCGGCTGGAAGTCATGGGGGTAGCGGTGGTCTACCCGGGCCTTTCGACCCATCCCCAACACCGGTTGCTCACCGGCATATGCAATCCCGGGTACGGCTATGGCGGCATTTTGACCATCGACTGCCAAACGCGGGAAAAGGCCGAAGCCCTGATGGCCTTTCTTCAGAATCGGGAACAATTCGGCTTCATCGCCGTTTCACTGGGTTACTTCGATACCCTGATGTCCTGTTCGGGATCTTCAACATCGTCGGAAATTCCCCCGGAAGACCAGTCACGAATGGGGCTCTCGCCGGGGCTGGTACGAATTTCCGTCGGTTATACCGGCGACCTTTCCCAGCGGATGCTGCAATTGGAAAACGCCATAAAAAAGATCGGTCTGGCATAGCCCTGCCACGGCTATTTTTTTCTGCCCTGGCGCTGCCCGAAACCGCACTTATCCGTTTTGCCTTGACCTCAGCAAGTCTTTTTCGTATGCATCTAATTGATTCGGCAAGCAAAATCGCTTATATTCCGGCTGAGTCCTCATATTTTCCAAATCATGTGCGGCAAAATTGGTATGCGCATACCTGTCACAGCCCGGAAAGGTTGAGGCATGATCCCCGATCAAAACAGACTCGAAGATCTTGTCGATGTGAGTGATCCGGCAGCCGTGCTGGCGGAAATCAAACACATCGGATCGCTCCTGCCCAACGCCGTGGACCTCGATGCCATCGAGACCGTTCACGCCGACACCATCCGTCTGTTCGGCGGCGACTATCCCGGCTACCGGGCGAGCAACACCAAATACCACGACCTGGAGCATACCCACGCCGTAGCCCTTGCCGCCATGAGGCTCATGCACGGCTGCGCGCTTGAAGGCATGATCTTTGAAGCAAAAGACATTCTATTGGGCATCGTTTCGACTTATTTTCACGATGTGGGCCTGATTCAAACCGAAGAGGACACCGAGGGCACCGGGGCCAAATACACCGTCGGCCACGAGGAACGAAGCATCGCCTTCATGGATCAATACGTACAAGACCTCGGCTTCCCGCCCGAAGCGGCCAATGACTGCGCGCAGATCATCCGCTGCACCATTCTTCAAAAGCCACTGACCGACATCGATTTCCGGAACCCAACCATCAAAGCCCTCGGACAGATTGTGGGAACGGCCGATTTGCTGGCCCAGATGGCCGACCGGCAGTATTTGGAAAAACTGCTGCTGTTGTATGAAGAATTTGAAGAGGCCGGACTGCCCGGCTACGGCTCTGAAATAGAACTGCTCAAAAAGACCAAAGGGTTTTACGAATCGGTGGTGCGCCAGCGGCTATCTCAAGAACTGGGCGACATGGCGGACCTCATGGTAAAACATTTCAATGCAAGGTGGGGCTTGAAACAGGATTTTTACGCCCGGTCCATTTCAGCCAATCTGGAATACCTCGCCCGGATCATGAACAACTGTTTGGAAAATCCCGTCTGCTACCTGAAAACATTGCGCCGTGGCGGCATTTCCCGGAAAAAAGCGTCCGGTTAAAAGCGCTTCTGAGCCCCCCGTGGCTCCTTTTGTAAAAAATCCTGGCCCAGAGGACCAGGCTTTGGTTTGCCCCTGGAAGGGGCTGGGTTACCGACCCCATATCAGTGTGGACTCACTCCAAACTTCTTGTCCGCCTCTGGCGGATTAGTTCCCTTTAGTCACTGGCAACAAGGCTGTCTCGGCATAACCAGTTTTCTCTGACCACGCCCAAAGGGCGTGGATTCCTACTTCGAATTGAACCACGCACCGGTCAATGCCCGTATCCTCTCACCCCGCAACCATTCCGAGATGAGACAACCCATGGGTGTTTCCAATTAGGTTCATGAAACCACTGCCCATCCTCTACAAAGACCATTCGATGGTCGCCGTCGACAAGCCGTCGGGCCTGCTGGTCCACCGGACCCCATTGAGCCGGGACCGGGAATGCGTCCTGCAAACACTGCGTGACCAGCTCGGTCAGCGGGTCTACCCGGCCCACCGGCTGGATCGCTCCGCCTCCGGGGTTCTGCTCTTTGCCCTGGACCCTGTCGCCTGCCGCGCCCTGAGTCTTCAGTTTGCCACACAAAAAATCTCAAAACGATATTTGGCGGTAGTGCGCGGCTATGCCCCTGCCCAGGGACACATCGACTACGCCCTGCGCAAGGACCCCGACAAAGCACGGCAAGCGGCCGTCACCGACTACCAAACCCTGGCAACCGTCGAACTAGCGGTGGCCATAGGACGGTATGCCACGGCCCGCTACTCACTGATCGCCGCCTTTCCGAAAACCGGCCGCAGACATCAGATCCGAAAACATCTCGCCCACATCTCGCATCCCCTGATCGGAGACACCGTATACGGGGAAGGCCGGCACAACCGCCTGTTCCGGGAACGCTATGGGCTGCACCGACTCATGCTCGCCGCCGTGGAACTCTCTTTTCTTCATCCCGTCACGCAATCCCCGGTAACGATTGTCGCACCACCGGCTGCAGAATTCGCCCGGTTCATCAAAGCCGTGGGTTGGCGGGCCGAAAATGTAAAGAAGCCCGGCCAGGAGGATTAGGCTTTGGTTTGCCCCGGCAAGAGGCTGCCGTAGAGGGTTCGAAGTTTGAAGTGCCAAAACCATGTTGGGCCAGGGTGTCTGAGCCGCGGGCCATGCCCGACGTTGAGCCAACCGCCGACATGGTGCACAGGTCACAAAATTCAATGGATCCAGGACACAGAAAAATGTTCGTGCTTTTGAAAAGATGGGATCCTGAGACGCCCGGCCCAACGGGGCCGGCGGCTTGACCCTTGACAGGCCCGACCCCCTGGTTCATAATTTTTGGGCCTGTTTTGAAAAGTTATCGACGGCACAAGGAGTCCGCCAATGCGCAAGCGATCGGTTCGGCAAATTATCGGTATGGTGACATTCTGTATTCCCCTGATGCTGGGCAGCGCCTTGCCGGTCCGGGCCGCCGGAGACATCTGCGGCGACATCGCCGAGAACATTCAGCACGGCGGGATGATCTGGTCGGAAAACGCCGTGGTGGTCCAGGGAACCGCCGCCCCGGACCTGTCCGATCCCAACCGTCCGGTTTCGGTGATCAAAGCCATGAGCAAACGGGCCGCCACACTGGACGCCTATCGAAAGGCCGCCGGCATCCTCTCCGGGGTACGGGTGACCAGCGAGATGATCGGCACCGACAACGCCCGGGTGATGAGCCGAATCCAGGCCTATGTCCGCCATGGCAAGGTCTGCAATGCAAAATTCTACGCCGACGGCGGCGTGGACGTGGTGGTCAAACTCCCCCTTTCCGGCGCCTATGCCGTTTCCCAGATGCCGGCGGCCGGTTCCCGGGAAGCCACCGCGGCCTCGCCCTACACATCGGTGATCGTGGACGCATCGGCCCTGCCCTTTGCGCCGGCCCTGGCCCCGAGGCTGCTGTCGGAAGCCGGCACGGTCCTCTTTGACGAAAGCCGGTTGAGCCCCGAGGTTATCAAACAACGCGGCGCGGTCACATTCGTCAGCGCACCCGAGGAAATTGATGCTGACCTGGCCGGGAACAACCCACTTCGGGCCAGGGCAGTCACCCTCGGCACCCAGTCCCCCAGCGACCTCGTCCTCAATGCCGCGGCGGCCGGCGAACTGGCCGGCGGACCGTCATTCCTCGGCCAAGGCCGGGTCGTCATCGTTACCGGTCAAAGCCGCCGAATCGACTGCCGCTCCATGGCCGGAGGGGTCAACGAAACCACCGTGGATTGGGAAAACAAACTGGTCCTGGCCAAAGGGCTCGGCCGGGTCGATTTTTCCAAAAACCGCGACGATGCGGTCCGCATCCGCCTGATGGAGCGGGCAGCCGAGGTCGATGCGGAGCGCCGGTTGCTTGAGGCCTTTCTCAATCTGCGGATCACCGGCAAGAAAACCCTGGGGGATACCCCCGGTGCTGCCGAACACGCCAGCGGCGTCATCATGAACGCCATGCGCTGCGGGGCAAAATACTTCCGTGACGGTAGCGCCGAAGTGATCCTGGCAGCACCTCTGGACGGCATGGCCGTGGAAGGCGCCCTGCTGGGCACCGACCGGGGGACCGCAGCCCCGGTCCCGGCCATGACCACGGTAACCGGACTGGTCGTCGATGCCAGCGGCCTCGATTTCGAGCCGGTGCTGGCCCCCCAGATTCACAGTCCCGACGGTAGATCCCTGTACGGACCGGAAACGGTGGCCAGGGCCTATGTCCAACAATACGGGGTGGTTGGATACAGCCGGTCCCTGGCTGAGGCACAAAGGGACACCCGGGTCGGAGACCGGCCGCTGACCGTCAGGGCCAAGCGGGTCGCCTACTACGACAAGGGGATTCTCATGCTGGACAGCGCCGCCGTCGCCCGGATCAAAGAGATCCTTGGCGAAAACGGCCCTTTGACCCAGGGCCGAGTGATCATCGTCACCGGCACCCCAGAGCCTCAGCCGACAAAGACGGCGTCGCCCTCGCCGGTCAAAAGCGGCCCCAAAAACTACGGCGGGTCCTCGGTCAAGACAGAAAAACTGACTTTTTAGGCACTTGCAACAGGGGTGTATCGGCATAACCCGTTGACGCTGACCACGCCTACAGGACATGGATTCCTTTTTTTTGAATTGAACAGGGGATGACAATGATGAAAAGACGCTGGATACCACTGGCCTCTGCCGTACTGATGCTCTTGATTCTTTCCGCTCCTGCCCTGGCGCAGGGCGTGGCCCGGGTGACATTTCAGGAGGGTAGCACCTTTGTGGGAGACAGCGAGAAAGGCCCCTGGCGGCCCCTTGCCGATGGGGAGCGTCTTGGCCCAGGGCAGTTCGTCAATACAGCGCCCGACGGCATCGTCGAACTGACCCTGCCGGATCGCTCCGTCATCCGTCTGGCCTCGGAAACGGTGTACGGCATCGAAACGGCGCTCTTCACCAAGAACAATAAGCGACGCAAATGGTCTGCCAAACTGATTCTGGGCCGAATGTGGTCCAAGATCAACCGCAGCGTCGGCGGATTGCGGGCCAACTACGACACCCATACACCGACCGCTGTTGTGGGCGTCAGGGGGACGGTTTTCAATGTGGCCGCCAGTGCGGACACCAGCACCGAAGTATCGGTGTTTGAAGGGCGCGTGGGGGTCGAACCGCCCCTGGTGGAACCCGGCGCCCCGAGGACGGAGATGGCCTGGCCCACGGAGGTTTCCGAAAAGAAGTGGGAGGAAGTCATCGTTTCCAAACTGCAACGGCTGCGCATTGCCGCCGACGGCACGCCGGGAAAACCCCAGGCGTTCGACCCCGCGGCCGAAAAAGATCCCTGGGTCGACTGGAACCGTGACCGCGATGCCAAATTGGCCGCCGCCCCACAATAGGGGGCAAAACAATCACCTCAGGAGTGAGCCTCCACCCGCAGAGCGGGTGGCCTCAAGAGGCCCTCCATAGAAGGGCTTAATGTCCAATATCCAACTCCCAATTTCCAGTGTGGGGCAGCTTCCCAAACCGAATCAGGAGACACCTCATGGACCTGAAGGAAACGGTTCAATCGTTTGACATTTTTAACGGGTTGGGCGCTGGTGAACTGGAAACGATTCTTGCCTGTGGAGAACAGGTCCACATTGGGCGTGAAAAGATCGTTTTTGAGGAATCGAGCCGGGAAACCGACATCTACATCCTGCTCAATGGCCGTGTCAGCGTGGAATTGGGCTATGCCTACGAGGCTGATCAGCACCCTCACAACCTGGAATTGGCCCTTTTTCGCCAAGGAGAGGTTTTCGGAGAGATCGCCTTTCTCCGGAGATCCCGGCGGTCGGCCCGGGTCACGGCCATCGACGATATCGAGGTGCTCAAACTCGACGGGAACCGTTTGCTCTCCCGGTTCGAACAGGACCCGAGCCTGGGGTATCGCATGATGCGAAACCTGGCCTGCATCCTTGCCGGACGCTTGGAGACCATCAGCCTGAAGCACCGGGACGACATCCGCTCCTGACCGACCATAGTCCGCCGGCCTCTGAAACACCCCTGGCAGCGCGCCACCGCTTCGAGAAAGATGATCCCCTATGACCCAAGACATAAATCAGCTGTTCTCCCCCCAGTGGCTGGCCGAGGTCTTTCCCGGCGATAGGGCCGACCGGTTCTTTGAGACCTTGCTCGGCGACGCCGATGGCGGGGCCTACAACATCCGTCCGACCTTTGAATCCTAGGGCAAAGACCGACTGACCTTCGCCTTCGAGCTACACCAGCGGCCCGGACAAATGTCTGGCCTGCAACCTCACCTACGGACTGCCCCAGGTCTTTTCCCGCCACCCGGTCATCGATGTCCAAGGGGTGGTGGACGCCATCGTCGGACGGATGGGAAACGGCATGCGTTGCGGTGCATGGCGGCTGGGCCAGACCCGGGAGATATCCAAAAAGCTGCACGTGGTGATGCTGGTCATTAATCTTGAGCCTTGATTTTTTACAAAAGGAAACGAAGAGAACGAAGTTGAATATTGAATTCTCAGGCTTTCCCGAAGGGTAAAACACAAGAAGCTGGATTTTTTCCCCTCAAATGGTTACCATAGCCCATAAATAATATTTTTAAACTTGCCAGAAGAATCAAACACGACAAGGCCCTGGCCAAGGAAGGGACACCATGAAAGCCGTCACCTACACGGACGCCAAAAAAAATCTCAAAGCGCTGATTCACCAAGTTTGCAAAGACTCGGAACCGGCGGTGATCGTCGGCAGCCGGATCAAGGAACAAGCGGTGTTGATTTCCATTGAGGATTTTCAGGCCATGGAAGAGACAGCCTATCTGCTGAGCACCCCAGCCAACCGGGCGCATCTGGAACGCTCGTTAAAGCAAGCGACCGAGGGCAAGCTGGTCGACTACCGGTCCGACGATTTATGAAGATCCAGTTCACCGAAGAGGCCTGGAAGGATTTTGAGTGGTTCCTGGACAAAGACAAACGCATTGTCAAACGCATCAGGGAACTGCTCAAAGATATCGGCCGTCATCCCGAAGAAGGCATCGGCAAGCCCGAACGGTTGAAGTTTCAGCTATCGGGCTATTGGTCTCGGCGTATCACCAAAGAACACCGGTTGGTCTACCAAATCGATAAAAACATCCTGACCGTGATCAGTTGCCGCTACCACTACGAATAGTCTTTTCTGCCGACCACCCCGAGTTCGCCTTCGAGCTGCAGCAGCGGCCCGGCCGGTGTCTGGCCTGCAACCTCACCTACGGACTGCCCCAGGTCTTTTCGCACCATCCGGTCATCAACGTGGCCGGACTGGTGGCGGCCATCGACAAAAAACTCGACGGGACAGCCAACTGCCAGGACTGGCAGATTTGCGCCACCGAGGAAATCGACCGGAGCCTGCACCGGATACCGCTGGTGATCACCCTGATCAAGAAGGTCTATCGTAGTGCCCATCCATAAATGGCCAATTTGCCCGATACCTGCGTTGCACCAAGAACCTTTCAAACGGTTTGGGAAAAGCCCGAAATACAGCTTGCGAATCCTGAGGAATGCGGCGTACCAAAGGGTACGCCGGAATGACACGGATTCGCGTAATGCATATTTCGGTTCTTTTACGAAACCGGCTTGATTGGGGGTCACAATCACTGGGGGAGCTTTTCATGAGCACCGGAGCCTGCGGCATCAATTGCGATGTATGCAAACTGAACCTTCTCGGGATTTGTGCCACCTGCGGGCCGGGCAAAAGCCCTGAAGCGGCAAAAAAGTGTCAGGTGCAAGAGCAACTTCTCGGCGCACCCTGCCCGGTCCTGGCCTGCGCCGTGCTGAAGGGGGTCGACTTTTGCCTGCGGGACTGTGCCGAGTTCCCTTGCGAAAATTTCACCGCCGGCCCTTATCCCTTTGGCGACGGCTACCTGAAAATGCAAACCCGGCGCCGCCAATCCCCCGTGCCGGCCCGGACCCCCCAACGGCAACCCCATCAATATCCCCGAAGAATACTGGGATAGTATTCAAAAACAAAGACCGGTTGGCCCTGTGCAACATGACCCTGGCCGAACCGGATGGCGCGGCGGACATGGTATTTTCCTCACTGAACCTCACCATCCGGATCGAAAGGGGAAAAAGGCGAATTTGCCAACGCCGACCGGACGGTTGGATACCCCTGGAAGACAAGCAGCTGGAGTTGCTCTCCCTGCTTTATTTCAACCGGGTCCGTCAAATGCACCCCATGGGCAGGAATATGGTCGGCCCCAGTGACCTGCGTGAGGCCCATTATTTTAAAGGCCGCCACACCCTTCCACTAGACCCATTGCTGGAACGATACGGAAACGACCCGGCAGGATTCCGGGAAGCAGCCGAATTTCTGGGCGGCACCCCGATGGATATGGCCGATGTGGCCTACCGGCTCCTCCCGTTTCCCCGGGTGCCCCTCTATTTCCTCTTCTGGCATGGAATTTAGGTTCCATTTTGCGCAATGGGCTTTTATCCAAAAGCTAAACCGGTGCTCCGGCCGGACAAATGGTGCATGCCCTTCGGGCGGAAGTGACATTTTTGGAGTTTGGAGTATGTTCGAGGCCCTTTTGCATTTCTGGCGTCTCAGCAGAAAGACAAAAAAGAATGCCCCTCTCAGCGATCTCTGCGTCTTGAGCGCCAGCGGGCGGTGAATTAAAAAAATGGAAGGGACGGCCATAAATAAATATCTTCTATGCCACCCCAGCATTTCAGATCGACGAACCATCTTGGTGTAACGAAAGGTCATGACCATTCCGGCTTGACGGCCAACAGAAAAAAGCCTAAATTCAGACCATAGGAAAACCATACAAAAACCCAACAGAGGTCCCCATGGAACTGAGCAAGGCCATCAAGCCCATCAGCTATTTTAAAGCCAATGCCGCCGAAATCATCAGGGAACTGAACGCCACCCACGGGACGATGGTGATTACCCAGCATGGTGAAGCCAAAGCGGTCATTCAGGACATTGAGGAATATGAGCGGATCCAGGAAACTCTGGCCCTGCTGAAAATGATCTCGCTGGGACAAGAGGATCTGAAAAACGACAGGACCATTCCGGCTGAACAAATGATCCGGGAGCTTAACGAGATGATCGACAGGGATTTTACCCAATGAATCCCTACGGCGTTGTTTTTTCCCGGGGCGCAAGGCAGGACCTTCTAAAGATATACCGCTATATCAAAAATGCAGGCCGTCCTGAAACCGCCCGGCGCCTCTCCAAGATAATAACCGATACCTGTCAAAGCCTTTCGGAAAACCCTGAACGGGGTCATATGCCAGAAGAATTCAAGGGGATCGGAGGTTTTTCCTGCCGGCAACTCGTTCTCAAAAGGCATCGGATTATCTATGAAATCATCGGCCGAACGGTTGTAATTCACGGGATTATCGACGGGCGTCGAAACATCTCCGAAGTTCTGCGCCAGCGCCTTCTTCCCTGATTTTGCTTACAGTTCCGAAGGCATGGGTTGGGTCGCTATTTTTGGGGTCCGCCTTTCGTTCAAAATAAGGGTAGACCCAGTTTCCGGTGTGATCCGGCCCCGACGGGTTGACAGGACCGACCGGACCGGGTAAATGCCTCTTTCCGGTCCGGGGCATCCTCTGGGCGACGGTCTCTTTTAACCTAAATTAAGCGTTTCCACTTTCGAAATACTAGATAATATGTTCGAATTTAAAGACAAATCTTCCTTGTAGACGAGGCAACCGCGACAATCGCTCAACTCAGGTTTAAGAAACACCTTATGGAGAAACGCGCGTGAAACGTTCCATGCTGATCTATATCGCCGCCGTTCTGGTGGCCAACTATACGGCGACCTGGTTCATCCCTTTGCCGGTCTTCGGCATGGTATCGGTGGGGACCCTGGTCTTCGGCGTCACCTTCACCCAGCGCGACCGTGTCCATCGCTTCGGCCGACGGTCGGTCTACAGCATGATTTTCATCGCCGCTCTGGGCATGGTGCTCGAATCGGCATTTTTAGACGTTCCATGGCGGATCATCGTCGCTTCCTTTATCGCTATCGTCTTAAGCGAGACCGCCGACACGGAGGTTTACCAAAAGCTCCTTCACCGGTCCTGGATCCAGCGGGTCACCGGCTCCAACCTGGTCAGCATCCCCTTAGACAGCCTTCTGTTCAATGTCATTGCCTTTGCCGGTGTATTTGAACCGACCATGCTGGTGGCCATTATTTTCGGCGAAATCGTGGCCAAATTCGCCACCGGCGCCCTGGTCGCCCTGTGGCGAGCACCGACGTCCCATGCCGACCCCAGCGTTGCTCCGTCGGCCTGAGTGAGTCTCCACCACCTCGCAGCGCGGAAGACCTCAGGAGGCCCCCATGGGGGTCAAGGCGATTAACATCTAATTTCCAATTCTAAGGAAAATGGTCCCGTAAAAAGCACCAAATCCCGTCATACCTGCATGCTTGCCCCTGCTAAGGCAGGGGGCAGGTATCCAGAAGTAACTGAAAAGACTGGATTCCCGCCTTCGCGGGAATGACAACAACTAACATTTTGAGCATTGAGCTTCCTTGCGGTAAAACCAATCCGTGGAATCCGTGAAAACTTGTCGGGCATAGCCAAAGGCGACGCCTGATCCGTGCCAAAAGCATTGACCCTCTTCGAACGGACGACACCCCAAACATCCGCCTTTTTCTGAGCCTCGGCCGCTACCAATCCACCCACAGGGGTTGCCAGCCCCAACGCCGATGATTACTGATTCCCCATGACAACACCGTTACCCAAGAGGTGAACCGTTTTTTGGTTGCCGCTATGCCGCGCTAAGCACTTTGTGGTAAATTGATTTTTTTTACTTGGCCATCACCATCTGAATTGTTGGGTGGTCTGACCGGCCTCAACCCCCATCCTGGAGAAACCGCTATGTCCCATGCCATGATCATTTACAAAACCGGAGGCCCCGAAGTTCTACAGTGGGAACCTTTTGATCCGGGACAGCCCGCCCCCGGAGAAGCTCTGGTGCGCCACGAGGCCGTCGGGCTCAACTACATTGACATCTACCACCGCAGCGGACTCTATCCCCTGCCGGCATTGCCGACCGTACCGGGATTGGAAGGGGCCGGCATCGTCGAAGCCATCGGCGACGGCGTCACCGAGGTCTCCGTCGGCGACCGGGTCGCCTATGCCGGTGTTCCAGCCGGCGCCTACGCCGAAATTCGCCGGATCCCCGCCCACCGTCTGATCCGTCTGCCGGAGGCCATCTCCACCCGCCAGGCCGCGGCCATGATGCTTCAGGGGATGACGGCCCGCTACCTGCTTAAAAAATGCGTTCCGGTCAAAAAAGGCGACACCATTTTGATCCATGCTGCTGCCGGTGGGGTCGGACTGCTCGTCTGCCAGTGGGCCCGCCACCTGGGCGCCCGGGTTATCGGCACGGTCGGCTCCGAGGCCAAGGCCGAACTGGCCCGTGCCAACGGCTGTGACCATCCCATCCTCTACGACCGGGAAGATTTTGCCCAAAGGGTCCGGGATCTGACCGACGGCGTCGGGGCGAACGTGGTTTACGACAGCGTGGGCAAGGCGACCTTCATGAAATCCTTGGACTGCCTGCGTCCCATGGGAACCCTGGTCACCTTTGGCCAGTCCTCGGGGAAGGTCCCGCCGGTGGACATCGGCCTGCTGGGCGCCAAGGGGTCCCTTTTTCTCACCCGACCGAGCCTGATGACCTACACGGCCCGGCGCGAAGACCTGGTCGAGCACGCCCAAGACCTGTTTGACGTGGTGACATCGGGGAAGGTACGCCTGGACATTGGCCGCACCTGGCCCCTGGCCGAGGCTGCCGACGCCCATCGTGCCCTGGAGGCGAGACAGACCACTGGATCGAGCCTGTTGATCCCCTGATCAATTCGCCACGGGCGAATTGATGTAACGCGGCTTCGCCGCTCTGGCTGGATCGGGGGCGATGACGCACGGTTGATTGCCCCTGACCCATAGAATCCTTGAATCCTCGCTCCCTCTAACCCTTTAGGAGGTTCCTCGCTATTTCGTGTGGGGGCCAGTAGGGAACAATTTCACCCATATGAAACAGCGAAGAGCCCTTTAGGAGCCCGACCATGGCAGAAAAAAAAATCCCCGAGCGAAGTCAAATCGACCGATCCGATCAATGGAACCTGACGCCGCTCTTCGGCTCCGATGACCAGTGGCATGCGTTGTTTAAAGCCGTTGAAGAGGAGATCCACGGCTACGACCCATATCGGGGCAAACTTGGTGAATCCGTGGAGCTCTTCTTAGAAGCCCTGGCCTTTCACTTCTCGGTGACCCGGAAACTCGACCGCCTTTACACCTATGCCCACCTGAAAAGCGACGAAGACAAGTCGAATCAGGATTACCTCGGTTTTCATCAGCAGATCACCGGTCTCTATGCCCGCGCCGAAGAGGCGGCCAGTTTCATCCGTCCGGAAATTCTTGCCATCGAAGAAGATGTGATCCGAAATTTTGCCATTGACAAGCGGTGTGCTGATTATCGTTTTTATATCGAGCAACTGCTTCGGGCCAAACCCCACACCCTGGGTCAGACCGAAGAGCAACTCATGGCCATGACCAGGGAAATGGCCCAGGCCCCAGGCCTGGTCTTCGGCCAGTTGGACAACGTGGATCTGACCTTCGGCTCCCTCACGGACGAAGCGGGGGAAGCCAGGGAACTGAGCCACGGCAATTTTATCCTGTTCCAGGCCAACCCGGACCGGTCGATTCGTAAAAAAGCCTTTTTTCAATATTACAAAGCCTACGACGACCACAAACACACCCTGTCCACGGCCCTGGCCTGCTCGGCAAAAAACGACGTCTTCTACGCCAGGGCCCGCCGTTTTGACAATGCCAGGCAGGCGGCCCTGTTCGAGGACAATGTTCCCGAGGCGGTCTACGACAACCTTGTGGGCACCGTAAAAGCCAACCTCGCCCCCCTTTTCAAATACCTCGATTTTCGAAAAAAGGCCCTGGGGCTGGAAGATCTCCATTTTTACGACACCTACGTGCCCATCGTGGGCGACATCGATTTTCACCTCCCTTACGAAGAGGCCGTCGCCACCTGTGTCGAATCCCTTGCGCCGCTGGGGGCCGAGTACACGCAGACCCTGGAAAAAGGGCTGGCCAAGGGCTGGGTGGACCGGTATGAAAACCGGGGCAAACGGAGCGGGGCCTATTCTTCCGGCTGCTACGACTCACCTCCGTATATCCTGATGAACTACGAGGCGGGCAACATCAACAGCCTCTACACCCTGATCCACGAAGCCGGCCACTCCATGCATTCGCACTATTCCCGAATGGGCCAGTCTTACGTGAACCACGGCTATACAATTTTCGTGGCCGAAGTGGCCTCCACCTTTAACGAGGCGTTGCTGGGCGCCCACCTCCTGGAAAAATACCGGGACGATCCGAAAATGACCGCCTATGTCCTGAACCGGGAAATCGACAACATCCGCGCCACCCTCTTTCGGCAGACCATGTTCGCCGAATTTGAAACGATCACCCACACCCTCACCGAAGCCAACAAACCGGTCACCCTGGAGACGTTCCGGGAAATCTACCGCAGCCTGCTTGAAGACTATTTCGGACCCCACCTGGCCATGGATCCGGTCCTGGAACTGGAGTGTCTGCGCATTCCCCATTTTTACCGGGCGTTTTATGTCTACAAATACGCCACCGGTATCTCCGCGGCCCTGGCCCTGGCAGGCAAGGTCCTGGAAGGCGATGCCGATGCCGTGGCGGCCTATCTCGACTTTCTCTCCCTGGGCGGCAGCCAATACCCCTTGGACGAACTGGCCGCCGCCGGGGTGGACATGCGCACGCCAGCGCCCATTGAAGCAGCGATTGGCCATTTCGACCGTACGGTGAAACGGCTCACAGAAGTATATGCTCGGCTTTGAGGGCCGTGTCCGCATCTGCTGAAAACCGCCAGGTCCGGAAAAAACGGGTCTGGCCGGAATATCACCAGGCACCCGACGACCGATCACCGAATCAGCCCCCGGACGAGGCCCGAGCCAGGGGAAAGACCGTCCGGACGCAGAAAACCCGGCCTTTGGCCGGGTTCTGTTCAATGGCGACAATGTCTGCGGGGCCGTGCCATTCTGTCAAAAATCAACAATGCCGGTATAGTTCTGTGGCGTGACGGCCAGCAGCTCTGTCCGGACCTCCTCTGACACATCCAGGGCTGCGATGAAGTCGGTCATGGCCTGACGATCGATAACGGTGTTGGTGCGGGTCAGGGACTTTAAGGCTTCAAAGGGCTCGGGGTAGCCCTCCCGGCGCAGGATGGTCTGGATCGCCTCGGCCACCACGGCCCAGTTGGCTTCCAGGTCGGCGGCAATGGCCGTCTCGTTGATGATGAGTTTATCCAGGCCCCGTAGGATCGATGTCAGGGCGATGCGGGTATGGGCAAACGGGACCCCGATGTTTCGGGTGACCGTCGAATCGGTCAGGTCCCGCTGAAGCCGGGAGACGGGCAGTTTGGCTGAAAGGTGTTCAAAGATGGCGTTGGCCAGGCCGAGATTCCCCTCGGCATTTTCAAAATCGATGGGGTTGACCTTGTGGGGCATGGCCGATGAACCCACCTCGCCGGCCCGGATCTTTTGCTTGAAATACGCCATGGAGATATAAGTCCAGACGTCCCGGCACAGGTCTATCAGGATGGTGTTGATCCGCTTGATGTTGTCAAAAAAAGCGGCCATGTGGTCGTAGTGTTCGATCTGGGTGGTGACCCGGGAGCGGGAAAGCCCCAAGACCCCGTTGACCAGTCGGTTACCAAAGGCGCCCCAGTCGATCTCCGGATAGGCCACATGGTGGGCGTTGAAGTTGCCGGTGGCCCCGCCGAATTTGGCGGCAAAGGGGATGGTTTCGACCAGGGCCAGTTGCTTTTGCAGCCTTTCGACAAAGACCTGGATTTCCTTACCCAAACGGGTGGGAGACGCGGGCTGGCCATGGGTCCGGGCCAGCATGGAAACGTCCTTCCATGCAGAGGCCCGTTGGGCCAGGGCATCGATGACGGTTTCCAGGTCCGGCCGGAGTACGCCGAGCCAGGCCTCTTTCATGGCCAGCGGTACGGCCGTGTTGTTGATGTCCTGCGAGGTCAGGCCGAAATGGACGAATTCCTGGTACCGCTCAATCCCGAGCGCCTTGAACTTCTCCTTAATCAGATACTCCACCGCCTTGACATCGTGGTTTGTGGTCTTTTCGATGTCCTTGACCCGCTGGGCATCCTCGGGGGAAAACGTTTCGTAGATGGAACGCAGGGGCGAAACGCAGGCCGGGTCAAAATCGGCCAACTGGGGCAGCGGAATCCCGCACAGGGCGATGAAGTATTCCACCTCCACCCGGACCCGGTAGCGGATCAGCGCGCTCTCGGAAAAATAGTCGGCAAAGGGGGCTGCGGTCCGTCGATAGCGGCCGTCCACCGGGGATACGGCTGACAGGGGCGAAAGAATCATGGCAACGACAATCCGGTTTGAAAATCAAAAAGGGATTTACAGGGTATTGAAAAAACCATCAAAATAAAGCAACTATGCCTGTGGCTGTGGCTTTTCACCTTTAAATCGTTTAAACCTGACCCGATACAGAACGCCTGTGGGGTCAAAACATTTTTTTTATGGCCCTGAATTACGGCTCCTTGAAACAACGGCGTCCGGGGCCATTGTGGCGCGGGCAGTATAGGCAATCACCCCCGGGGTGTCAAGGCGGCTGCCGGGCCGCGAAATCCGCCCATGGGGAGATCAAAGCCGGGCACTTGGCCCGGAAACGATAAACTCAATGATGGAGAACCCAACGTGATCAAAGCCTGCAACCTTCAAAAAGGCAACGTCGTCCGAATCAACAATCGGATCTGCCAGGTCAAACAAATCGAGGTCCAGACCCCCGCGGCCAGGGGAGGGAGCACCCTTTACAAAGTCCGTTTCGCCATCATTCCCGAGGGGCAGAAACTCGACCAGACGTTTAAGGGGAACGACTCGCTGGAACCCCTGGAACTGGAGCGCCGGCAGGTGAGTTTTCTCTATCAGGACCAGGACATGTACATTTTCATGGACACGGAAAACTATGAACAGTACTCCCTGGCCGAACAGCACCTGGAGGGCCAGGTCCCCTGGATCGTGGACGGACTCGAAGGGGTCACCGCCCTGCTGCTGGAAGGTCAGATCATTGCCGTGGACCTGCCTGCCACCATCGACGTGGAGATTGTGGAAACAGCACCGGCCATTAAAGGGGCCACGGCCACCAACCGCAACAAGCCGGCCACATTGACCAACGGCGAGACGGTGATGATTCCCGAATATCTCGAAACCGGGGAAACGGTCCGGGTCAGTCCGTCCACCGGCAAGTTCATGGGCAGGGTTAAGGAGAAGAAGGGCTGAGAATGGACTATTCACTTGGCCATTTTTTCGCCGAAACGGCAAATTCTTTCAGAACCCACCACTGGAAGCGGCGGATTCAGTCAGAGTGAACGCCCCGGAGACACCGACCATGAATGTCTTGCTGCCGACCGCACTTTCCGTTTGGATCCTGGCCATGGGGACCACCCCGCTGGAAGCAAAAGCGCCCGCGGCGCCCCACGCCGCAAAGGCCCATGACAGGGACTGCGTCATTTTGCTCCACGGACTGGCCCGCACCCGGCGGGCCATGCAGCCCCTGGCCGACCTTCTGGCAGCAAAGGGATACGCTGTGGTCAACCTGGACTACCCGTCCACCCGACACCCCGTTGAAACCCTGGTCCGTAGCCATCTGGCCCCGGCCGTGGACGCCTGCCGGAAAGAGGGGTTTCGGCGCATCCACTTTGTCGGCCACTCCCTTGGCGGCATCCTGGTGAGGCACTACTTCCAGGACCGGCCGGCGCCGCCGGGCAGCCGCATGGTCATGCTCGGCCCGCCCAACAAGGGGAGCGAAGTGGCCGGACGGCTGCGCAATTGCTTCCTCTATCGAAAGATCATGGGCCCGGCCGGCCAGCAACTCGACGCCACCCCCCAAAGCCTGCCCAACCGTCTCCAACCGATCCCCCTGGAGATCGGCATCATCGCCGGCACCTTCAGCATCAACCCACTCTTTTCCCACCTCTTACCCGGCCCCGACGACGGCAAGGTCACCGTGGAACGTGCCAAGCTGGCCGAGATGAAAGATTTCATAACCCTTTCATGCAGTCATGGATTTCTTGTCACCGACCGCGAGGCCATGCATCAGACCGCTCATTTTCTGGATCACGGCGCCTTTGACCGGTAATGGACGGACCGTGGCACACAACGGTTTTCGGGCATGGGTCACACCCGGGTTTTTGTTTTGAATTCAATTCCTTTTCTGATATGATAGTTTGCTTGAGGCCGATCGGTATTAAAACTCCCTGAAACATGACGCGTTGATCATGGGGTAACAGGCGCTTTGCCTGTGGCGGCCGGTGGCAGGCAAAACAAGGAAGAGCCATGACCTCCCAAGGCGCACAAATAGCCCGGCTCCTTGATCCGGCCAACATCACCGGCATCCCTTCCTACGATCTGTTCAAGCCGGTGGTTCGCATCGGCCGATCCATGACCAACGACTACATCATCAAGCAAAAAACCGTCTCCGGCAAGCATGCCACCATCGAAAGAAGAGAAAACGGCTACGTCCTCATCGACCTCAACAGCACCAACAAAACAAAGGTCAACGGCAAGGAGATCAAACCCAACGTCCCTTACATGCTGGAAGACGAAGACGAAATCCATTTCGACCGGTATCGGTTCATCTTCAGCCACGATGAGACCGTGCAGCAGGCCGCACCGGTTTCCGACGGCTCGGGAACCATCGACATCGGCACCAAATCCAAATGGACCCCGGAGACCGCCCCCCATAGACCGGCCGAACCGGCCGAACCCATGCATTCGGGAACCATCGACATCGGCAGCCGCCCCCCGTCCGGGCAAACCGACCGGACAGAGCCGTCGGTACCCGAGGAGGCATCGAAGATCGGAACCTATGAGGTTGATACGCTTTTAGGGCGCGGCGGCTTCGGATCGGTCTGGAAATGCACCGACTCCGCGGGAAACCCGGTCGCCGTCAAGCTTCTCAACCCCGATGCGCTGGAAAACGAACGGGCGGTCCGAAAATTTTTCCACGAAGCCATCATTCTCTCCAAAATGAACCATCCCAACATCTGCCGGTTCATCGATTTTTTCCCCCACGGAGAAAACTATGCCATCGTCATGGACTTCGTCACCGGAACCGACCTGAAGGAAATGCTCAAGGAGCAGGAGGGCACGTTCCCCTTTGATATGGCCTGCAGGATTGCTTCGCAAACCCTGGACGCCTTCCATTACGCCCACCAACAGCAGGTCATGCACCGGGACATCAAACCGGAGAACATCATCCTGGACCTGAACAACCAGGTACGGATCATGGACTTCGGCATCGCCAAGCTCTCTTCTTCCGAGACCCAGCATACGTCAGCCTATATGATCTCCCCAGCCTACACCGCCCCGGAGCGCTTCGATGTCAACCAGACGGTCGACTACCCATCGGACATCTATTCCCTGGGACTGGCGTTCTACGAGCTATTTGCCGGCACCCATCCGTTCAAGGTCTCCAGTCCGGCAGAGATGATTTTTGCCCACCTCAACACCCTACCCAAGGCGCCCTGCGAGATCGTGGACATTCCCGAAGCCATCAGCGACGCCATTTTAAAGGCCTTGGAAAAGGACGCCAAGGACCGGTTCAAAAGCTTTGACGAGTTCAAAACCGCCATGTTCGGCAAATCCGACAAGGAGGTTAAGGAGGAAGAACCCCAACTCGGGGTCATCGCCTGTTCGGAGGAATTTTACGGCATCGGTGCAACCCTGCTCAGGATGTATGCCGATGTGTTGAGAAAATATCAGAAACAGGCCAAAAGCTTTCGCCTGATTCAGGAAGGGTCCCGCCTGGAACTGATCATCGAGCCCCACCAGGGCCGCCCCATGCGAATCTCCAAAGACCTGACCAAGCTCATATCGGAAGGGAAGTAATCCGCCACCCCAAAAGCGGTGATGCTGTTCTCGCCGCGGCGTCAGAGCCTTTCCGGATCCACCCCTGGAAATATCAGGGTCAAAAGGCCGCCGGGTCAGCGCCGACCCACGGCCCGGTCCAGATCGGCCATGGCCATGGCGTAACCGAACCGCGACCCGTGATAGGCACTTTCCGCCCGCGTGAGATAGGCCTGGGCATCGAGGACCTCGGTGGCCGTGGTCAACTGCTGGCGGTACCGGACATTGGCGATCCGCCAGTGTTCCCGGGCCTGGTCCAGAGCCCGTTCGGAAGTGACTATGTTTTCGCCGGCCACGGTCAGATCCAGCACCGCCTGCTGCACCTCGAGGCTCACCTGATCTTGCAATCCCTCTAGGGCCGCCTGGACCGCCTGTCCCTCGTTTCGCACCCGGGCAACCCCGGCCCGGGTTTTTCCAGCCTCAAAGAGGACCCACCGGGCCTGAACCCCGATGCTGGCATTGTGGTCGTTGGTGTAAGGGTTATCCCGACCGCCGGGCTCTTTGCCGTCTTGTTCGTAGCGCCCGACCAGCGACACCCGCGGATAGTCGTTACTTCGGACCCGTTGCTCCTCGACTGCCGAGGCTGTCATGGCCCGCCGGACCGAGGCGATTTCCGGCCGGTTGGCCAGGGCCTCGGCCACCAGGCCCGCCAACGGCGGCAGAGGCAATGTTTTTTCCAAACCGGCCGCTGCCACCTCGGTGTCAGCATCGTAGGCCTGCCCCAGCAAAACGTTCAGGGCGGACCGTGCGCTCTTCACCCGGCCGGCGGCCCGGACGCGGTTCTGGATCGCCTCGGCCAAGGCCACACGGGTCTTGAGCAGGTCGTTTCTGGCGATCAACCCCTGGTCGAAAAGACCGCGGGCGTCGGACACATGGGCGTGCAGGTGGGCTTCGGCCGTTTCGGCAGTCGCCAGCTCGGCTTGGGTCAACAGCAGTCCGAAATAGCCATGTTTGACCTGCCGGCACAGCTCCAGGGCCACCTGCCGCTGTGCCAGTTCCCGGGTCTCGGTCTCCAGCTGCGCCAGGCGATGGTTTGAGGTGAGCGCAAAGCCGGCAAACAGCGGCTGGACCATCTCAACCTCCCAGTGATGCTGCCGCTGAGAGCCCATGGTCATGGCATTTCCAAGCAGGTTCCGGTACGGGGCATCCTCCAGCCGCAAATAGCCGTAGGCCGTTGTCACCTGGGGGAAAAAATCGGCCCGGGCCGATTTTTCCCCGTATTCGGCTGCCCGTCGTCGGGCAGCGGTTTCGATCATCCGCGGATTGCGGGCCAGTGCTTCGGTTACAGCCTGGTCCAGGGTCAACGTCCGGGCTCCGGCAGCCCCGGACCCGGCAAAGAGCACCCCGGTCAAAAGGATCAGGGCACGCAGCATCGGTTGTGGAAAAAACGTCTTCATGGTGAAATCCCCTTTAAGTGCATGACAGGCCCGATACCCAACCGGCCTATTCCAGTGTTTTCCTGAACTTTACCACCGCCAGGGTCAGAAACCCGGCGGCCAGCAGGGTCTGGGCCGCAATGGGTTTCCAGAGGCTTTCAATCCCAACCCCCTTGACCACGATGCCCTGGAGAATCTGAAGAAACCAGCGCATGGGGTTGAACACGGTCGCCAGTTGAACGCCGTGGGGCATGTTGCGGATGGGAAAAATAAACCCGCTGAGCAAAATCGCCGGCACCAGGATGAAAAAGGCCGTCAGCAGGGCCTGCTGCTGGGTCCGGGCCGTGACACTGACCAGAAGGGCCAGGCCGAGGTTGCCCAGCATGTAGATGCCGGCTGTCAAGGCCAGCAGGGGCAGGCTGCCGTGGATCCGGATCCCGAAGACCGCCATGGCAATGGCAAACATCAGGATCATGGTGACAAATCCGGTGATCAGAAATGGCAGGGTCTTTCCCAGGATAAACTCGGTCCGGCGGATCGGGGTGACCATCACCTGCTCGATGGTCCCGATCTCCTTTTCCCGGACAATGGCCAGACTGGTCAGGACCAGCCCGATGAGCATGAGCATCAGGGCGATCAGGCTCGGCACAAAATAGTATTTGCTCTCCAGGTTGGGGTTGAACCAGACCCGGGAGTGGACCGAAAAAAGCGGTGATGGGCCCGGCCGGTCCGCGTTAAACCGGGCCGCTGCCTGGCCGGCATAGTTCATGATGACGGCGGTGTCGTTGTTCAGGGTGCCGTCGGCGATAACCTGGACCCGGGCGAGGCGGCCGGCCCTGAGGTCGGCGGCAAAATTCTCTGGTATCCGAATCGCCGCCCGGATCCGACCCGCATCGAGCAGGCCCTTTACTCTCTTGTCGGACCTCAGCACAACGGCCACGTCAAAATAACCGCCGGCGGAAAACGCAACCGTCAGTGCCCGGCTCTCGGGGGTGTTTTCCGGATCGACCACAGCGGTCCGGATATGGGCCACATCGGTGGTCAGGGCAAAGGCCATCACCGTAAGCTGGACCAGGGGCATGACCAGGACCACGGCCCGCATGCGCGGGTCGCGAAGCATCTGAAGGAACTCTTTGACCAGCATGGATTTGAGTCGTCGGATCATGGGTCATCCTTCCAGGGTCAGGCGCATCTTCCGGTGGGCCAGCACCACCATGACCGCGGCGTAGAGGGTCAACAGGGCCGCGTCCAGCCACAGGATCTCCAGGCCGATCCCCTTGAGATAGATCCCCCGAAGCATGGTGATAAAATAGCGGCCCGGAACGAGAAAGGTGATGGCCTGGATCGGCAGGGGCATGTTGTGAATACCGAAGACAAACCCGGAAAGGATCAGGGTCGGCAGATATCCCAAAACCAGGGCGATCTGGTTGGCCAGGACCTGGGTCTTGAGGACAATGCTCAGCAGCAGCCCCTGGAACAGGGCGCCGGTGAGAAAGATCGAAGCCGAGGCAAAAAGAAGGCCCGTGCTTCCGCGCAGCGGCACGTCAAAGACCCAGCGACCCACCACCACGGCAATGGCCACGTCGGTGAGCCCGATGACAAAATAGGGCACCACCTTGCCCAGGACCAGTTCCGGCACCCGGATCGGGGTGCTGATAAGCTGTTCCATGGTGCCGGTCTCCCACTCCCGCGCCACGGTCACGCTGGTGAGCATGGCGGCGATCACCACCATGACCAGGGCAATGATGCCGGGAATGATGACGTTTTGGCTTCGAAGGTCGGGGTTGTACCAGGCCCGCGGTTCCAGTTCCACCCCCCCCGGCCCGCGCCTTACCCCCTGCCGGTGCAGCCGCTCCACAGTCAGGCGACCGGCGTAGATCCGCCCTACGGCGGTGACATATCCCAGGGCCAGGGTGGCATTGTTGGTCTCGCTGCCGTCCACCAGGGCCTGAATAAAGGCGGCCCTGCCCCCGGTGACCCGATCGGCAAAATCCGACGGAATCACCAGGGCCACCATGGCCTCGCCCCGGTCGAGCAGGCCGCGCAAATCCCGGTCGTTGTCCACGTACCGGGTCAGGGAAAAATACGGCGAACCGTCATAAAGGCTCAACAGGTCCCGGCTTTGGGGGGTGTTCGATCGGTCCCAAACCGCCGTGGGCACATCGGTGAGATCCATGGTCAGGGCGTAACCGAACAGAGCAATGAGAAGAATCGGTATGGCGACAGAGAGCACCAGGCTGCGCCAGTCCCTGACCACATGGATAAACTCTTTTCGGGCAACGGCCCACAGGCGGTAAAGATTCACCGATGGGGCTCCTTTCATCAAGAGTCCTGGCCCGAAGGACCAGGCTTTGGGTTGCCCCTGAAAGGGGCTGCGATACGTCGCTTCCAGTTCGAAATGCCTTAAATGAAGCCGCATCTCTATTTTTCGAGCAATCTCTCCCCATTTTCGGAACTATCCGTCGTTCTTCCGGTCCTCGCCCTCGATGAGAGAGACAAAGACATCTTCCATATTGGGCGGAATCTTTTCCACAACAGCTCCGTGGATCCCCATGCGGCCCAGGGCGGCCTTGATGTCGGCCTCGCCCTGTTCGGCATCGGCCACGGTCACATGCAGGCCCGATCCGAAAAGGGCGGCGGCAATCACCCCGTCCAGGGCTTCGATGGTTTCGATCAGATCCTGGGGCCTGGGGCAGCGCAGATCCAGAAGGGTCTGTCCGGCCAGGCGAGTCTTGAGGCGATGGGGCGAATCCAGGGCCACCATCTTCCCGTGGTAAATCAACGCGACCCGGTCACAGTACTCGGCCTCTTCCATGTAGTGGGTGGTGACAAAGACCGTCACCCCCTGTTCGGCCATGTCGTAAATCAGGTCCCAGAACCGCCGGCGGCTCAGCGGGTCCACCCCGCTGGTCGGCTCATCGAGAAAGACGATGGGCGGTTCGTGCAAAATGGCGCAGGCCAGAGCCAGGCGCTGCTTCCAGCCTCCGGCCAGAAGCCGGGTCATACGCGTCTGCCGCCCCTCGAGTCCGGCCATGGCCACGGCCCAGGCCTTTCGCCGGGCCAATCGCGGCCCGGCGAGCCCGTAGATTCCACCGTAAAAATCGATATTCTCCGACACCGTCAGGTCCTCGTAAAGGGAAAAGCGCTGGCTCATGTAACCGATCTGTGCCTTGATCTGTTCGGCTCCGGTGACCATGTCGACGCCGGCCACGCGGCCCGTTCCATCGCTAGGGGCCAGCAGCCCGCAGAGCATGCGGATGGTGGTGCTCTTGCCGGCGCCGTTGGGGCCGAGGAAGCCGAAAATCTCGCCCCGGGGCACGGAAAAGGTCAGATCATCAACCGCCGTGAATTGGCCGAACCGACGGGTCAGGTTCTTCACCTCGACCGCCGGAAAAAGGAGCGGGTCCGCCTCCGGCGCCGTCGATGCGCTTCGGGGAGGGGCCACAGGCACCGCTGCAAGGAACTCCGGGCCTTGCCGGCCAAGGGTATGGACGAAGATATCCTCGAGGGTGGGCGAAATCTGCCGAATTTTTACCGTGGCGAGCCCTTCCCGGTCCAAAGACGCGGCGATCCTCTCCCCGGTCTCCACCGGATCATGGCACACCACGTGAACCGTATCGCCGAAGAGTTCGACACCGTCAACATCTTCCAGGTCTCTGTGTAAAACTTCCCGAACCCTTCGGGCCCGGGGGCTCCGCACAGCCAGGATCTTGCGGCCGAAACCGCGGCGCAGTTCGTCCGGGGTTCCTTCGGCAATAAGCCTGCCGCCATTCATCATTCCCACCCGGCTGCAGCGCTCGGCCTCGTCGAGGTAGGCGGTGGTGACAAGAATGGTCACCCCGTCCTTGAGCAGGCGGTAGAGGATCCGCCAGAAATCCCTGCGGCTCAGCGGGTCCACGCCGTTGGTCGGTTCGTCGAGCAGGAGCACCTCGGGGGTGTGGATCAGGGCACAGACCAGTTGCAGCTTCTGTTTCATACCGCCGGAGAGGTTGGCGGCCAGGCGTTTTTTGAAAGGACTCATGCTGGAGAAGGCCAGCAAGCCGTCGATTCGTTCCCGTCGCCCTTTTCTCGGCTCGCCGTAGAGGTCGGCATAAAAGTCGATATTCTCGGCAACCGTCAAATCCGGGTAAAGTCCGAAACGCTGGCTCATGTAAGCCAGATGGGCCTTGACCGTCGCCCGGTCTTCGGGCAGATCGCATCCAGCCACCCGGGCACGGCCGTCGCTTGGATCGAGAATTCCGGCCAGCATCCTCAGGGTCGTGGTCTTTCCGGCCCCGTCCGGTCCCACCAGGCCGTAGATCTCTCCCCGGCCGACCGTCAGGGTCAGTCCGTCCACGGCTGTCTGGTCACCGAAACGCCGGGTCAACCCCCGGGCGGCAATCACCGGCGCCGGGTCGGTCACGGCTTGACCTCCATGCGGGCATCGGCCGGCATTCCCGGCTTGAGTCCGCCGTCGGCATTTTCAATGGCAATCTTGACCCGGTAGACCAGATTCACCCGTGCCTCAAAGGTCTGGACCGACTTGGGGGTGAACTCGGCCTCGCTGCTGATAAAGCGCAGCACGCCCCTGTAAGTCTTTTCGGGAAAGGCATCCACGGTAACCGCTGCCGGCTGCCCCAGGCGCACCCGGCCCAGGTCGGTTTCGCTCAGGTAAGCCCGAAGCCACAGCTTGCCGGTCTCGGCAACGGTCACCACCGGGGTGCCGGGATTGACAATGGCCCCGGGCTCGGCGGATTTACTCAACACCACCCCGTCCAAAGGGGAAAAGATCTCAGTATCGGCCAGATGCTGCCGGGCCAGGTTCAGGGCCGCCCGGGCCGCCATGGCCCGGGCCCGACCCTGGGCGATGGTTTCCGGCCGAGGGCCGGCCGAGACCAGGGCGTATTCGGCATCGGCCTGGGCCAGAGCGGCCCGGGCCTGGCGGATGCGCTCTTTGCGGACCCCTTCCACCATCAGGCTCAGCCCCTGCCGGGCCGCTGCCACCTGGGCCGCGGCCTCCTCGCTGGCACCGCGGAACGTATCACGCTGGGTACGATACCCTTCGAAGGCCTGTTGGCTGATGCCGCCGTCGCGAAAGACCGCCTCATACCGGTTAAAATCGGCATCGGCCTGATCAAGGCGGCTCCGGGCGGCCCGTTCTGCCGCCTGGGCCCGCGCCAGTTGGGCCTTGGCCCCATCAATTTCCTGGGCCCGGCTGCCGGTGGCCAGTTCGCTCAGGGCAAACCGGGCCTGGGTCATGCGGGCCCGCGAACGGGCAATCTCCTCTGGACGACTTCCCGCCTCAAGTTCAGCCAGCACAGCCTCGGCATAAGCCAGATCCGCCTCGGCCCGGGCCGCCTCCAACCGGTAGTCGGCTGCGTCGAGCCGGGCCACCGCCTGGCCGCGGCGGACCCGATCGCCTTCGTCCACCAAACGATCTTTCAGCCTTCCGGCCAGCTTAAAGGCCAGGTCCACCTGGGTCACTTCGATATTTCCCGAAAGCCGGATCTGGCCCGGATCGGCCGGAGCCCGGAAAAAGACCCCCCAAATCCCAACACCGGCGACGGCTGCCGCCGCGGCCAACAGAATCAACCGTTTTTTCATTTTCCCGGTTCCTCGCTGTTTGAAATGATTGCCCGGTCTTGGCAAGCCTCGGCCGAAAGATCGCGAATCTTTTCCATACCGGCCAGGGAAAACCGGGTAACGTGATCCACCAAATCTTCGAGGGTGGCCTCATCGGTCAGGTCCATACCGGTCAGGCGGGTCACGATGGGCCGGGCCATGGCATAATGGAAGCACTGACCGATGACACTGATCATGCACTTGGCCACCTCTTTGGGGTCAGCGTCGGGTCCGACCAGATCCCCGACAATAGCGACCAGAACCTGGGCCGTGGGCCGGATAAAATCCGCCACCACGTCCTCCAGGAGTTCGGAGGGATCGACCAGTTCCCGAGCCACCAGCCGGCCCTTGCCCGAATCGGCCATGATCCCGCCCGGTGAAACCAGCCGGTTAAAGGTGGCCCGGACAAAGGCCCGCAAACGTTCCGGCGCCGGCGCATGGGGGGTCAGGCCTCCGTCCACCGGATAGCGTCGGAAGACCCTTCCGATCAGGTCCAGGGCCACTTCCCGGTACAGGGCCTGCTTGCCGCCGAAATAGTAGTTGACCGCAGCCAGGTTGACCCCGGCCTGTTGACAAATTCCACGAACCGTGGCTGCCTTGTATCCTTTTCGCCCGAACACGTCACCGGCCGCATCCATGATCCGCTCTCTCGCCGCCCCGGTCTCCGCCTGATCCATGGCTCTCCCTCTCTTCTCCGACCCGAAACCAACGTTTGTTTTAATTGTTTGTATTAAACGTTTGTTTTATTTCTGTCAAGCCTTTTCCCTCGAAAGAATCCCGGCCCACAGGACCGGGCCTTGGGTTGCCCTTGGAAGGGGCCGGGTTACTGCCCAGATAAGTGTGGAGTGACTAAAGTGAGCTAAAGTGACTAAAGTTGACAGCCCCGTAAAAAGTCCATTTCCCCGCAATTCTATCGGCATAGCCAACCAACGCTGACCACGCCACAGGGCACGGATTCCAAGTACAAATTACAAAAAGGGAGGGGGTAGATGGTGGCCCCACGTTCCGGTCACCGGGCTTGGCGGTTGCGGGCCATAACCGCCAGCGGTGCATGGTTGGAGGTAAAAAGCGGCGGCTGACGCCGGAGAATGGATGCAATGGCCGGTTGGCGCCGAAAGCGCTTTTCCAGAAATCGTCGCACCCGGCCCCGGGACCAGCCGGCCGGGTGAACAAAATCCGAATAAAGGTTCAGATCGCCCGCGTAGAAGGAACGGGTGGTAAGCGCCGCCGCCTCAGGGCTGTGGGCCGGCAGGTTAAAGACCGCCAGGTTGAGGAAGTCAACCGTATCGGCATGGGCTGCGGTAAATTCAAGGGTCCTTTCGGCCGCCGCTTCGTCTTCCCACGGTGTGCCGAAGAGCAGGTAGACATAGGTGGCGATCCCGGCCCGGTTCAGGGCACCGAGCACGGCGGCAGCCTGGGTCGGGTCGATCCCCTTGCCCATGCGCCTAAGGACGTCGGCATCGCCGGACTCCAGTCCGAGTTTGATCATCACGCAGCCCGAACGTTTTAAAGCCCGGCAGAATTCCGGATCAGCCAGTTGGGGGGAGACCCGGGCAAACCCGTACCACGGCGCTACCGTTGGATGGTCGGCCAGGGCACCCATCAGGGCCGGACTCAGGGCGTTGTCCACCAGGTGGATCAGGGCCGGCCGGTGGCGGTCGCAAAGCGCGTGGAGGTCTGCAATCACCTGCCGCGGCGCACGGGGCCGGTAGCCGCGCCCTTCGGCCCGTTCCGGGCAAAAGGCGCACTTGCTCCAGTAGCACCCCCGGGAGGCCGCATAGGGAAGCACCGGACCCGGAGCCAGATAGCCGCTCCGGAAGAAGGCGTCAAAGTCAGGCAATGAACCTTCTTCTTGCCCGGGATCCTTGCCGCACAGTTCCAGCAGCAGGTCCTCGCCGGGACCGGCCACCACCCGGTCGACCAGGCCGGCAAAGGGGTTTTGCCAATCCGGCCGACTCATCCAGGAGGTCACCAGGCCACCGCCAATAATGATCCGGGTCCGGGGAAAACCATGGCGAAGAAAACCGATCAGAGCAAAGGCAGGCAGGGCCTGGCTGAGATAGTTGAGGCTGATCCCCACCCACGCCGGTGCATCTTCGGTCACGATGGGACCGACCCTCGCCTGAAAATACGGATAGAATACACTCTTTTTGTAATCATGGGCCGCTGTCAGCAAATCCTGGCTGCGCACGGGCGTCCGGGCACCGTCGTGATAGTCGGCCAGGCCCACCCGGACGCCGGACGGCCTTGAGGCGGCTTCCAGCAACCGGTTGAGATCAAGAACCGCCCGCCCGTACCGGTCCCGGTGGGCATATATCGGCCATCTAACCAGCGCCTGGCGGTGGGTCTGGCGATGGCGGAGGGCCCGACGGGTCCAGGTATCGTCGGCCGATGCGACCCCATCCATCAAAAAAAGAAGGGCTTCGGTGCCGGCGTCCAGCACCCGGACCGAGGCCCCGCCCGCCTTGAGGGCACCGGCCAGGGTGGCAATGCCCACCGGCGGCTCACAGGGCTTGGCGACCGGTGGATGGATCAGAAGCATGTTGACATTTCCTTGCATTTTTTCAATAGTCTTCCGCTTTTTGTTCAATTCGCAGGCAGGACTCCTGCCTTATAAAGGCAACCCAAAGCCCAATCCTCCGGGCCCGGGCGCTTTATCAGCCTCCGGCATACCCTGAACAGGGTTGGACGGCAAACACTAAATGGCCAATACCCATGGAGAACCGGCAGCACCGCGAGATTCCCTTTAACTATACCTCGGCCGACGATGGGCAGGTGGTCCGCCTGATGCTGGGGCAAGACGCCTGGTACCGCCTGGAACGACTGCGGTTCAGGCGCCGAAGCGGCCGCCTGGCCCGGCTGCTCATGCGATTTCTCGGCGACATGTTCGTCATTCACCGAAACCCCTTTGTCTATCAGGACCTGGTGGATTCACCGGCCCGCCGCCGGAGTTTTTTTCGAACCATGGCCACTGACCTGGACACCGTGGCCGAACATGGGGGAACCGATCCGGACTTGGGCCAAATCCTGGAGCAGTGCCGCCATTACGCGGGCAGCCTGGCAGACGAGATTCGCCAGACCGACCGCCGCCGTCGCCGCATGGCCAGGGCACTGGCCCCCATTGTCGGCCGGGAGAACCTCTTTTTCGACCCCTTCACCCGGGTCAGCCACGCCACCGATGCCACGGACTGGCGCCTGCACCTGCCCCTATCGGTGGTCCGGCCCGGTGCCGAAGACCAGGTCGCCCCGCTGCTCGCACGCCTGGACCAGCTCGGGGTCGGCATCGTGCCCCGGGGCGGCGGCACCGGCCTGACCGGCGGCGCCGTGCCGGTCAGTGCCCAATGCGTCGTGGTCAACACGGAAAAACTCAACCGGATCCACGGCATCTCCCATGAACGGTTCCGCGGCGTGGACGGCGCCCCCCGGCTGGCCCCGGTCATTCGGCTCGAGGCCGGCGTCATCACCGAACAGGCCATGGACTACGCCGCCCGACAGGGGCTGGTCTTTGCCACCGATCCCACCAGCGCCTGGGCCTGCACCATCGGCGGTAATATCGCGGAAAACGCAGGCGGCAAGACCGCCGTCCTTTGGGGTACGGCCATCGACAACCTGCTCTCTTTTCGCATCGCCGTCCTCGGCGGTGAGCACCTGGAAGTGCGCCGCATCGGTCATCCCCTGCGAAAGATCCGCCCCTCGGACCAGGTCTGTTTCGAAGTCCGGTCCCGATCCGGGCAGGTGGTCGGCCGCATCGACCTTACCGGCACCGACATCCGCAAAAAAGGGCTCGGCAAGGACATCACCAACAAAGCCTTAAACGGTCTGCCGGGCATTCAAAAAGAAGGGTGCGACGGCATCATCACCTCGGCCGAATTCATTCTCCACAAGGCCTACCGCCACAAAGCCACCTGTTGTCTGGAATTTTACGGCGAAGATATGGAAGAGGCGAGCCGGGTGATATGCAAGATGTCCGAGGCCTTCGTCAACCGCGGCCAGGAAACCCTCATGGCCCTGGAGCACTTTGACCAGGAGTACATTCGGGCCATCGGTTACAAGATGAAGGCGGCCCGAAACGATCCGCCCAAGGCGGTGCTGCTCATTGACATGGTGGCCCATGGGCTCGAGTCGCTCGAACACGGACGCAACAAGCTCGCCGCACTGCTGGCGTCCTATCCCAACACCTGCGTTTTCTTTGCCCAGGACGAGGTCGAAGCAACCCGCTACTGGCGGGACCGCAAACGCATGGGCGCCATCGCGGCCCGGACCAATGCCTTTAAGCTCAACGAAGACATTGTCTTGCCCCTTTCGGCCCTGGCTGATTTTTCCCAGTTCGTGGACCAGTTCAACATCGAGGAGCAGCGATATAATCAAAAACTGGTCATCTGGCAACTGGGGGCCTACCTGGACCGGGCCGAACCCCTGGAAGACCCCCAGTGGCTTCAGGCCAAACGCCCCGAGGCCAAAACCCTTCTGCGCCAAGCCATGGAACGCATTGAACTGGCCGGAAAGGGTCGCCTGGACCAAGAGACCCACCTGGGCGCTCTGAAAACCGACCTGCTGGCCCTGTTTCAGGGATACAGCCGGGTGAGCGGCGAAATCGAAGGGATTGCAGCAGACATCCGGGCCAGACGCATCGTGGTGGCCACCCACATGCACGCCGGTGACGGCAATGTCCATGTCAATATTCCGGTTTTTTCCAACGACCGCGATATGATGGCCCGTGCCCGGGAAACCGCCGATGTGGTCATGGCCAAAGCCGTTGAACTGGGCGGCGTGGTCAGCGGCGAGCACGGCATCGGGTTTACCAAATTCAAGTATCTCGACACCGACCGCCTCCAGGCGCTAAAGACGTATCGTGACCGGATCGATCCCCATGGCCGTTTCAACCCCGGCAAACTCTCGGACCCGCAAGTCCCCGACCTGGTCTTTACCCCGTCGTTTAACCTGCTCGGCCTCGAAGCCCGGATCCTTCGGTACGGATCCCTGGAAACGCTGGCGGAAAAGATATCCCGGTGCGTTCGATGCGGCCGATGCAAGGCCGACTGTTGTGTCTTTTTCCCGGGCCGCAACCTTTTTTCCCACCCCAGAAACAAGAACATCGCCCTTGGCGCCATCATTGAAGCACTGCTCTACGACGCCCAGCGCCGACTTTCCACACGCCTGGAACCGCTTCGCCATCTGAAACAGATCGCGGACCACTGCACCATTTGCCACAAATGCCTGCCCCCTTGTCCGGTGGACATCGATACCGGCGAGATTTCAATCCTCCAGCGGCAGATTCTCGCCCATGGCCGTTTCAAGCGTCCCCCGGTGGCCACCCGGCTGGCCCTGGCATATATGGCCACCCGATCCGGCCCGATCAACACCGTAATCCGTCGGACCGTTCTCGGGCCCGGCGTCGAATTGCAACGGGCCGGCGCCCGGGTGGCCGCAGGGATTGCCGGATGGACACGGGCCGTAAAAAAGCCGCCCCTGGCCTACCTGACGACCCCGCTGCCCCGCCTGCCCGGCAAACCCTTTCGCCACGGCCTGGAAACGGGCAACGCCAATCAGGCCCTGGTGCTTCACCCCCGGGGCGAGGCCCGGGCCACGGTCTTTTATTTCCCCGGATGCGGTTCCGAGAGGCTATACAGTTCCGTTGCCCGCGCGGCCGTCTATCTGCTGCTGCGATCCGGCATGCGTGTGGTGCTGCCGCCGCCCTTTTTATGCTGCGGATTTGCCGCCCGGGCCAACGCCAGGGAACAGATGCATCGCGCCCTGGCCCTTAGAAACAGCATGGTGTTGAGCCAGATCCGGGAAATGCTCGGCAATCAGACCCTGACCGCCTGCGTGGTCACCTGCGGTACCTGCCGCCAGTCCCTGGAGCAAATGGGATGCGAAACCCTGCTGGAATGCGCGATCACCGATGTCAGCCGCTTTCTGTTGACCCATGGCCTGACCGTCTCCGGCGACTTTTCCTGTCTCTACCACGCCCCCTGCCATGACAGCCTCGACGGCCAGGGCGCGGCACTGCTTAAGCAAGCCGGGGCCGGCAAGGTGGTCACCGTTCCCCACTGCTGCGGTGAAGCCGGGACCCTGGCGTTGAGCCGGCCCGACATCGCCCATGCCATGTTCCGGCGCAAAGCCGAAGCCCTGGCAGGCAAAATCGACCCCCAAACGCCCCAATCGGTCTGCGTCACCAACTGCCCCGCCTGTCTCCAGGGACTCGGGCGCCAGCAACGGCGGACCATCCGGACCATCCATCTGACCGAGGCATTGGCAGAAATGCATGGGGGCCAATCCTGGCACAAAGAGACCCACCACCTGTTGGAACGTGTTGAACCGATGACGTTTTAACGACCCATCCCCCTTTTCCGTCCGGGACCGCCTTGACGCCGAACCGGCGCTGATCTAAGTTTGATAGTCTCGTAAAAAGTCCGGATTTACCACAAAGACACAACGGACACAAAGTTAACGCATTAAATTAACTAACCTTTTCTTTGTGATCGTTGTGCCTCGTATGTTGAAAGTTAATGAAAAGCCATGCAGGGAGGAGGAGGCGTTGCCCCCCCATCCCCCAATGACG
>JAEINQ010000073.1 GCA_016342285.1 Desulfobacterales bacterium
CCATATCAATCGCGGACCGCCTACCAGGCGCAACGACTCAACTCGGAAAGAAGCCGGCGGTTCTACATGAAATACCGACGCAGGATCTTTGTCGTACATCGGCAGCGTGTATTTTCTGGAGCTTGGAACACCCAAACCAGATAGCTCCTGAAACCTCCTTTTTTGCTGACAAGGCAGACCGCAGAATGTTTGCCATCCCCGATAATATTCCAGAATCATTGTAAAATAGCACCTTAGGAATGGCATTCCGCGCCGGAACACCATTCCCATCGGCCCGTTTTATTGCTCAAGCGGTGTCCCATCCTACTCATTTTTCTTGGATTCGCGCCACTCCTTTTTGATCAACCTCTGACGCTCAGCCTCCTCCCGGCCTTCCTCGTAGGCCCATCCCATGGCGCTGCCGAGGAAGAAGGCGTCCTCCCCGGTGAATCCATCTGATTCAGCCTCACCCTCACCGGTCATCTCATCGTCCATGTCATCGCCGGGCATGTCATTGTGGTTTTCAGATCCTTATAGCCCATAAGTTCCTGAACGGTCAGTCGTCCCATCTGATCTGGTAGGTATAGAATCCTTTTAGCAAGAACTTAGCATCATTGCAAATTTTTATTGATTTTGGCGTTTAAGGCCATTTCTGGCACCAACCTTGATCAATTGGAAGAGTAGGATCTGCTTTAGAATAGAGCACGGGACTTGCCCCTGCAGCCATCCATAAATCGATCCCGGTAATAGGCCAGGAAACGCTATAAGAAAGGGAGCGTTTCAACCCTGATTTTTGTAACCTATTTGTAACCTCCTCAGACGAGTCTATGCGTAACCTATTGAAATCATGCACACCATGCACGCCATGCACAGTGCAAAAATCCAATCAGAGGCTTTGATAATATGTTGTTATATTAATTGGTTATATAATTTTTTCATCGCCAATTTGTGAGAATGGGGTTCAAGGGGTCAAGGCTGAAGACTGAAGGTGGAAGGCTGAAGGGGTAAAAGGGTTCAAAGTTCAAGGTTCAAAGATTGAGGATTTTTGCCATATCTTAAAAGGGTCCCTCCTAAACTGAGCGTTTTAAATTTCGAAATAACATATAACCAAACGATATTAAAAGATAAACATCCTATTTTGTCTTTCGAAATTTAAAACCCTTCAGGCTTCGCTTTCAGCTACGACCCGACAGGTCGGGATTGCCGATCTTATCCCGCCTCGGCGGGACGTCAGATGCCTTCCCGCATAAAGGACTATAGCGGAAAAACATCTTCCTTGTACCTGCGGCAACCTCGACAATCGCTCAACTTAGGGCCCTATGTGTTTCGTGTGGATTTACCTTTACGTTCCTGGCGGCAATTCACCAAATTCGGTGCCTCAACAAAAAACTTATTCGCCGAAGGCGATGGCCTATTGCTTGTCCGGCTTCCGGCCGGCAAAACAAAATCCTGACCATCCTGTTACTCAAATAAATATTGACCCAAACGACAATGCCCCCTATCCGGTCATCCCTTGAGAATCAGGCCCCTGGGCAGGGACTCGCCAAAGACGGTCTGGGCCTCGTTGGATTGCAGGGCGACGACCTGCTCCAGTAGCTCGCAGAGGTGGGCCAGCTTGGGGTGGACAGCCAGCCAGCCGCCGATCCGCGCCATGGCCGCAGGAGACAGGTCCCGGGTCCGGTCCCCGGTTTTTCGGGCCATCTGGGCCAGGGCCATCCCTACCGGTACCGGGTTTCGCCAGTTTTTTTCCATGAGCCCGTCGCACCATTTTTCCGCTTCAGTCGCGGGCACCACCCGATCCGCCGACCCGTAGAGCAAAAGCCGGGCACCGATCCGTGACAGGGACCACAACTGCTGGGGTTTGGAGCGCTTGGGGTGGATTTCCGCCAACAGGTGCCGCCCCCATTTGACCTTGTCCGCCGGTTGCAGCAGTTCCAGATTGGAAACGGCCATCCACATTTCCAGCCGCTGCTGGGGAGCGATTTTTACCCCGCCCCCTTTTCCCGGCATCAGCACCGAAGATAGGTCCTGAACGATCTGGCGCTGCTGGCCGGGCCTGAGACCGGCTGCCACCCGGCGCCAGAGGATCCACCATTCGGTCCGCACCTGGGGATGGGAATGGATGGGCCCCTTGGGGTAAATCTTCCATAGTGCCTGGGCCCGGTGGGAATCGAAACCGTCTCCGAAACCGGGTCGAAGGCAGAATCCCATAAGGTTGAGCCATCGGGCCTCAAAGGCGGGACCGGTTTGACGGACCGTTTGGAGATCGATGAGTTCATCGGCCAGTGCCCGCAGGGCGCCCAAAGGCCAACGGTCCCTGTGCATATCGATGATCCGGGCCAGGGTTTTGCCCAGCCCTTCCAACCCGGATCCGTCGCCATGGGCCAAAAAAGACTGCCGGATCGCCTTGCAGGCCGACGCTACGATTCCGCTATCCAGCACGGCGGTTTCCTGGATCTCCCGGGGCGCCGCCGCCCCTCGAAGCTGGAACTGAAGCTGCCACCGGTGGGGGCTGATACGCGAACCGCACCATAGGGCCAGGGTCCCCATCTCTGTAAATGATCCTTCCACCCGGACCGGCACCTGTCTTTCATCCCCGGATTTTCCGAACTGGATCACCGTCTTCATGGGCGGCAGGGCCGTGAGGGTTTCGTCCACCGTGACGATCCGGCCGCAGCGGTCGCCGGATCGGTAGCTGGAGCTGTAGAGGTCAAAGGCCACAGGCTGATTGGCCAGAACTTCGAAATCCCCGTCCGGCAAAACGATTTCAGTCCCCTCTTGCTGGCCACGCTCTACCAGACAAATGGCCACCGGTGTGGCGTCGTCCGACGCGGCCGACGGCTTTTCCACGCCCAGGTAAAATGACCGGGCGCTGCCGCTGCCGACCCGCACCCCGTGGCCGGCCTTGACCAGGCCGTAGTAGGTGGCCCCCAAGGAGACGGCAATGTCCGGGCCCGGGTTTTCCAGCACGCGGGGGACGGAAATATCGGACTGGCCGAACCAGTGCCGCAGGGACTGCCGGATCCGGTCCTGGGTCAGGGGCGGCTTCAGGCTGCCGCCGTTGAAAAGAATCAGGTCCGGAAACGCCGAGTCCCGGCCCAAAAGCCGTGCCACATCTTCCCGGTGGCGTTCCAGAAACCGGCCCAGGTGCCGGGTGATGGCCGGGTCCGGTTCATACGGCAGGCCGAATTCGGTGACCGCCCCCCCCTCCCCTGTCGGGCCCGCATCATCGGGTGCCACAACCGGGAAAAAAGCGTCCAGGACGGCCGATTCCACGGTCTCCCGGTCCAGTTCGGCGGTGACGGTGCCGGCAATGAGGCGGCTGCCACGGCCGGCCAGGGAAATTTTTCCGGTCTCGGCATCGCCGGAAAGCAGGGTTTCCTTGACCTGTCGGCACTGATGGATCAGGTTGCGCAAGGAGTCGCCGGCCATGGCCCGGCCGGCATCCTTTAACCTCTCTTCGACCATCCGCGCCAGGGCCAGGTCCACGTTGTCGCCCCCCAGGATCAGGTGATCCCCCACGGCGATCCGTTCAAACCGGGGGCTGCCGTCCACGTCCCGAAGGGAGATCAGGGTAAAGTCCGTGGTGCCACCCCCCACGTCGCAGACCAGGATCAGTTCCCCGGGATGCACATGGTCCTGCCAGCGTTTTTCATGCCGGATCAGCCAGGAATAAAAGGCTGCCAGGGGCTCCTCGATCAGGATAATCCGGCCAAGGCCGGCCTCTTTTGCCGCCGTGACGGTGAATTCCCGCGCCACTTCATCAAAAGAGGCCGGAACCGTAACGACAACCGTTTGGTTTTCCATATAATATTCGTCATCTTCGCCCCAGGACCGGTTCCATGCCTTTCGCAGATGCGCCAGATAGGCAGCCGTGGCCCGGACCGGGGAGATCCGTCCCACTTCGTCCCCGGCACCCCAGGGCAGGATTCTCCCCTCCCGATCAGCGCCTGCATGGCAGAGCCAGCTCTTGGCCGATGCGACCAGCCGTGCCGGCACCCGCGCCCCCTGGTCCCTGGCAAAGGCACCGGCAAAGTTGTCGTCAGGCTTTTGCCATGGATGGGTCACCGAAGTGACAGAGATATCATATGAACCTGGAATATAAAGAAAAGACGGCAGTACCGCCAGAGTCGAAAGCTCTCCGGGGCCGGTGAGCTGCTGAATGGGAAAGGACCGGATAGTGGCGGCCTCCGGGACCCCTTCTCTCATGTCAACAAAGGAGACCGCCGAATTGGTGGTTCCCAGATCGATACCGATGATGAACGGCGAAGCAACGTCATGGGTCATAATGGGCCTTATCCGATTTCGATTTCAGCCGGCGTCAGCACAGCCGCGTCTTCGGTTTCCGTCAGGGTGGGCAGGTTGAAGCGCTTGACCTGCCAGCCCCGATGGCGGACCTGCCCTGAAAAGGGCGGCTCGCCGGTGACGTTGCCCGTGAGGGTCATGGACCGTGGATCAAAGCCGGGGGGGATGGTGATCGGGCTCTCTTCGGCCTCACTAAGGAGAGGGGCGACCGTCAGGTACCGGTCCAGGATTTTCCGGCATCCCGAATGGACGCTGCGGGCAGCAGCGCCGATCTGAGCGTCTTCATAGGTTTCCAGGTTTTCAAACAAAAAATCGATCAGCCGCCCCTCTCGCTGCATCAGCGTCAGCAGGTGAACATAAAAGCGCCGTTCCCGGTTCAAAACAGCCGCGGGATCCGGAACCGGACCGCCCGATGCCTGCGTTTTTTTCCCTTGGGATTTCCGCGCCGCGTCTGTATCCGTCGCACCGAGCTTTTTAAAAAGGCCGGCATGGAACCGCCATAGGACCAGGACGGTGACCAGCCAGATAACGACCGTCGATGGCAAGACCACCGACGAAAACCCGTGCATGAGAACGTCGGAAAGCCAGGACGGAACCCACGATGCCAACGGCGCGGCACCGCCGCCCGCGGACGCCATGGCATAAAGAGCGATATCAAACATGGCAACGAAAACCATCAACACCAGGGCGACAAACAGAAAAGACCGGCGGGAGCAGGCCGATGGGGATTGCATGGGTTGCTTTCTCCTATGGGTAATTGGGTCCATTGACCTTGAGATGCGAGAAAGGATATGTTAACCATCATCGGCAATTTTTCAACCGGTTTGCACCGGTCGCTGTGGCCGCCCAAAGAAAAGGTCTTCGGGGCCGGCAACATCGACGGTCGCAGACATGGATTCACGCCGATACGGGCCATGGTTTGCCCGACCGGCCGCATACAGGAACCCATGACACGTCTGGATTCTAACAAACCGCCCCGGTATCGCTTTGATTTCGAGATCGGATATCTGGTCAAGAGCCCCTGCCGGGGCTGCGAGGAGCGGGATCATTTTCCCAAGTGCATTGATGCGTGCAAAATTCTCGATCGCATTCACACGGCACTCGCCGAAAGTGTCTCCTGCTCCAGACGGAAGTGAACCAATCCATTGGAAAGCCGAGAAGATGGGACCGACCACGGATCCGGCCGCCACATTCGAGATCGCCGAGACGTCAGATGGCAACACTGTTATTTATCTGAAGGGGCGGCTCGATATTCTCAGCGCGGGCCGGATGCTGAAGCGGTTGCGCCCCGTTGCCGCCAAAAGCAACGGTATGGGCCTGACCGTGGATCTGTCCAAACTCGAGACCATTGACGATACCGGTGTGCTTCTCCTCTTTGAGCTGCGATCAGCGGCCGAGAGCCGAGGGGTCCTCTTTGAAATTTTCGATCCCAAAGGAAAAGCACGTCGCCTTCTTTCAATGGTCGGGTTCAACGATCCGACGGCCGTCGCCCCTGCCGGCGGCAAGCCCAAAAGCGGTATTATCGTGCGGTTGGGCGACGTCACCATCACCGAGGCCTACAACCTTCGGTTCATGATCAGCTTTGTGGGCTCGGTGGCCATCAGTTTTTTTCGCATCCTGGTTCACCCCCGCGCTCTCCGGTTGGGCGATACCATTACCTGCATGGAAAAGACCGGCGTCAACGCCCTGCCCATCGTCGGCCTGATCAGCTTTCTGCTCGGCCTGGTGATGGCATTCATGTCGTCCCTGCAGCTCGAACAGTTCGGCGCCAACATCTATGTGGCCTCCCTGGTCTCCATCGCCATGGTGTCGGAACTGGGACCGATCATGACCGCCATCGTTGTTGCCGGGCGGTCCGGTTCGGCATTTGCCGCCGAAATCGGTACCATGAAAATCTCAGAAGAGGTTGATGCCCTGGTGACCATGGGGTTTGAACCGGCCCTGTTTCTGGCTGTGCCGCGAATTCTTGCCGCCCTGATCGTGGTCCCCCTGCTGACCCTGTTTTCCGATATTTTCGCCATTGCCGGTGGTCTCGTGGTGGGGGTTTTCGTGCTCGACCTGACCACGGTCTCCTACATGGCCAAGACCGTGGAAACCCTGACCTTCTTTGAAGTCTGCTGGGGGGCGGGCAAGAGCCTGGTGTTTGCCGTCATCATCGCCCTGGTGGGATGCCTGCGCGGATTTCAGACCCGGGGTGGCGCCGACGCCGTGGGAAACGCCGCCACCTCAGCGGTGGTGACCAGTATTTTTTTGATTATTTTGTCCGACTCGGCCTTTGCGATCCTCCGTGGCACCTGGTGAATTTAGGGCCAAGGGTGAAAGGCTGAAGGCTGAAGGGGGTGGAAGGCCGACCCCATTAAGTGTGGAGTGAGCTAAAGTGAGCTAAAGTTGAGGAGTCGCTTCGCTCCACCATTTTTTTATTAACGGATTGGCAAATTGACGGACTACCTTTAATTCGACAATTCGGCAATCTCAAATTCGACAATCCTTTTTAAGGCAGAATTCCTTGACTTTAGCTCACTCCAAACCTCTTGTCCGCCTCTGGCGGATTAGTTCACTTTAGTCCCTTGCATAAAGGACCTGCTGTCCCATGGACCGCCCCACCCTGATCGAAGTCCGGAATTTGACCGCACGTTACGGGGATACCACGATCCTTGAAGGGGTGGGTATGGAGGTGTATCGAGGCGAAATCCTGGTCATTTTAGGTGGAAGCGGATGCGGCAAGAGCACCCTGCTCCGCCACCTCATCGGCCTCAATGTCCCCCATGCCGGAACCATCCGCATCGACGGGGTGGACATCACCACCTGCAGCGACGCCGAGTACCGCGGGACCCTGAGCAAGATCGCCGTCCTGTTTCAGGGTGGCGCCCTGTTCGGGTCCATGACCGTGGCCCAAAATGTGGCCCTGGCCATCGAAACCTATACCGACCTGGATCGCCATGCCATTGATACGCTGGTGCGGATGAAACTACACATGGTGGGGCTGAGCGGATTCGAGGCGCATTTTCCCTCAGAACTCAGCGGCGGCATGAAAAAGCGGGCCGGGCTGGCCAGGGCTCTGGCCCTGAGCCCCAGAATTCTTTTTCTGGACGAGCCCTCGGCCGGATTGGACCCGGTAACCTCGGCCGAGATTGACCAGTTGATCCTTCACATCAACGGCACCACCGGCACCACCATGGTCATCGTCACCCATGAACTGGCCAGTATTTTTGCCGTGGCCCAACGGGTGATCATGCTGGACAAGGAGGCAAAGGGGATTATCGCCGAGGGGGACCCGCGGGAGCTCAAGGCGGCCAGCACCCATCCGGTGGTTCAGCGCTTTTTCAACCGCCAACCCGAATCCCCGTCCCAGCTTCAAAGCGATGACGCCGATTGACGCTGAGATTGGGCAAAAAGGCCATTTATGGATGAAAGCTAACCGGACGTCGTCAACAGGAAAGAACCCATGGCATCCATCAAAACCAAATTGACCGTCGGGGTTTTCGTTCTCACCGGTTTTGCCATCGCATTTATCGCCATCATCTGGCTCGGTATGTCGACTCAGTTCGAAAAGGGGCGTTATTTCTCGGCCTATTTCGACGAGTCGGTTCAAGGGCTCAGCAAAGACAGTCCGGTCAAATACCGCGGGGTATCCATAGGCCGGGTGGCCAGCATTCAGGTGGCCCCTGACGCCACCCTGATTGAAGTGGTGCTCAAGGTCGAAACCGACCTGAAACCGGACGAGGCCATGGTGGCCCAGCTCAAATCGGTGGGGATCACCGGCATCATGTTCATGGAACTCGACCGAAAAGAGGTCGGGGAGCCGGACATGTCCCCCAAGCTCACCTTCAAACCGGAATACCCGGTCGTATACACCAAACCGTCTGAAATCAGTCGAATTATCGATAGTTTCAACGAAGCTCTCAATCAAATCAAAGCCATGGACCTGGGGGGAATTTCCGATCGGGTCAAGGCCCTCCTTTCACGGGTCGACACCTCGGTTGCCGACCTGGAATTGGGACGACTATCCATGGAGATCAGCGACGCCCTGGCCCGCTGGAACACCGCGGTGGGCGCGGTCGAAGCGGCCGGAACCGACCTGAGCCAATTGACCCGCCATGCCGGAAAGGCCGTCGGTCAGATCAAAACGACCTTCGTTCATGTCGATGGACTGGTGGCAGACAGCCGCGACGACGTCACCCTGGCCCTGGCCGAAATTCGGCAGACCGTTCAGGCGGCCAAGGCCGTTCTGGGGCAAAGCGCCGCCTTGGTCAGCCAGGGAAACCATCTGCTCAAACAAGAAGGCAGCCGTCTCATGGACGTTCAGGATCACCTTGCCATGACCCTTGAAAACCTGGCTCTCGCCAGCCATAACCTGAACCAGCTCATGGAAGAACTCTCGGCCCAACCGTCGCGGTTGCTCTTTGCCGCGCCACCACCGCCGCCCAGGCTTCAGGAAAACCCGGTTCGGGAGTGACAATGCCACACCCCGGCGGGCATAGCATTGGATTGCCCCGAAGGGGATGGGTTGAAAACCCTTCAAACTTTAGTTCACTGCCCAATGGGAGACATGCTCGTATGCACACCCATCAGAATCCCCGAAACTTTCTGACATTTCTGAGAATTCTGTCGACCCTTTGTGGATGTCTGGCCCTATCGGCCTGTTTTAACGTTGTGCAGTCCCAACACCCGGTCGACCATTATATTCTGGAATACCCCTCGCCACAGATAGAGGCCGGCCCTCCAGTCGGGGCAGCCATCCGTTTGGCCAGGTTCCGGGCCACACCCCCATACAACACCACGCGTTTTTTATACCGATCTTCTCAATTTCAGCGCAACGCCGATGAATACCATCGCTGGCGATCCCAACCCGGGGATATGGTCACCTTCTTCCTCGCCCGGGATCTGGGGCAGTCCGGTCTGTTCGGCGGCATTTTCGTCGACGACACCCGGGCCGACACCGCCTTTCGGATCGAAGGCATTGTCGAAGAGCTGTATGAAGACAATATGGGTCCGGGACAGACCGCCGTGCTGTCCGTCACGGCAACCCTGCTTCGTACCGATACGCCCGACATCAGCCAGCAACTTCTCCTGCAAAAGACCTACAGCACCCGCGAGCCCTTCGACGGCCGCGCGCCCGCGGCGATGGTGGCGGCCATGAGTCGCGCCATGGCCCGTGTTTCCACCGGCGTCATCGACGATGTTTACCGGAAATTGACCGAGCTTGGAAACGGGCCGCAGAATCCCGATGCGTCTCAATGACGATCTTTCAGCTTATGTGTGCGGAAACGGGTGACGCGCGACCATTTCGGTGGTAAACTGCTTTAATTCATTGATGCTTACGATTACGGCAAAGGAGACACGCCATGGAATGCCGTCCCTCCGCCCGCCCCCCCCGCTGGGATGTTTTACAGTCCCTGGCCAGGGTAATGGAAACCCCTGAAAAGCATCTTGTCTCGCTGCTCTCCGACCCCAGCCGGCTGGAACGGTTCTCCCTTTCCGGCGGCGGCCTTTTCTACGACTATTCCCGTCAGGGTGTCGACGACAAGGTCATGGTGACCCTAACCGAACTGGCTGGTGACCTGAAACTGGTCGCCCGCTTCCAGGAGATGATGGCCGGCGCAACGGTCAACGTCACGGAAAAGCGTGCGGCCCTGCATACGGCGGCGCGACGGTTCGAGCCCGGGCCGGTGAACGTCGACGGACGCGACATCATGGCCGACATCGGGAGGGTACGAAGGGAGGTTGAAGATTTCTGCCGAAAGGTCGAAAATGGTGAGATTTGCGGGTCCACCGGTAAACCCTTTGCCCATGTGGTCGTGGTGGGCATCGGCGGCTCCTACCTGGGTACGGAATTCGTTGCCCGGGCCCTGGCCGCCCGGGCGGACAAGGGGATCACCCTTCATTTCCTGTCCAACGTAGACATTGACAATTTCGGGGCGGTGGTCAATGCCATCGACCCCGAGGCCACCCTGTGGATCATCATCTCCAAAAGCTACACCACAGCGGAAACCATGGCCAATGCCCGTCAGGCAGAACGCTACATGGCCGACCGGGGGCTTGATCCGTCCCGGCACATGGCCGCGGTCACCAGTCAGGGGAGCCCGGGAGACCGAACGGACCGTCCTCTGCTGGGCGTCTTTCACATGTTCGACTTCATTGGCGGCCGGTACAGCGTCTCATCGGCAGTGGGTGCCCTGCCCCTGGGACTCTATTTGGGATACGATCGGTTCGAGATGTTTCTGCGGGGGGCCGAAGCCATGGACCGTCATGCCGCGGGCTCGTCGGCCCGTGACAACCTGCCCCTGGTCGCCGCCCTGATATCGGTATGGAACAACACCTTTTTGGGGTATCCGGCCCAGGCCATCATCCCTTATGCGTCGCCGCTGGCCAAACTGGCGCCCCATATCCAGCAACTCAACATGGAAAGCAACGGCAAATCCGTCACCGTTGACGGCGTTCCCCTTGAGATCCCTGCCGGGCCCATCATTTTCGGCGAACCAGGCACCAACGCCCAACATTCTTTTTTCCAGCTGGCCCATCAGGGACGGTCCTTTCCCATCGACTTCATCGGCGTGATCCGTCCGGACCATGAGCGGTTTGCCGAAACCAGCCGCGGGGTAACCAATCACCAGGAACTATGGGCCAACCTCATCGCCCAACCGGCCGCACTGGCCGCCGGTTCGACCGACAACGACCCGGCCCGCGCCTTTTCTGGCAACCGTCCGTCTTCGACCCTGATCCTGCCGGACCTGAGTCCTGAGAGCATCGGACGGCTGCTCGCTTTCTATGAGGCCAAAACGGTCTTCGAAGCCTTTGTCTGGGATATCAACCCCTTTGACCAGTTCGGCGTCGAACTGGGAAAGCGCCTGGCCGCAACGGTTCGGGACCGGATGGCCGCTCGCAACCGGGATCTCTCCGCGGCAATGGATGACGACGCCGACCCCTGGACACGCTTTTACCTGGAGATGCTGTTTACCGGCAAAATGCCGTGAAAGGAGTTTATGTCTGCCAAGCATCCGGAATGTCCCGTCACCATTTCAAAAAACTGCCCTGATTACATGAACGGTCGGGTTTGCGCCTTGAGCCGATCGGATCGGCGCTGCTTCCGCAAACGCTCGGGCGGCTCCCGGGAACGGATCGACGTCATTGGGCTGGGTTCGGCCCATGTGTCTCCGGTCTCTCCCCCCATCCGCAATATCGATGGAAGGCGAAAAATGAAAGGTCAGTATCATTGCTTCGTCAAATACGACGGCTGAAAGGAACCATGAGTGAACGAAGAGCGGATTGACGCCAATTTCATCAAGGGCCTGCAAGACCTTAAAAAGATCGACCGGTACCAGATCGTCAAAAAACTGGGGCAAGGCGGAACGGCGGTGGTCTATCTCGGTCGGGATCCTTTTATCAACCGCCATGTAGCGGTCAAGCTCGCCAAACCGGCTTCGGACAAGGAGCGGATGAATTTTTTTGTCGAAGCCCAATCCGCCGGCCGGCTCAACCACCCCAACATTGTGGCCATTTACGATGCCGGGCTCTATAACGAATATTGCTATATCACCATGGAGTACATTTCCGGCACGACCCTTGAGGCCTGTTGCCGCAAGGGCTGCCTGCTGCCTCTTTCCAAGGTTGTGGAGTGCGTCTTCACTATCTGCCAGGCACTGGACTATGCCCACCAACAGCATGTGATCCACCGGGATATCAAGCCCTCCAACATCATGCTCGATGACAACGGCACCGCAAAGATCACCGACTTCGGCATTGCCCAAATGACCGAGCAGACCTCGGAAATGGGCATATGGGGTACCCCGAGCTACATGGCACCTGAGCAGCTCAAGGATGAGGCCATCGGCAGTTTCAGCGATATTTTTTCGCTGGGTTGCGTTCTCTACGAGATGCTGACCGGCACCCAGGCCTTTGGCGGGAACAATAACTTCGCCATCATGTACAAGATCACCAACGAAGAACCGGTCCCGGCCCACTGTCTCCGCCCCGATCTGCCTCCAATCCTCCAGGGCATTCTGCAAAAGGCCATGGCAAAGAAAATTGAAGACCGCTATCAGAGCTGCATGGAGTTGGCCTTCGATCTGAGGGTGGCTCTTCGCGGTATTGCCGACAAGGCCGTGGCTTTCAACGGCCGTGCCAAGGACGTCATCGATCTGGTTCAGAACGTCAAATTCTTCCAGCAATTTCCCAGGCAGCACCTGGAGACCCTGATTTCGTCCAACACCCTGATCAAGGTTCCCAAGGACAAAATCATCGTCAACGAAGGGGATATCGACGACACTTTTTTCATCATCCTCAGCGGCAAGGCCAGGATCCTGAAGGGGAACAAGGAAATCGCCATTATCGGGGTCGGGGAATGTTTCGGTGAAATGGCCTATATCGCCGGCCAGGCCCGGACCGCCGCTGTCGTCGCCAGCACCGACTGCATCCTGATCAAGATCAGCGCCACCATCATCGACCGCTCCCCGGAGACGGTCCAGCTTCTCTTTTTCAAGAATTTCGCCAATACACTCGTCCAGCGTCTCTCGGACCACAAGTAGTTGCCATATCGCCATGGCGATGGCAACGTGTCATTATTCCACCTTTAAGAGCTTCAGGGCATGGTCAGAGTCAATTGGCTACGCCGAGGCAGCCTTGTTGCAAGTGATAAACCTGAACTGAGCGTTTTAAATTTCGAAACAAAGTATAATCTGCGGCAACCTCGACAATCGCTCAACTCAGGATAAAGTTAAATGTTTGGAGTGAGCTAAAGTGATGGTTCACAGCCACCATATGCCCACCAAGAGCAAGCCGAGGCCGCCGGCCACCGCCAGCCAGTCGGCCGTACCCATCCGATAGTCCCGATAGAAGGTGCGGCCGGCCCGGCCAAAGCCACGCGCCTCCATGGCCTCGGCCAGTTCGTCGGCCAACTCAAAGGCCTGGATCAGCAATGGCGCGAGAAACGCCGGCCAATGGCGCACCATACCCCATCCGGCCTCCAGGCCAATACCCCGGGATCGCTGGGCATCCATCACCGCCCGGGCCTTGCGCCCGATCAGCGGCACGAACTGCAGCGCCGAGGCAAAGACAAAGGCCACTGCAAACGGCATCCCCGCCCGGACCAGGCAGTTGCCCAGGTCCTCCGGGGCGGTGGTCTCGAAAAAAAGAAAGAAGGTCGTCGTCAGGCTCAGCAGCTTGAGCGCGGCGGCGCCGCCGGCTGCCATGCCCGCGGCCCACGCGGACAGCGCCCCGAAGAAAAGCGCCATGGGCACCACCAGACGCAGCCAGCGCCGATAGGCAGGCCCCAGCCCCAGGGCGGCCACCACGACCAACAACGTCAAGAAGCCGCCGATGATGGCCTCGGGCCGCACGGCGGCCACCACCGCCCCGGTAAACCCGCAGGCCAGGGCCAGACGGCTGCGCGGATCACCCATGGCCGATCTTTCCGAGCCGGGCGGCCAGGCAGGCGGCGTCGGTACGCAAAAGGCCGCTGCGGGCCAGCAGGGCGGCATCGGCCATGACGGCCGCCGGGGTGCTGTCGGCGGCGATGGTGCCGTCGCACAGCACCAGCCAGCGCCCGGCGGTGCGCTCGGCAAAGGCCAGATCGTGGGTCACCATCAGCACCGCCGTGCCATCGGCGGCCAGATGGGTTAACAGCGCCGCCAGAGCGCGACGGAAAAACGCGTCCTGGCCGGCGGTGGGCTCGTCGAGCACCAGCACGTCCGGCCGGGACGCCAGGGCCGCGGCAAAGGCCACGCGTTTTTTTTCGCCGCTGCTCAGCCGAAACGGCGCCCGTGCCATCAGATCCTCAAGCTGCAGCCGTCGGGCCAGTTCCGCCAACCAGGGCTCGTCCTCGCCTCCCAGTGCCCGGGGCGCCACGCGGATTTCGTCGGCCACCGTCAACTTGAAAAACTGGCTGTTGGGATTTTGAAAGGCGATCCCGATGTGGCGCGCCAGCACCGAGGTGGCAAAGCGCCCGGTGTCCTTGCCGGCCACCACCACGCGCCCGTGGCCTGGCTTGACCAGGCCATTTAAATGGCGCACCAGCGTCGTCTTGCCGGCCCCGTTGGCCCCCACCAAGGCCACGACTTCGCCCCGACCGATACCAAAATTCACGTCGCGCAGCACCTGGCGGCCGGCAACCCTGGCCGCCAGGCCGTCGACGACCAGCACGGGATCACCGCCTCGGCCGGCCGGGGCCGGGGACGGCAGCAAATCGGCCAGACACCCGGCGGCGCCGTCCGACAAGGGCAGGCCCTCGATGTCCAGATGGCAGGCGGCCAGCCCCAGGCGACGGCTGGCGCGTGCCGCCAGGGGCGCTTCAAGCCCATAAGCCGCCACGTCGGTTCCCAGCACCTCGGACGGCGGGCCGGCGGCCGCGATGCGCCCGCCGTCGATGACCACCATGCGTTCGGCGTCCGGGGCGGTCAGACCCAGGCGGTGTTCGCAGACCACCAGGCTGCAGCCCTGGACGGATACCCGGTCCAGGACGAGCCGCATGCGCCTCACGTTGACCGGATCGAGGTTGGCAAAAGGCTCGTCCAGGACCAGCAGCCGGGGCCGCAAGGCGAGAATGGCAGCGATGGCAGTCAAGTGCTGTTCACCGCCCGAAAGGCTGTGCGGATGGCGCTCCAGCAGTCCCCCGATGCCCACCGCCGCGGCGATCTCGGCGATGCGCCGGCCGATCTCGCCCCGCTCCAGTCCCAGGCTCTCCAGGCCAAAGGCGATCTCGCGGGCCACCGAACGGTTAAACAGCTGGGCTTCCGGGTTCTGGAACACCATGCCGACCCGGTCGAAGAGTTGGGCCACGGACAAGCCGGCCGTGGATTGGCCGTCCACCGTGACCGTGCCGGTCAACTGGCCGCTGTAAAAATGGGGAATCAAGCCGTTGAAAGTGCGGCACAGGGTCGATTTTCCACAACCGCTGCGCCCGCTGACCAGCAGATAGGCATCTTCGCCCACGGTGAGATCGATCCCGTCCAGAACCCGGCGCCGGGTACCGGTGCCGTAAGCATAGCCGACCCGGTCGGCAACGATGAAGGATGCCGCTGACGTCAAGACAGGCTGCCCTGAAGATCGATGAGTTCGGCGCGTTCGAGCAGCCGCAGGGCCAGCACCCCCAATATGGCGCCGGCCAGGGTACTGAGCAGAAAAGACGGCAGCAGGGCCAGCAGCGGAATGGCCTTGCCCATGAGGACCGGCGCCACCAGTGCGGCACTGAACACCGGCGCAAGCAGACCGGTGCCGATCACCTCGCCGGCCGCGGCCCAGTAGAGGTGGCGCCATTGCCGGTAGCACCATCCGGCCAGCAGTGCCCCGATCATACCGCCGGGAAAGGCCAGGAGGGTGCCCACGCCCATCACGTTGCGCAGCACGGCAATCACGGCGGCGATGATCGTGGCCCACCAGGGGCCGAGCAGCACAGCCGCCACCACATTGACGAAGTGCTGGGTGGGGTTGATCCGGGCAATGCCCACCGGGATCGAGGTATAAGGCGCCAGAGCCACCCCCATGGCCACCAGGACCACCGCATATGCGGTGCGACGGGTTTCAATGTGCGGATTATTCATAGCCTCATTCCTTTTCAAAACGTGCTGGGAATCCATGCCCCCAGGGCGTGGTCAGAGTCAATTGGCTGTGCCGAGACACCTGTTTTTCAAGTGACTAAAGTGAACTCATCCGCCAGAGGCGGACAAGAGGTTTGGAGTGAGCTAAAGTTAAGGAATTCTGCCATATCTTAGTGCTCGAAAAGGCAATTACTGCGACATATCATCTGTAAACCGATGGTTGGAGATCTTTACCTGAACCGATCGTTGGTCTGCAAAGGGAGTGCTCAAGGCGGCGGCCGGACAGCCGGGGGAAGGCGTGGCGTGCGGCGTACCGAACTCCCTACGACAGTGTGAACTGTATCAGGTTCCAAGGGTATGATCTCAGTTCCGGATGTCTCCCCGGAACACCCCTGCTCGGATTCGTCGAAACCATTAACACCGGACCGATGATTTGGCAACCCTGTGTCACATTTTGCAGATGGACACCAAACAGAGAAAGCCTCCAAAAAATCCAGAGGCTTTCTCCATGTTTTTTAAGCGGCGACGCCGCGTTTCAGGCAATTTTCCAACAGAAAATTTCCTAGGGGAACCGATAGAGCGATGCCCCCCAGGTGACACCGGCGCCCAGGCCCAGAAAACAGACCACATCGCCGCTTTTGCCAATCCTTCCCTGTTCGATGGCCTCGTCCAAGGCCAGGGGAATGGTGGCGGCCGTGGTGTTTCCGTATTGTTGAATATTGTGAAAAACCTTGTCTTCCGGCAACTTCATGGATTTGGCAAACATCTGGTTGATTCTCATGTTGGCCTGGTGGGGGATGAAAAGGTCGATCTCGTCCAGGGCAACCCCGGCCTTTTTCATTACCTCCATGGTGATCTCGGGCAGTTTTCGCACCGCTAATTTGAAAATTGCCTTTCCATCCATTACCGGAAAATGTCGCCCTTCGTCCATCATCTTTTCGTCCAACCGGGGCCAGTTTCGCGATGCCGGTGCCTCGGTCATCAGGGATTCGGCCATGGACCCCATGGCGTGCATGACATTGGCCAGGATACCCACATCCTGGTCCGTATCCACGGCTTCCAGGCAGACCGCGGCTCCGCCGTCACCGAAGATGACCGTTACATCCCGACCCCGATTGGTCAAGTCCAGTCCGGTGCTGTGTACCTCGGCACCCACCAGCAGGATCTTTTTGGCCATACCGCTTTGAATGTAAGCATCGGCAATCTCCAACCCATATAGAAAACCGGTGCATTGCTGACGAATATCCAGGGCCGGGGTGGTTTCCAGGCCGAGTTTGTGTTGCAGCAGGCACCCGCTCCCGGGGAAATTGATGTCCGGGCTCAGGGTGGCAAAAATGATCAGATCGAGGTCCGTCGCCTTCCAGCCGGCCCGGTCCAGGGCGATTTTCGCCGCTTCCAGTGCAAGGTCGGACGTCCCCTGGGGGTTTTTCTCATCTACCCAATGCCGCTGTTCAATGCCGGTGCGCTGGACGATCCATTCGTCTGAGGTATCCATCCACTGGGCCATGTCCTGGTTGGTCACGATGCGTTCCGGAACATACTTACCGGTGCCGCGAATGACGGTTCTCTTCATCGGCGATTCTCCTTGGTGTGGAACCGAAATCCCGGTCCCTGGTGTGTCGGTTTCTACTGTGGTACCAATTTATCGATGTTTTCAATCCTCCAACCGGCGCTTCGAGACCGATTACATATCGCCGAATCTCTCTTTTTGCAAGGGCCTCCCCATGGGATCGGCCCATCGATCCTCTGCCAGCACCGAGGCTGTCTCCCGAAAAGTAAAAAACAAAAGAAAGACATTTCATGTTCTGAAGTCAACCCGTCGTGGAGTCCACGAAAATTTTTTATTTTTTCGGGCTTTTACACTGTATCGCATTAGTTTTAAACGGTTTTTGCATGATTTTAATCCACTACAGGGTTAAGCATATGTACCTGTTCACAGGATTGAAACGAACAAGGAACTTCAAATGCTTACAAGCAGGTCCCCCAGCCCCGATGCCCGATGGGTCTGCCGCGGCACGCTCCGATCCAGCAGGTCCGGCTCCGGCCCGGCCAAGGTGAACCGGCGACTGGCACGGGTGATGCCGGTATAGATCAGTTCACGGGTCAGGACCGGACTCGGCCTGTCCGGCAGCACCATCACCGCATGCTCAAATTCCGACCCCTGGGACTTGTGAACGGTCATGGCGTAGACCGTTTCAACGTCGTTGAGCCTGGATGGGAGCACTTTTTTCAGGGTGCCGTCGGGCAAAGGGAAGACCACCCGCAGGGCGTTTGGGTCCGGGCGATCCGGCTGGCCGACCGGCATGGCAACGCCGATGTCTCCGTTCATCAGGCCCAGGCCGTAGTCGTTTCGGGTCACCATCACGGGTCGGCCCGAATACCACCCGGTGGTGGTGGTGATGAGGCCGGCATGGAAGAGAATGTCTGCGATCCTGTCGTTTAGCCCTTGGACCCCCCAGTCGCCTTTTCGCAAGGGGGATAGCAACTGAAAGCGCTGGAACCGGTCCAGCACCGATTGCAGCCAGGCCGTTTCGGTCTCCGCCGCTTTACGGCCCGCCTGGAGGCGCGCCAGGTAGGCCCCATACCCCACGGTGTCACGGGTTGCCGCACCTTCATGGAAGGCAGCGGTGCCGTCAATCACCAGCCGGGCAAAGGCTGCGGGGTCGTCAGGGGACAGGGTCAAGCGGGTGATATCGGCATACCCTTTTTCCCACATGGCCGCCACCCGGGTCCCGTCTCCGGAGTTGACCGCGGCGGCCAGAGCGCCGATGCCGCTTTCCGGTCCGAACCGGTGGCTCTTTTGGAGCAAAACGATATGCTGGACCAACCGCGCCCCTTGTCCCTGAAAGGCCTGGAGGCCATAGCCGGTGTTTTTTTGGATCCAGGCAACGGTTTCCGGCCAATATGCCACCGGTTGGGCATGGCGGCAAAGGTCGCCCAGCACCGAGCCGGCCTCTACCGAGGCGAGCTGGTCCTTGTCCCCGAGTAAAATCAGCCTGGCCCTCTCCGGCAGGGCATCGACTAAGGCCGCCATCATTTCCAGATCGATCATGGAGGCCTCGTCCACCACCAGCAGATCGCAATGAAGGGGGTTTTGCCGGTGGTGGACGAAATGGCGCGAGTCCGGTCGGCTGCCCAGCAGCCGGTGCAAGGTGGCGGCCTCAGAGGGGATGTGGGCACGCACCGCTTCGGGAAGCGCTTCCACCGCCTCCCCCAGGGCCTGGGTCAATCGCGCGGCGGCTTTTCCCGTGGGGGCTGCCAGATGAATCCGCAGGGGCCGGCCCTGCTCCAGGGCCATCTCCTGCAAAAGCCACAAAATGCGTACCACCGTGGTGGTCTTGCCGGTTCCGGGTCCGCCGGAAATCACGGCAAAAGGGCTTGCCGCCGCCACAACTGCCGCAACACTCTGCCAGTGGATCTCGGTTTTGTCCGTTTCTTCGGGACTTCTCAGGGATGCAAAAAGCCGGTCCAGCCGATGGGGCAAATCGTCGGGCACGTCAATCCGCGCTTGAAGCCGACGGCGGATCCCCGAGGCCACCTGTTGGGTATATTGCCAGTACCGACGCAGGTATAATCGACCGGCACTGAGCACCAGCGGGGCGTTGCCGTCAACCGTATCCACCAGGGCCGATTCCTGCAAGAACGCCCCCCATACCTGTCCGGAAAGGCCGGAGAGCAGGACCGCGGGCTTGTCCGGCGTGGGCCCGGCCCATTGACCTTCGGGCGGCAGCGCCAGGACAGCCTCGAAGTCGTCCATGACGGCCTGCAGATCCAGGCAAATATGACCCCGCCCCAACTGGTGGCTGGTCAGGGCCGCGGCAAACAAGACCGTGTCATGGCAATCCGGCTGCTGCTCTTTGAAAAAACGGACCAGGGCCCGGTCCAGTGGTCTCAACCATCCCCATTGGACCCAGGCATCTATCAGATCTAAGAGGTTCTCAGGACCCATGGCCTGTTTCCTTACCGGCAAAGTCGTCGTCCAACCGTTCGATCAACGCCTGCGGCGGCTTGTCCGCATAAACCCCCTGCCCTGCGCCGGTGACGCCGCGAAGGAAAAGATAGACCACACCGCCCACATCCCGCCCATAGTCGTAATCGTTCAACCGTGCCTTTAATAAGCGATGCAGGGCCAGGGTATAAAGGACATATTGCAGATCGTAGCGGTGTTCGCACATGGCCTGGTCCAGGGCATTTTCCCCGTAGGCCAGTTCGTTTTCCCCCAGGTAATTGGACTTGTAGTCCAGGACGTAATAACGTCCCTGAAAGCAAAAAACCAGGTCGATAAAGCCTTTGAGCATGCCGTTGACCGTTATCGGCCTCAAACGGGGACGCAGGGCCCCGGGCATGACGGCGTCGGTGATGGATTGATCCAGTGTCCGTGAATTGACCCCATGAGCGGCAAACAAAAACTCCATTTCCGATTGATAGTCACCCGCGCCCAGGGCTGCCAGGGAGCCCTGATCCTGATTCGACCCCCCGGCCGGCAAAAAGGGAGTTTGGATCAAACGGATCAGCCAATCGGTCAGCACATCGACCCAATCGTTCCAGTCATGGGGTTTGCAAAACACCGCCATCTGTTCGGCAACCCGCTGACGGTCGCCAGCCAGTTGGTCAAACCCTTCGGCGGCGGCCCACTCCAAAATGGCGTGAAGAAACGTACCCGGGTCAGGCCCACGGGGAAAGCGATGAATGGACGGCGCTCCGGTTCGGGCCTCTGGCCCGACCGGACGTTCGGTTTGACCCTCCTGGAACTGATCCTGGGTCGCTGAATCCGGCAAGGGGATGTCGGCAGCCGGATCATCGGCTTCGGGCTGACCCGCGCCTGCCGAAATTCCCGAATAGCTGGCAATCCACCAGTGTTGCGGCACTGCGCTGGTAAATACCCGTGCCGGCGCCAGTTTTTTATCCCCGGCAGGTGAGTGCCAGATCTCATGGGCGGCGTCGGGCAGCGGCGCAATGTCCATATGATCGCAATCGCCCTTGAGGGCCTCAAGGCTGGAGAGCACCTCGCCGGTGGGTATCTCATCCCCGCCCTTTAGCAAATAGCCCAACCCGGAAAGGTGAAGCTTGCTTTTTTCCCCGGCCTTGACGGTTTTTCCCATCACGCCGATGCCCATCCAGCAGGCATAGCGAGCGCGGGTTGCGGCAACATAAAGCAGCCGAAGGTCTTCAGCCAGCCGTTCCCTGTCCGCCGCTTCAAAATCCCGGTCCGCCGGGGCCAGCACCAGCCGGGACCGCCCCTGATCGTCATGGGTTTTCACCACCATGGTATTTGCCCGGGTGATCTGACGGAAACTGCAGACAAAAGGGAGAAAGACCAGGGGGTATTCCAGCCCCTTGGACTTGTGGACGGTCACCACCCGGACCCGCTGGGCATCGCTTTCCAGGCGAAGGATCTGTTCGTCGTCGCCGCTGCCCGGTTGAGCGATCTGTTCGGCCAACCACCGGATCAGGGCTTGCTCGCCGTCGAGCCGGGAGGCCGCGGCCTGGAGCAATTCCGCCAGGTGCAAAAAATTGGTCAACGTTCGTTCGCCGCCGGCCATGGAAAGCAGGCGGGCGGCCACGTTGAATTCGCCGAGCAGGCGGCGCAGCATGGGCAATACCCCCTGGCACTGCCAGATCCGCCGGTATTCCCTGAACCGTTCGATCTGCGCCTCCCATGCCGATTCGTCGCGGTTGAGCCCATCAATCTGTTCCAGGGGAAGGTCGATGATCTCCGTTGCCAGGGCCGTTTTCAGTCGCCGTTCCCGTTCGGGCGCGGCACAAGCGCAGAGCAGGTAAAACAGCGACACGGCTTCCCTGCCGTCAAAGATCGAATCCTTGTCGGAAAGATAAACGCTGGGAACCTGCCTCAGGTCCAGGGCACGGCGCAGGGCACGGGCTTCGTTGCGATCCCGGACCAAAACAGCCATGTCCGACGGCCGAACGGCCGTGACCGGACCGTCGGGCGCTTGAAATCCGGCACGGGGCGGGTTCGTCCGGGCCAGGTTCAGCAGTCGAACGATCTCGCCGGCCGCGGCCCCGGCCATTCGGGCCAGATACCCCTTGTCGCCGGTTTTCGGAACCGGCTCATTCTGCTGCAAATGCCAGAAGGTCATGGCGGAGACCGGTTCTCCATCGACCACCAGGCAGTCCTTTCGTCCCTGGGCCGCCACCGTTTCATAGGGGATGCGATCGCCGAATAAAAACGCGCCGTCCGGGTGTCCTGAAGCCCAGACAAACATGCGGTTGACCGCCGCCACCAACTCCCGGGTCGATCTGAAATTTTTGCCCAGGGTGTAATGATTGTCCGCCGCATCCCGTCGGGCCCTGAGGTAGGTATGGATATCAGCCCCGCGGAAGGCATAGATCGCCTGTTTGGGGTCCCCGATCACAAACAGGGCCGTCTGGGGCTGGTGGAGATAAATCCGGCTGAAAGTGGCGTACTGGACCGGATCGGTATCCTGGAATTCATCGATCATGGCCACGGGAAACTGCTCGCGGATCACCCGCGCCAGTCGGCTGTTTCCCGGCTCGTGAAGGGCGTCATTGAGGCGGGTCAGCAGGTCGTCAAAGCCGATCCGGGACCGTCGCCTTTTTTCCAGTTCCAGCCGCCGGGCAATATCTTCCGCCCCATGGGCCAGCAGCGCCGTTTCGATGTCGGCAGCGGCCATCTGTTCCCTGAGCCGATCAAAGGCCTGGTAGGCCGGGTGCTCCGGCGTGGTTTTCCCTTTGGCTGTCCCGGCGGCAAGGCCTTGGGTGGAAAGCTTGTCCCGGATCTTGTCCTCGGGCAGCGGCTCGCTGTCCCGGACCCAGGCGGTGAGCTGGTCCAGCCAATTTTCCAGGGCGTCTGCCCGGTACATGTTGTTTTTGAGGGTTTTGTCGGCCTGTGCGTTTCGGATCCCTTCAACGGCTGCGGAAAAATCCAACGCCCAGCGCTGCCGGGCCTCTTCAACGGCCTGGCGTCGCCGGGCCAACATCTCAAAAGGATCCTCCGGTGGCTGGGGAAAACCGCCCTTTAGCAGCGGCCCCACCCGGACCAGCAAGTCCTGGGGGGTGCGGCATTTCACCAGGGCCAGGAGTTCGGCGAGCTCGGTAGCCGGTCGCGGGTAAAAATGGATGCGCCAGTAATCGCAGGCCGCCGTCTCCAGAAGTTGCTGGTCGCTGGTTTCCAGCTCCACTTCAAACAGGCTTCCGCTTTCAAAGGCGTGCTGGCCCAGCATCCGTTGGCACCATGCGTGAATGGTGTGGATGGCGGCCTCATCCATCCATTGGGCCGCCTGATCCAGCATGCGGGCCTTGGCCGGCCAGAGATCGGCGGTAAATTCATTGCGAAGAGCGATGAGGTAGGGGTCTCCGTCGGCTTGTTCCCGAAAAAACGCCGCGCCTTCGCGCAGCCGAAGGCGGATCCGGTCACGCAACTCCTCGGTGGCGGCATTGGTAAAGGTCACCACCAGGATTTCCGGCGGCACCAGCGCCCGGGAAAAGCTGTTCTCTCCCCCATGGCCCAGGACCAGCCGCAGGTAAAGGGCCGCAATGGTGTAGGTCTTGCCGGTACCGGCGCTGGCTTCAATCAAACAGGTGCCGTGCAGCGGAACGGTCAGTGGATCGAGTTGTCTGGTCATGGCCTTGTTGTCTTGCCTGAGCATTTCAAATTTTGAAAGATCACATGATTCCTTATCTTTGATTGCTTTCGTAAAAAGCCACAAAGATGCCAATCTTTTTTTCATTCACCACGAAGAGCACGAAGCACACGAAGCTAAAATCCTTTTATATTATTATAGCCCTTCGTGCTCTTCGTGTCCTTCGTGGTAAAAAATGCCGTTTTACGGAACTGTCAATGTTCAAGTAAGCGATTCAGCCGGAAAGTCCGGAATTTCGTCATGGGCCGGCCCCGTCGCTCCCCGAATCAATGGCGGTGATCAGAGGCGCGTAAAGGGTCATGGCCAAGGTGGTAAACCGATTCTTTTCCGCCTCCCACAGGGCATTGAAATCCGGAAAGGATCTTGCCAGGTAGGGGCTGTACCCCAGTTCTCCCAAAGACTGGAAACCATCCCCCTGATAAGCCTTTCGGACCGCTTCCGCACCGCGCTGCTGGGTCTCCAGCGTGTTATCGCCGTTAAGCCATACCCGGAGATAGGCCATGGCTGTTCTGGCGGTGACGGGCAGGGGCCGGTGCAGGCCCTGCCACCAGTGACCGATGATATCGGCCAGCCGTTTTCCGGCCGTCTGCCGGTCCAGGGAGGCAAGGGTTACCGTGCCGTCGGGTGCGACCAGATAGCTGGTCAGGTCAAGGCCCAGGGCGCAACCGGCCAGATGGCGCACCCATAATCCGACCAGGCTATGGGGCCGGACCACCCGGCCCCGGGCATCATAAACCGTCTGGTGATAGAATTCCCACCGGGCAAAGGGTACAGATTCAGGCGCTTCAGTCTGGCCGGCCCCGGCTTGTCTCAAACCGTCCAGCCAGTCTTCCAGAAATTCGACCGCGCAGGTGTCGATTCCTACCGGAATTAAAATCTCCCTGGCCGGGGCTCCATGGGGCCATTGTGCTTCCAGGAGGCTGTGGTGATCCAATATGGACAACACAGGCTCCACGAGCGATTGTGACGCCAGTTCGCCAAAGCCGTGCATGGGCAGCTCCCCGGTGCGTTGCAGCCGCTCGGCGGCCAGGGTCACCGCCCGGCTGCGCCGGTCAGGTTCGGCGGCCAGACCGGCGGCCAGGAGCCGGCCCCCCAGTTCAAAAGGGGCCAGACGATCCACGGTGAAGGGCTCCGAATCCAGGGAGACATTGGCCATTTCATCGAAATAGACGTTCAAGCGCTCATTGAAAAAGGTTTTGACCGGATTCTTCAGGAAGCGGATCAACTGGATCAGAAGCAAGCGGCCTTCAATCTGTGGCATGCCCAATGGGGTCTCAGATCGCTTTTTTTCCTGAAGATCGAAGATGCCCTCCCATTCGTGGGCGTAGGTAAACAGGCCCGGCGGGCGGTCCGGCAGAAAGTATTCCCGGCTGAACGGCTGAAGGGGGTGGCGGGTGGTCAACTGAGCCAGCAGCCCAGCCCCCCTGTCCCCGTCCGGCGGTTCAGCCCCGGCGACCTTCCAACCGGCGGCCAGGTATTCACGCAACTGGGCCACCAGCACCGAGGGGGTTCGCTCGCTGTTGTCACGCACACTGCGGTCCATATAGCTGATATGGAGTTTTTTTCGGGCGGAAAGCAGGGCTTCTAAGAACATGTACCGATCGTCTTCGCGACGGCTGCGGTCTCCCGGCCGGTAGCGTCCGGGTCCGGCCATCAGGTCAAAATCCAGCGGCTGGCGGCAACGGGGGTATTCCCCGTCGTTCATTCCCAGCAGACAGACCACGGCAAAAGGGATGGCCCGCATCGGCATCAGGGTACAAAAATTGACCCTGCCGGCCAGAAAACGCTGGGACATGCTGGCCGCGTTCATGGCTCCCAGCAGGGCGTCACGAACGACCGTCAAGGTCAGTGTTTCGGTCAGACCCGCCTCCATGCAGGCGTTTTCCCATTGGGCCAAAAACGCTTCCAGCCGGCTCAGGGTCAAATGGTCGCGGCTGTTTGCCGGCTGGAAACAGTCCCTGACCAGGGACCGAATCCGCTGGCACCACTGGCCGGACGTTGCCGACGCCCCGAGTTCACGACAGTGTTTCCCCAGCGTCTCCAGCATGGCCGCCAACCGGCCGGCCAGATCGGCCTCCAGACCGCCCACCTCATCAAATGGCTCGATGTCATGCCAGGGTTCCCCGGCACCCACCGCATACCCCAGCAGCATGCGCCGCAGACCGAAAATCCAGGTATTGTGAACGAGCCCGGCGGGAAAGCCCAACCCCTTTCGCTGCTCGCCACTGAGTCCCCAGCGGATACCGGCGCCCTCAATCCATTGATGCAATCGGGGCAGATTATTTTCGGTCAGGCCAAAGCGCTCGCGAAAGGCCTGAACCTGCAGCAGATCCAGAACGTCACTGACAGCCATGCGTGAATCCGGCAGTTTGAGCAGTTTTTCCACAGCCAGCAGCATGGCCATGCTGGCCTGTTCCGGTCGGTCCCCGATGGTAAAGGGGATGTGGCGCGGGTCCGAAACCGGCAGGTTGCCGAACACCGCCTCGATATGAGGCGCATAGGCATCGATGTCCGGAGCCATTACAATGATGTCCCGGGGGTTTAAATGGGGAATCTGCTCGAAAAAAGAGAGGAGCTGATCGTGGAGGATTTCCACCTCGCGCTGACGGCTGTGGGACAGTTGAAAGTGGATGGATCGATCCCCGGGTGCCAGGGACTGTTTGTCCTGTTCAGCAACGGGAAGGGGCTGGAGGTCAAGAATCGCCTGCTGGACCTGCTGCAACAGGCTGGCCGGCTGGCCAGCCTTGGAAACGGAGGCAACATCGGCAAATAAATCGATTTCGGCAAAGTCTTTCCTGTAATTCTCCGGCTGGTCATATCCGTAGAGAAGGCCGATATAATCCCGCCCCTGCCTGCCCCAGTCGGCCAGCAACGGATTGACGTGCTGGTGCAGCGTTTCCGGGTCCAAATCCAGCGGGATTTTCGCTTTTCGATGGTGGCGGGCGTTTTCAATGCGCAGCAGTTCCCGGTCCTCAATGATATCGGCCCAGTAATGACGGCAGGGATTTTGGACAAATACCAGGACCTGGCTGAAGCGTGACAGGGCGTGCAGGGCCTCCAGCGCCTGTTGGGGCAAGGAGCTGATGCCGAAGACAATCAATCGTCGTGGCAGGGTCGCCGGTCGCGCCCCCAGCGCCCTGGCCGCCTTTAAGAAACGCCGGTGCAGGGCGCTACGGCTCGTCCCCCGCAGCCCTTGGGGCACATGGGCCTGAACCTGCCGCCAGAGTTCGGGCTGCCATTGTTGCTCCGGGGGCACATCCTGGAATTGCCCCCGGGCATTTGCCAGCCGGTCGCTGCCCGAGGTCCAGTCCTCCAGCCAGTCGGCACGATAGACCTGGTACTGGTCAAAGAGGTCGGCCAGGTGACAGGCCAGTTGATATCGTTTGCGCTGATCCGGGTCATCGGCGAGAAACCGTGCCAGGGAAGCAAAGCGGTCGTCTTTCAGCATACGGGGAAGCAGCCCCATCACCCGCCAGGTCAGTCGATCCCTGTCAAAGGGTGATGTTTCTGGGACGTCGCCATCTGCCAGAACCGCACGATAGGCATGCCACAAAAATCGCCCGGGGAGCTGGATGTCTAAGGCCGCACTGATGCCGCAGCCGTCGTCTTCCGCCAATGCCAGCTTGAGCCACTGGGCCATGCCGTTGCTCTGGACGATGAACAGCTCGTTTTCCAGGGGATTGAGGGGGTATTGGCGAACCCACGCCACCATCACCTGACGCAGGTCTTCCATGCGGTTGGAGTGAATGATCGAAAGACCGGCGGGCAGTGTCTTTTCGCCCCTTTTTGCCCTGACGCCCATGGCTCTCCCTTAAGAAAACAGAACGCCAGTTCTTTATCACAAAAAAGCGAAAATATTAATAGTTTATTGGGTTTACACCTGGCTAACCCGCCAACCCAGAGCGACGAAGAAGCGGCGGGGATGGTCGGACGTCAGCCATTCATTAGAAAACTTATTTGTATATTATTCAGGCAACCTGTCTTCCGATTGCCGAGTAACCATCCAACCGGGGTATTCCGGGACTAGTTCGCTGACACTATCCAGTTTTTCCATTTCTTCATCGGACAAACTTACGCCGCTGGATGCAATATTTTCATTTAATTGATTTTTATTCTTGGCACCCATGATAATGCTGGTGACGCTGTTTTTTTTCATCAACCAGGCCAAGGCAATTTGAGCTACCGAGACATCGTGTTCTTTTCCAACGTCAGTCATAGCATCAATGATGTCATAGGCTTTTTCCTTGTTCAGTGGAGGAAAATCGAACTCATCCCTTCGACTGTTACCTGCTTTTTGTTTTGAACGCGAGTATTTACCTGAGAGAAAACCACCAGCTAATGGACTCCACGGCATCAAAGCCAAACCTTCACTTTCTGCCAGGGGAATAAGTTCACGCTCAACATCCCGACAGGCAATGCTATAAAAGTTTTGCAAAGCAACGAATTGTGTCCAGCCCATCTTCTCGGCAATCGCATTGGCTTTCATCACTTTCCATGCCGGATGATTGCTGATTCCCAGATATCTGACTTTTCCTGCCCTAACGACATCCTCCAGCGCTCTCATGGTTTCTTCCAGGGGAGTAATCGGGTCAACGCCGTGAATATACAGCAGGTCGATATGATCGAGTTGCAGTCTTTTCAAACTGTCATTTACCGAGTCGATGACATGAAGTTGGGAAAGCCCGATCTGATTGGCTCCAGGCCCCATCCTGCCGCGTACCTTGGTAGCTATTACCAGTTGCTGCCGATCCAATCCCAGATCTTTTATCGCTTTTCCCAATAAAAGTTCCGAAAGCCCTTCCGAATAGATGTTTGCAGTATCGATAAAATTAATACCGCTATCTACCGCCTGTTTTATCAACTCTGTCGCTTCTTTCTGAGGCATTTTTCCGATTGCTTCCCAGAAACCTTTTCCACCGAAGGTCATGGTTCCCAAACATAGTTCGGAAACCAATGTTCCTGTATTTCCCAGCTGTTTAAAATCCATGGTCAGAATCCTTTTATGGTTTGGGTTTTCTTTGTTGAGACGGATTCTCTTAACCGGGCAGTTTTTGGGGCAAACTGTTCGATTAAGGCCGGCCCAGAGACTTTTTGCCGCTACTATCCGTGCAATGTCAATTACTTAGTGTGGCCGACCCTCCCCCGCTCCTCGCCCGCTGTTCCGTAACCGTTCACGGGGTTGAAATTTCTAATTTGTTATATATTGACGGACAGTAAGGGTTTACAGGGTGCCGCATATGCAAGGCATCGGACATGCAGACGTACTAAATTGTACTTCAAGTGTCCGGTAACGCAGCAGATGTGGTGCCCTGTGAACCCTTGCATTAAAGGTCGAGTTGGGTCGAGATAGCTTTGCCAATACCCTCCATTTCAATTTTAGAAATGGAGCCGGCTGGGTTGATGAGTCTTTTTTTGCTGACTGTTGCAATCTGATCAGCCATTGCCTTTGACTTTTTGCCACGAAAAGTCACATATGCTTCACTTGGGTAAAGCCTATCAACATTGCTCGTTATGGGCACGACTTGAACTCGATTCAAATAATGGTTTGCGGCATCATTGCTCACGATGATGGCAGGCCTTTGTTTGCGGGTTTCACCTCCGATGGAAGGTTCAAAATTAATCCACCACACTTCACCTCTCATCATCGTTAATATCTCCCATGGTGGCTTCAGCCCATTCAAGTGCCTCAGTTTCTCTGATTTTATCAGCAGCCATTTCCTTATAGGCAGCATACATATTATTTTTTAGAACGTGTGGGCGGACTAAGTCCTCAATAAAACGACTGATTTTCCGAGGACCAATAACGGTTCGCAATCCTTCATAAACTTCTTCATTTATGGTAATCGTAAGTTTTTTTTGCATTCGTATCACCTCCTGAAATGTTACACGTACAATAACACGTGTTAGGAACAGCGTCAAGATGTTGAAATATTTTGCGACAGAAACTGAATTGCTGAATTGGGGTTGGGCCACTACCGAGAATGGGGAGAATTGGGAGAATAATTGTGAATTAGGGTCGCCCGTTAAAGGGTGGGGAGCGTATCTGTTCACGGGGTTGAAACGTTCAAAAAGTTCCAAACCCCTGCACGGTAAGCGTTTACAGGGTGCCGTAGATGTGAGGCGCCGGGCATGCAGACGGTCTCTATTGTACTTCAAATGCCCGGTGCGGTGCCCTGTGAACGCTTACTCATATTCCGATATTTCAATTTCAAACTTGACTTCACAGACAAATGTAACTGCGATAATTACATAATAATTTTAATGATAAATAAGGAGAAATGCCCATGGAAAAACAATTACGAACAAGGGATGTCAAGATAGTCCCTATTGGAAATTCTAAAGGAGTTCGCATACCCAAACCGCTCCTTCAAAAATATGGCCTTGAAAATTCCCTTTTACTTGAAGAAACAGACAGAGGATTGCTTCTTCGTAAAAAAGAAGACAGCAAACTTTCTTGGGAAGATACGTATAAAGCCATGGCAGATAAAAAGGAACATTGGGACGATTTTGACACAACGCTTCTTGACGGGTTGGAGGATGAAGGCTTTGAATATTAAAAGGTACGAAATAAATTTTGCTGACCTCAACCCCACGACAGGAAGTGAAATAAAGAAAGTACGTCCAGTTGTCATCATTAGCCAAGATGAAATGAATCAATATATGGAAACCGTTGTCATATGTCCCTTGGCGTCAAATTTGCACCCACAATGGAGAGCCCGGCTTCAGATTAAATGCGCGAATAAAAATACTGAAATAGCTGTTGACCAAATACGCACTATCAGCAAAAAAAGATTGAAAACGAAACTTGATAAATTACCAAAAATCAAAGCTGCTCAATTGCGTAAGCTCATAACAGATATGTACGGTGAATAGCCTTCTTCTATAATTTTCAAAGGACAGTTGCGAGTTTTTGTCTGGCTTCCGAATATGAATATACCTGCAATTTAGACCTCCAACGTATCGAGGTTGAGACTATTGGCAGCGGATCTGAGTTTTTTATCCAACGTCAATAACGGTGCTTTATGTCTGATAGCGCAATCCAGGAAATAGGCATCATAGGCATACATATTGGTTTCTTTAGATAAAGGCCTTGGAAAAAAAGATTTATCCCAAAATATCTATCGAATAAAGGCAATAAATTTGGTATAGTATAGTCATCTTGAGCAACGGGAGAAACACTATAACGGATGTTCCCTTATTAAAAATTGTTAACTCTTTGTAAATATAAAATATTCCTTCAATTTGGCCCAATTATGGTA
>JAEINQ010000074.1 GCA_016342285.1 Desulfobacterales bacterium
CCGGGGGAGACTTGGAATCTTCTATACCTTTCAATGTCAGGAATTTAGCTCTGAAAGTGTTTGACAAGGACAGGTAGGTGAAAAAATAGTTCTTCAATTCGGCGTCGGATCTTGTCAGGGAGAAACTGAGAACGCTACTTGGCTCGATGTTGACCATTGGCTCGACGGTTTGTTTCCGAATTTCTTCATCCATCGATTGGACATAGGAATCGGTGTCGAAATCCTTCCAGGGTGTTTCCCTGAATACCAATGTCGGACCTGTTTCGAGATCAATGAGGAAAAGTTCGTTCCAGGGGGTGTTGTCAAAAAACTGCATCATCTCCCAAATGCTGCCGTCATCTTGGGTGAGGCTGAACTGGTTGACGGCGCCCTCGATCGTTTGACTGGCCAAGTAATCCATTCGGGGAACATCGGGCTGACCGGTTCGGATCAATTCCAACTGGTTGCGTGCCACGGAAAAGATGCTTTCGATGATCTCAGCCGGTTTGCCGGTAAGCGGTGTGCCGTATTTTTCTTTGAAACGCTCGTGGCCTGGGAGATACATCAACTGCACATCTTTGCTGATTTCTCGGAGATAATAGATTCGGGTGATCTCCAGGATTTTTCCGAAGTCCCGGCCATTAATGGAGTAACCGCGTTGGGGTTTCCCGTCTTGATCCACCATGGCCGTTCGGCTGATGTTATCGACGAATCCGCGCATGACGATCGGGATGCTTCTCGATGTGGAATCCCGGGTGAAGCGGATCTCAACATAGTCCATCGGGGACACGCGGTAATACCATGAGAGCCGGCTGGTTTTGTCGGCGTTGGGGAGCATGCTGATATTGAAGGTGCCGGCGGAAGCTATGAGGTCTTTCTTGACCGAAAGGGTTTTGATCCAAGGGGTGAGATCGATCGTTTTCCCTTCTACTTGAGAAAAAAGGGTGATTCGGGCACGGAGTTTATATGTTTTGATTCTCATCTGGCTTTTGCTCCCGTGCCATTGCCAACGGGTCCACCATGGATGGCGGCCCGAAATTCAGCGGCCATGTTGGTGATTAAATCGTCAAAGCCCATCTTGAGTTGTTTGGGAAGGTCAAACAAACCCACCGCGACCTGGTTGAGTGATTCGGAGGATTGCTCGGAGATTTCCGCGGCGGAGGTTTTCAATCCGCTTGTGACTTGTGATCCGCTTCCAATCAGTCCCTTTATGACCTCCGGACCTGCACCGGCCATGGCGGCTTTTTGTTCGTCAGAAAGTCTAAAACTCCGATCTTCAGATACCCGTTCGTCGTTATTTATGAGCCATGAAAAGCCTTTTTTCACTTCTTGGATGGCAAAATTAATATCTTCGACAGCTTCCATGATCGGCAAAATTAAACTGTCGCCAATATCTTGAATAGTGTTCTCGATCTTGGTCAATTCCGTTACCGTTTTTTCTTCATTGGTGGCCTTCAATCCGACCTTTATAACGGCTTCCATGATTTCTTGGATGGGGGTGGTTTCGTTGAATTGTCCCTTTAAACTTTCGAGCCTGGAGTCTTTCATAACCTCCATGGCGCCGGCGCCCGGTCCAGCTTTGTCAAGTTCGGCAAGAATCCCGTATTTTTCAGAACTTATTTTGGAAAGATCGTTTCCTGTGATTTTATTCAATCGTTCAACGAAAGCATTTTTATCGGGGCCAGCTTTGTCCATGGCACCTTCAAGCCCTTGGGCTTGGTGCATCGAGATGCCGAACATTTGATTGTATCCGTAATATCTGGCCATTGGGTCTTCGAAGTTTTTACGCATGGCCCCCATTACGTTGACAAGGTTTCCACCCCCGATGCCCTTTTCCTGTTGCATTTTGAAATCGTAGAAATCCCCACCGCCGAGCATCTGATACATCATCATCTGGCCGAAATCCCCACCACCCGGGTTCTGGATTCCGCTGTTCATTTTACCGAGAATATTCGCTCCATTGGCACCCATTAAACCGGGTTGTCCGGAGCGGTTCAACGCGGTCATGGCCGACATTGTATCGGAAACGCTTGTCGGCCGGGTCAGGGTTTGCAACTGGACATTGACCAGGGAATTGATCGAGGAAAGGAGTTCACTTTCACGGCCTTTCATCCCACCGGTGGAAACTGCCTCGGCAATCAAGGCGGCAAATTCGTTCATTCTCATCCCGCCGTTTTGGCCGTATACTCCGGATTTGGCCAGGCCACCCATTTGCTGGATGGTCGATCCTTGTTCCATGCCCATGCCTTTGGCAAATCCACCGATGGTGGCGATCTGGTTTGCCGTTCGGCCGTCCTGGGCCCCGGCCAGGTTGGTATAAGCCTGGGTGTAACGGATCAACTGATTTTGTGCGACCCCGATTGTTTCAGATGTAGCCCGAATGCTCGCAGAAAACTCTTTTTGGCCACGGCCAACCATGGAAAGCTGTTTAGCCAGTGGGCCCATGACGCCCATGTATTCTTTCGACATTTGGAGGCCTTTACCGGCAATCATCGCCGCACCAAGGCCGACACCAAGGGCTCCCATCCCGGCTGCACCCAAACCCATTGCACCGCCCACGGCAGATTTGCCCAAGTTCATCATGCCGGCGGTATTTATCCCGGTGCTCATCATCCCTTTGGCGGCGTTCCAAACGCCTCGACCACCTCGAACAGACATTGCTCCGGAAGGTCGATTGGCAACAGAGGGAACGCCGCCCCGTCCCGTCATTGATTTTCTAATGGCCAGTTCGGTGGCTTTAGGTGTTCCATGTAGGGCTTCAAACTGTTGTTTTAGTGGAACAGGTTTGCCGCCGGCCATGGCGAGATTTGAAGCCGTGGTGGCAGTAGACACTCTTTTTACTGAGCCATGCAGAGAATCAAACTCGCGTTTGAGCTGATGGATTTTTCGGCCGGCTTGATCGACTCCAGCAGTATCGGCTTTAAATCCTAAACTGATGGTGGTTTTTTCATTCAAGGCTTACTTCCTCCCAACTGTTTGGATCGTTTTTGGAACCGTATGCCGACAACATATCCCCATCTTCGTCTGCCCATCGCTCCAGGGCCTCATCAACTTCGTTGGTGTCGAATTCATCCAATGCCGGGTTGCGGCCCTTCTCTATCACCGAGAAATATCGGGATGCGTATGCTTCAGTCTCGATATCGAGGTCTGTCATCTCCAGATACCGTGGGTCCGTCGGGGGCAAATTGTATTTTTGTCGGAACCAATATCTAAGACTTTTCGCTTCCGACAGCGCCCTCTTTTTTATCTCCAGGTGGTTTTGTGAGTGCTGATTTGCTACGAAAATCCATCACCTGTTTGATGAAAATGTCATAGACGGCTTCCAACTCATCGTATGAGTAGACCTCTTTCAAATTGAAATCGTCGGGACTTTCAACGATGGCCGTGGCCAGGGTTCCCGTCATGGTTGCGATGTTGCTGGCCATGATCGAAGGGTTTTCATTTCCGGCCAGTAGTCTTGCGGAATGGGAATCTGCCTGGAGGTCATCCATCAAGGTGGGGTATTTGAAAATGAATGTGCCGATGCTATCGATGGTCTTCGTGAACTGTTTTTCAGTCGGTTTGATCATGGTATCTCCTTCAGTATTTCTGTTCGGAGTTAATGTAATTACTTACTGTTGGCCAAGGGCAAATCAAAGGGGAGTCCCCTCCCCTGTTTTCGGTTATAAACCCAGTGTTGAGAGCTTTACCCGGTGCATTTCATCCGCGTTACAAAGGGCGCTTGCGATGCACAAACCGAAAGACACTTTGGATTTATTGGGACTAAAGATAGTCCGGTCCATCCTTGTGATTTCGATATCGTCAGCATCAAACACCGTGCAAATCAATCTCAGAGTACCATAACGTGAATTCGGTTCGACAATGGCAAACAACTCTTTCGACCCGTATTTGTTAGTAACAATGTTGACATCGACCGTCTTGAACCAGCTTTTTAAAGATGGATCAAATTCAATCTTGAGGTCACCACCCATGGCTGTCGAAAGTGTCAAGAAAATAATCAAAACGGTTAAAATCAATTTTTTGAGCATAAAGACTCTTTCGGTTAAAGATCAGTAAATATTTACATTATACCGTACCACTACCTGTTGAGTCAATGTTATTCGGGCCGAAGTCAATGCTGTCAACCTTCCTCGTTTCTTCTTTTCTCACCATGGTCAGTTTGCCATTTTGAAATCCAAACGAGATAGATCCCCAGAAACGATCTCTGGAAGCGTTTTTAAACAACTCCAAGAGGCCTTGTGAACCGGTAATTTTTTCCATGGGCAATCTCCCTTGGGGAAACGCCCGGGGATATCAATGCCCCCGGGCGTTTGGCGTTCAGAAAGGAACTTTACATTTCGCCGGCAACGTCCATGGCCATGAGCTGGCAGTTATAGGAGATGATGGCGTGCTTGTTGATTTCGACCGATCCGGAGGCATACGTGCACCCGAGGTATTTCCGGATGACATCACCGCTGGATTTGTCGAAAACCTCAACGTCGAAGATGTTGCCCTTGAGGACCGCTTCTCCGTTTTCAGGGACAATGCCCATCTTGATCAAGGACGTTTTTCGCAAAGCCAGTTTGCCGACAGAAAGCGAATGCCGGGCCAGCGTCGGAACGTGTTCTTGGACCAGGAGGTCGCCGATTCCCGAAGCGGCTTCCGGGCCGTAATCGTCGTTCATGCTGATGTTCTGGAGCAAGCCGACTTCCTGCCCGTCAATCACCACTCGGGCAAGGTTGGCACTCCGCACTTGCAAATTCTGTTTCATATCTTGATTCCTCCGTTAAAAATTGTGGGGTTTTTACACCCCCACGGAAAGCGGTTACAGGCTTACCGATCCGCTGTAAGGCACAACGGAGATCCCGACCGGGATATAATTGACGGGGACAACCGGGCTGCACTGGAAATTCACCCGGAGAACGTCGCCTTCGAGGGTGGCGGTGATGTTCTTATATGCCGGGTTGGCTTCGTCGCCGACAATAACCTCCGGACCCAGAGGTGCGGGGCGACCCAACTCTTTCAGGGTGTTTTCGACGATGGAAACGGCGCGGCCGAGGATACCCGGGGTCCCCTTCTGGCCGATAAGGGGTGCCAGGGCGTTCCGGACGTTCCGAGCGATGTAATCGACGGCGAACCCGGTTCCCATTTCCACCCGGTTGTAATTGTCGTTGACGAGCCAGGTCGATACCGACTGAATCACCTTGTAGCCCTGGGCTGTTTCCGCCATGGCAATGACACCGCCATTGATGAAATCGTCGGTGTCGGTGGGGGTGCGGTAAATCTGGGTGAAACCGGACACCGTAATGACTTTGTTCGTCAACGAAGTTCCCGGATCCACGCCGGTGATCATTCCGCCCAGGGCGGCCGCTGCCATGTAAGGAGCGAACTCCACCAGAACACCATCGGCGTCGTAAGCCTTGTACCCCGGGCTGACGAGGTAAACCCGGTCGTGATTCAGTGCGGTGGCCCGGGCGATGACTTCGGCGGAAGTTTCTTCCAGGGCTCCGCCGACGATGCACCGGCGCTCTTTCCCGGCCGTGTCGCTCATATACTGGCAATGGGTGGAAGCCATGGCATGAATAGCCGCGGTGCTCGTCAGGGGGACGATGCACTGAACGTCTTCAGCCTGGAGAGCATCGAAACAGGTCTGCCAGTTGGCGGTGACCGGGGTGGTGGCGATTGCTCCGCCCAGGAATGTGTATGCCATGACGGGCGGCACTACCCCGGCTTCGGTCGGCCGGTAGGCGGTGACATAGGGCTCCGACAATCCGGTGAACCAGTCGGAAATGGCCTGAAGGTTGGCGGTGACGTCGGTGTCGGCGCCCGTGATATCCACTTCCGACACGTAATCGAACTTGGCCAGGGTGGGCTTGTCCCGGTATGCCGCCGTATAGGACGCTTCAACGTCGGCGTGGGCATCGAGGAAATCCACCACCTTGGATACCGTGTCATAGGTATTGAGGTCGCAGGAAAGGATGGCTTCCTCTGCATCGAGGTCGCCGGCCAGGATGGTGATGGTGTCTTTCGTGATGGTGATGATGCCGGAACTCTCATCACCCGTGTAATTCACGGTGAGGTAAACGGCGCCGAGGTTGTCCACCAGGAATTCGCTGCCGTCGAAGGACACAGCCAGGTATTTCGTTCCACTGACCGTTCCAGCGGCGATTTTGGCTTTCACCCGGTTGGCCGGCAGACCGTAATCGGACGATTCGAGGCACAGGGAAGCCGGGGTGACCGAATAGGTATCGGCCGCCGAGGTGGCGTTCTTCCACGGATAGCGGATGTCAGCGATCTTGGTTGAGCCGGTGTAACCGGTGATGAGGTTGGTTTCACCCTTGGCCGCGCCGGAGGTCATTTCAATCCGATATCCACTGTAAAAGTCATCCACCGCACTGGCGCCGGCGTCCAGGACGAGTTGGGTTTCAACGTCGTTGTCGCCGATGGCCTGGACGGCGCCGGTAACGGCCGCGCCGGAGGTCTGGGCAAGGACCAAACGGGCGACCGTGGCCGGCTGAACCCGCAAGGCATAGATGTATTGGGGCGAATTGGTTTCCGGTGACGCGGCAAAGGCTTTGGTAATGGCGTCAACCAGCTCACCGGAGCCGAAAGTTTCAACGGCTTCCTGGGGGCTGGCGATCTTGATCGCCGTGTGAGGGATCCCGCCGGCGGATTGTCCAATGATGGCTAGGTTGTTCGGAACGGACAGGTTCCGATTGGCCATGGCACTGTCATCGATCCGGGTGGCGACTGTGGGGGTGGTGAGCAATTTCCCGTTAAAAAATACTGCCATGTTTTTGTCCTCCTACCTATGCGGGGTTGTTAAGCCGGCAGGTTGATAAACTCGGTGTAATATTTCTGAAACTGAACCGGGGCCGCCTTGGCGACCTTTTGAGTGTTTTCCATCCAGAAATGGAAACCGCCGATCAGTTCGACCCTTTTGTCGGTGAGTGAAAGTTTTCTGCAAAATTCGTTCAACGTCAGTTTCTCCATTTGTCGTCCTCCCCTTTAGATTTCAAAGTAAATTTCGTTTGTATTGAATTTGGCGAAAATCGTGGCGTCCGTAATTATCGGGAACTCTTTTGACCAGGTGTTCAAGGCTTTAAAGCTGACGATAGAACTCCGGTAAAAAAGGTTTTGGGGTAAGTGCTGATAAACCGGATCGAGGTCCGTCGCTGAGATTGAGATCTCGATGAGGCCATAGGTTTCTTCCACAGTGTTTCGGTTGGCAAAAAGGAGATATCTGGCGATCGCTTCAATCAACATTGTGACGTCTGCATTGTCGGATGCGCTGATGATTCGTAGGTTGTAGGTCTGGAGACTTCCTTCATACATATCTCCGACCGATTCACCGGTGGCAAAATCTTGTTCATTGGCATATTCACCGATGAATTCTTCACCGGGGGAAATACTGGGCGGAACGACATGCCAACTGGGCAAGCGGTTATCATCGATGGTGTACCCTTGGGCGACCCTGATGGTTTTGGCCGCAATATAAGCCTTTGCCTGGGTGATAAAAGTCTCGCCCAGAACATCTTCATCAAAGATATCATCGAGGATGGTCGGAGTGGCCTTTATCGAGGCAAGTCCGCTTGTCAATATCGACTGAAAGATCTTTTCCGGGAGCAGGATCGACATTAAATGATTCCTTTGACCAGGTCGGTTATGTATGAGTGAACTTGATTCACCAGCCGGCGAGCTTTGATCCCGGGATGCCACCAGGAATTCGGGTCGCTGTTGTCGCTTACCCGCCGAAAAGTGACGTATTGGTGTTGAGTTGCTTTTTTATAGGTTTTGGCGACCTTGGCCATGGCCGCAAACGGGCTGTGCTTCCATGTATATGCTCCAGGTCGGCCTCCTTTGACCGGGGGCTTAGTCTGTATCCCATAACCGCCAAAGTCGCCCGTGCGGCCACCCCAGGCGGTTGAGCCGTCCGGTCGTTCTGAGCTGATGGCGACCTTTCGAGCGGCGTTGTAAATCATGCTCTTTTGTTTCCCGCCCGAGGTGGTGCCGGTGATCGGCATTGGTTTCCCTACTCGTTTGCCGGTGGTTCCCGGGGTGCCGTGTCTGAACGGTACGGTGTTAAACCTTTTTCCGCCCTTCCCCACCTTTGCGTTCGGGCCGTTGAGAAGTCCCGGCTTCATGTCGTAAGGGGCTTTGCCGTTCTCGATATCGTTGGGCAAAGCTCCGACCAGGTGGATGTGGGCCCAGTTCCCATCCATTTCAACCGGCTGGATGCCGGCGATGTAATCGGCTGCTGAAGATCCGAGGGTTTGCTGTGCAACTCGGATCCACTCTGCCCGGGTCATCTCGGCAAGGGTCGCCAAACGTTCGCGCATGGCGTCTTCGTCGAAGCCGACTTCGGGCAAGTGGCCGGATATGTCGATTTGAATTGGCATTATTTCAAGTAAGCCGGTCCATAGGCGCTGACTCTGTCAATTCCAAAATTCTTGTCGGTCAAGATGTTTCCCCGGGAATGTTTGGCCGGGGTACTCCAGTTGGCAGGTTTCAAGATGTCGCCCGTTTCCTTGTTGATGAAGGCCCAAGCCGATCCGTGTTTGTCGGTGGGGTTTTGTTTGATGATGATCTTGGCGTATTTTTTCCCGTGTTTGATCTCAAGGGTTCCCGGTTTCACGTCCCGGTTTCAAGTGATTTGGCCAGCAGTTGATCATAATTTCCCATGCGTTTTAATCCTCCCAGAGATATTCGAGTTTGCACATTACTTGAATCGGCAACCGGTTAAGAACGGGGGCTGGTTGCTGGAATTTGATATTCGTGTCACGAACCAGATGTAAGTGGGAGAACACCAACCATGATGGATATGTTTGATAAGCGATTGAGTAAAAATCTCCTTCAGTCGGTGCTGTTCCAACCCAGTGAATTTTCCCGTCCACTATCTCGTAATTTGTATTGAGAGTGTATTCCCTCCCTTCCTTCCCAAGAACCAAAGAGGGGGTAATGATTTCAAAGCGGGTTTTATCGGTGGTCGTATCGCCCTTGGTAACCAGCTCGGAAAAGTTGATGACTGATCGGCGATTGACGATGCGATCGTGGTAAGCCATTTCGACTTCGGCTTTCACGGTCAGTGTCGAGGATCCGAGTAGAAAACCACCACCTTCTGAAAACTGTTTTTCGGAGGTGAATCCACTCATTATCCCTTGGATCTCTTGTTTGCCGTAATACTGCCACCCATTGGTGCATCTGGTGCAAAGGGGGTCCGGGCTACCGGATGATGGATCGAGGCATGGACACTGAATCGCATGATAGTGATCCAGGAAATATCCATGTTTATCGATTAAGCCGTCGAAACTGCCCTGTCTGAAATCAACCCGAGGTGCCATTATCCCACCGCCAAGTGCATGCCTTTGTAAAAGGCCTTCAGTTCCGGAAGTTCAGCTTTGATTTGCCGTTCATACTGCCTGATTCGCGCACTGTAAGACGAATTCTCAGCAGACTGGGTTGTGGTGATGCTTTCGCTCAAACCGTCAATGCTGACGCTCTGGGACGCGATACCGGCACCCAGGAGGATATCTCCCATGATGTTCAAGATCCCGATGGATGCTTTCATCGAAATAAGGTCGGCGATGGTGGCCGGGACTTCATTGGCGGCAAAGCCGGCGGTGTAATCTACCTTGAACAAATGGGGCATATTTGACATTCGGCCGGAGATCAGGGGTAAAAGCGATCCGCTGCCGGCGCCTAAAAGAACTTGCGAAAGAGAGCCGTTGGTCGGCATCAGTTGGAGCTGACCGGATTCTTTGTAAATCTGAATCCAATCAGCCGGAAAACTCATAACGTCCACGCCGGCGTAACTGGCTTTCAGGGCTTCAACGCTGATAACCGGAAACTGGTAAAGCTGGATGTAACAAAATTGGGAATAGGTGCTGATATTGTAATCATGGTGTTCGGCCGTGATGGTCGTCGGAGCGATCTTGATCTGCAGTTGGGTTTCCAACCAGGATACCGACCGTTCGATCCATCCTTCGATGTTTGAAATCGGATATGCGTTCCCGTCCCCGTCCACCAATGGGATGCCGAAAAGATAGTCGCTTGTGAGCGATCGAGCCGAAGGAAGTTTCATTGATCAGTTTCCCTTGAACGATTTAGAGATCCACCCGCCAATCATCATCAATACGGAGAAAAGCGCCCCACCAATGATTCCATAAAAGGCAAGGGTCGCTTGTTGATGAATCTGGAGTTTGCCCTGTTTTTGCACTTCTTTTCCCAACTCTTTGAAATCAGCTTTCATTTCCTTTTTGAATTCGTTGACATCTGTTTTTTCTGATTTCTGGATACAGACAGTGTTACAACGTTCACGACACTCGTTCAGGCTGGCTCTCAAGGTAGAGAGATTGTCCCAGAGGTCGTAAATCTCCCTTTGGAAACGATCAACGGCTTCGGCCAAATGTTTCAGTGTTTCTTTGACCGTGCCACGCCATTCCGCAAAACGTGAGACTTCGCTGATTATCGCTTCAGATGTTTTTTCAGTCATTGGTCCGACACATTCCCGGGTCTGCCGGTATGGTTACCATCACGATGGTGCATTCCGGCGTTTTGGCGTGAATGGAATGAGGTGTCATCGGCTCAATGACGGCGTATTCCCCCATTTTTAAATCAACGTTCTTCCCGTTGAATTCCAAAACCGCGATGCCTCTGGAGCAAAGAAGCCATAATCTTTGGGAATGTTTATGCTCTGGAAAAGGATTTCCCAAGTTGCGAACCTTTTCCAGAGCACCAACCGAAAATGACCCGTCGGCTGAATGTGACCAGGTCATAAGATCGAAATCACCGGCGGTAACAACTTCATGGCCGGTGAGAATGCCGCATTGGATCATGGCCGAAATGGTTTGGGTGTGCTGAGAAAATCCCTGTTCAATCTGATCCAGCTTTTCAAGGCACATCGAGATGACTGCAGTTGGATGTCCTTTTTGAACTTCGTCTTTTTTATCAGCCATGATCCGCAGTTTCCTATTTGTTCTTTTTAATCGATTTACGGCCGGGCTTTTTCTTGACAGCGGTGACCGGGGTTCGGCCGGCGTCAGGGGGCGGGGCCGGGGCCCATGCCGGGGCTTCAGGGTCGGGTTCGGGGGGCGGTGGGCCCGGGACCAGGGGCGCTTCATCGGTCAGGGGCGCTTCATCCACCGGGGCGTCAGGGACCAGGGGCGCTTCATCGGTCATGGTGATTGGAGGTACTTCGGGGGCGACCGACCCCAGGACTTCGAAGCCGGCGCACTTCCGAATGTTGTTTGCAACCGCGGGGTCTACAACGCAGATACCATCTTGATCGAATTCAACCTCGATGCTACCGAGGATGGCTTTTTTACCAGCGAGCAGGTTGTTCCTGATTTTCATTTTCTGCATGTGAAACTCCTTATCGTTATGGATTCAGGATCATTCGGGTTGAAGGGTTAGGCGTTGCCGGACACGGTCGTAAACATCGTCGGAGCCTGTTCGAAGGTGATGGCATCGGTCAGAGCCGTGGTGCCGAGGGTGACCACGCCGGAGCCGTTGCCGAGAGCAGCCCACCCGATTGCGATATGATCGGCCGCGGGGGTGAGTGCTTTGGCGGCGGCCATGGCCAGGGCGGCGGTGGCATATCCGGCGTCTTCAACCCCGGTGTCCTCCGCAAAGTCGACGGTGCCGTTGACCCCGATCGAGAAAAGAATCCCGTTATACATCGAGTCGGCGGTGGCGGTCAGTGCATCGAGGGCGAGTTCGGTGGCACCAGAAGCGGCTTTCGAATATTTCTGGCCGTTAATCACAAAGTCGAAGGCGCCGTGGTCAACGTCCTGGACGGCGGTATCGCCAACGGCCAAGGCCGCACTCGTCATGATGCCGTTGTAGAGGTCGCTCATGATGGTCATGATGGTGAGAATCAGGGTGGAAAGGATGGCCGACAGGCCAACGGTCTTCATCGCGGGGTCGTAGTTGTCGAGTAAGGCTTTTTCGGCAACTGTGAGTTCAATAATCTGCTTGGCCATATCGTGTTCTCCTGTGTTTTTCATGGTTAAAAAAGCCGGCCCGGACTTTAATCCAGACCGGCTTTTGGGCTATTCACGCTTTACTGGCCGGTCAGTTTACTGGCCGACGTTGATGCACTTGACCCACTTTTTCGGGGCGTACAGGATGAAGGTCAGGTAACACAGGATCATCCAGCGGATGCTCGGGGCCAGGGTTGCCAGGTCCATTTTCATGAGCGGGGCGAGCTGTTTGACGGCCAAGACCTGGGGTGTCATTTCACCGATGAACGCGGTGGAGGTGTTACCCATAACCGCACCCGTTTCGGAGTAGGTCGTGGTGCCACTGCCGGCGATGCTGGAAGCGGCGATCCGGGCGACCAGGTACTTCACCGTGCCGTTCACGGCGGTCTTGTAAAGGTTGTAACTTTCGGGCGCGTTGGTGATGGAAGCCGCGTTGGTGATGGTGAACAGGCTGGCCTTGGCCAGATCGTCAGCACCGACAACGAGGGCGGAGGTGATGGCGACCGCGGCCGATTCGCCGTAACGGTTGACGGCGGAAACAGAATAGCCATAGGTGCCGGCTCCACCGTGGGTGGCCCAGACGCCGGTGGCACCGGCCATGGCGGCGGCACCCAGGCTGGCCGGGGCTTCGGGAGCCTTGGTGCTGGTCGCGGCCGTGGGGGCAATGCGGTTGGTGTTGAGGAAAACGTCGGGGTTGAGGTTCATTCGCCCGAAGGGGGTATTCACGCCGCTGATGTTGGTGCCGACGGTGATCCCGTCTGCTCCGGTGGGCATATTGATACGCTCGGCCGGGATGACACCCTTGCAAAAGGCCTCATGGGCACCGAAAGAGTAAAACACATCGGTGGGGATGCCGTAGTTGCTGGCGACCATCTGAGCGGCGGTGTCGAAATTGGCTTCCGACAGGGCGGCGCCCTTCAGGTCCAGGATGTTGCCGGTGTCGATCTGTTTGCCCAGACCGTTGAACTCGACGCCTTCCCGGTGGGTGGAGTCGGTCGCGCTGCCGAGGTAACACATATCGGCATTGCCCTCGAACAAATAGCGTTCCAGGTTCTTGAGGATCCACAGGATGCCGTTCGTGTTCTCCTGGGCGATGACGTCGCCGATGCTGGTGCGAACCAGGGTCATCGGGTGGGACACACTGCGGGTCGTGCCCATGAACTTCACCAGCTCAACGGCACGGTTGTACGAACTGTCTTCGGTTTCCGGCAGGGTTCCTTCCGGCAGGAAGGCACCGGAATCACCACCGACGCCGGCCAACTGGTTGTATTCCTCGACGGTGGAGTATGCGGGCAGTTTGGGAACCTTCTGCCAGAACGCGCAGTGCTTGGCCTGGTGGGTGAGGACTTTCAGCGAGGCCTCAAGGGACTCGACGCGCAGGGCACTACCGCCGCCGGTGCCAGCTACCGGGTTGGTATGTCCGGCCTCCAGGGCTTTGTTCAGGTCCTCGACTTCACGCATGTTGGAGATGCCAAGGGTGTGGATGTCTTCGTACTGAGCCATTCCGATGATGTCGTCCATTTGTGTTCCTCCATAGGGTATGTTGAAAGTAATTTTTTACTGTGTCTGTTGATGAAAAAAAAACTACTGGTTGATGCCGAGGGCCTTTGCAACGTGGGGCTGAAGTTCACCGGTTGCCTCGTACCGGACAACGTCCCGGACCGAAATATTGCCGAGGCCTTTTTCCAAGGCCGAATCCATGGCGCTGAGAATCGATTTCTTGTCCATCCAGGGGTTGCCCTTATTCGGATCCAAGGAATCCGTGGCAAAGGACTTTTCCAGGGTGCTGACAACCGCCTTGCGGCCGCGAGCGGGTCCATCGGCCATTACTTCAACCGATTTTCGCAGGTCTTCCAGGCCGGACACATTGCCCTTGATGCCACCATCCATGACGGTGAAACCGGTCTTCAGGGATTTGGCCAGTTCGGCGTTGAAACCGGTCTGGGCCGCGATGGACTTTTCCATGGCATCCATCCGGGCACCGATGGATTTCTTGATGCCGTCGATGGCCGAGCTGATTTGATCGACCAGGTCCGTGAGGAAGTCACTCACCTCGATGGCCTTTTCGATGTTTTCAGATTCGTCGGCGGCTGCCTGGGCAAAGGATTTTTCAGCATCCTCGTCAACATCGCCGTCATCATCGTCTTCGTCCTTGTCAGGAAACGACTTTTCAAGTTCGTCGCCAGCGGGGAGTTCTTCATCCACCACCACGGACTTTTCAAGATCCTCGGTTTCAGCCAAAACGACGGTTTCAGCCGAGGCGACGACAGGTGCGACACCACTTGCCAGTAATTCGAGAGCATCGAGGGACTTCATGAAATCTTCCGCTTCGACGGCCTCGGGGATTTTGTCGGACATGATTAAACCTCCTGATTGGTTTTTTGGGTTTTGTTGAGGAATTCCGTGAAATCGGGGTTAAAGAGCAGATCCACCATCCGTTGGGCGGTCGTGGCTGAATGGCCACGGCTCTTGACGATCTCCAACGCTTGGGATTTGCTCAGACGCGGTTTTTTGTCGGGGGTGGGTGTTACATCTTCTTCATCGTCATCCTCCTTTTGGGGGATGTCCTGGTTCTTCAAATCAGTTTCCAGGGCTTCCCGGCGCAGGGCGCCGCCGGAGCCGGTCGCGGGGTTCTGGTGGCCGGCTTCCAGGGCTTTTTCAAAGTTGGTGGTTTCTGCCAAGTCTGGAAGTATTTTCCTCAAGGCTTTGAGATTTTCCAGGGTGGTTTCGGAAATGGTGTCGATTACGGTATTGAGTGCGGAATGGGATTTGGTCAGAACAGGCGTTTCGTTGACGGGGGTGATACCGCAATCGTTGATTTGCGTCGAAATGGATTTGCAGATGTTCATGTAGGTGTCGGGGTGAACGGGTTCGGCCGTGATGGCGATATCCTTGATCCAGGACTTTTGAATGATCCGCCCGTCACGCTGACTGACTTTCCCCTCGACCGAGAATCCAAGCTGCCGATCGCCACCGGATTTGGCCAGTGCGGTGGCCAGTTCGATGATGCCTTGGGCACGCGGGGTATCGAGAAGATATCCCTTTACCCGAAGGCCTTGGGGTGTATGTTCGGCCAAGAGGGGAACGCCGACTTTTCCACCTGAATCTTTTGCGTGGTTGTCGTTAAAGAATCCCCGGCTGAGAAAGTATGAAAGATCCATACCGTTCTGAATAACGGTTTCATTCGCAATGTCCGGGGTCTGCATCGAGGCGATGCCTTCGATATACACTTTCCCATCATCCCGGGACTTTTTAAGTTCAAAGGGAATATGGAAACGAAAACTGCCGTCGGTTTGCAAGCCAAGGTCGGATGTTGCTTCTTTCATTTGCGTCCTCTAAAAAAATGGGAGTAAGTGGTGACAGTTCCCCGTCAAACTTACTCCCTTGGATTTGGAGCTTAATGGCCATTCTGTTGATGGCCCCGAACTCTGCCGCTGCATGTAAAACAAATCGTTGTTACATAATGTGGTCCTCACGAAGAAGAAATTTGAAAACAGAGTCAACGTAATTAATTACTTTAATTATATCGCGTGGTGACGCTTACTGTCAACACCCTTAATTACATGGCGATAAACTTTCTTCGGCGTTTGAGGCGTCACCGGTATTTTTAAAATGATGGGGACTTCAACAATTCCTTTGCATTTCGGGCATTTGGCCAAACACTTACCATTTTCAAAAATAAGTATGCCGGCGCGAAGTTTTTTCTTGTCACCATAATCTTTTAAGATCTCTGACCGGCAATTCGGGCATTCTATCAATGTTTGTGCCATATTTCCCCTTTTTGGTGATCCTATTTTCTGCGGAAAACGATTCGTCCGTCTTTGTCGAAAGCCTGGGTGGTGGGATCAAAGCGAACGACTTCACACATGCAGTGAGGATGAAGGGCGGGCAGTCCAGGGTTTTTTCGTAGTTCTGCCACCGTGCGGCCGGGGTTGGTCAAAGCGGATATTTCGTTCAAGTTGAATACCCGGGGTGCGCCGCCCGGGGTGTAGGCGGTTCGGCAAAGGTCACAACAATCGGGATGTGGCCGAACAATCACTGTGGTATTATCCCCGAACTGCCGGCGCAAGCCCTGGGCTGTGCCCTGGGTTCTGGCTGAGTGCATTTCTGTATTGACGATCCGATGCCAATCACGTTGTACTTCTTCAGTTGCGCGACGGAGAAGTGTCACGACGGTCGACCGGGTTTGTCGTTCTTTCGTTCCCTCGACCAGAACCTTTTGGATGGTTCCCTTCATGGCCAGTTCTTTAGTTGAATCATGGATGATCCTCCGGGTGGTGGCCTCGATGGTGTTGCCGAGGCCTTGGCAATAGATTGCGGCGTTGGTGTTGAGCCAAGTGATTGCTCCAATTTCGAGTTCAGAGAGCGGAAAGGCATCCATGGCAGCCTTGATGGCAGAAAACGGCGCGTCGGCCAAATGGGGGTCCATGGCGGATAAAATACCATACACATAGGCGTCAGTGATGGCATGGCCGGGGTCGCCAGAGATAAAGCCCTTCATCCGGAGGGTTTTTAGATCGAGATCCGGCATGATGTGTCCGGTTGACATATAAAATGAGATCCCGACGCGTTGTTTGATCATCGTGGCGATAATCTCGACTTCAGACGGTGTCAGCATTTTCTCTCCCGTGTTTGAGCCCTTTGAAATACCAATCAGCGTAAATACCATCGATGATGCCACGACATTTGGAACACTGGAATTTTCGTTTCAATATCTGTTTCTCTGGAATCAGAACGAAATCGTGCTGGCCAGTGCAGGCTTCCAACCTCGCACGATTCGCTTTGACTTCTTCAAAAATCGCCCGGACGTCTATTTTACCCATTTACCAACAAACCCTGGATATCGGTCATCAACGCAGACATCTGAGTTTTGAAAACCCGGGTGGCCGAGGTGGCAAATTGTTCCATGGCCGGTGCCCGGAATTTGCGGGCCGGCCGTTGGATGCCAAGTCGAACGGCGTGGAGGGCTTTGGTAAGGACTTCCTCCAGCATGTCGTCGGGCAGATTATGTTCCATGTTCACGGCGGCCACTATGCCGGCACCACGATTGGGGGCGGCTCGGTCATGAGAATGGTTTTGAACATTCCACGTTTGTCGGCTTCTTCCTCAAGGCTTTCTTGTGGCCAGCCAGCGGCGATGAGCTTTTGCCGTTCTTCGTCGATGACGATGAGCTGTTTGGCGTTGGGGGTCAGCCGACAGTCTTTATCTTTATGTTGGATTTCCTCGAATTTGGCCACCTCGCCTTGAAGGGCAATGATCTGCAGTTCCAAGTCAATATCACCGAGCATCTTGACGTATTGATCCGTTTCGGCCGGCAAAACGGGACAGAAGTTTTCCAGAAAATCACGGTACGTTCCGCCGGCTTTATAGGCCTCGAAAATGGTTTTGGCCTTTTCATAGGCGCGCCGGTAATATTCGATGTATGCGCGCCGCCGTTTTTGCAGTGCCAGATGTTTGCATGTCTGGAACAAGAGCAAAAGACCGCCTTCCAGTTCGGTCAGGGATTCGGGGTCTTCCAGGTATTTGACTTTCAGATACCGGAGGGCTGAATCACAAAATTCATCATCCGATAATTCTTCGGATGTGGTGGGTGCCGTGATGTTGGGTTTATCCATGGTGTTTCCTCCAATCATGTGTCCGGGTTATTTTTTCCCGATCGTGGTCATTGCATTCGGGCTCAGCCATGCGTGAAGGATTTTCCCTCCAGCTTTCGGGTCATATTTGAACCAGCGATGGACATTGAAGCGGTCAGGGACGGAGCCGGTGGCGGTGCTGGCTTTGATCATTTCCTTCAACGTGTCTTGAAGGGCCTGGGCATGGGCTTCGGATTGAATGACCCGGGAATATTCGACAGGCTTGATGGTGCCGGATAAAATGTCCTCTGTCATCTTGACCAGGTTGCCGGTGGAAGCAACGTCGGCGCCGTGTTTGATCAGCATCGCCGCAATATCGCCGCGGGCGTTCCGGCCACCGTCGAATTTCTTGGCGACGGCTTTCATCGTTTTGAGATCCCCGGACTCGATGATGTCCCGCTTCCGGTGCATTTTGTCGCGCATCTGAATCGATAGCCTCAAGGTGTGCTCGAATGTCGGGTCTTTCTGGATCTCGGCCCGGAATTCATCGACGAGGGTGTTGTAGAAACGGGTCAATTTGTTTCTGATGGAATTCAGGGTCAGGGGGATGCCGGCGGAATTGACCATCTTCCCGAAAAGTTCTTTTGCCGCTTCGTCTTTGGTTATGGTGGCTTCTCGAACACCGAGGCCGGTCATCCGCATAACGACATCGGCGAATTCATCGTTACCGGCCACCCATCTCACCATATCGGCTTCATCTTCCAGGATGTCATCGAAGGTCAGGGCATCGAGCTTGTTCACAAAGCCGCCACCGCCCAGGTCCAGTTCGTTGGTCGGGGAGTCGTCATCCGTATTGATTTTATCCAGCCCGTCGGAGCTGGTGTCGTCATCGCCTTGATCCCGCCGAACCCGGAGTTTATTGATTTCGTGCATCTGACTCGCCTTTTTCTTGGCCGCGTCTTTGACGTAAAAGTGAATCCGTTGGCTGACCGGTGTATCGTGGTACGGCTCAAACGTATTCACGGCGTTTTGGATTTGGTCCATCATATCCACACCGGAAAGCTCAGATTCATCCACTGTCGGGAAAGCCGCGGTGACCAAGGAAATCGTTCTTTTCACATTCGCCCAGTTCTCGAAGATGATGGCCATGAGCACTTCATGCTTTAGAGTCGGTCGACCATATTGGTCATAGGTCACCGAACCGTTATGATGGAGTTCCCCCGTTTCCAGCATGCGAGATTTCTGGTGGGTGGTTCCCGGGGCGTGGGGGCTGATACCCACCCGGTGGTATGTTCCGGCGTCGACCAGCTTTTGGAAGTGAGTTTTCTCGATAAAACCTTCCTTCTTCGCTTTGGGCGATGCGTCGATGAGTTTCAGATGGAGTTTGCCGTCGAGGGCTTCGGAATGAATCAAAACCTTTGCTCCATCAGAGGCCCTGGCAAACATAATTCCCGGGGTGAGTTCCCTCCCCATACGTTCATGGCGCGCCTGGGCTGATTCAACCGGGCCCGTGTCTTTCTTCGTTGCCAGGTACGTTTTGCTGACCACCGTGGGCTGACCGAATCGGTTGACGGTTGCAACGGATTTGGGGGCGATCGCGTCTTTGGTCTGGTCAGTTGCCCGGTGGACAAGTTCGAGGTTGCTGGCACTGATCGGGTTGGCGGTTTTCCAGATCCCGGAAGCGTCGGGGAACTTGATCGAGGTCCGAGGCGAGACATTGCCTGTGGTGCTATAACTGCCCGTGAAAATTCCCACCTGGCCTTTATATTTGCCGGATTTGATTCGGACTTTGTCGCCACTGGCAAAATGGGTGACGTGGTTGAGATCGATCACGTTATCCGTGGTGAGCTGAGTGTGGTGGTCTGTCCGTTCGCCCTCATGGAAATGGCCGACCAAATTCATCTTGGGTTTGCCTTTATCCGGATTGACCCAGTGGATTCGTTTGATTCCATCTTTGCCGAGGATGACGGTCGGAACGAGGTGGCTGTAATAGGCGTGTTTGAAAAGGGCTTTCTCCAGGGGTTCTTCCGGTTGGGCGGTTTCCAGGTATTCATCGAAGGTGAGAATTTGTGACTTTTTCAGGTTGAGGATCTGCATTGGTGTTACCTCCCGGGCGTGAGATCGGCCAAGTCAAAATAGACCGAAACCCAACTGTCGTTGTCGTCATCGATTTCCACTTCATATTTGTCGGTCAGCTTGTGCGTCTTCAGTGCCGCATCGATGGCGGCTCTTACCTTGGGATGGACGTTGTCCTTGTCGATCAACGACTTTTTCTGGAGGTGCAGGGCAATCGTGCCGTCCTCGAACAGCTCCATTTCGTGATCATCGACATGGAGGTCCTTGGCGACTTTGAGCAGGTCCGTCCGGATCGGCAGGGTTTCCTTGAGGTCGGCGTGGCGGGTGATGACCTCTTTCGGGTCACGGCCGGATGCCTTTACGTCTGCCTGGTGGACTTTCATCAGGGCGTCGAAATGGGGGTGGTTGATGAATTTGTCGGCTTCATGGGTGCTGGTGGTCTTGAGCAGCCGGACGCGGAGATCGCCGTGGTGCTTTACCAGAAAGGCGATCTCGGTGGCGTCGGCTTTGTCGAAGCCAAGGCGGTTCAAAACCTTTTTCACCATCTGGAAACCACGGAATTCGTGGTTGTCAAAAACTACTCCACGGGTTGGGTGGAGGTACTGGGTTTCGGCCTTGCCGATGTCATGGAGCAAAGTTCCCCATAAAACGTTATCGCTGGCACCCGCCGGCAGATGCTTAAACAGCTCCATGGTGTGGTCGAAGGCATCTGGTAGCGGGTGGTGTTCGCCCTGTTCGACGCCGTAAAGGTTGAGGACTTCAGGCAGGCTTTTGGCGAAGGCGCCGGATTTGATTTTTTCAATGAACTCCTTTCGGCCACCCTCGGTGCGCAAAAGCTCGGTGACGGTGTCACGGATCTTGAGCATGCCGGGGTTGGGTGCTTTGGGTTTGATAACGTGTTTGACCGGGGTGCGGCCTCGGCCGGTGCCAAGGCCCAACAATGAATCCAAAGCACCTTTTGCCTGGGCAATCTCGATTTTGAGATGGGCGGTTTTCTCTTTATCGGGGTTTTTGGTTGCCAGATGGTCGTTAAGTTCTCGGGCGATATCCGCCACAAGTTCCTTTGCCTGGGCGATTTTCTTCCCTTTGTTTGGGCCAACCACTTGGGGCTGGTGTTTGTTTTCAAAACTATGGACGAAGGCCAGTTTTCCTTGCTTCGTTGTCCGGACATATCCCTTTACGTGTGACATGGGCCTCCGTTATTTCCCGGCTTTGATGATGATTTTACCGCGGGCGGCGTTGGCCTTGGCCTTGTGGCGCTTTTTCATGAAGGTATAAGGGTCATCCGGCACGATGGCGATTTCCCCCGGCTTGACATCCGGATCGTCATAAAAACACTCGATGCCTTCACCCTGGAAATTGCCGGCAAACATCAGGCAGGAATTGCAGTGGTCCATCATGAAACCTTCATCGGGAACAACGACGGTTTCAAGTTTTTCGCAGTATATTCGCCCTGTGTCGAGAGAATTCAAATGATTGATTTTTGGCAACTTGTCCCCCTTTTTCAGTAAATGATATCATACCATATCATACCATATCGTTTTTGGCTACTTCATTTGACTTGCCGGTACGATTTCCACGTCGCACCAGAATGTCGGCAATACGCTGTTGGGGTCCTTGATACAATGTTCCTCGTTTTGAATGCCGTGCTGGCCTTTTCCAACATAAATACTGTTGTATCCCCCGCTGCCGGCGCCTCGATTAAAATTACCGCCTGAATTCATTTGGTTTCCCAGTACACATTTGTTTACGAACATAACACCGCGGGAACCATGGCTCCTGGTGAAGCCACCCGAATGTAGGTATTGAGCGGCCTTGCTTGAGACTGGGGTGACATAAACGCCATTTCCGAGCATCCGGCCGGCTTTGGCGTTTTTGGGAATGGTAAAACCGGTTTTAACGATTGAGCTGGCGGCCGAAAAGTCGGTGCCGTGATACATGAATTTGGCATTGCCCTGGGCGTCGAGGTTCTTTTTATGTTTGTCATAGACGTCCATCCCGCCGACTTGATAGACGCCGTGGACTTTGATACCGAAACCGCCATGGGTTGTTTTATCGAACGATTTGATCATTTTGCGTTCGACCATTTTGAATGTTCTGTCATCGACGCTTCGCATGACAGCCTTCACACCGGCTTTATCCGCTGCATCGTTCGCTACTACGGTTTTGCCCTGGGGCTTTTTCTTGGCTGCCGCGATGTGTTTCTTGGCGAGCCTGGCATTGACTTCAGCCGCGGTGCCTTTCATCCGGGCGGCCTTAATACCGGTTTGGGCACCGCCGAATTCATCAATAATGGCTTTGTGGAAAACAATCGGTGCAAAGTCTTTGGTTTCGCCTTTGCGCCGAAAACCATGGAAAGCTATTTCATTGGCGACAAGCTGATCCTGTATTGTCTGATCGCACTTGGAAACAGCGTCATCATATTTTGCTGGTCCGGGGCCTCCGGCGGCGACATACGAAAAGAGTTTTAAACGATCATACTTTCGGTGACTGGCCGCATCCCCTGGCCGGAGGCCATATTTGAAATAGCCGAGTGCTTTATTGTTGATTCTTCGATCGGAGTCATCAACTTCCATATACTCGGATTTAAGAAAATTACCATCGGGTCGGGAATGTCGATTGGCACGATAAGAATATTGGGTTCTCCAGTCATCGAAATTGGAATGTAATTCCGGGGCGGCGCCTAAATGAGTCTCCAGGTGGACTTGAGCATCCACGTTGCCCGAGGCAACGGCTTCATATCCGTCCAGAACATCGACTGTGGTGAAGTCCTTATTTTCTGGTACCAGGGCTTTGGCATGTCGTATGATTGAATCTTTGTAAATTTTTTGCTGTTCAGGAGTGGTGAAAGCGTCCCATCGGGAAACGATATCGAGAAATTCATCATCATCCACCAAAACGGAAAATGGAGTATTTTCGGTGTATCCCTTTTTCTTCAGATGCGCTTCCAATCCCAAGGCTATTGGCAACGCTTGTAATCCCAATTCTTGCCTCTTTTGTTCAAGAAAGGCGTTGACAATGTTGTTGCATACCTCTGAACCCCGGGCGAAGGCTTGTTGCCCTTTGGATACGTCGAGGACGTCATTGAGTTTTGAAATGTCATCTTTGACGGATTGCCAATCATAACCAGCGGCCTCCCAATCTTGTTGGCCGAAGTTAAGAATAGCCACACTCCCATTTTTTCTGCTTTCCTTGACGAATTCGTCGAAAGCGTGGCGGCTGGTGGAGGTGGCCAGGTTGCTTGCCCACCTGGGAAGTCCCGAAGCGCCCCCGCCGGTGCCCGAACCGGTCCAGTTGTTTTTTTGTAAAAAGGCTTGAAGGTTTCTCTGCATATAAGCGCGGGCTTTGTCGTCAAGGGGGAGCACTCCGATCTGTTTTCCAATCGTCCGATCCGCATCAGTGACACGTTGGAAAGCGGTGTTGCGGTCCCGGAGAAGATCCATCGGATTGATCTCGGATTCGGTGAGTGGATCGACCTGGCCGGGTGCTTGGGGTTGTGAAGACCGATGTTTTCGCTTTTTTCGGTCCCTTCCTCTGGTTTTATCGGATGCCGGGGCCAGAATGGCCTGGGCGGCGGCGGCTGCACGGGAAGCCGGGGTGGTGGCCGGCGCTCCAATCGGGTTGTTGCCTTTGGTGAAACTCACATGGGGCTTTTTGTATTCGGCGATCTTGACGTAATTCCCCGTCCCATCGATGTCCACTTTTATCCGGACGCCGAACTTTCCACCCATGTGGGTGATTTTGCCTTTCTGGCCGGTGTATTTCCCAGTGTGAATGTCAACAATGTCACCAACGGAGATGGTGGCAGTGGTCGGAGGTGCCGCCGACGGTGTGGGGGTGGCCTGAATCGGCGCAGGAGCGGCCGGGGCAACCGGGGCGGGTGGTTGGATGGGTTTAGCGGCTTTAGGGGTCAGGGTGGCGTTCTGGGTGGCGTTGGCACGATCAATCAGCTCTTGTGCGATCGCATCGCTGAGTGTTTGGCGGAGAATGGGATTTATTCCTGTTGCGTTCCCCGTCGCACGGAAAAAGTTATAAACCTTTTGGTCACTTTTAATTTTGGTCAGCCGGATGAGCAGATTGGCAACTGTCATCGTATTTAAACGATTGGCCTCTTTCACCATATCCGGATGAGTGTAGCTCAAGCCGAGCAGTCCCAATGCCGTTTTGGCCTGATCGATCGAGGTGATGGTTTTCGGTGGCAGTGTCGCCGGTGATGGAGGTGCGGGCCGGGCGGGGGCGGTTACAACAATCGGCGCGGTTGGTGATGGAGCCGGTGCGGCGGCCGGGGCCGAACCCAGGGGCGTGGCAGTGCCGGAAAGGAAATGATGGGGTTTGAGATCGGCCCGTACTCCATTCACCGTGACGCTGACATATGGTTTCTTTTTGGCGTTCGCCGGGGTGATATATCCCTTGATGTCGGCGACCTTCCCATGGTGGACTGATTTCGGGTTGTCGATGATCATCTTTGTGCCGGCGTGAATCTCATGATCTGCCTTGCCGTGCACCTTGGAATCATAGTTTTGGATGAAAGTCAGTTTCCCCGTTCTTGGATCGCGCCGGAAATGGGCTTTCACATGGGCTTTTCGGAGGTCCAAGTCATTTAAGGAAACGATCTGAAACTGTCTGAACATATCCGGATACCTCCACAAGTAATTGATTACTTTGACTATTGGATAAATTTTTTGAGATTGATGACATAGCCGACATAGGATTTGTGCATTGCCAGGGGTGATCCCTTGTATTCAACGGCTTCTTCCCCGTCGGCTGAATCAAAGTCCACCAAACGCTGGTACAGGTCATCAGAGGCGGTGACATCGATGCCCGTTGAACTGGCGCCCATGATTTCCATCTTCCTTGACACCATTTCAGCCCGGGTGCGTTCGCTTGGATCATCCCCGAAAAGCCAGTGCATTTTGGTGTCGCTTTTTGTGCCGAGGCGGTGGCTCCGGCCAGCGAGCTGTTTCATTGCGATCGCCGACCATGGGATCGTCAGATTGATTTGCGATCGAGGGGTGGTGCCGATGGTGTCATGGAGGTCAAGGCCGGTGTCGGCCGATGCCTGGGTGGCGATGAAAACGCTGGCCGTGCCGTGGTTGTATTCGTGTTTGGCTTTCTGTTTGGCCTTATTGGATATCGATCCATGGTAAAACACTGCGCCCGGAAACTCGATTTTGAGGACATCGAAGGTTCCCTCGATTTTGTCGCCCAGGGCGCTCAAATTGGTTTTGAAGTCAATCATGGATCCAGGGTCCATGTGTTTGCACTTGTCGATGATCATATCGGAAAACTTATCAACGTCGGCGGCGCTTTTGTAACCGGTCAAAATGGCGACTTTGCGGCCGAGTGCCAATTCCTTTTTAGCGGCGGCGACCGTTGCAGGCAGTTTGGCCGCTTCCATGAATCGTCGAGCCCAAAGGACGCGCTGGCCACCGAGCATCCGCTTGATCTTCCGGCTTTTTGCGGATTTGGACGCCGTTTTCATAAATTCCATCACGAATTCATATTGCTTCTTGGTTTCCGGCTCGAGTTCAACCTTATGGAAATAGTTCGAAAGGGAGACGCCTTCCGGGTGGATTTCCCGCGCCAGGAATTTCCCATCGGCGATGTTCCGAATGCGATTGATCAAAGTGCGTTTGGTCGCTGCCCGGCCATTGCCGATGTTGGCATAAGAACGATGTTCCTCGGCGATGCCTGTTTTCCGGTTGATTTTGTTTTTGACAATGACCTGGACACTGTGTTTTTCGACCCAGGCATCGAAGCCGTCTTTTGGCCACATCTCCAGGGCTTCATAAATTTTTGCTTGCCAGGGTTTCTCCCATGGGGTGGCGGTGAGATAGAGGGTCTTCCCGCCGCTGAGCATCTGGTGTTGAACCTTGGTATAAGCGGCTTCGGCTTTGTCTGCCTTTTTGTCGCTTTCAGCCAGGTTCTTGTTTCGGTGGGCCTCATCGATGATGAACAGATCGGATGGGTTGTCGTATAGGGTTTCGTTCAAGGAAAGGGTCGTATCGGTGCAAACCAAAATGCCCAGGGTTTTGCTGAAATCGGTTTTGGTGCCTTCGGCGGAGGTGGCGGCGATCCCGGCGTCGGCGAGTGTTTGAATCCATTGTTTCCGGACACCGTCATTTGGTACTGAGATAATGGCTCGTTTGGGATTCAATCCTTTGATGATTGCGGCGGCCGTGTACGTCTTACCGGTGCCGACGTCGTCAGCCAGGAGGAATCCCTTGCCGCCGTCGTTGAAGGTGCTGAGCGCGACTTCAGCACCTTCTTTCTGGTGATCAAAAAGGGTGAGGCTGCCGAGCTTACTGCGGATCTTGACATGGGGGTCGGGGTGTTTGACGCCACTGCGGTTGGTGATCTCGACCAATTCTTGGATGGTATAATCTTTTAATCTTTTGCCACTGCTCGCGCCAGTGCTTCCCGTGCCAACCGAGGTGCCGCCATCCGGGCCCGGGCTTCCTGCCCCTCCCGCACCGCTTGAGCGATCTCGTCGGGCGTCAGCAGTTCCAGGGCTTCCACCGTCGCTGAGATCCCCATCGAGAGCGGTGCCGGTATCTCCGGTCCCAGATCCAGTTGAACCAGTGTGTACCCTTCCATCTGTTCCTCGGTCTGTGACATCTAAATCCTCCTTGGTATAGAATGGCGGAAGTTCCTCCACCAGATTATAAATCTGTGAGGGGTCTTTCACCTTCCATTCATTGGTGGCTTTGTTGAAATCCGCCCATTTTTCCAAAGTCAGTCGATGGGCGTAAGTGTTGCCTGCCAGGAAAATATCATCCTTTTTTTGTTTGAGGCGTATCCCGGCGTCGCCCAGGGCGCTCCTGAGATCGCAAACACCGCCTTTATCTATTCTCCACGCCTCGCACATTTCCCTGTATAAATCAACGATAGGATTGGAGCGGTCGAGGCCTCGATTGATTATCAGCCTGTGGGGGCGCTTTGCCTTTTTACTGGCTTGGATGTATCCAAGGGTTTTCACAGTGCCGAGGGCATCCCCGGAAAAATAATAGCGAATGGTGGTGCCGGAAGCATCGACGTCTTCTTCCTTCACCGCGTACTGGGGATTTGCTATTCTCCATTCATTGAAAATGGTTGGAAAATCATATTCGTTATCGACCATATCGTCCGGATCCAAAATGAAAGGGGCGTCAGGACGTTTACCTGGCCTTTTCGGTGGTAGGGGTCTGCTTTTTGGTGCCGGCGCGGGGATGACCGCTTTGTCGATGGAGACGACGGGGGTTCGCTTGATGAGTTTGACCGGGGTGTGTTTGATGAATCCACCGTCAACGTGTTCGAAGTGGTCCGGCTTGAGGTCGGAGCGAATTCCATCGATAGTGGCCGAAACGTAATGTTTCTTTTTCCCGGATTCTTCGTAATAACCGGTGACCTGGGCGTGCTTCCCATGGTGTTGCGATCGAGGGTTGTTGACTTTATAAGTTTTGCCGACTTCAAGGATGTGATCGGCAAAGTGTCTGGTGGCATCGAAATCCTTCACAAAAATCAATTTGCCATTGGCTGATCGGCGGAAGTGGGCCTTTGTATGGGACTTTGAGGAAGCCTTAAACAGATCGAGGCGGAGGATGTGGCGGAGGTTCTTGATCATGCCTTTGGACTGAATCTTGAGGCGTTGGCGGAGCGCATCCATGTTCATTTCAACGATGCCGCCGAATAGTTTCTTCCCGGCTTTGTCGTATGCCTGGTTGAAAACCGTTTTCACCTCTTTCTCATTGTCATATCCCAGAAAAACTTTGTCCTCGTCGAATTTTGTGGTGTCGGTGGCTTGCATGAGGTGGATGATGAAAACCTTATCACTGTTCTGGTTGGAGCCGACATAGACGTCCAAACCCTCTTTATCAGCTCCCAAGCGCCTTACTTGGGAGGACATGCGAATGTATCCGTAATCAGCGGGCATCTTGGTTTTCCACTCATGGCCGTCCCGGTCAACGCCCGAGCGGATCGATCCTTTCCGGTTCTCAATGGAGATTTTCAGGTTTTGGAAAACAATGCGCTTATGGAGTTTGTAAAACGCTTTTTCGAGTGTAATGGCAAATTTCACTATTAGCCTCCAGAACCGGGTATGGATCGAAATACTGAAAGGTTTATTATACCTTGGTTAACCCATTGTAATCAACAGTAAACATTTACTGTGCCTATTCCACGTTGAAAACCGACCGCTCAATGATGAAATCGATGTCCTCTGTTTTGACGATACTATCATCAACCAGCGCAATTCTGAGTTCCGCCACATAAACATCAGGTGTGATTTGGGTGTCCTCGGCGGTAAGGGAAAGAGTGACGATTCCCTCATCAGCTTGGATGATCCCAAAGTCGGCGTTTACTTTCTGGATGATATAATCCGTATCGTTTTTGTTTTCCTTTACGACAAATTCCAGAGTGGTTCCTTCAAGGGACAATGAGGCTGAGTTCCGGGTGATCGTAAAAGCCAAAGTCCGGGCTTCACCTTGCTTGATTTTAATTTGGCTCACGTTACCTCCATCGCCATCAATGTCAATCGTGAAAACAAAATCTTCATTTAGTTGAACATCCAGATCGACAGCGGAAATAATCTGGAGTTCAGGCACAGGTCCAAAACCGCGTGTAATAATAAGTGACATTATATCCTCGCACGGCGGAAAACATTGATAAGCGATGCAATATCATTTTGATTGAAAAAATCGAATCTGGCGATCTCGGTGATATTATCTGATTTATAAAAAATCATTTGTTTGGTTTCTGAATCAAGTGCCCATCCTCCACCTTCGATGTCCTTTAAAAAAGTCACGTCGGTTTGAATCAGGTCTGTTTTGGCTTCCACGGCCGCGACCTCGGCTGAGGTGGCGGGGCTGCCTGGTACAAGGTCGGTCTTTTCTTTGATCGCATCAAGTAAAAGATCAAGGCGACCGCCATCGGTCAGGGCAATTTGCAATTCGTCTGAATCGGCCAGGATCGATGTGACATTATTACTAACTTCTAAAATCTCTGCCGAGGTGGCGGGGTTTTCCGGTACAAGATCTGTTTTTGCCTTAATTGCATCCACCAGAAGGTCGATGCGACCGCCATCAATTATGTCGGTCAGAATCCTTGTGATATCCCCGGCGATCCCTGTGCTACCTTCCAGGTATCTCTCTTGATCTTCAAGCGTGGCGCCACCGTCGCAGGCGAATATATATTCTGCGGTGGAGTCATAGGCACTAAAATCATATTTGTAAAAACCCCCCGCTATCTCAGTCATGGGTTGGGCTGAAATTACCGCGGCTCCGGTTGTCACGTTATAAATCGTGATGGTCGGTGATAGCCCGGTGGCAGGCACTCCGAATGTCTTAAACCGTGCTGTTAAATACATTGCATTGCCTCGCTTTTAATGGGTAACGATTTCCATGTTTTCGATGGTAACAGTCGCAGTTTTAGACGAATTCCCAGATGTTTGAGCCGTTAATAAATACCTGAAATCTTCACCGGCATCGGTCAGATTAACGACTAAAGTCTTCCGCAAGGTGATGAACTCATCGGTATAGATATAAGCGTACAATTTACTCTGAAACACTTCTCTTACAAGTTTTATCCAGAAATTTGTATTATATGTCCCAACATCCTCGATATCACTTGTGGCAACGACAGCACCCGCACGGCGTTGTACCAAAATGATGTTGGTGTGACTTGAATAAGCATACAACTGCAAATACAATGAGTTGGCGATATCTGTTGTGTTGCCAAGGCTATTGGCTAAACAAATTGCTCCGAGGTTTGCATCTGAGCCAGATGCAGAAACAAGGTTTACCTTAAATCTTATATCAAAATACGTGCTAAAATAGGCTGCCCCAAAATCCTTATAAAGATAAGCGTCTGGTGTCGATGGAATTGCGACAGCTTCAATCTTGTTATCTGTGACGGTGATGACACCACCTGGATCAACTTCGGTGTATGTAGTAAAATACTCATATTTAGTCATAACGGTCCAGGTTCCGCTAATCACATCGACTTTCCAATCATAAGTATCAACACCGGTTTGAAAGGCTATTGCGGAAATCATATCACCAACAACTGGCGTGGCGCAGCGCACTTTTTCACCGTCTTCAAGCACTTGATCGATAAGGTATATTTTATCAGCCGAATTGAATTTAAGATTCACGGCGCCGGCGCCGGAAGTGCCAACTATCAAACGTAGATTCAGTCCTTTTGCTGCCGTACAAAGGATCAAATTAATCTCAGCGGTTTGGCCGAAGGTGTTGATCAGCGTTCCTCGGCATTCCTTGGCGGTTAAAGTGGCCGATGCCGCTTTGGTGACCGGGGTAAGCCCGATACTTGCGATTGCGCTGTTTGCTGATGCTGATGCCATTATGCTCCTATGTCGTCCAGTCGATCTGGGCTGTGAACCAGCGGATGGTTAAACTGCAACAGATGGTTAAACTCATGGCCCAAGATGGCTTGATTCAAAACAATCCGGCCATTTATGATTGTGCCCAATATCCAGATTTCGTTCTTTCGGGTGGTATACCTGTCCTTGTCAAACACTTTCAGAGCTAAATTCCTGACATTGAAAGGTATAGAAGATTCCAAGTCTCCCCCGG
>JAEINQ010000075.1 GCA_016342285.1 Desulfobacterales bacterium
CAACATCGCCCGGCTCAACCGCGAGTTCCTAAAGGCCGGTATTGCCTCCGCGGTGAAGTAACCTCCGGGATGCGAGATATGAGATGGGGATGGGGGATAAGGGACGAAGATTGAAGGCTGAAGGTGGGCCGTTGGGACAACGTCAGACGCGTCTGACCGGTCCGACACGCCAGACCAATTCCCGTCCCATCCCCTTACGCTCCGCATTCGTACCTGTTCACGGGGTTGAAACGCACAAAGAGTTCCGAACCCTCGCACGGTAAGCGTTTACAGGGTGCCGCAGATGCGAGGCGCCGGGCATGCAGACGTACTATGTCGTACTTCAAATGCCCGGGAACAAAGCAGATGCGGTGCTCTGTGAACGCTTACCCGCATCCCGCATCCCAAAAGGTCTTCCTTTGAATTTCCAAGCCATTAACGACCTGCTGACACAGATTCAGCAAAACCTGGGGATCGAGGCCCCGCTGTTTCAGATCCTGACCCAGGCGGCTCTGGTTCTGATGGGCACCGGGCTGGCATGGATGGTGGGCTCCCGCCTGCTTTCGTCCCTGCAGCGACGCCTGGGCAACCACCCGCTGATTCAGAGTGAAACCGAAATTTTCCCACTGGTCCAAAAGGCGCTGCGATACGCACTGATCCTGGTCTGCGGAACCTACCTCATCCGCCTGCTGGACATCGGCGTTTTGGAAAAGCCTTTTTACGCCGTCATGATCATGGTTCTGGCCAGCCCGGCCAAGGCGTTTCTTGTCCTGGTCATCGACTACCTGGAAAAACGTGTGGCGGTTCAGACGGAGACCAAGGTCGACAACATCCTTTTCGACCTGATCGGCAAATTCGCCGGCGCCATCATCTACGCCACGGCCGCTGTTCTGGCGCTGGATATGCTCGGCATCAACGTCATCCCCTTTGTCGCCGGCGCCGGCATCGCCGGGGTGGCCGTGGGGTTTGCCGCCAAGGACACCCTTTCAAACCTCATCGCCGGCGTGCTGCTCATCATTGACCGGCCCTTTGAGATCGGCGACCGGATCGAGGTCTGGAGCGCACCGGCAGGCAGCGCCACCTGGGGGGACGTCATCGACATCGGCCTGCGGGCCACCCGAATCCGCACCACCGACAACATCGTCATCATCATTCCCAACAACGAAATCATGACCCGGGACATCGTCAACTACACCAGCATCGACACCAAAATCCGCGTACGCATCAATATCGGCATCGCCTACGACGCCGACATGGCCAAAGCCAAACAGATCTGCCTGAAAGTCGCCGACGACACAACCTGGGTCGCCAAGGCACCCGTCCCCAAAGTGGTGGTCCGCAGCTTCGGTGAATCGTCAGTGGATCTGCAGCTGCGCGTTTGGATCGAGGACCCGCGGAAACGGATGGATACCATCTCCCATATCACCGACCAGATCAAAACCGCCTTTGACGCCGCCGGCATCGAAATCCCCTATCCCAAACGGGATATTACCATCGTTAACAAGTAAGAAAAAAGGGTTGCTTTATCGCCCGAGCCTGTGTAGCATTATCGGTTTGAATCGGGCAGCAGTACTTTTTCAGCAGCGGTTTTCAGTCGTGGTCGTCATGAAATTGGGTATCCATCAAATCGCCAGAGGTCTTAACCTGCCGGTCACCACCGTGGATCGGTGGATACGCCAGGGGCACATCCCCGCCCAGAAATCCGGGCAGGAGATCACCTTTGATGCTGCAACGCTCGAAAAATGGGCGGCGGCCCACCACCTGCCCTTTTCCCTTCCCGACACGAACCGTCAGAAAGATCCGACAAAAACCACCCCCGGATCCCTGTTGGAAGCCATGCAACAGGGAGGCGTCTTTTACCGCGTTGCCGGTCATGACATCGCCACAGCACTGGCCTCGGCCGTCGCCCTGGTTCCGGGTCTGTCCGACACAGCGCGTCAACCCTTATACGACACCTTGCTGGAGCGGGAAAAATTGACGTCGACCGGCATCGGCAAAGGGGTGGCCATCCCCCACCCCAGAGCCCCACTGACCGATGAAGACGAACCGCCGCGGATCACCACATGCTTTCTGGAACAGCCGATCAATTATCACGCCATTGATGACATGCCCGTCTTTGCGCTGTTTCTCCTGCTGAGCCCATCGGTCAGGGTGCATCTCCACCTGCTGTCGCGGCTGGCTTTCTGCATTCGTGACCGGCGCTTTCTCGACTGTCTCAAGCCCGCTCCCAAGGCCGATGCCCTTTTTGACAAAATCGCGGCCTTTGAAAAAGACCTGGACCGCACTGAATCCGTTCACGTGTAGACCATGAAAATCCCCAAATCCTGGCGCTATCCGGCCATCTGGTCCCCGTTTCGCACGGACGATCGCCTGCTCTTGATCATCGTGGGCATCATCGTGGGGATCTGCAGCGGCCTGGCGGCCGTCGCCTTAAACCGGTCGCTGATGGCGGTATTGGAATGGTTGCGCCCCCTGCGCACGTACTGGTGGGCCTTCGTCATTCCGGCCATCGGGGCAGCGCTCTCATCGCTTTTTCTCAACAAAGTGGTCAAAGAGGGGGCCGGTCACGGCGTACCGGAAGTGGTCTACGCCGTATCGCGTTACGGCGGGCTGCTCCGCCTGCGTTCGAGTTTTTCCCGCCTGATCTCCAGTTGCCTGACCATCGGCAGCGGAGGTTCGGCCGGCCCGGAGGCGCCGGTGGTGATGAGCGGGGCTGCCATCGGATCCAATATCGCCCGGTTCTTCGGCCTCAACGACCGGCAGCGGGTCACCCTGGTGGGATGCGGTGCGGCCGCGGCCATCAGCTCCATTTTCAACGCCCCCATCGCCGGCATGGTCTTCAGCATCGAAATCATTCTCGGCGAATGGTCGGCCTTAAACATTATTCCCATCGCCATTGCCTCGGTGGCCGGCACCGAAATCAGCCGGCTTCTTCAGGGGAACCAGATTGTCTTTGAACACCGGCAGTTTCACATCGACCTGTTGGACATCGTCGCCTGCTTCGGACTGGCCCTGGTCGCCGCGGGGGCCTCGGTGCTTCTGACCCGGCTGCTGCGATCCATGCACAACCTGTCCGAACAGCGGCCGCTACCGACATGGGCCAAAGCGGCCATCGGCGGAGGCGCCGTGGGTCTCATCGGCCTTTACCTGCCCGTGGTATTGGGCGAAGGCTACCACGCCGTCCACGACATGATTCACGGCAGCTTTCCCGTGGGCATCGCCGTGGTGGCCGTCGCGGCCCTGGCCAAGATTCTCGCCACCGCGCTGACCCTGGGCTCGGGCGGTTCAGGCGGCATCTTCGCCCCCTGTCTGGTCATCGGCAGTTTCGTCGGAATCGCCTTTCACCGGGGATTGCTCCTGGCGTGGCCCACTGTTTCATGGGTCAACGAAGGGTGTTTTGCCCTGCTGGGCATGGCCGGCATGATCAGCGGCATCCTTCAGGCGCCCTTGACCGGTATTTTTTTGATCGTTGAGATCACCGGCGGCTACGAAGTCATTCTTCCGCTGATCATCGTCTCGGCCGTCTCAACCACCGTATGTCATTACGCGGAACCCGCCTCATTTTATCTCAAGGACCTGGTAGAACGGGGACAGTTGCTGCGGCCGGGCACCGACGCCCGGGTCCTGACCGACCTGAGCGTCCGCGAGTTGCTTGAAACGGACTGCATCCCCGTGCCCCAAAACATGCTGCTGCGGGACTTCATCGGGGTGATCAAAAAGTCGAGACGGAATCACTTTCCGGTGGAAGACGAATCCAGCGGTGAGTTTGTCGGCATGATCCACTTAGACGACATTCGGCCCTATCTGTTTAACCCCGACATGTACGATGCCGTCATCATCGGCCAGATCGTCGACACCCGGGTCGCCACGGCCGGCCTCGACGACGATCTGCCGGAAATTCTCAGACGAATGGATGTCGCCCGACTCTTTTCCATGCCCGTTGTGGTCAACAGGCACTTTGTGGGAATGCTCTCCAAGGCGACGCTATTGGACCGATACCGAAAGGAACTCATGGTTCAGACCAGCCATAAATAGATATCGTGTTAAGTTTTAAGTGTTATGTTTTAAGAAAAATGCATGGGCGGGGAACCGGTTCTCCTTAACACTTAAAACCTAACACTTAACACCGTATTCCAAGGAGCCACCATGGAACATCATCTATTCCACATTTTCCGCAATACGCCCTTCGGACGGGAAACCCTGCTTCAATCCCTGTATTTCTGTCGAACCGTAGGCGTCGCGCCGATCCTGTATATTCCCGAGCACACCAAATTTCTCATGTATTTTGAAAACGACGTGGTGCAGGTGGACCTGGACAGCGCTTACCTGACCGCCCCGGAAACGGCCCGGGACCATGCCGAGACCCTGCTCCGAGAAGCCGGGTTCGAACCGGACTTTTTCTCGCCCAAGCATTTCACCGCCTCCACCCTGCCCGATGTGACCACCCAATTCGACTTCATGTGCTGCCCGAGAAGCGTCAGCGACCTGTCGTCGAAGATCGGCCTGGGATATATCGGCCCCCGGGTTCGGCGCATCGTTCGATCGGCCCGTTTCCCGGTCCTGATCACCAGCCCGGTCTTTAAGCCCTGGAAGAGTGTGTCGGTCTTTTTCGGCGGGTCCCACAACGCCGTCAAAGCGCTTCGCCTGGGGCTTCGAATATGCCGCGAATCCGGCTTTCCCCTGGACGTCTTTACCCAGGCCGAATCCCGCACCCGTCAGGACTACGAACAGATCGTCGAAGAGAGGGGATTGAAAACGGAACTGGACCAGCACCTGCGGCACTGGGAAGTCTTCGATCAGGGTCGGATCAAGGAGAATCTCTATGGCGTCCCCCACGACGCCCTGGTCGTTCTGGGCGCTTTCGGCCACGGACTGATTCGGGATTTCGTTTTCGGCAGCAAGATGGAAACGATTCAGTCCACGGTCTCCAACAACCTGCTCATCGCCGGGCCCAGCTATACGGCGGCCCTGTAGGGGGAATTTAAAGCCTGACGGATTCCAGGATGATGGGGCGCTGCAACAACTGGCGGGCGGTCTTTTCAAACTGCTCGGTCACATCCGAGGCGCAGATTCTCGCCCCCCCCTGACGCGACAGGGTTTCATCGACATCCGGACGGGCCGCCAGAAAGGCGCTGACCGCCGAAGCCACGCTGGTTGACGAGTCGATGATGTGCACCCGCCGGCCGATCTTCCGCTGAATCACCGGCGCCAGCAGCGGATAGTGGGTACAACCGAGAATCAGGGTATCGATCTGGCGGGTTTTAAGGGGTAGAAGGTATTTTTTCACGACCATGGTGGTCTCCGGTTTTGCCAGCCACCCCTCCTCAACCAGGGGAACGAGCAACGGGCAGGCCTGGGAAAAGACCCGGACCCGCGGATCCATGGCCTGGATCTTGCGTTTGTAGATGCCGCTGGCAACGGTAGCCCGGGTTCCGATCACGCCCACCCGCTTTTTTCGGGTCACCCGGACCGCCTGGGCCACGGCCGGCGAGATCACTTCGAAAACCGGTACGTCAAAGGCGCTCGATACGCTCTCGGTGGCCACGCTCGATGCCGTATTACAGGCCATGACAATCAGCCGGGCCCCGTTGGCCAGGAGAAATGCCGTATTTTCATGGGCATAGCGCCTGACGGTATCGGCACTCTTGTTGCCGTAAGGGGTCCGTGCCGTATCACCAAAATAGAGCAGGTCGTATTGCGGCAGTTCACGCATCAGGGCACGGACCACCGTCAGGCCACCGATTCCCGAGTCGAAAATTCCAATCATAAAGGAGTCTTTCTATATGACATCAAACCATTCATCGGCCATGAGCCAGAAAATCTTTGATATGGGGCTGCCCATGGTCACCGTATCCCTTTACCTGCTGTGCTGCGGCCTGGCCGATGTCGGCATCCCCCTGACCACGGGCCAGATTGGCGAACGCTGGAACGGCACGGAAGCCGAACTTGAAGACGGCCTTCATACCCTGGTCCAAAGCGGAATCCTGCGCCAGGTCCTGTCGGACCAGGCGTCACGAACCGGTTACCGGATAATGCCTCCGGATCACTGGAAAAGGGACTGACAAACGACTCAGGTCCGGTTCCTTTTTTTTAGAACGGCCGCCACGCAGTCCCGGACCACCTTTGGATCAACATCGGTGCGCATGCCCGGGCAGGATCCGGCCATCATTTGCCAGTTGGCCGGGTCGCGGACCACGCTTTCGATAAATGGCCAGTCCCGACACATGCGGGGCTTGACCGGATGAATGCCGCAGCGCCCGTCCCGGTGAAACACGCAGCAGCCGTCCGGCGCCTGTCCCAGCACGAGGCGATGTCCCGACATCTGGCAGTACCGTTCGACAAAGGTTTCGGCATCGGCCCCGATGTAACCTGAAATGGCTTCGATGTCAGCGGGCGTCACATAGGTGCCGCCATAGCCCCGGCAGCACGCACCGCACATTTGGCACTGGAAGATGGCCGAAGGATCAATGGCGTCAGACGGCATGACGCTTTTCCATGGCACGTTTGAGGGTAATCTGATCGACGAATTTCAGGTCTCCGCCAATGGGCACACCCGAAGCGATTCGGGTTACCCGGACCGGCCGACCGGAAAGCTGCTCGGCGATATAGGCGGCCGTAGCCTCTCCTTCCACACCGGTACCGGTGGCAATCACCACCTCTTCGATGCCCCCGTCGACCATGCGCTGAACCAGTTCTCTGAAGCGAATCTGGTCGGGCCCGACACCATCCATGGGCGACAGCACCCCCTGAAGCACGTGATAGACCCCGTTGAAAGCACCGGCTTTTTCAATGGCCACCATGTCCGCCGGCTGTTCCACCACACAGAGCAGCCTCCGGTTTCGACCGGGATGGTTGCAGATGGCGCAAACCTCGTCGTCGCTGAGGCAAAAACAGCGCGAACAGAGCCGGGTTCGGTCCTTGACCTGGGCGATGCTTTTTGCCAGCGCTTCGGCTTCGCTGCGGGGGGACCGAAGGATATGCATGGCCAGCCGTTCGGCGGTCTTTTCGCCGATACCGGGCAGTTTGGCAATCTGCCTGATCAGATTTAAAACCGTTGAGGGATAGTGGTTCATCACATGAGACCGGGAATGTTCATTCCGCCGGTCAGCTTGCCCATTTCACCGGAAACCATTTCCTGGGCCCGGGCCAGGGCGTCGTTGACAACGGCAAGCACCAGGTCCTGAAGCATCTCCACATCGTCCGGATCGACCGCCTCGGGAGAGATGGAGAGAGAAACGAGCTGCTGTTTTCCGTTGGCCACGGCCTTTATAACACCGCCACCGGCACTGGCCTCCACGGTCCGTTCGGCCAGTTCCGCCTGGACCTTCATCATGTCGGCCTGGAGCTTCTGGGCCTGTTTGAGCATCTTGCCCATGTTTTTCATGGTTGCCTCCTATAGGATCTTGACATCAACGAGTTTCCCTTCAAATACCTCCAGGGCATCCTCAACCAGAGGATGGCCCAGTGCTTCTTGTTTCTTTTGGTTCGCCCGACCCCGCTTGGCCATGGGGGATTCCACGACCTCTTCGCTGCCGGTGACCGTCACCGCCATGGGGCGTCCAAAATGTTCCTGGCAAACCTGCCTCAACACCTCCAGGGTCTTGGGCCTTCGGGCCATGTTGACGGCAAATCCATTGCCGGCCACCCGGATCTCCAACCCCTTTCCATCGATCCGGCTCACCGTTGCGTCCCGAAGGCTGGCCGCCATGGACGGGGCGGTGTCTGAAAGCTTTCGAAACAACGCCCGCCACACCGAATCGGGATCGTGGGAATGGCCGCCGGGCGGTGCCTGCGTTGCCGATGGCGGCGGAGCCGCCTCTTCGGCAGGCCGCGGGGCGACAGGGGACGCAACCGGCATCGGTTCTGGCCGGGTTGCCGGTTGAACCGGCGTCAGGTCGGCATCGGGCGGCATGCCGGATATCTCGGTTCGAAGCTGGTCGAGTTTTTCGATGAGAGTGTCGATGGACAGGGCCGGCCGAAGCTGACAGGCTTTGAGAATCACCATTTCCATGGCCAGTTTGGGCTGGACGGACATCCGGACAGCCGACTCTTGTCCAAAGATCTGGGAAAAAAGCTGCTCGACGTGGACAGTCGATAGATTCTGAATCTGGGCGCGCATTCGCTCGATCTCCTGGGGAGGCGCATCCACCAATTTTTCAGCGCCCGCCCCCGTGCGAAGGACCACCAGATTGCGAAAATGGGCCACCAACTCGGCAAAGAGCTTTTTCATGTCCACACCCCGGTCATAGGCCTGGTCGAGAATTTCCAGCAATGCGGGGAGGTCTCCGCCGAGGAGGCCCTCAGACAGGTCAAAGAGGGTGCGCCGGTCAATGCCACCGAGAATCTCCAGGACCCGTTCGGGGCCGGAGGCGTCCTGACTTCCGGAAAGCACCTGGTCCAGCAGGCTCAGGGCGTCGCGCATGCTGCCGCCAGCCTCCCGAGCGATCAGGTCAAGACTCTCCGCGGACATCTCGACCCCCTCACGGAGGCACAACCCCTGGAGGTGGTCGATGATGGCCGTCATGTCGATCCGCCTGAAATCATGACGCTGGCAGCGTGACAAGATGGTGATGGGAATCTTGTGGGGCTCGGTTGTGGCAAAGAAAAACATCACATGGGCCGGCGGCTCTTCGAGGGTCTTGAGCAGGGCGTTGAAGGCGGCGATGCTGAGCATGTGCACTTCGTCGAGGATGTAGATCTTGTGGGGGCTGTGCACCGGCATATAACGGATATTTTCGCGAAGCTCACGAATCTGGTCGACACTGTTGTTGGATGCCCCATCAATCTCAAAGACATCCGAAGCGCAACCAGCGGTGATGTCGATGCAGGAACGGCAAACATTGCAGGGAATGGCAGTGGGGCCTTCCTTGCAGTTCATGGCTTTGGCCAGGATGCGGGCCACCGTGGTTTTGCCGGTCCCTCTGGGACCGGAGAAAAGGATGGCGTGGGCCACCCGGCCGTGGGAAATGGCGTTGGCCAGGGTCCGGGTAACATGCTCCTGACGGACCACATCGCCAAAGGTCTGGGGTCGGTATTTACGCGCCAGCACGAGATAGGACATGGCAACAATCCTGAGATGGATCGGGCAGAGGCCCGAAGCCCCCCGCCCCTTCCAATGGTTTCCGTCTACAGGCTGTCTTGGGGGATACGGGGAAATTAAGAAAGGCGCGGGGCGACGAGCGGTTTATTTGGCGGAGAGAGAGGGATTCGAACCCTCGGTACTGCTATAAACAGCACACACGATTTCCAGTCGTGCTCCTTCAGCCAGCTCGGACATCTCTCCAGTTTCGCTCGGACAACCCCAGGGCAATAGGCTCTTTTCGGCCGCACAGATCGGTTCTCGGTGCACGGAGACCACCATGGCAATCGCCGGTGCCGCAACCGGCCCGCGGTTGTGGCGGAAGGGGCGAGATTCGAACTCGCGGATGGGCAATACCCATCAACGGCTTTCGAGGCCGCCGCCTTCAACCACTCGGCCACCCTTCCATATCACCCTCAAGTTCAGGGTCTTTGCGTCGGCACGCGCGGCGAAAATGATTCAGGGGCCGTCCTTTGGGCGGCCTGGATTCCGCAATGCATCCGGTCCGGGAAACCCAGCGCAGTCAGGCCCGCCTCCCCAACCGTCCGCACACCGCGCAAGTAGGATCAATTATCCTGTTTGGCCCCGCCTGTCAATGCCCATTGAAGAAATGTTCGGCCCGTTACCATGACCGGTGGGGCGGCCTCAATGTCAGTACAATGTAAAAAGACTGGCCCAAAGGACGTGGATTCTTTCCTTCGGGATCGGCAATCCCCCTTGCACTCGCCCGCGGGATTTAGTATCAAGACGATTTTTGTCAGGGATTTTCGAAATCCCAAAGATTAAAGGAGAAGAAATGGCCGAGATCCTGCCTTTTCAGGGCATTCTCTACAATCCGGAACAAATCGATAATCTGTCCCATGTGGTGGCCCCCCCCTATGATGTCATTTCCGCGGATGAACAGGCCGCGTTCCACCGCCTCCATCCCAAAAACATCATCCGCCTCATTCTCGGCGAGAAGAAGGCCACCGATACCCCTGAGGACAACCCCCACACCCGGGCCGCAAATTACTTTCGGCAATGGCTGGCCGAAGGAACCCTGGCCCAGGATGACCGGCCGGCCCTGTACCTGACCTCAGTGGATTTTCCCTTAGAGGACCGAACCATTACCCGTTACGGCATCATCGCCCTGGTCCGGCTGGAGCCCTTTGAAAAAAAGGTCATCCTGCCCCATGAGCAAACGTTCTCCAAGGTCAAATCCGAGCGGCTGGAACTGATGAAGCGTTGCCATGCCAATTTCAGCCCGATTTTCTCCCTCTTCTCGGACCCGTCCGGCGTCGTTGACCGGCTCAAGGCCTCGGCAAGCGACCGCGAGCCCGACATGGACGTCACCGATCACAAGGGGATTCCCCACCGGTTATGGCGCGTCACCGACCCGCAAGTGCATCACTTTGTGGAAAAAGGCCTGACCGACAGGCAACTGTTCATCGCCGACGGACACCACCGCTATGAAACCGCGTTGACCTACCGGGACTGGATCGCCGAGAGCGACCCGTCGTTTGATTCCAGGCATCCGGCCAATTTCGTCATGATGTACCTGTGCAGCATGGAAGATCCGGGAATGCTGATTCGGCCGGCGCACCGGTTGCTCTCCGAGGTGCCGGCCGCATCTCTGAAAACCCTTATGGCCAAGGCGGCCGAAGCCTTTGACATCACCTCCTACCCGTTTACACCGGGCAACCGCCAAGAGGTTTTGGAAGGGTTCACCAAGGCCCTGAAAGACGATGCCGACAACCGAACGGTCATCGGGGCCTGCATCCACGGTGAAACCCAATTTTACCACATGGCCCTGCGCCCCGGCATCATGCAAGCCCGATTCGGCCACGAGATGGCGGCCTCGCTCCTGGACCTGGACGTCACGGTTCTCACCCGCCTGATCTTCATGGAAATCCTCCAATTCGACCAAGTTAGGCTCGACGATGCCTCAAAAATCGCCTACGCCAGCCTCACCCATGAAGCCATGGACACGGTCCATCAGGGCCGGGCCGACATCGCCTTCATCCTCAACGCGACACGCATGGAACAGGTCCGGCGGGTCTCCTCCGAAGGCCTGACCATGCCGCGAAAATCCACGTACTTTTATCCCAAGGTCCTGTCCGGGCGGGTGCTCAACAAACTGACGCGGGAATAAAAATACCACGGAGCACACAGGGAACACAGAGATAACCACTTAATAGTCAATACCTTTCTCTGTGTTCTCCGCGATCTCTGTGGTTAAAAAATGAACTCCGCAAAGCGGTCAAGCATCGAACATGGCCGTCACCTCCGCCGAATAAGCGCCGTCCGGGCCATGGACGTACAGGGCCGGGGCCACCTGAATCCCCGACCGGCCGCCGCGCACCCCTGTCACCAACACCCGCCGGGCGTCACTGCCAGGTGTCGCGTGCACCATGCGAAGCACCTTGGGCGCGATCCCGGCAGCCCCCATGCAGTCGATCAACTCCGCCAGCCGTTCGGCCGGATAGACCATGGCCAGCCGGCCGGAAAGCGGAAGCAGGCGGCGGGCAGCCGCCACCACATCTGTCAGGGTCACGGCGATTTCGTGCCGGGCCAGGGCGCGACTGGCGTCCGGATTGATCCGTCCCGCATCAATCCTTCCATACGGCGGATTGCTGACCACCCAGTGAACCGGCTGAGGAATTAAAGAGGGGTTAAGGGACCGCATGTCCTGCCGCAAAACGGCGATGCGCCCGGCCATGCCATTTTCCCGGACGTTGGACTCAGCGATGCGGACAAGGCTCTCCTGAATCTCCACGGCATGAACCCGAATATCGGGATGACGTCTCGCCAGAATCAGGGCAATGATACCACAACCGGTGCCGAGATCGACCACGGTCTCCCCGGGGCCCGGTCGCACGGCATCGGCCAGAAGAATGGCATCGATGGAGAACCGGTATCCGTCACGCAACTGTTTAACCCGAAGCCGGCCGTTGAAAAAGGCGTCACGGGAAATCGGTGGCATCTCACACTTCCTTAAAAGCATTGAATTTTTTTACATGATTATCAGACGGAACCGATCTTGAATTTAATATCGGCGATCATGTCTCGGCCCAGGGCCGCATTCACCTGGGTGAGCATGGTCTGCTTCATAAACCGAAGCTGGTAAAGCCAGGCGGAACTGGAAACATGAACCAGCAGCAGGGTCCCCTTGAACGCCCAGGGCTGCGCATTGGCCGACACCGTCTTGCCCACGGCATCGTTCCAGATCTCCCAAATCCGTGTCAGATCGGCGTCGGCCTGCGTTCGGCACGTGCCAAGCACGCCGGAAAGCACACTGCCGATATGCACCACCGTCGAACGGTCTTTTTGATCTTCGTCCATGCCTGCCTTCCTATAGAAAACGGTGCTCTTCTGTCAAGGAGAACCGGCGATCCGCGGCCTCGCACACCCGGAGACAACCGGGCCGGAAGCCCGGGCCGTTTTTGCTTTTTTCTTGACTTGCTCAGGGGGGTCCCTTAGATTAGGGTTTTAAATCGATGGGTACGCAACGGTCCGGGAACACTTGCGCAAGGGGGTTCCAAGCGGTCCGTACACTCCGGGCCAGCGGCTCGGGCAAGGATGAGACGGACGCCGTGCCCGAAAGGCTGCCTTGACCTTTTTAAGACAGGACATACCATGACGTGGGATTGGGATAAACTCAAGGGACAGCAAAAAAGCAGCGGCGGCGGTGCCCCCGTGCCTCCGCAAATGGATGAAATCGTCACGCAGTTGAAAAAATTGAAGCTGCCCGGCGGACCGCTGCTCATCATCATCGTTTTGGCCCTGTTTTTCGGATCGTCGGTTTTTTACACGATCGGCGTCGACGAAGTCGGGGTGGTTCAGCGGTTCGGTCGGTACGTCCGGACCAGCCAGCCAGGGCTCAGTTTCAAGTTGCCGTCGGGGATCGAGAAGGTCACCAAAGTCAAGGTGCGCCGGGTTTACAAGGAAGAATTCGGTTTCACCAGCGCCGGAGATGAGGGACGGGGCAACTTCGGCGCCCGGGGAGACCAGAACAACGTATCGTTGATGCTCACCGGCGATCTCAACGTCGGCGTGGTGCCGTGGATCGTCCAGTACCGGATCAAGGATCCCTACAACTTCCTCTTCAAGGTCCAGGACATCCGCCGCCTGCTCGTTGACCTGTCCGAGGCGGCCATGCGCCTGGTGGTCGGAGACCGGAGCATCAACGAAGTCATCAGCAAGCGCGAAGAGATCGCCGATGAAGCCCGGCAGGTGCTTCAGGCTGAACTGGACAACGCGGAGTCCGGCATCAACATCGTCACCATCGAAATGAAGCGGACCAATGTTCCCGGACCGGTTCAGCCCTCCTTTAACGAAGTCAACCAGGCCACCCAGGAAAAGGAAAAGATGGTTTACCAGGCCAAGGAAGACTACAACAAGGCCATCCCCGCAGCCCGCGGAGAGGCCCAGCGCACCATCAAGGCGGCCGAGGGGTACTCCCTGGACCGTATCGCCCGCGCCAAAGGGGATGCCTCGCGGTTCGTCTCGGTCTACACGGAATACATCAAGGCCAAGGACGTCACCAAACGGCGCCTCTATCTTGAAACCATGAAAGATCTGCTTCCGAAGTTGGGCAAAAAATATATCGTGGATGCCGATCAGAAGAATCTACTTCCCCTTCTCAACCTCGGAACACAGGACGGACAAAAACAATGAAGATAAAAGGACTCTTGATCGTCGTCGCCATCGCCCTCGTGCTGATCGGATTTACGTCAGCCTATGTGGTCGATGAGACCGAACAGGTGGTGGTGACCCAGTTCGGCCGGGTCGTGGGCACCCCCAAAGAGGCACCGGGGCTGTATTTCAAGCTACCGATCATCCAGGATACCACTTATTTTCCCAAGAACCTGCTCTACTGGGACGGCGACCCCGGACAGATTCCGACCCTGGACAAAACCTATATCTGGGTGGACACCTTTGCCCGTTGGAAAATTGTGGATCCCATCAAGTTTTTCCAGACGGTCAACAATGTGGGCAGGGCCCAGGGACGCCTGGACGACATCATCGACCCGGCGGTTCGAAACTTCATCACCAAAAACCGCCTGATCGAAGCGGTCCGCAATTCCAACCGCGAACTGGATACCTTTGAGGTCGGGCTTGAGGATGTCAAGAAAGCCGTGCCCCAATCGATCAGCGTCGGCCGGGAAAAAATCACGGAAGGGATTCTCAAGGGCGCCCAGCCCAAACTGGCCCCCTTCGGCATCGAACTGGTGGACGTAAAGATCAAACGGATCAATTACGTGGAGCAGGTCCGGGATTCGGTCTATGGCAGAATGATCGCCGAACGAAACCAGATCGCTGAAAAATTCCGGTCCGAAGGAAAGGGTGAGGCCCAGAACGTTCTCGGCGAGAAAGAACGAGACCTGAAACGGATCACCTCGGATGCCTATCGAACCGCCCAGGAAATGAAGGGGCAGGCCGATGCCGAAGCCACCCGGATCTATGCCGAGGCCTTCAACAAAGACCCCGATTTTTACTCCTTCACGCGGACCCTGGAGGTCTACGGCGAAGCGCTGGGCAAAGACAGCGATCTGGTGATGTCCACCGATTCGGAATTTCTGAAATACATCAAGGGATATGCCAAATAACCGGTGGCCCGAAAAAAAAGCACCGACGCCATGGGGCGCGGTGCTTTTTGGATGCGGTGCTTTTGGATTGAGACGGGAAGTGCCGACATTGGCACGCTGGCCAGGGCCGGCAATATGTTCTTGAAGTCCCTTATTTGCCTTTTCGCCGTTGATGGCGGGTACGGGCCAGGAGCTTTCGATGCTTATGCTTTCTCATCTTCTTTCTGCGTTTCTTGATGACGCTACCCAACAGATCACCTCCGTTTCATTGATGACATATTCAAATAAAGATTCTTACTAGCACCTTTTCAAACAGCTTGTCCACAATTATTTTCAAATTTGACCACCAAATATATATGGACAGATCGAGAACCGAATCCTTTCCAGCCGTGACTTGCGACCGACCGGAGTCCAACCCGGCGAAATCGGTGCCCGAAAAGACGCTGATTCGCTTTAACGCCCCCCAGAATACCGCCGTCAACCGGGCCGTGGCCCTGGCCGAGGAATTGGTCAGCAACGATTATAAGATGTCCTCAAGTCAGTGGCTGGCACGCCGGTTCGACGTCAATACCCTGGCCAGCCTCAAACCGAACGAAATTGTCCACGGCCCTTTTGCCCAGATCATCCGATACGAGGGGAAACGAAAAAACACGGCCCTGGGATCGGGCACCTATGACTTTTACAAGATCTGCCTGCAAGACCACAGCATTTTGGCTGCCCTGGAAAAATTTCCCGACCTGAAGCTGCTCCCTTTTGTCCTGTACATCGTCGTCCATGAACTGGTCCACATCGTTCGATTCACCCAGTTTGTTCAAAATTTTCAAGCCTCGCCGGATGAAACAATGGCCGAGGAGGCCAGGGTCCATGCCAAGACCCACGACATCCTTTCCCAAGTTCAGATTCCCGGCATGATACCGGTTTTTCGGTTTTACGAACAATGGCGGCAACCGATTGACGATATGAAAGACACCTGATCGCCACCGTCGCCTCCCCCCGAGTTCCGAATTCACATGGCAGAATTCCTTCAATTTAGGCGTTTAAGGCATTTAAGGCATTCCGAACTGGAAGCGCGGTATCGCAGCCCCTTCAAGGGGCAAACCAAAGCATGGTCCTCTGGGCCAGGATTCTTTACTTGACCTTGCCGCAAACGCTTGACAAGACCGGATCGTTGCTTATTTTCTAACAAAATCTCAGCCGCTTCATCCTGGATCGGCTCCCAAACTTTTTTGGCCCAAGACCCGACTGTTTCCATTAAAGGAAAGATTGATGCCCATTTACGAATACGAGTGCGAAAGCTGCGGGAATATCGAGGAAGCCCTGCAGAAAGTCTCCGACAAACCCCTGAAAAAATGCGGCCATTGCAGCGGCAAACTCCACCGCCTGATATCCCAGAGCACCTTTCACCTCAAGGGGACGGGATGGTACGTTACGGACTATGCCGGCAAGTCCGAAAAGCCTCCGGCCAAAACCGAAAACAAATCGGACACGTCGTCGCCTTCTCCTTCGCCTTCAGCTGAAGCCCCCAAAACCAAGGCCGCGGACACCGGCACCGCGGCTGCCAAGAAGGCGGACTGAGAAACGGGGGACGCGCCATCGCCCGGTCCTTTCCGATCACTTGGCATCGGGGGATGACGGCAGAAAAACCCCATGGTGGAAGCCAAGGCGGCAAAGCCGGCCGGTTCGGGTTCGCCAACCCCTTTACATCGACGAAACCGTGATTATTATGTGCGAGCAATGGACGAAACAATCCACGGAATATCGGATAATTCCATTAATTTATAAAATGTTGTTTTTTTTCAAACCAAGGGCATAAACGGCGCCGATCTTCGGGCGGGGCACCATCCACCAACCGCCCTTGCGGTGGGGTTCGCCGCTCCTGCCGGCCGTTTTGGATAGGTTCAATTCATCACAACTACCAATGGGAAAAAAGGAGAAAGCGAAACATGAAACTAAAACCCCTGCACGATCGTATTTTGGTTCAGCGGCTCGAAGAAGCGACCACGACCAAGGGCGGGATCATCATTCCGGATTCGGCCAAGGAAAAGCCGGCTGAAGGAAAAGTGATCGCCGTCGGCAACGGAAAGCTCGACGACAATGGCAAGCGGATTGCCCTTGAGGTCAAGAAGGGCGACCGGATCCTTTTCGGAAAATACGGCGGAACCGAAGTCAAGATCGACGGCGAAGAATACCTGATCATGCGCGAAGACGAAGTTCTCGGAGTCATCGAAAAATAATTTCTTGTAAACGGAGGAAAGATAAAAATGGCGAAACAAATCATTTATGACATGAAAGCCCGCGAGGCGATGCTCAAGGGCGTCAAAACACTTGCTGACGCGGTAGTGGTTACCCTGGGTCCCAAGGGACGGACTGTCGTCATCGATAAGTCCTGGGGTTCCCCGACGGTCACCAAGGACGGTGTCACCGTTGCCAAGGAAATCGAACTCGAAGACAAATTCGAGAACATGGGCGCACAGATGGTCAAGGAAGTGGCCAGCAAAACCAGCGACATGGCTGGCGACGGCACCACCACGGCGACGGTTCTGGCCCGGGCCATTTACGAAGAAGGCCAAAAACTCGTGGCTGCGGGCAATAACCCCATGGCCATCAAGCGCGGCATCGACAAGGCCGTGGAAGTGGCCATCAAGGAACTTCACAAGATCAGCAAGCCGACCAAGGACCAGCGCGAAATCGCCCAGGTGGGCACCATCTCCGCCAACAACGACGAAACCATCGGTAACATCATTGCAGAGGCCATGAACAAGGTCGGCAAGGAAGGCGTCATCACCGTCGAGGAAGCCAAGTCCATGGAAACCACCTTGGATGTGGTGGAAGGGATGCAGTTCGACCGCGGTTACCTCTCCCCCTACTTTGTCACCGATCCGGAAAAGATGGTGGTCTCTCTGGATGACCCCTACATTCTCATCAACGAAAAAAAGATCAGCAACATGAAAGACCTGCTGCCCGTTCTCGAGCAGGTCGCCAAAATGGGCAAACCCCTCTTGATCGTTGCCGAAGACGTGGACGGCGAAGCGCTGGCCACCCTGGTCGTCAACAAGCTCCGGGGCACCCTGAATGTCGCTGCCGTCAAGGCGCCGGGATTCGGTGACCGTCGCAAGGCCATGCTGGAAGACATCGCCATTCTCACCGGCGGTCAAGTGGTTTCCGAAGACCTGGGCATCAAGCTGGAGAACCTCTCCCTTTCGGATCTGGGCAAGGCCAAACGCATCAGCATCGACAAGGACAACACCACCATCGTCGATGGCGCCGGTTCTCGGGCCGCCCTGGAAGGCCGGGTCAAACAGATCCGCAACCAGATCGAAGAGACCACTTCGGACTATGATCGTGAAAAGCTCCAGGAGCGCCTGGCCAAGCTGATCGGCGGTGTTGCCGTCATCAACGTGGGCGCAGCCACCGAAACCGAGATGAAAGAGAAAAAGGCCCGCGTCGAAGACGCGCTCAACGCCACCCGGGCTGCCGTAGAAGAAGGAATCGTACCCGGCGGCGGCGTGGCCCTGGTGCGGTGCCTGGAGGCCCTGGAAAAGATTAAAATCAAGGCCGATCAGAAACTGGGCGTCAAGGTCGTCATGCGCGCCATTGAAGAACCCCTGCGACAGATCGCCAACAACGCCGGGTTCGAAGGTTCCGTGGTCATCGACAAGGTGAAGAACAGCGAAGGCTCCATGGGTTACAACGCTGATACCAACACCTACGAAGACCTGATCGCAGCCGGTGTCATCGATCCCACCAAGGTGGTCCGTTTTGCCCTGCAGAACGCCGGCAGCGTCGCCGGCCTGATGCTGACCACCGAGGCCATGATCGCCGACAAGCCCGAAGCAAAAGATGCTGCTCCCATGGGCGGCGGCGGCATGCCCGGCGGCGGCATGGGCGGCATGGGCGGCATGGGCGGCATGATGTAGTCAATCGCTCAACCGCACGGCCGATGTTCAACGCACCATCCGGCACAAGGCGCACCGCTTCCCGCGGTGCCCTTGTGCCTTTTTTATTTGGTTGAAATACTTGACAAATTGACTCAAATCGGGATAATAGGGCATTGTAGGCTTTACACCTGCCCCATGATCAACCGCCTCACAACCGACAACAGGAGGCTTTCATGATGCCCAGACCCATCCTTCGAACCCATTTGGTTTCTTGCGCCTGCCTGTGGGCCGGTCTTCTGATGGCCGTTCTGCCGGGATTGATCTTTGCCGAAGAGAAAAAAGAAACGGTAGCATACGAAACAGGTTTTTATTATACGGTAAAAAAGGGAGACACCCTCTGGAGCCTCTCCAAAAAATTCTCCGACAACGAGTGGGAATGGCCGGAAATGTGGAAGAACAACGACCAGATCCCCAACCCCCACCTGATCTATCCCGGCGAACGCATCCGCATCTATCAGAAGTCAAAAATCGAAGAGATGGCCATGGCCAAGGAGCCGGCCAAAGCCGTTGCAAAACCCAAGGTCAAGGAACCGCCCTTTTTCAACTACTCGCTCATCAAGCGGGCCGGCTTCCTTCTAAAAGAACCGGTGTCGCCCAGCGGCAGCATTTTCAAGGTTCATGACGACAAGGTCATGATCAGTACAGGCGACCTGGTCTACATCCGACCCGCCGATTCGATCCCATTGAATCGCGGCGAGCGCTACACGGTCTATCGAACCCTTGAGCCTTACCGGGATCCGGAAACCAAACAGATTATTGGCACCCCGCACTACCTGACCGGCGTTCTCGAAATCGAAGACGTTCAACCAGACTGCGTGACGGCCCAGGTGATCGGGTCCTACCGGACCATCCGGATCGGGGATTTGTTGATACCCCATGAGGAAAGATCACCCAAAATCATCCTGGCTGAAAGCCCCCCCGGCATCATCGGCACCATTCTCGTCGCCGAAGAGCAGGAAAATCTCATCGGTACCAATTTCGTGGTATTCATCGACAAGGGCGCTTCGGACGGAATTCAAAGGGGGCAACATTATCGCGTTTTCGATACTGAAAACATTCGTGTCGGAGACGACGACAAAAAGAAAACCACGGTAACGGAGATTGATTTTGCCACCATCATGGTGTTGTTCACCCAGCCGGACACATCAACGGCCCTGGTGACCAATGCCAGCAGGCATATCTCTCCGGGCGCCAAATTCCACTCACCGTCCATGTAGGCCCGGGCAAAGACCGCCGGGCCGATTACTGAGCAAACAAAAGGGGCAGCCGTCAAGGCCGCCCCTTTTCTTTTTCCGACTTCGTGATTGAGTCTCCACCCGGCAGAGCAGGGTGGCTTCAGGAGGCCCTCCTTAGGAGGGCTTAATGTCCAATATCCAATTCTCAATTCTCAATGTTCAAGGAAAATATTCTGCCATATTTTAGCTTAAAAAGAGCGAAGCGAAGCGACTCCACAATTTTAGACATTTCAAACTTTAGCGCATTTTAGGCATTTGCCGGCGATTCTATCAGCATCGCCAACTGGCTCTGATCACACCCGCACGAACGCAGATTCATAGGTTGGAAAATCCTCGTCAGACATTCTCCCAGGTTACCCGCAGCACTTCCTTGACGGTGGTGTTGCCGTCGAGCATCTTGGCAACGGCGCTCTCTCTCAAGGTATGCATCCCTTCGGTTCTGGCCTGAATCCGCAGGGCCTCGGTATCCGCATCGGAGGTGGTCAGGGCACGAATGGTCTCGGTATAAGGCAGCACTTCGTAAACCCCGGTCCGGCCCGAATACCCGGTCTTTCGGCACCGGACGCATCCCAGCCCCTCCTGCAGGGGGACGCTGCCCGATAATCCGGTTTCCAGGCCGAGCCGGTTGAGTTCTTCGGCGTCCATGCTCACGGGAGCTGAGCAGTACTTGCAGGTTTTACGGACCAACCGCTGGCCCAGAATGCCGACCAGGGCGGCCTGGATCAGAAAGGACTGAACCCCCAGATCCAACAGTCGAATGATCGCGGACGGGGCATCGTTGGTGTGCAGGGTGGAGAGCACCAGATGTCCGGTGAGGGCCGCCTGGACCGCGTTCCGGGCCGTTTCCAGGTCCCGGATTTCACCCACCATGATAATATCCGGATCCTGGCGCAGGATGGTCCGCAGGATGGTGGCAAAGGTGACGCCGGCAGCCGGCTGGACCCCGATCTGGTTAAAGTCCTCGTGGACCATTTCAATGGGATCCTCGATGGTGACCACGTTGATCTCCGGCGAGGAGAGTTTCCTCAGGGTCGAGTACAGGGTGGTCGATTTGCCGCTCCCCGTGGGACCGCAGACCAGGGTGATGCCATGGGGCATTCCCACAAACCGGTTGTAGCGGGCCAGATCCTCCGGAGAAAAGCCCAGACCGCTCAGGTCCTGGAAAAGGATGTCCGGATCCATGATCCGCATGACCACTTTTTCGCCAAAAGCCACCGGCATGGTGGAGATCCGGATCTCCACCTCCACCCCGCCCTTTTCGGTCTTGATCCGCCCGTCCTGGGGGCGGCGCTTTTCGGCCATGTCCAGGCGTGACAGGGTCTTGATCCGGCTGATGATGGGGTTATGGACCTTCTTGGGCAGCCGGTGAATGGTGTGCAGCACGCCGTCGATGCGCATGCGCACCATGCTCAGATCCCGTTTGGGTTCAATATGGATGTCACTGGCCTTCTGGTCAAAGGCGTAGAGCAGGATGTGGTTGACGGCGTTGACGATGTGCTGGTCGGTGGCGACCAGTTCATCGGCCGATTTGAGTTTGACGTACTGTTCCAGGTTCCCCAGGTCCACGGTAGGTCCGGCGAACATGTCTTCGGCCGCGGCGATGGATCGCTTGAATCCGAAAAACTCGTCGATCAATTTGATGATATCGGTCTTGGAGCTGACCACCACGGCAAGCTTCAGGTTGGTCACCCGACCGATGTCTTCCATGACCTCGCCATTGAACGGATTGGGGGTGGCGATGGTCAGGACGCCGTCGGCCACCGATATGGGCAAGACCAGGTGTTTTCTGGCAAAGGTCTTGGGGATGGTGGTGGTGACCACGTTGAGATCGAGTTTGAGGGGATCGATCTTCTTATAAGGGACGTCCCATTTATCCGCCAACGCCTGGAAGATCAGATCCTCGTCAAGGGGTCCGACGGCCTTGTCGGCCCGAGTCATGTCCATGGCGGCGATCACGTCCACGATGGTGATCGTATCGGCCAGCCCCCCCGCATCGGTAAAAACGTCGGCCCGTTTTTTTCGGGCATTTTCAAGTTTACTGCGGACGGTTTCCTTCTTGCCGAGGATCTCTTTGGCCTGGTCCCTGGATATCAGGCCCTTTTTCATAAGTGTCTGACAGACCGCCTTGGGCGAAAACGGCTGGTTCAGGTCATTGGCCATGTTCATCGGCGGGCACGCACCCTTTCATTCAACTGGATCAATTCTTTTTCTCCTCCGCTCCGGCGCTTTGGGCCTGCTGTTTCGCATTGAAAGCGTCGACCTGCTGCTGAAAGGCTTCCTGCCTTTTCTTGTACGTTTCGAACCGCTGGTTGAGTTCCTTCACCTTCTCGTTATAGGCATTGGAGGCCGCCCGGGTCCGGACGCCGGTCCCGTCCTTTTTCAGGGCCTGGCGCTCCCGGTCGAGTGCCTGGTACTCCTCAAACATTTCGTTGTTTTTCCGGTTCAGTTCATCGGCAGAGGTGATGGTGCCGGCAAATTCGGCAGCCGCGGCTTTCTCAGCCGCCTGTTCTTCCGCGGTGGCCGCGGTCGTTTGCTGGCGCAATTTTTCAGCCGCGGCCCGCTCGGCTGCCTTCTTCTCCCGGTCCTCGGGCGTCAGGTCGTCATCGGCCTCCTTGTACCGGCCGACCCCGGGCCGCTGGTCCACGGGCACCTCCACCAGGTTGTCGGTAAACCGCATCACCCCGTTCTTGTCCCGGTATTTATAAAACTCCGCATTGGCCGGGACCGCCAGAGCGATCCATACCACGGCCAGCAACGCGCTTTGCCATTTCATGTCTCCCCTCCCCTTTCTCATCGGACCACCACCGGATCGGTTGTGTTTTCACTGCAAACAAAATCCCTTGCGGTTAGGCATTTCAAACTTTAGCGCATTTTAGGCATTTGCCGGCGATTCTATCGGCATAGCCAGTTTGCGCTGACCACGCCCACAGGACGCGGATTGCTACTGGGTATTAAAATATCTCCCTCCACATACTGACGCTGGTCTGGGCAAAACCGCCCTGGGCCACGGCACTGTTGTAATCGTCGCCGCCCAGGGAGATCAAACCGGTCGGTGTCCGGATATACAGATGCTTGTCTTCCACCAGCGGCGCGGTGGAGATGTTTCCCACCTTCAGGCCCGCCTGACCGTCCTCATTGAGCAAGGAGGTGCCGTCGTCGATATCCAGGGCGAAAATCCGCCCCTCGTTGTTCCCCGACCCCGAAGAGTCACAGGGATCTTCGGTCTCGGCCGTGGAGGTGCCGAAATAGAGCACACCCGCCGAGGCAAAGGCCGAGGCAAATACCCGGTGGCCGGCCGGCAGTTCCATGAACCAGTTCAGATCTCCGGAAGTACAGGCCCCCTTGTCGTCGCTGTCCACATAGGCAAAGAAATGATAGGTGGTGCTGGCCGTGTTGATGTCCTCATCGTAGTAGGGGCTGTCCCCCGTACCGAAGAAGACCCGGACATTATACTGGATCTCGCCGGTGGAACTGAAACTGTTTTCCACCACCACCGTGGGAGAGGCATAGATGGGATGCCATCGCTGGGCCTCGGGCACGGTGTTGTTGTCCGGATCCGTGAAATCGGTGTTGAGCACGCAGTGGGAAATGCTGTAATTCAACGCGCCCGGGTCGTCAGGGATGCTCACCTTGTAGAGAAGCCCCTTGTCCGAACCGATAAAGATCCGGTCGATGTACCCGTTGTTGTCCGAGTCGATCAGGGACGGCTGCCCGCTGGGCACGCCACCGAGTCCCCGGCTGTCCACATCGAGGAAAATCCGCTCCAGCACACTGCCGTCTTCGATATCGATCACGTAGATGGATGGATAGAGCGTGTCGTCGTAGGTCTTGCCCGACACGAAGAAGGCCACCCACTTGGCTTTGCCTGCCACCACGATCCGACCGATCTGGGCCACCGACGGTGACGACCGGCTTCGATACAGATCCGGGTCGGCAAATTCCCACATGAAGCTGGGGGCCGTCGGCGTGGTGACGTCGAGGCAAAAGACCGTGTCCCCGCCGCTGCCCTCGGCCGACAGCAAGACCGTGCGCCAGCTTTTGGTCTCATCGGTGTCGGTGAGATCCGTGTCGATGTAAACATCAGCCACGGTCGGCGAGGCATCCACATAGGCCTGGTCGTCTCCCTTGGTCAGGTTGTTCTTGAGCCGGGGGACGAGGTTGGCCGGAATAAAGGCCCACAACTCCTCGCCGGTGCCGTAGTCCGGACACTCGGAGCAGGTCTTGCCGTTAACCCCGTTGCACCGGGTGGACGTGGTGTTGGCCGGGGTAGTGGGGCACTCCGAAGAAAAATCATCCCAGAGGAAATACCCGCGGGCCTCTTCCACCGAAGTCTTGACGTTGTCTCCCCAGCGGAACTCGCCGCCGTCAAAGGCGTGGATCATGCCGTCCTTGGCGCCGACGAAAATAACGGCCTGTCGCGTCTCATGGTCCGTGCGGAACGTGTCAAAGGCATCGCGTTCCGCCGTGGATATGGCCGTGCCGAAGTACCACTTGGGACGCCCGGGCGGCGTCATCACGGCCGGTACGCTGTGATCAAGGGGACCCAAGACCCACTCCTTTTTTACCTTGGGAGTGGCCCCGGGATTCTTCCACCCGCGCACCCACTGGACCAGCCAATCGCCGTCGGAGTCGTCAGCCACCCCCAGACCGTTCTTGTCCACGTTGTTGTACCGATCGTCACTGTTGAAATCGTACTCGAATCCGTCGGGGATAATATAGGCCCCGCGCTGGAGCCCCAGCATCTCGCTGGTGACGTTGGTGGTGTTGAACGCCTTTAATGTGCTCGATGTGGTGTAGTAGGCGTAGGTGGCCGTAATGGGCACGTTGGTATCCGGCGGAGAGTTGAAGGTCACCTCGAAGGCACCGGTGAACCGATTGATGGTCCCCGCGCCGCCCAGGTGCCCCACCAGGTCCTCGGTGTGAATATCGGAGAACTTCTCGTGGCCCGCGGCCGGCGTGGTCCCGTCATAGATGAGAAGGGTGGTGGCCGATATCGGTGCGTGGGCCAGGGTTCCCTTGAAGGTGACGGTGGTGCCGTCGCCCCGGGCCTCGGTGACCCCGTCTTCGAGGAACAGCTGTTCGCTGGCCACTTCGGTCACGGTGATTTCGGGGTAGTAGACGCTGCGCGTGTCCGGATCCCTGGCTGTCAACACCGAACCGGCATCCCAGATTTCCAGGGAGTCGGTGGCGGTGGTCACCGCCGGGTCGTAGATCCGGGTGGCGGTCAGGTGGCCGCGCAGGGTCTTATCGGTCCAGTAGCCGGCCGGCGTCTCGTAGGTCCCCGAAAAAATCATGTTGGTCTGGGTCACCGGTGAGGACCGGGCAAAGCTGCCGTTGGTAGCCACGGCGCCGTCCAGGCTGATCGAAAGGATCTCGGGCACACAGGCCTCTCTTTCGCTGCCCATCTCCGCCCGCCAGATCAGCTCCCGGCCGGAATAGCCCCGCTCGGAAAAATCGATGCGGACCGTGCGGTAGGTGTACTGGGGCGTACCGGGGACCCAGTTCACCAGCTCGGTGCCGGTGGTCGTTCGCGAACTGTCCGAGGTCCGGATCTCATCCCAGTCGGTCACCTCCACCCAGGAGGTCCCGTTGTCGATGGAGAGATAGTAGTTGATCGCCGTCTCCCCGGCGCAGGGTATGGAGTCGATGACCGAAAAGGTCACCGCCGTGTAGTAGGCGGTCGGGTCTACCGGCTCGATGGCCTCGTCCGACTCGAGCTGGGCCGTGCCGCCGGTGCGCCGTTCGATGTGAAAAACCAGGTCGTTGTGGTCGGTGTCGCCGCCGCCACCCAGATCCTCCCACCCCAGAATCCACTCGTTGGGCTTGTTCCCCGGGGCCCCCACGATAACATGCTCGAACTTTTCTCCCTGGGTAACCACCAGGGTTTCGACATCGTCGGCATCGGGCGGGTCGTTGTAATTAAAATCGAAATCGAAGATATCCCCCAGCCGGGTCAGGGCACCGCTGGAGAGCCAGCCGTAGTCGATCTGGCACGACCCTTCGCTGGAGAGGGGTTTGCCCAGGCGGTAGTATTTGGTCACATCAACCCCGACGCCGTCCTTGCACCCGCCGGAGTAAGTGTCCGGGTTCCAGTCCTTTTTCGTGTAGAAGGTTTTGCTTTCATTGTCCACCTTGAGGTAGAAGACGATCTCAGTCCCACCGGCGAAGGTGCCCAGGACCACCTTGTTGTCCTTAGCGTTGATATAACCGTCATCGTTGATGTCCCCCACGGCGTTGGCGCTGTCCGAGGCGCTCACGTCGATCACCCCGTTCTGGTTGTTGTCGTTGACATTCTGGTAAACCTCGTGTTTGGTGCCGCCGATCCCCTCGCTGGCCAGCAGCCATCCGAAGTCGGTCTTGTTGTATCCGGCCCCCTCAAAGAGGAAGGTTACCGCCACCTCCTGGGTAAAGGGGACGGTGATGTCCTCGGGATCGATGGCCTGGGTGCCGGTCTGAAGGGCCAGGGTGCCGTCGGTCGACACGTCCACGTTGGTAAAATCGAACTTGGCCGCGTCCGCCGCAACAAACCCGCTCTCAAAGGACGCTTCCGTCACACTGGCGGAACATCCCGGCAGGGGCGGATCCACATCAAAGGTCACCTCGATGGTGTGTTCGTCGCGGACGTCGGTAAAGGTGTAAGTCGTGCCCACGATCTGCACTTCGCCGCCGTCCACCATCAATGTGGCGATGGTGTACCCGGCATCCGGGGTCATGGTGAAGGCCTGGTTGGTGGCATGGCCCACCGATACGGCGCCCGACGGGGAGATGGTGCCACGCACCGCCGTGTCGCCGTCGGCAATGGCCACCGATGCGGTAATGGTGTAAAAATCCTTTTTAAAGCTGGCGGTGATCTCCATGTCGCCCTGAACATTGGTGACGGTCAGGGGGTTGGCCGTGCCGGTGACATCCCCGCTCCACTGGTCAAAGACATAGAGGCTATCGGGCACCGCCGTCACTGCCGTGGAATTGCTGCCATAGTCCACGTTCTGGTTGGTATCGCCGGTGAGGGACCCATTGATTCCGGCCGTAAAATTCACCGAGTGCTGGTCGATGACAAAGTTTGCCGCGATATTCAGGTCCTGGATGACGCCGGTGACGGTGAGCGGATTGTCCATGCTGGAGACATCCCCGCTCCACCCGCCGAAATGGTAGTGGGCGTCGGGAACGGCCGTGACAGCCGAGGTATCGTAGCCGGGAAAGAGTTCCTGGACAGTGTCGCCGGTGATCGACCCGTTGGCGCCGGCGGTAAAATTCACGGTCAGGGCCGTGCCGAAGGTGGCCGTCAGGGTCATGTCCCCGATGACATTGGTCAGCACAAGGGGATTGGCCGCGCCGTCATAATCGCCGCTCCAGCCGAGGAAATAGTAGTTGGGATCGCCCACGGCGGATACCACATCGGTGGTACCGTTGTGGAGCACCGTCGCCTGAACGATATCGCTTCCCGGAGCATAGATAACCCCATTTTCGTCTTTCAGTGACCCGTTTGCCCCCGCCTTGAAAGTAACCGTGTGATTTATGGGGTTAAAGGCTGCTTTAATCGAAAGATTGGATTTGAGATTGCCGATGGTGATGGTGTCATTGGCATAGGTCGTGGTGGTGTAGGTGACCGTCTCGCCGGCACCGCCTCCGGTGATGGTCCAGCCGGCGAAAGTATACCCGTCATAGGGATCGGCAACCACAGTGGAGGTGCTGGCGCCGTCTGCCACCGCCTGGATGGCATTTCCCACGATCACGCCTTTGTTGTCGGTGGTGAAGGCCACGGTGTAATAGGTCGCCGTACCGCCCGCGCACGCCATGGTCAGGCCGTAGGCCCCTGTTCCCGCGGCATTGGCATGCTGGACCTTCAGGTAATAGGTGCCGGCAGTCAGGCTGGGGCCAATGGAAAAATTGGTGCCGTCGAGGGTGTTGTCGTCGGTGGCGACCACGGTGCTGCAATCGCTTTGATACAATGTGGCCTTTACGTCGGTAGTGCCGGTGGAACGGAGGGTGACGGTCTGGGTCTCGGGAATCACCATCGTGAAATAGTCTTCGTCACCGGCCGTTTCGATATTGCCGCTGGTGGTGCTGCCGCAACCGATGGGGCTGGCGCTGGCGCAGTCGTCACCGAAGTCGTCCGAATCCACGGCGCACTCCACGTACAGGGTGTAGTCACCTTTCTTGTAGGTATAGTAGTCGCGCACCTTGAGGTTATAGATCCCCGGATCCAGGCTCGCTTCCATGCGGAAATTGGTATCGGCGCCGCTGTCGTCGTCGTAAACGATCATGACTAGGCACTCGGCATTGTAGATCTGCCCAAAGGTATCTGTCCCGCCGGTGGTGTAGATCACCACGTCGGTGGGTCCCGAAGCACCGGAGAAATCGAGTTTGTAATAATCTACGTCCCCGTTGGTATCGATGGCCGCACTGGTCACCGAGTTGCAGGTGATGGCATAGCTGGCCGGACAGGTGCCCCCCGCATCCCCGGCCACGCAGCCGATTGACACCGTGTAGTTATTATGTTTGTCGTCGTTATTGTAGTCTTGCACCAGGATATACCAGATACCTGCATCCAGGTTCCGGGTCAGGGTCGTCGTGGGCCTTTCACGGACGCTGTCCACCTGAATCCCGCCGACATCGTAGATGATTGTCTGAATCCATTTATTTTTGTCGGTGGTGGTGGTGATGGTCACCTTGGTGGGAGCGTCCAGGTCGAGTCGGTAGTAGTCTTTGTCGGTCTTCGGATCAATGGACCCGCTCTCGGAGCCGCCGCAGGTAATGAGATCGGCCGAGGGAAAGGCCCCGCCCCCGCCCCCTTCGTCCTTGCCGATGACCGTAATGGTCACCGTGCCCGTATCCATGCCGCCCTGGCCGTCTGAAACCGTGTAATGGAAGGTATCGGACAGGGTCTGGCCGTCGGCCAGGAGTTGAAACTCGGCCACGGCGGTGGGATTGTAAATATAGCCCCCATCGCTGCTCACCGATACCGTGGCGCCCCGGGCACTAGCGGTATCGGCGGAAGAAACAGTGAGCACGTGGCTGCTGTCCACATCGGTGTCATTTTTCAAAACGGCACTGGCATTGGTGCCTAAAACAGTAAGCACCGTATCCTCGTCCACCGAGCCGCTGTCGGCAACGGCCACCGGGGCATCATTCTGGCCCCAGATGTTGATGGTCACCGTGGCCGTGTCCGAGCCGCCGTGGCCGTCCTCCATGGTATAGGTAAAAGTGGTGGTGGTAGCGTAAGGAGCCACACCAGGCGCATTCAGGGATTCGAAGGAGGCATCATCGGCCGCATAGGTCAGGCTCTGTGTGCCGGCATTGAAGGTCACAGTCCCCAGGGTGCTGGTGGTGTTTACCGAACTGATCACAAAAGTGCTCGGCGAATCGGTGCCGTCGGCGTCGGTATCGTTTCCCAGCAGGGTGCTATAGAGGTTGGCGCTGGTGGCGTTCTCATAAACCAATATGATACTGGCCACACCGTCATTATTGGCCACCGGCGCATCGTTGACCCCGTTGACGGTTACCGTCACCGTGGCCGTGTCGGTGGCGCTGTTTTCGTCTTCAACCGTATAGGAAAAAGAATCCGTGGCGGTTTGTCCAGCCTGCAAGGCATCAAAGTCGGCATGGTTTCCCGAATAGGTGAGGAGGGTCACCTTGCTACCATCGTCTTGGACAAGCACGGTCCCTTTTGTTGTCGAATCATTTACCGAGGTGATAGCAAGGGTCGCACCGCTGTCCACGTCCGTATCGTTGGAAAGCAGGGTCGTCACCAGGTCGCTCGTTGTGGCATCTTCATTCACACTGGTGCTGTCGTTAACACCCACGGGCGCATCGTTGACGCCGCTCACCGTGATGGTCGCCGTGCCGGTGTCGGTGGTATGGCCATCGGAAAGGGTATAGGTGAACGTATCCGTGGTGCTCCCTCCGGCGGCCAGTTGCTGCAAGGCCGCGGAGCCTGATGGATTGTAAGAATAACCGCCGTCGGCACTCACCGTCACGGCGGCCCCTTTGGCCGAAGAACCGGTGTAGGCGGTCACGCTCAGGGTATCCGAAGTATCCGCATCACTATCGTTGTCCTTCAGGTCGTTTGCATCAGCCGCGGTCACGGTAAGGGTCGTATCTTCATCGGTGCTGTTTGAATCGGCGGCTGCATCTGGAGCGTCGTTGACCGCGCTGACCGTGATCGTCAACGTGGCCGTGGCACTGCCGCCTTGATCGTCATTGACCGTATACACATACGTGTC
>JAEINQ010000005.1 GCA_016342285.1 Desulfobacterales bacterium
GAAAACTCTCTGCGTTCTCTGTGACTCTGTGGTGACCCAAATATATGTCATCGAATTTATGACAGTGTGTACTTAGCGAGACATCCTGTGGGGCAGTAGCCTTTAGGCGAAGCCTCAAGCCGCAACCAAAAGCGCATCTCACCACGGAGTCACAGAGGCCACGGAGCTTTTGTTATTATTTATCCCCGGCCGGGAGACGGCGTCCGGAGATAAGAAAGCCTTGACAGAGTTGCCTTATTTTATTCGAATCACCACTGAGGCACCGAATTCACAGGGGATTTCTTTTTATTGATTGGATAAAAAATGAATGACCTTCTCAGCGTTCTCAGCGGCTCGAGTGAGCTACGCGAACGGGTGGTGAAAAAGAGTGTGACTGGAAATACGCAACAGTATTTGCGAATCGAAGCACTATGACATTGGAGAATAATGAATACTCAGTCATCGAAAACAATTCGCGCAAAGGGGAGTGAATGAAAATTCTTCTTCTTACGCGGTACAGTTCCATCGGCCCAAGCAGCCGCTTGCGGTTTTACCAATACCTGCCGTATTTGAAAGAACACGGGATCGATGTTGAAGTGGCCCCTTTGCTGGGATCCAAGTACATCGAAGATCTTTATAGGGGAAAGAAAAGAAATTACGCGTCCATTCTTCGCGCTTACCTTCAAAGAATAGGATATCTCACCCGAAGTCGCCGTTTCGATTTGATATGGATCGAGTACGAGATCCTTCCCTGGCTGCCGGAATGGTGCGAGAGGGTCCTGAACGCTCTGAATATTCCCTATATTGTGGATTATGATGACGCGATTTTCCACCGTTATGAGATGAACCCCAACCGAATGGTGCGATCTTTTCTGAAACATAAAATCGATCGAATCATGGGACAGGCCGACGTTGTTGTTGCAGGTAATGGATACCTGGCGGATCGCGCCAAACAGGCGGGCGCCAAGCGGATTGTGCAATTGCCGACCGTGGTCGATCTGGATCGTTACCGTGCCGAACCTTCCAACGGCAGTCCGATTTTCAAGATCGGCTGGATCGGAACCCCTTCAACCGCAGGCTATCTTCAACTGGCGGAAACGGCCATTACCGAGGTTTGTGGGGAGCCCAACACGCGCCTGGTCCTTGTGGGGTCCGGCCCCATCCAATTGAACGGTTTGGATGTTGAAATCCGCCCCTGGACGGAAGATACCGAGGCGATGGACATTCTTGACTTTGACGTGGGGATCATGCCGATGCCGAGCAATTCATGGACCCGTGGCAAGTGCGGATACAAGCTTATCCAGTACATGGCGTGCAGTCGTTCGGTGGTGGCCTCCCGTGTCGGGGTGAACCCTGAAATTGTGGAAAACGGCGTTCACGGCTTTTTGGTTGAGAGGACTGAAGAATGGGTAACCGCCCTGAAAACGTTGCGCGAAAATCATCAGTTGAGAAAAGATATGGGGAGGCGCGGCAGACACCGGGTTGAACAGACGTATTGCTTGCAGGTTACCGCCCCTCGGTTGCTGTCGCTGATACAAAGCGTTGCTCGCTGATCCACCTTTCCCTATGTAGTTTCCATCCATAAATGGCCTTTTTGCCCAATCTCGGCGTCAATCGGCGCCATCGTTTGTGCGGCGTAGCACACTACGCCTCCGCGCAATGGCTTGATTTCCTTGACCTTGGACAAAAATTCACATTTATGAATTGGAAACGTTCATCGGTGCCCATCCACTCAAAAACCGATTCGTGGACGGGCACTGTGAGCAAATTTATGTTTTCGAATTGTGACATATTTTAATGAATAAAAAGCCCATAAGAATTCTTCGTATCATTGCGCGTCTGAACGTGGGAGGCCCTGCCATTCAGGCGATCTGCCTGAGCAAGAAACTTTCCAACCGCGACTTTCAAACGCTCCTGGTTTGCGGCCCCGTCGGTCACGGTGAAGGGGACATGAGCTATCTTGCCCAAGGCGATGGCGTTCAGCCGCTGCTCATAGCCGAACTTTGTCGCGAACTCTCGCCGATTAAAGACCTGAAGTCTTTCTTTAAATTGAGACGAATCATCATGCGGTACAAACCGCACATCATCCATACCCATACCGCCAAGGCCGGCACGCTCGGCCGTCTGGCAGCGATGAGCACCCGTTGGTCCACTTCATCGCGAAAACGAATTAAACTGGTCCACACTTTCCACGGCCACGTTTTCAATGGATATTTCAGCCCCAAAAAAACATCTGTTTTCCTGATGATCGAAAGGACCCTCGCCAGGATCACCGACACCATTGTGGCCATCAGCGATTCCCAGAAAAAGGAACTGTCGGAACAATACAGGATTGCCCTCGCTGATCGGATCCGAAAGGTTGAACTCGGTTTTAACCTGACACCTTTTCTGGACTGCCGACAGCACATAGGCAAACTGAGGCGAAAAATTGGTGTCGATAAAAAAACCGTTCTGATCGGAATCATCGGCCGGCTCGTTCCCATTAAAAACCACCGCCTGTTTCTTGAATCCGTGCGAATATTAATCGATGGGAATCCGGCCCTAAAATTAAAATTTCTCATTGTCGGCGATGGTGAACTCAAGGAATCGTTGAAAAAATCTTGCCTGGCCATGGGAATAAATAGCCATGTGGTGTTTCTGGGATGGATCAAAGACGTTTCGGAAGTTTACGCTGATCTGAACATCCTGGCCTTGACATCCATCAACGAAGGAACCCCTGTGTCGATCATTGAAGGCATGGCTTCGTCCGTGCCTGTGGTGGCAACCGACGCCGGCGGAGTAAAAGACCTGCTCGGGAAAACAATCGCCGATCACAATAGGCTCAAGGTTTGTGAAAAGGGCCTTCTTTGCCCCCAAAACGACCCCGGACAGTTTGCCGTGGCTTTGGAATACCAGCTGAAATCAGGAGAACAGGAAAAAGGAGAGCGTGTTGCGGCCGCGCAAGATTTCGTTGTCCGCAGGTATTCCGATGAAAGGCTTGTTCGGGATATTGAGGCGCTGTATCTCGAGCTCCTGGGGTCCGCGGATTGATGCAGCATATAGCGATCCGCAGATTACGCGGATTGACGCAGATTAGGAAAAACAACGGATCCGCAGATTGATGCAGAAAATTTATCACAGATCAGGCGTCACCTTTGTCTATGACCGACAAGTCGACACGGATTCAATATTTGAATCTTCGGAAATCGGCGTAATCCGCGGATAAAATCTAAAAATGGACGCAGGTTGATACTGTGGGACATCAAAAATCCGCAGATTCCGCAGATTAGAGATGAAAAGCAAATGATCCGCAGATTACGCTGATTGACGCAGATTAATGATGAGAGACGAGAGGACATATCGGATCATTGGGGCGGCCATGGAGGTGCACAAGGAATTGGGGTGCGGGTTTCTCGAAGCCGTCTACCAGGAGGCACTTGAAAAGGAGTTTGCATTCCAAGAAATACCCTGCGAGCCGCATCCCATTGTCCGGATCCATTACAAAGGGAAACCGCTGGATAAGACATACCAGCCTGATTTTGTTTGTTTTGGAGAAGTGATCGTAGAAATAAAAGCACTTGCTGGTTTGTCCGGTTCGGAGGAGGCTCAGTTGATCAATTATCTGAAGGCGACGGGTCTCAAGGTGGGTCTGCTGATCAACTTCGGTTCCAGATCGCTTGAGCATAGGCGGTTGGTGTATCAGCTATGATCCGCAGATGTTCTAATTGAACATAAAAGACCCGCAGATTGTTTAAAAAAGAAAATAGTCCGCAGATTACGCGGATTAGCGCAGATTAGGGAAAAAACGGGTCCGCAGATTGCGCAGATTACGCGGATTAAGAAAAGAGTTCCTCGGGCTATGACAATTTGCACTGATATTTTAGAAGCATAGGGCCGCTTGACTCAAGCTATACCCAATAAAATGACTGACAAGATGCTCGTTTGACCCAGCACTGGGGTGTTTCAGAGATATCGATCTCTCTATAATATAATCTGCGTTAATCTGCGAAATCTGCGGATAAACTCTTCGGCGCTGGATGTGAATCCAATCCGTGCCATCGGTGAAATTCGACAGATTTGGGGTGTTGATTTTTTGGGCTTTGGTCCTTCATCTAATGGTATAATCTGCGTTAATCCGCGAAATCTGCGGATGAAATCTTCAATCATCCCTGTAATTTGCGGATAGGATAGAGGGTAATCGACGTAATCTGCGGACAGAAATTTAGCCTGTTTTTGTCGCTATGACCAAATCCTGATACGTCAGAAAACTGTCTCTGCCGCACCAGGAACCATAATGAATCGGTTGATCAATTTCCAGCCCGTATTTCTTGAACAACGCCAAGACAAAGGCTTCTTGGTAAGCAACGGCATCTTCCGGGATCTTTTTGTTAACCGTCAGGCACCCTTCTATTTCATGGCTGAAAGCGAGGGTGCTCAGACCGGATTGAAGCAGGGCCTGAGATTCGTCATTGAGGATAAAGAATGTGATCAAACATTTCCCACCGGGTTTGAGTGTCCGTGAAATCTCGCTCAGGTAGTTTTCCAGGTCCATGGGCAGCATGTGTGTAAATACCGATGTCAGGAAGACAAAATCAAAATACGCATCTTCAGAAGGAAACCTGAAATCACGGGCCAGCACGTTTCCTTTGGGGTTATAGTACTTGTTGTACACATCGCTGTGCTGGAAGGTAAAATTGCTGAATTTTGATGAAATGCGGTTCCGGCACCACTCAATTCCTTTTATAACGATGTCGAATCCAAAATACTCACCTTCCTGAGATAGATAGCCGGTCAGAGGAATGGCCATCCGACCGATTCCGCAACCGACATCCAATACCCTGCTGTTCGGTTGTAAGTTCGCCAGTTCAATAAAATATTCCTTGAATTCGGTGCCGATTTTCTCAAAATCACCACTTCCGACAAAAGTCATCGACCTCGGTGGAATCATGCTGTTAGGGTTCTTCAATCGGTCGAAAAGATCCAGGGGAAAGTAGTATAGCTTTTTGAGCGCCGGTTTCATGGAATTGGGAACCAGCCGAACCAGATGGGCTTTCATGTGAGATCTCCATATTGATATAGTCCGCAGATTACGCAGATGACACAGAATGTTTGAAAAAGCAAATGGTCCGCGGATTGCGCGGATGACACAGATGGTTAAAAAAGCTAATGATCCGCAGATTTCGCAGATTTACGCAGATTAGGAAAAACAACGGATCCGCAGATTGATGCAGAAAATTTATTACGGATCAGGCGTCGCCTTTGTCTATGACCGACAAGTATGAACGGATTCAATATTTGAATTTGCGGAAATCGGCGTAATCCGCGGATAAAATCTAAGTTGAGCCTGTAATCTGGGTTAATCTGCGAAATCTGCGGATGAACTCTTCAGTCATCTCTGAAATCGGCGGATTCAATTTATTCGCAGTGGGCAGGCTCAATATCGAGGATCAGGGAGGCGGCCGTTTTGATGCGGTCGATTTCGGCAGGTGAGATGCTTCCGACCTTTTCCATGAAACGTTCATGGCTGACGGCTCTAATCTGAAAACAGTCGACAATGGATTTTTTTTTGAGCCCGTTGATTCCGTCAGGTTCAAGGGCGACAAAAAACGGATTGCCCTCCAAAAAAGATTTCCATGCGGTAATTGGAACGACAATGGCGAGTGCGAGATGCTTGGCATGACCGCCGTTGAGAACAACCGCCGGTCGCCTTTTCCTGATTTCGTTTCCGATGACCGGGTCAAGGTTCACCCAGTAGATTTCACCGATCCTCAAAATCGTCCCCTCCAATGGAGTCAAAAAGGTTGTCATAGGGCGCATGCCCAATCATATCCATGGCTGCCTCTCGCTTTAATTCCCGGTATTTTCTGCGATCTTCTCTGACTTTGGCATCGACGGCTTCCCGGACGTACTCACTCAGGCTTCGGTAGTTGAGTTTCTTATGGGCCAGTTTGATGAAGTCGTAGTTGGTCTTGTCGATCTGAATCTTGGTTTGGATCAGCATGGATTTTCCTTTCTCAGAATCCGCGGATTACTCAGATAGGCGCAGGTAAGCAAAGAATGATCCGCAGATTACGCAGATTTTCGCAGATTGACAGAGAACATCAAAGATCCGCGGATTTACGCGGAATTCTTTTGGCCTGGATGAGCTTAAGTTTCTATTTGTTATTGATGCCAAAATATAGGCCCACTGTCAAGGGTATAAATCCGGGGCCACTATTTGGGGTGCTTTATCCAGCGTTTATAAGCAAAATCTGCGTAAATCTGCGAAAATCTGCGAAATCTGCGGATAAATTTGAGGGTAATCTGCGAAATCTGCGGACAAAGGAAAAACAGAGATGGGACATGACAATTTGGGTGTAGCGGTGATCGGATCAGGATACTGGGGCAAGAACCTGGTTCGAAACTATCACGATATCGGTGCGCTACGGCTGATATGCGATAAAAACGAATCCCTGCTTGCTGGTTACAAGGAAACCTATCCGAAGATCGACGTCTGCCTGGCCTTAAACGAGGTGCTGAACCGGGCGGACATCGATGCCGTGGTGATTGCAACGCCGGCAGAAACCCATTTCTCCCTGGCAAGGGAGGCTCTTCTGGCCGGCAAGCATGTTTACGTGGAGAAACCTCTGGTCCTGGATGAAAACCAGGCCGAAGAGCTGATCCTGACGGCAGAAAACCAGGGGCTGATCTTGATGGTGGGACACCTGCTCCAGTATCACCCCGTTTTTATCCGTCTTAAGGAAATGGTCAATTCAGGGGAGTTGGGCCGGATCAACTATATCTACTCCAACCGGCTCAATCTGGGAAAAATCCGCAGGGAGGAAAATATCCTGTGGTCATTTGCCCCCCATGACATCTCCATGATCCTGACCCTGGCCGGAGAAACGCCGGAAACCGTTCTGACCACCGGCGGAAACTATCTGCACAAAAGAATTGCCGACGTGACCACCACCCACCTGGAATTCCCATCCGGCCTGCGGGCCCATATTTTCGTATCCTGGCTCCATCCTTTCAAGGAACAAAAACTGGTGGTGGTCGGCGACCGGAAAATGGCTGTTTTTGACGATATGCTCGCCTGGAAAGACAAGCTTCTTTTATACCCGCACACCATCCGCTGGGAAAAGAACATGCCCCTGCCGGACAAGGGCAAGCCCGAGCGGGTCGAAATTGAGCAAGCCGAACCGCTCAGACAGGAGTGCGAGCATTTCCTGTCCTGCATCCGGGACAAAACAAATCCTCAGACCGACGGCAGGGAAGGGCTGGGGGTGCTCAGGGTGTTAAACGCCAGCCAGCGATCCTTGAACGAAAACAGCGCCAGTGTGGCACTGAAAAATGACGCCCGTGGGTCTGAGGGCGTTGCCGTTGCCTCTGATTCTAAAAAGAAAAAAGAGAATTTCGTCCACGAAACATCGGTGATCGATTCGGATGTTGTCATCGGGGTCGGCACCCGGATCTGGCATTTTTCCCATGTGATGCAGGGGAGCCGGATCGGCGCGGACTGCAACATTGGGCAAAATGTGGTCATCGGCCCGGATGGAGTTGTCGGAAACCGCGTAAAAATCCAAAACAACGTGTCGGTTTATAAAGGCGTGACCCTGGAAGACGGGGTTTTCTGCGGCCCCTCCATGGTCTTTACCAACGTGTACAATCCCAGGGCCGAGATCCGGAAAATGGATCAGGTCCGGCCCACCCTGGTCAAAAGAGGGGCCACCATCGGCGCCAACGCCACCATTGTTTGCGGACTCACCCTTGGACGATACTGTTTTGTCGGGGCCGGGGCCGTGGTCACTCGCAATGTGGGCGATCATGAACTGGTTGTCGGCAATCCTGCCAGGCGCATGGGTTGGGTCTGCGTCTGCGGAGAGAGACTGACGGATGACCTTGATTGCATAGCGTGCGGCAATCGGTATCGAAATGATGAAGGGAAAATAAAGCAGGAAAACAGAGGCCTGCCTGAATAAAGGTAGAAGGCTTCGAGCGCGGTAATGACCAAATTCCATGCCGGAGAGAATAAAAAAAAGGTTCCCCGCTATTTCGTGTGGGAGGCCAGGAGGGTGCCTTCTCGCGGCCCGAAAAACTCGTCGCCAAGTGCCCATAACTCCGGACAGCGCCCTTTTTCAGTAGAAAAGGCTGATATTTTGGCTTGTTAAGATGCATTTGCGGCTGGGCTGGGTTCTGTCCGGGGTAACGGGCCCTAAGCGGCTCAGACAGTTCCGAGCCGCGAGAAGGCACCCTCCTGGCCCTGGCCGGCACCGTTTTACCCATATGAAACAGCGAAGAGCCAAAAAAAGCTATCCAACAGCCATTTCCGTTCATCCATCTGTCTTTGATGCGAGAGCGCCATCAGTCGGCACCCATTTACCTTGACAAAGCGAGTGCGTTCAAATAGTGAACATCTGCATTTGAAATGGTATCTTCATATATAATATATTGTAAACACAATATATTATAAGTCGATGCCTTTGGGAGTGAAGGGGCGGAGCTATGCAGGGTCCGGAAAGAATGGTACGGAATCCCGTTGCTCTAAAAAACAGAGGGAATGTTTCAACACATTGATGGAGCATTTAAAATGCTGAACGGAAAAAGCATCTTAATTACCGGCGGTACTGGTTCATTTGGGAAAAAGCTTACTCAGACTGTTTTAGAAAACTACACACCAAGACAACTGATCATATTCAGCCGGGATGAATTGAAGCAGTTTGAAATGGCACAGCAATGGAGCATCCAGAAATATCCGTGCCTGAGGTACCTCCTGGGGGATGTTCGGGATCGAGACCGTTTGCTTAGAGCCTTTCACGGTGTGGACTATGTTGTTCATGCCGCCGCCTTGAAACAGGTGCCGGCGGCTGAAAACAACCCGGGTGAATTCATCAAAACAAACATTATCGGCGCCATGAACATCATTGACGCGGCCCTGTTCAACAAGGTCAAGAAAGTGGTGGCCCTGTCCACGGACAAGGCGTCGAACCCCATCAACCTTTACGGCGCGACAAAATTGTGTTCGGACAAATTGTTCACTGCTGCCAATGTCTACAGCGGTTCGGCGGACGGAACCATCTTCAGTGTTGTCCGGTACGGTAATGTCCTGGGTTCAAGGGGTTCGGTGATTCCGTTTTTCAAGGAACGGACCTCGAAGGGGGTATTACCCATTACCGATTCACGGATGACCCGTTTCTGGATCACCTTGGGACAGTCGGTTCACTTTGTTTTGCACGCCATGCAACTGGCCAAGGGCGGGGAGATATTCGTCCCGCGTATCCCTTCCATGAAAATTACGGATCTGGCAACGGCTATCGGTCCGGACTGCAAGCAGGAAATCATTGGCATCCGGCCCGGTGAAAAATTGCACGAATCCATGATCAGCCAGGATGACGCGCACAATACCATAGCATTTAAAGATTGTTATGTGATCCAGGCCGATGGGGAAAAACGGTTACAATTGATGGAAGGGGCGGGCGAACCGTGCCCGGATGGATTTGAATACACATCGAAAAACAACGACCAGTGGATGGGCGTGGATGAATTGTGCGAGTTGATCGAACAGATTGCCGATGATTACACCATCGAAAAGTCCCGTTGGTCCATGTATGATATCCCGGTCTAAAAGAAATTGGCCGATCGGTTTGGGATTCATAACAGCCACTAAATCAGCCGGCATCCACTTTAACTGAAAGACTTCCCGTGAAAATCCTAATTACCGGTATCAGCGGCCTGCTTGGAAACAATCTGGCTGCGTATTTCCGTAAGGATCACGAGATCCTTGGTTTGTTCAACCGGCATCCGGTAGCCATCGAAGGCGTTCGGACCTTAGGCGCCGACTTACGCGATTACGAAGCCATTCGGAATGTTACCCAAGAGGCCAGCCCGCAGTTGGTGATTCACTGTGCCTCCACAACGGATATAGATGGCATTGAAGTCGATCAGGAAAGTGGCTGGCAGATCAATGTCTTGGCAACCAGGGTGCTTCTCGACGCTTTGAGGGATATCGATGCAAAGATAATCTATATTTCCAGCGATTCGGTATACCCTGGGGATAATGGCCCTTATTCCGAGATGATGGCAACCGGGCCGAAAAACTGGTACGGAGCAACCAAACTCAAAGGCGAGTCGCTTGTCCTGTCTCGCCCCGATTCCCTGGTTTTGCGCACCAACCTTTACGGCTGGAATATACAAAACAAGAAAAGCTTGGCTGAATGGTTCATCGACCCTCTGAAAAGGGGGGAACGCTTGACAGGTTTCATCGACGCCCGTTTTTCATCAATATATACAATGTCTCTTGCACGCCTGATCGAGGAATGCCTGACCCAAGAATTGTCCGGGGTATTTAACTGCGCTTGCTCTGATGCCTGGAGCAAATATGAATTCGGCCGGCGCATTGCCGGGTCTTTCGGGTTCGATCCGGAATTGATTGAACCCAGATCGATTAAAAATCACAGCTTCAAAGCGAACCGGGGAAAGGACCTGTCCCTGGATGTTAGCCGTTTGGCTTCAGCGCTGGGACATCCGCTTCCAACCATGCAAGAGAGTCTGAATGCACTCTACCAAGACTGGAACGCCGGTCTTCCAAGGCGGATCAAAGGCTACATGGACGCCCACCCTCATGTTTCTGGTTGGCCATATCGGAAAAGCATAACATATGGCGGCCAGGTAATCGGGCAAGAAGATATCGACGCGGTCGTTAAGACCCTGAAGTCCTCGAACCTGACCCAAGGGCCCATGGTCGACGATCTTGAGAAAACCCTCGGTGAAACGGTGGGAAGCCGACATGTGGTCGCTGTTAATTCCGGGACTTCGGCGCTTCATATTGCCTGTCTATCCTGCGATGTTGGCCCCGGCGATGAAGTTATCACCTCGCCCAATACATTTGTTGCATCAGCTAACTGCGCTATTTACTGCGGGGCAACTCCGATATTCGCCGATATAGAGCCAAGAACCTACAATATTTCACCTAAAGAGATAGAAAAAAAAATTACTGAGAAAACACGCGCCATCATCCCGGTTCATTTTGCAGGCCAAAGCTGTGATATGGAGCGCATTCAGGAAGTGGTTTGCTCAGCTGAAAAGAAATTTGGGAAGAAGATATATATTATTGAAGACGCCTGCCATGCTCTCGGATCCTTATATAAAGACACAAAGATTGGGTCATGCGTTTATGCTGACATGGCAGTCATGAGCTTCCACCCGGTAAAACATATCACTACGGCTGAAGGAGGAGCGGTTTTTACAAAAAACGCATTATTATTTAAAAAACTGAAACGGCTCCGGTCTCACGGGATAACAAACTTACAGGAAGATTTTATTAATATTGATTTTTCTCATCACGGTTCACGGTATACAGTTCACGCCCCCCCTTTCTGGTATTATGAACAAATCGACCTTGGATATAATTACCGGATCACGGATATTCAATGCGCCCTCGGCATTTCTCAATTGAGAAGACTTGAGGAATTTCGCGAACGAAGGCGGAAAATCGTAAATAGATACAATGAGGCGTTTTCAAATATTGAGGCTTTCCGGATTCCATTTGAGTCTGGTGATTGCAGTAGCAATTTTCACTTATATGTACTTCTTCTTGATTTTGAACGGATCGGAATCGATCGTGCCAATTTTATGCAAAAACTGAAAGAGTGCGGCATTCAAACCCAGGTTCATTATATACCTGTCCACACCCAGCCTTATTATCAGAAAAATTTTAATCATAGCTGGGGTGATTTTCCGAATGCGGAACATTATTATAACAAGTGCCTCTCGATACCTCTTTTCCCGGCAATGACTGACGAAGATGTCGAACGAGTGATTTATGAAATTAAGGGGATGGTGCTACCATGAAACGCAATCTTGAAAAAAGCCTTGATATGCAAAACAGGGCTAAATCCCGTATTCCAGGCATGACCCAGCTTCTATCGAAGCGACCTGACATGTTTGCGCCTGGTGTTTGGCCAGGTTACTACAGCAAGGCGAAGGGGGTTGAAGTCTGGGATTTAGACGGTAATCGCTACACAGACATGAGCATTGCGGGCATAGGCGCCAATGTTTTGGGCTATGCAGATCCTGATGTTGACGAAGCAGTAAAAAGAGCCATTGATAATGGAACGAGTTGCTCTTTAAACTGTGCTGAGGAAGTAGAGTTGGCAGATCTACTCTGCGAAATCCATCCGTGGGCTGAGAAAGTCCGGTACGCAAGGACAGGTGGGGAATCCATGGCTGTAGCCGTGCGAATCGCACGTGCTTATACAGGGAAAGACAAGATAGCCTTTTGCGGTTATCATGGTTGGCATGATTGGTATCTGGCGGCGAATCTTAAAAGCGATATGCTCGGTAATCATCTGTTGCCGGGGCTTGACCCAACTGGCGTACCTAAGGGACTGACTGGCACAGCGTTGCCATTCCGATATAATCACATAGAAGAATTGCAGGATATTGTGGTACACAACAGAGGCGAACTTGCCGCAATTGTGATGGAACCCATTCGCAGTGATCAGCCGATACCAGGCTTTTTGGAGGGAATTCGTGCCATTGCAGATGAGATAGAGGCTGTGTTAATATTCGATGAAATATCTGCCGGCTTCAGAATAAACACGGGTGGAGCGCATCTTGTGTTTGGGGTCATGCCTGATATAGCCGTTTTTTCAAAGGCTATTGGCAATGGCTATCCTGTAGCCGCCATCATTGGTGTTGACAAGGTGATGGATGCAGCCCAGAAGACCTTTATTAGCAGCACAAATTGGACTGAAAGAACAGGGACAGTTGCAGCAATAGCGTGTATAAAAAAACATAAAGATATGGATGTCTCTTCTCATTTGATTTCAATGGGTGAGAAAGTTCAACAGGGGTGGAAGGGAATTGCACTGAAAGTCGGTTTAAATATTAAGGTTGGTGGGATTCCTCCTTTAAGCCATTTTGTATTCGAGTATGATAACTCTTTAGAGATGAAAGCTCTTTTTGTGCAACTGATGCTGGAACATGAATTTCTATCTACTAACCTTTTTTATTCGATGTTTGCACATACATCACAATATGTCGACCAATATCTTCAGGCTGTGGAAGATGTTTTTTCTTTTATTGCTCACGCCCAACAGGCAGGAAACCTTAAACAACAATTAAAAGGCGCTCCAGCAGGAGTTGGTTTTAAAAGGCTGGCATGAAAAATAACCCCGAATTATCTACGGTTTCCATAAATCAGCTTGTTTTAGGGACAGTTCAGTTAGGAATGCCCTATGGAATAGCAAATAAATTAGGGCAACCCAATCAGAATAACGCAACAAAAATCATTGAATTTGCATGGAATTCCGGTATCAAAGAATTTGATACGGCTCAAGGATATGGAGAGGCTGAGATAGTCTTGGGAAAAGCGTTTCAGGAGTTGGGAATTTCTGACGAAGTTGCAGTTATCAATAAATTTAGTGACCGAATTGATCATTTGAATGAAGAAATAATGCAAAAAGAGTTGGATAAGTCTCTTGAAAAACTAGGGCTATCTCATTTTTCCAGTATGATGATTCATGATGAGTCCTTGCTTTTTAAATGTTCTCGTGGACTTGGCGATATCTTTCAAAAATTTATTCAATTAAAAAAATTTGACAGTGTGGGGATTTCAATTTATTCGCCGGAAAATGCTATTAAGGCTCTTCATGAAGAAGTAATCAACTTTATTCAGGTGCCTGGAAATGTGATAGATCGGCGATTTGAGGAATTCGGAGTGTTTGATTTGGCAAAGAAGAAGAATAAAAAAGTTTATATCAGGAGTATATTTCTGCAGGGGCTATTACTCATGGAACCTGAGCAGATACCAACAAAAATGAACTATTCTGTCCCAGTGATTGAAAGGTTTATTTCGCTATCTGATAGTTTCGGACTTACTCGTGAAGAGACCGCTATAGGGTTTATAAAGAATGGTTTTCCAGAATGTAAGGTGCTACTTGGCGTAGATTCTTTGAAACATCTTCAGAAAAATATGAAAGCTTGGTCACTTGAATATCCAGAAGATCTTGTTAAAAAGGTCAGGGAAGTTTTTAGTGATGTCCCCGACAATATAACAAACTGGAATTTATGGCCTAAGTAAGCTTTCGCTATCTGATTGCCAGACAAGAATCAATGACTGTTCAATAAATGCTTTTCGCTTCTGTAACGTTAAGGATCTTAAGACAGGAAATATTATGGATCTCAAAATCGGAAATAAAATCTGCTCTGACGAAAATCCTTTATATATTGCTGAAGAAGGGCAGGCCAATCAGGGGGATGTGGATTTGGCGTTTAAAATGATTAATCTGGCATCTGATGCCGGAGCTGATGGTATCGAATTTCAGCTTTTTTGGGCAGAAGATATGTACGCAAGAAATCATGAAGGTTATCAAATTTACAAACAGAACGAGCTTTCAGAAGACATTATTCTAAAGCTGATTCAAGTCACGAAAGACAAAAATTTGTTGTTTCAGGCCGCTTGTTTATCACCCAGAATGACCAGTTTTTGCGCTTCGGCGGGAGTCGATTCATTTGTGATAAATGCAACTGACTTAAACAATCCTGAAATGCTTGATGCCGTGTGTAAAACGGGTAAGCCTTTTTGGCTGGCTACCCTGATGGGAACAGAAGAGGAGGTTGATTGGGCAGTCAGATACCTGAAAATGGAAGGAGCGGAAAATTTCGGGATATTGCATGGACAACACGTGATGTCATCAAATGAATATCAAGGAGTTCCCCCAGAAATGTCTCAAATGGACTGTATTTCGCAATTCAAGGCCAAATACGGTAAACTTGTGGGATATGTGGACCATACGCCTACCATACAAATGCCTGGAATTGCCGTTGCAAAGGGAGCATGCATTGTGATGAAACATCTCGCACCTGAAACGAATTGGTTAGGACCTGATTGTGTTGTGGCATTGCCTCCTGAAAGCTGGAAGAAAAGCCGCGATTTTTTTGATTATTCAGTAAAGTGTAACGGTTCATCAAAGGAATTATCCCAAGCGGAACTTGGTGATCGTAGTCTTCATCGAAGAGGATTATACAGTAAACGTAGGTTGGATATCGGACATAAATTAAACAAAGAAGATCTTACCGCATTACGACCAGGGAAGGGAGCAATAAATCCAAGGGAAATCCCAAATATATTGGGAAAAGTAGTAAAGCAAACAATTAGAGAAAACCAGATGATTTCTCTAATGGATCTAACCTAACGAGGAATTACAATGGATTTACGACTAAAAGGAAAAATAGCAGTTATACTGGCTTCAAGTGCAGGCATTGGAAAAGGTGTTGCAACTGTGTTAGCTGAGGAAGGTTGTAAGATTGCGATTTGCGGAAGAAGAATGGAAAAATTGCAGACGGCAAAAAAAGAGATTCATGGGAAAACTGGAAAAGAGGTATTTGCCAAAACAGTAGATGTTTCAAGAGCGGAGTCTCTAAATGATTTTTTTTCGGCTGTTTACAGTGAATATGGACAAATAGATATTTTAGTAAATAATGCGGGTGGCCCGCCCGCCGGAGATAGCACATCCTTCACCGATAGGGATTACTATGCTGCTTTTGAACTAAGCCTTATGAGTGTTATTCGGTCTTGCCGTATTGTTTTACCTAAAATGAAGGGTCAGAAATTCGGGAGAATTATAACGATTGCTAGCACTAGTGTAAAATGCGTTATGGAAGATATGATTTTATCTAACACTTTTCGAAATGCTGTAGTTGGTTTCAACAAATCTCTTGCGATAGAGGCTGCAATAGATGGGGTACGAGTTCACACGTTGATGCCTGGCCCTTTTATGACGGATCGAGTTAATGAACTGGGCGGAGCTGCAGCTAAAAGAGAAAGATTGTCCTTTAATGAATGGAAAAAAAAAGCAGAAAGCAATACCCCGTTACGTCGTTTTGGCTCTCCTGAAGAGATTGGACAGGCTGTCGCTTTCTTATCAAGCGAACTGGCTGATTATATGAATGGGACTTGTATTCCAGTGGATGGTGGAATTTTGGCAAATGTTATTTAGTAGAAGAAATGGTTTATTAATTATTTCATACTATTAGGACTGTCGGATGAAACTAGCAATTATTCCTGCCCGAGGGGGAAGTAAGAGAATTAAGAATAAAAACATTATTCCATTTTTGGGTAAACCAATGATTGCATACGCTCTTGAAGCCGCCAGAGAATCAAATCTATTTGACGATATACATATATCCACAGAATCAGAAGAAATCAAGAAGGTTGTTGAAGATTTGGGATTCAAGGTAGAGTTCATGCGACCCAAAAAGCTTGCAGATGATATGACAGGTTTGCTGCCTGTGATTCAATGGGTTGTTAATAAGTATCAGAATACAAGACGATATTATTCAGATATCTGCTGTATAATGCCGACAGCACCACTATTGGTAGCTGAAGATTTGGTGAATGGGTTTGAATTGTATTCAAATCACAACAAAGAGCATCCATTAATGGTAGTAACTTCATATCCGGTGCCAATTGAATGGGCCTACCATCGATCAGAAAACACGTTGCTGACACCAGTCAATTTTGCTGCTTTGGATAAACGATCACAAGATATAGAAGATACGTATTATGAAGCCGGACCATTCTACTTTTTCCATTCATCTCATATAACTGGGGAAATGTCGTTAAATGATCGTAAATACATATCATATCTTTTGCCTCGAAATAGAGCTGTAGATATTGATAATCAAGAAGACTTGGAGTTCGCAGAGTCTTTATACCTAGGGAATCTCGCTAAAACTGAAAAAAGGGGATAGACTCATCTCAGTCGCCTTATTCTTTTTTTGCGACAGATAAGAACAAAGCAGAATCTGGAATCTCCGCTTGAAGATGTAGATATCCATTATGTCTGTGAAAAACATCTCCCTCATTTTTGCCATGGGTTCTGTCAAATTGTCACAAAATTCTGTTTGGTTACGTATCTTGAATAAAATCTAAAGACTATATATTCATAATCATAATAGATTTTCTATGTATAATCGCCACTGACCTTGTGAGATACGTTGTAAGAGGCCTTCATTTATGATGAAAATTGCAATCATCACAGACGGAAACAACATCCTGGGCATGGGACATATTTATCAATCGGTCACGTTGGCAGGTGAATTATCGAAAAAAATGAATTCTCAAACAAAAATATTTTTTATCACCAAGAGTGACCACATCGTCATTGATCGGTTATCCGAAACGGGTTTTAACGTTTATCAATATCGCGATGATGATGCGATTTTTAGCGCTTTGGTCAGAGAAAATCCTTATTGTGTCATTTTTGATAAGCTTGATGTCTCGCCCAGGCTAGCTGAGAAAATCAAAGAAAAAATTGGCTGTAAGCTCATAATTTTTACCAATCTAACGGTGGCCAATCAATATGCTGATATTACGGTACTTGCTGATATTGGTAGCAATTTCGAAAATATTTGTAAAAAAAACGCAATATCTGGTAGCCTTCATTATTATGGGCCAAAATATTGGATGTTGCGTCCCGAATTCTTCATATACACAAAGAGGACGAAGAAAAAGTTATCAATAGTAAGAAACATTATGCTGATTTTTGGGGGATCTGATCCATTAAATTTAACTTCCGAAGTCCTTAATGAGCTTCTCTGCATGAGGTTCACTTTTGAGATTACCGTGGTTTTGGGTGCGGCATTTATTCACCAAAAGGAACTCGATGCAGTAATAGAGCAAAACAGAACCACTAAGAGCACGTTTCGGATCATCCATAACTTAAAAGAAGTCGCTGAAACAATGCATAAATCGGATGTCGTCTTTGCCTCGCCTGGACTTTCATTCTTTGAAGCATTAGCAGTCGGGACGCCCGTTTTGGGCTTCCATCAGGATGAACTGCAGCGTGATGTTTACAAGGGATATTTAACAACTATGGACAAAAGCGAACTATTCAGACTTTCTTCGCTTATTGAAAAGAAATCTTTTATTTTCCCTGATGACCCTTTTATTGTATCTATGGAAATCGGACAAGGTAAGGACGAGCTTATTCATGAGATTTTAAATTAGGATGATCGAACTAACAATATATGAACTATGAGGATGGACCAAAATTATGGAATGGGAAAAAAAAGGATTAATATTTAGTCCCTCAGGTCAATATCCATGGGTGATGACTCATGGAATGCTTCCAGTGGCTGATCAGATAAATGATGATTTGTTTAGAATATACTTCTCCGGGCGTGATAGTTCCAATAGATCAAAAATTGGCTATGTGGAAGTCAACATTAAAGAGCCGGAAAAGATATTGTACCTGTCGAAGAATCCCATTCTCGATTTGGGAAAACTAGGAAGCTTTGATGATAATGGTGTAAGCCCAACATGGATAGTTAATCACAGTAATAAAAAATATTTATATTATTTTGGATGGAATAAAGGTTCATCAGTGCGAGCTGCTGAGGTTTCCGGATTGGCTATTAGTGAGGATAATGGGAAAACTTTCAGGCGGCACTCTAAAGCCCCTATTATAGATAGAACTAATGAAGAACCGTATACTATTTTAGTAATTTCCTGCATTTTATTAGAAAATGGAGTATGGAGAATGTGGTATGATTCTGCCGATGAGTGGCAAAATGTAGATTTGCCGAAATACAATATAAAGTACGCTGAGTCTTCTGATGGAATTGATTGGGTGAGAAAAGGAATAGTATCGGTCGATTATACCTACCCAAATGAGTCTCGTGTATCACGAGCTTCAATTATTAAAGAAAATGATATCTATCGTATGTGGCACTGCTATGCTATCGGTTCAGATGGCTATCAAATGGGATATGCAGAGTCAAAAGACGGAATTCAGTTCGAGCGAATGGATGAAAAAGTGGGGATTAGTATATCAAAAAGCGGTTGGGATTCAGAAATGATATGTTATCCCTTTGTATTTAAGCACAAAGGGCAGACTTACATGCTTTATTGCGGAAATGGATATGGGAAAACTGGTTTTGGCTATGCGGTATTACGAGAAGATTGAAAGAAAATTAATAGAAGAATAAATTTTCCAATTAACTTACTTGCCAAGGAATACTATATGGTAATTATTTTTGGAGCGACTGGTTTTATCGGAATTTATCTGGCTGAGCGTCTTTCAGAACAGGGAACCCAAATTCTTGCTACTGACATAAATTCTGCTGGGATAGAATTCTATGAAAAAAAAGGAATATCGTTTGTCAGCATTGATATTACTAAGAAAGAAGATTTTAAGAAGCTTCCTGTCGATGGCGTTGAAGCCGTCATTCATCTGGCGGCTATGCAACCCGCAAATGTGAGCGAAACAACTTATGATCCATTAAAGTATATAGAAGTTAACGTAATTGGTACAATCAATGTTTTGGAGTATTGCAGAAAATCGAAAATAAATAAAATTATATATACCAGTTCACATCGAAATACTCAGGGACTTTGGAAATATGGGAAACCTGTTCGTGAAAAGGACGGTCGTTCAATTAAATACGATGGCGAGTACGCGATGTTTAGTATTTCTGAAAGTGCGGCTCAAGATTGCGTAGAACATTATAGAAAGCAACACGGTCTGAAGGGAATTATATTCAGATTGCCTCCCGTGTATGGATACGGACCTCACACGAAAATATTCTGGCATGGAAAACCAGTTAAGACAGGGTTTCAGATATTTATAGAGAACGCAATGGCCGGCAAAGCGATAGAAGTTTGGGGCGATTGTCGCATAGGTAGAGATATCATTTATATTAAGGATGTTACGGAAGCCTTTATATTGGCATTGAAATGTAGTGACGTGGAAGGTTTATACAATATATCTTCCGGAAGATCAATTCCACTAATCGAAGAGGTGCAAAATATTATAAAGATTTTCTGTGGGAAAAACGGAGAATCAAAAATCTTTTATAAACCCGAAAAGTCTAATTCGATTGAACCTTTTCGTTATGATAACAGCAAAGCCAAAGAGGATTTTGGGTGGGAACCAAAATATTCTTTTGAGGATATGCTGATTGATTATAAACGGGAAATGGAAAGTGGCCAATACAGCTTCCTTGTAGAAAAGCGGATGCGGATGTTAGAGAAACAATAGATAAAGGATTATGCCATGTTAGCAGAGATCAAAGATGTTGAATTAATGGGTGATAATGTTAGAGACAAACTCAGATCATGTGGTTCAGGGGTGCGCATTTATCCTTTAGCAAAAATTGCGTTTCCACATGTGGTTGATTTGGGTGATTATTGTAAAATCAGGGATTTCGCATTCATATTTGCTGGCAAGGGAGTTAAAATTGGTCAGTATACAGATATCCAACCCCAAACGGTTATCTGGGGTGGTGGAGAAATATTCATTGGAGATAGGGTTTCAGTGGGGACTGGGACCGTTCTTTTAACAGCAGTATATTCTCATGACAAAGGTTTGAAAATGGTTGATGGTCTGCCAGAGGGTTCATCAAAGGCTTTGTATGGAAAATTAACCATTCACGACGATGTCTACATCGGGGCAAGATGTACATTGATGCCCAATATTGTTATTGGCGAAGGATCAATTCTTGGTGCTGCCAGTTTTGTGAATAAAGATACTGAGCCATGGGGGATATATGTTGGTAGTCCTGCAAAAAAAATTGGCGAAAGAAAGAAATAGATTTTTTAAAGGGTGAGTGTGAAAATGAAAGTAGCCATGATGCAGCCTACCTTTTTACCATGGCAAGGATTCTTTGAGCTGATTTATCAAACCGAACGGTTTATTATTCTTGATGACTTTCAATTTTCAGTTCAAAGTTACCACCAACGGAATCGCCTTTTTGTGAATAAAGGACAGGTTGATTGGTATTCGGTGCCAATACAAAAATCCTTATCTTTCGGTGAACAACTCAATCATACATTGATCAACGAAATTATCCCATGGCGGATAAAGATGTGGAAGAGAATTCAGCAGAATTATTCTAAAGCAAGTTGCTATCCACTGATTTCACCGTTTATAGAAAAGTGGTTATTTGAGAAGCAAAACTCTTTGGCTGCCCAGAATATTGCTTTTATCAAAATGGCATGTGAACTCCTATGTTTAAAAAGGGAATTTATTTTGAGCTCAGCGTCGCCATCTGTCAATCATAGATCTACACGCGTTGCCGAGTTGTTACGGTTGAGCGGCGCTGACAGCTACTACTGTGCAAGTGGCTCTTTTGACTATATGCTTGCAGATGGCCTGTTTCCTCTGAATAACGTAAAAGTTTTTTTCCAAGATTTTCAGCCTAAAGCTTATCCACAGAAAGGATCAAAGAATTCGTTCATTCCTTATTTGTCTGTATTGGATGCCTTTATGAATATTGGTCCTGAACTGACAATGAATCTCATAGCTAAAGGAACAGAAAAATGGCTGACTTGGGATGAGATGAAGGAAAGGCGAAATAATTTTCTACAAGGAACTGCATAAGGTGCGGAATCGTTATGATAAATGAATTCTCAATTGGGAACCGTAAGATTGGTAACAACCAACCTGTATACATAATTGCAGAGATGTCAGCTAATCATAATCAGAATTTTGAACAAGCTGCCAAGATCATCCATGCCGCAAAAGATTCAGGAGCTGATGCAATAAAAATTCAAACATATACATCTGATACAATTACGATTGATTGTGCTAATGAGTATTTCAAAATAGGAAAAGGAACGATATGGGAAGGTAAAACTCTCTATAATCTTTACAAAGAGGCCTACACCCCTTGGGAATGGCAGCCGAAGCTAAAAGAAATCGCATGCAGCCTTGGTTTAGACTTTTTTTCTTCTCCTTTTGATAATACAGCTGTCGATTTTCTAGAAAAGATGGATGTGCCGGCTTATAAAATTGCTTCAGCCGAACTTGTTGACATGCCTTTGATTCGCTATATAGCAAAGACTGGGAAACCAATTATTATGTCAACGGGAATGGCAATGCTATCTGAAATTGATGAGGCAGTAAGAACCATAAAAAACGAATTTGGAAATCAAATAGCTCTTCTCAAATGCACGAGTGCCTATCCTGCCATGCCCGAGGAGATGAATCTGCGTGCCATTCCGCATATGTCAGAAACATTCGACCTGCCAGTCGGATTATCAGATCACACTCTCGGGATAGCTGTGCCGATTGCAGCAGCGGTTTTGGGGGCCTGTATTGTGGAAAAACATTTTACTTTATCTCGATTGATCCAAGGGCCCGACAGCGCCTTCTCCTTGGAGCCTCATGAATTCAAGGCGATGGTTGAAGCCATTCGCATTTCCGAAAAAGCTCTAGGAAAAGTCAGTTATGAAGTCACAGAAAAGGAGATGGCCAGCCGTGTATTCAGAAAATCCATATTTGCAGTTAAAAATATAAAGACAGGTGATCTATTTTCAAATGACAATATCCGTTGCATTCGGCCAGGGCATGGATTGCATACACGCTATTATGATGAAATAATTGGTAGAATATCTAAGAAAGATATCCGCAAAGGAACACCAATTGATTTTAATATGCTATGCTGACATATTTCATGCAATGATTTCACTGGTGACTCCTACCCTCCCTACACTAAATTAGCAGGGGTAGGTGTCTCACTCTCATTGGCACAGAGGGAGCACTATATGAAACCATTTCTAACTCAATTGAATTATAATTTTTCGATATTGAAAAAAACTGTAAACCGTGTAGCGAAGAATCCAAAATTTATCATTGAGTTGGCAATTTTCATCAAAAATGACTTCCTTTCTATTTTTGGATGTTATCATTACAGCCATAATATTCTATTTATCACTGGTGCTCCAAAATCTGGTACGACCTGGGTTCAAACCCAATTGGCTCGGGTGCCTGGATATAATATTCGTCCAATTAGAGATCCTGACGGTTGTACAAAGAACCAAGGGATTTGCTCTGAAGTTTTTCGAACCATGCCTTCAAAAAGATATAGTGTATTAAAACTTCACACACGCTACAATACTAATAATTATTTAGTTATATCAAATCATGTAAATAAATTTATTGTAATGATCCGTGATGTCAGAGACATTTGTGTATCTAGATATTTTCATGTAAAAGCCGATGAAAATCATCGCCATCACAAACTTTATAATCATATCCCAAAAGAAATGGGAATTCTCCATAGCATGAATCAGATGCAGGAAGCGTTCATTGATTGGATTGGAAATTGGGCAAGTTTTATCGGCGACAGTAAATCCGATATACTTTTAATTCGATATGAAGATATTAATCGTGACCCTTATAGTGAATTTCTTCGTATTTTACTATTCTTCGATATACAAGTGCCTCCCAGTTTACTATACGATATGGCATCATCAAAATTGAAAAAAGAAACTGACTTGAATAAAGTCGTTCAGAGTAATTTGGGTGGGCGCATGAAATCTACTGCTAGAAAGGGAATTATCGGCGACTGGAGAAATCACTTTACGCCCGCTCACAAGAAAAAGATGAAGGTTATCGCAGGTGAATTGCTAATTCAATTAGGTTACGAAACTTCCAACGACTGGTAAATATATTTATAAAAATGGGTAATCCATTGGTTCTCCCGGGGTGCTCACGGAGTTTGACAATTAATGTAATAAATGAAATGAGAGGTTTGAAAAATGCCCAAACATTCGATTTTTTATTTTAATTATGGAATAGATCTGTTTCACGAATCTTGAAAGTTGAGAACCTTAGCCGGACAGCAGTTATCTGACTCTTTATAATAACATGCCTATCGAGATTATAGGAAAGTCATATGCATGAAGTAATCGTTACTTTAAGAGAAAATAAACTTCCTATAATAAAAACAAATAACTTGATTTTACGCGACATTGAAATTGAAGATATTACACCTGAGTATTTTCAATGGTTAAACAAGCCCAATGTAAATGGATTCCTTGAAATAAGATTTGTCACACAAACAGAGGAAATGCTCAGAAATTATATACAAAAGAAACTGGAAGATACATATAATTCAAAACACTTTGGAGTATACGATGAGGAAGGAACTCGATTGGTTGGAACTGTAACATTGCCAAGTATCAATTGGCATCATCTATATGCAGACATCTCATTTGTGATTGGCCATCCGAATGCACCGAAAGGAAAGGGCTATGCTACAGATGCTGTACACGGAGTTGTTGATTATGTGTTCAGATATTGCGGATTAAAGAAGCTTTGGGCAGGGTATTATGATGGTCATAAAGCTTCAGAACATGTCCTTTTAAAAAATGGCTTTCAAGTTGAAGGAAGACAGAGAATGCTACTAATAAATAATAAAAATAAAAGAGTCGACAATATCCTCGTTGGGTTGCTATCTGAAGATTATTTGGATGTTCAACTTCAGCTTTAAATATTCAAGGTACACATCGGAGGGCCTTTCATTTTGTCAAACACTGCTGAGACTCACGGCAGAACATAGGGGTTACCCACGGGCAATTATTTGAGCATATTATTGGATTCTAAAACAACTTTAACCGAACAGCAGTGATGGCCAATAATTATTTTACAAGATTTGTTAAACGCCGAGGTTGCCGTCGCCTCAGGCGTATTATGCGAGGCTACCGATTCTTAAAAAAATCAAAATCTTTGAATCGAATTTCAGATATCAATCGAGCACTGACGTCTCAGCCATTGGATATTAAAGAGAAACAATTATCAAAATTCATATTTGGTAAAGGTATAGAACAGGCAAAGTTGGTCTGCAGGCAGTATCTTTTAATTCGTGTTGCTGGCCGGAATCTGAATCGTGCCATGCTTTACGCATTGGGCAAGCAAGGCTCATCGGTATTCTACCATCTTCCGACTGAATGGCGAGAAATCCTAAAAAATAATGGGTTTAAGGTTGAGACACTACGCACGGCACTTCTTTGGAACGTCTTCGTTGGAATAATGATGGCATATGGGGTTTTGACAATTGCGAAAATTATTATCAGCGGAATTTGGTCATTACATAATCAATCAACCAAAAAATTAGGGAGTTATGTCTATTTCGACAACCTCGGTCCCGGGAATCTTCCGCAGCCATGCCGAGATGGATGTAGCCATGACATCATATCCTGGTATATGCAATGGACAGAAAGGGTTAGCAATCTTGACACTATCTGTCATGGGGTAATCTGCGCCGATCATAAAGTAGTCAATGGGACTCCGGTCGTTCCTAATCCTGCTCCTTTTCCACCATTGGCGCAATTTGGTTTGATTGCACGTTTTATAATCTGGAGCTTAGGGGCGATTCTAATTGCGACTTGGGATTATTTGCGGGGCCGATGGTGGCATGCGTTGTTACTCAATCAAGCCGCTCTTGCGGCGCAGGTACGTATGCAAAGTCCCAAACTTTTGGCGAAAGAGTACCTTTTTCATAATTCCGGTTGGATTTATCGTCCGCTATGGAGCTATGAAGCAGAAAGACTCGGATCCAGAATCACCTTTTACTTCTATTCAACAAACTGCGATGATTTCAAGCGTACTGATGGCTACCCTCCGCCAAGTTACGGCTTGAAAGCGATGAACTGGCCACATTATCTTGTATGGGATGCGTATCAGGCCGATTTTGTCCGGCGCGCGGTTGGGAAGACAGCAAGTATAAGTATTGTCGGACCAATCTGGTTTAATACAAGTGCGAAAGAAATGCCTGTATTCAGTGGTAAAGGCGTCGCGGTATTTGATGTGACCCCGCATCGTTCTTCAAAATATCAGACGTTGGGTGCCGACTTCGATTTATATATCCCTGAAATCTGCATACCCTTCCTTCAAGACATCCAACAAGTCACTCAGGACGATGGCTATTTAATGCTGTGGAAGCGCAAGCGCCAAATAGGTTCATTCGCTCACCGCCAATATCGATTTTTTGAAGAGCGTATATCGAAGGCCAAGAATGTAATCATTATTGATCCGGGTATTTCCGCTTATCGGGTCATTGAAGCGAGTACTTTTGTGATCTCAATGCCATTCACCTCAACCGCATTGATTGCCCGCCAACTCGATAAGCCGTCATGTTATTACGATCCGACAGGTATGATTCAAAAAGACGATCGGGCTGCCCACGGAATCGTAATCATCCGTGGCCTTGAGGAACTTAAGAAGTGGTTAAAGACTATATCGGTTATATCAAACATTACAGGCGCCACAGGGAGATTATAGCTGTGCATTGTTTCAATATATGACCAGTAAAGAAATACAGATTAAAAATGGCCTAATCTATTTAATACCACTGGCGGTCAACAGTTTTTTCCCATTTATCGTCATATCGGTATTTACAAGAATCCTGACAAAAGAAGATTTTGGCATATGGGGACTGGCACAGGTCTATGCCATATTTGCGAACGGTTTGACCAATTTTGGAATGCTCACAGCTTATGAACGAAATTTTTTTCAGTTCCGAAATGACAAACTGAAGTCAGCACATCTTTTATATTCCAGTCTGACATTTGTCCTTGTGAATTTTTGCATCATTGCTGGATTGACCTATTATTTCAGGAATTCATTGGCCTTATTTGTGACCGGTTCTATGGAGAACGGTAGGATTCTTTTTTTTGCCTTCTGCGGACAGTTCTTCTATGGTATTCTTTCATATTATTTGACTTTTTTTAAAAATTCAGAACAAGCATTCGATTATTCAAAGAATGTCGTCTTATTTAGTTTGATGAATCTGATTTTTTCCCTTCTTTTTGTTGCCTGGCTTCATATTGGCGTTATCGGGCTGATTTACGCACAACTATTGTCGGGAGTTCTTGTTTTTCTCCTTATGAGTATAAAATTTTTTAAACTGCTCAAGCCCTCTTTTAGCATGGGGCTCCTTAGGGAATCAATTTTAATAGCCTATCCTCTGACGCCTAGAATTTTCTTGGGCGTTATCAATTCCCAATTCGATAAATACATGATTGGCCTGCTGGCTTCCATCGGAGGCGTTGGAATTTACAGTATCGGCCAGAAGGTGGCATCCGCTGTCTTCTCAATTATGACGGCCATCCAGAATGTTTTTTCACCGCAGGTATACAAAAAAATGTTTGATAATGGCGAAGAAGGAGGCCGAATGGTTGGACAATATCTGACCCCGTTCGCCTATGTTTGCGTCGCCCCTGCGTTGCTTGTGGCACTTTTTTCTGAGGAAATTTTTCTGGTTCTAACCCCTGCCGCCTTTCACGATGGGATTGATATCGTAATTATTCTATCGATGTTTTACGCTGTGATGTTTTTCGGCAAGCAACCCCAATTGGTGTTTGCAAAAAAAACATTTATGACATCTTGGCTTTCTTTTTTCAGTGTCGGGTTGAACATTGCCTTCAACATCTCATTTATCACCAAATGGGGGGCGCTTGGAGCTGCCTGGGCCACCCTTTTTTCGGGTTTGATTTCCGAGATAATATCTTTCATCATTTCACAACACTATTATCGCATTCAGTGGGAATACAAAAAAGTCGGCTTAATCTACGCGATTTTCTTTAGCGCTACCGTGATAGCCATACTTATGCATCACTATCCGGCCCCATATGAAATCAAAGTTTCCATCAAAACCATATTCTTAATATTGTACGCGAGCCTTGGAGTTCACCTGGATATCATCACAAAAGATAATCTGCGTATGGTTCGAAACATGGTCCCTTTGGGTAGTAGATCCACGACCTGACCCTTGAAATGGCTGGTAGATTCTAAGTGAGGGCCTCATAAATGAAAATCAGCAACGCCATCAAATTTTTCATCGACGCATTTTTCAGAAAAGGCGAGCGGTCCGAGTTCGCCAAATATATTTCGATCAAAAAAATAAGCGAAGCGCTCTATCCAAAGTACAAATTCAGTTCCTTTGGCCGGATATTTCTCGAAGATTCAAACTTTGTTGAAAATTATAAAAAAAATGTCAGCACTTTAGATTACAGTTCTCTGGATCGGCGATACACGCTGGACCAATTCGTGAAGCAGGCGCTTCCCGTCGCAGGCGACACGGCCGAGTGCGGTGTATTCAACGGCGCCTCGTCCCTATTGATCTGCAATAGGATTGACGGAATCGGCAAGTTACACCACGTTTTCGATTCGTTTGAGGGGATATCAGCGCCGACCGCCGAGGATGCGGGCTGCGCATGGCAGCGTGGCGCATTCAGTTGTTCAGAGATGCGGGTACGCGAGAATTTGTGTGCCTATGAGTTTGTCCGATACTACAAGGGCTGGATTCCGGAGCGTTTCGGCGAGGTTCAGGACCGTATGTTTTCCTTTGTTCATGTGGATGTGGACCTGTATCGGCCGACATTGGACGCCATCGCGTTTTTTTATGACCGGATGAGCCCCGGCGGCATAATGCTCTGCGACGATTACGGACTGATTCAGGCGCCCGGAGCGAAAAAAGCCATGGACGATTTCTATACCGACAAGACAGAGGATGTGATCTGTCTCACTACTGGGCAGGGCATGGTCATCAAGTCCAGCCATGGGTCTTCGACGCTTCGATTGGGATGAAGGGAATGGATGTAAAAATGAAAATCACCGTATTTGGCGGTTCCGGGTTTCTCGGATCCCACGTCTGTGAAAAGCTCTGCGAGGCCGGGCACGAGGTGACGATCTACGATATTTTCGAATCGCAGGTCGCCCATGTGTAACCACCGATACGACCTGTGTCATCGGATCGATGCAACTTGTGCGGCGACCTGTGACCGGGAAACTTACGATTACATTGTCCACAGGGGCGGCAAGGCGGTCATGACCGCCGACACCCATGAGCGATGTACCGATCGGACGGCCGAAGCCCTGCTGAAAATTGAAGCGGAGAATGACCGGAAAGCCGACATTGTGGTCATGGTCCAGAGAGACGAACCCATGGTGACACCGGAGATGATCGAAATTGCCGTGGATGCCATGATCGCGAATCCGGATATCCAGGTGGTGAACCTAATGGCGGCGATGAAAACCGATGAAGAATTCGAGGACTCCAACGAAGTCAAGGTGGTCGTCGAGCTGAACGGCGATGCGTTGTATTTTTCCCGGGAACCAATTCCTTAGCGCAAGAAGGGTGCGCAGGCGGTGCCGGTGTTTAAACAGGTCTGCATCATCCCTTTTCGCCGCGACTATTTGATCAAATTCAATCAAATGCCCGAAACTCCTTTGGAGCGAATCGAATCCATTGATATGATGCGAATTCTCGAGCACGGCGAGCGCGTTCACATGGTGAAAACCCAAACCGAAACCCTGAGTGTTGACACGCCTGAAGATCTGAAACGGGTCCGGGAGCGGATGCAGTTGGATTCTCTAAAGGGAGTGTATACCACTTTTTAGAGAATCACGATCTTGGTTGGTCTAAAACGGAGAATTCAAGATTATGAAGAAAAAAGCAGCGGATTTTATAATGCAACTTTTTAAGAAATCAATTGAAATATTTGGGCAAAATAAGGCTACGGCAATTATGGCCCAAATATCGGAAGACATTGCCCCAATTTTAGCCGAGAAAACCCAAATTGGGACTATTCGTTTTTTCTGCCCCGGCAAATTGCCCGAGTGGAGGGCAAAAACATTATTGACAAAAGAACCGGAAACTATCGAATGGATAAATACTTTCAATAAAGAAGATATTTTTTGGGATATCGGTGCAAACGTCGGAGTCTATTCTTTATATGCTGCGTTGAGAGGTTTATCAGTCTTGTCATTTGAACCGTCTCCAAGCAATTATTACTTACTCAGCAAGAATATTGAAATCAACAAGATGGATGATAAAATTTCTGCATATTGCTTGGCTTTAAGTGATATCACGAAATTAGATTTAATGTATATGACTGATACAAGATTGGGGGGGGCATTGAATAGCTTCGGTGAGACAAGAGACTGGCAAGGAAAAACGTATGAGGCATCCCTAAAGCAGGCAATGCTTGGGTTTAGCATTGATGATTTTATTGGTCGGTTCAAACCTTCATTCCCAAATCATATTAAAATTGACGTTGATGGAATTGAAGATAGTATTATTATAGGAAGCCTCAAGACAATTAAAGACAAACGCCTTAAGTCAATTCTCGTTGAGTTGGACACTGGGCGAAGTGAATATGTAAAAAAGATAACTGACCATATCTTTGAAGCAGGGCTGTCGCTTCACAAAAAAGAGCATTCAGCAACGCTTAATGGTGGCAGATTTTCGAATGTATACAATCATATTTTCATTCGGTCGTAGGAAGATAATATGAAATATTACGGTATGATATTCTATTGGGATATACCTCGAAAGTCGTATTGAAGTTAAGCGAAATATACAAGAAGGTCAAACTGTAAAGGCGGATATGGAGGTTATTGCATTGAGAGGTTTTAAAAACTGCCCAGACCCGTGATTTTATGATTTCGGATAAAATTTCAGAAATTTTTGTTATGAGATCCAGTAATAAATGGTCATGAGAGACCAATATTCCAAGAATTGGCTGTCATATCTGACCCGTTCGGGCCATGTTTTTAGGATTTTCTCTATCCGGGCGCAACTGTGCCCCTCATACGGTGGCCACCTTCAGAACTTTCAACCCCCTTGAGATATTGTAGGCAGCCCCAGATAAATAGTCTTCGAATTAAGCGGGGTAAACTTGGCGATACCAGCAATCAAAACTCTTTTCGCGCAGACGTAGGCCTGATCATCCGTCTATACCGTAAAAAAAAAATAGCGGCAACACCGCGTTCCAGTTTAAATTCCAAAGAATTTTAACTTGAGGGAGTCATCCATTTTCTTGAAAGCCATATCGTCCTCCAGTTGGTTGATATAATGAGGAAAATATAGTACAAAAATGCATTTAAGGCAATATAAAACAGGTAGTTATATGGAATTGCAGGCCATTTTCTTGAAAGAAAAATTGCGTAGCCCATTCAATCATGAGGGGTTATGCAAAGGTCTCTGGGAGAAATTTTTACGCAACACGGGATGGGAAATCATCCGGGCCCGCAGATTGTTCATGTATCCGCTTGTCAGTATGGAGCGATTACTGCTTCAGCCCTTCTGGAGAAAAATGAGTTTTGAGGGTTTTGGTTCGTTTCGCTGAGAAAAAGCGATATTGATTCCTCAAAATACGGCATCGAATGAGGTCAGACGATGATGGATATCGGAGCTTTAAAAAAAAAGTTGACTGAGGGCCGGCCGACCGTCGGCGGGTGGATGCAGATCCCCAGCAGTGACGTGGCTGAGATCATGGGCCGGGCCGGCTATGACTGGGTCGCTGTGGATATGGAACATGGCGCATTTTCAAACCAGATCCTGCCGGATATTTTCAGGGCGCTGGAACTGGGCGGCACCTTGCCGATGGTTCGACTGGGTCGGGTCGGCAAATTGGAGATTAAAAAAGCGCTGGATTCCGGGGCCAGGGGATTGATATTTCCCATGGTTGAAAATGGGACGCAATTGGCCCGAGCGATATCATCATCCTTGTATCCGCCGGCCGGAGAGCGCGGCGTCGGGTTCAGCCGGGCGAATCTATTTGGAAAACATTTCGAAGACTATCGAAAAAACGCCGATCAACTTATACTCGTTGCCCAGATCGAACACATCAATGCGGTAAACGCGCTGGACGATATTTTGGCCGTGGATGGGCTCGACGCAATCATTGTTGGGCCTTACGACCTGTCCGGATCCATGGACCTGACGGCCCAATTCGATCATCCTCGATTTATCGAGGCACTCGTTACCATCAGAGAAGCATCCAAGCGGCACGGGGTGCCCATGGGGCTGCACATTGTGGAACCGGATGAAGAGACATTGCGCAGCAAGATTGCTGACGGCTACCAATTTGTCGCCTACGGCACGGATGCGGTATTCCTGAACGCCGGATGCGGGTGCCCGGTCTTTGATTTAGAAAAAAAAACAGTGGTGAAACCATGAAGATTACAGTTTTCGGTGGTTCCGGTTTTCTCGGTTCTCATGTCTGTGACAAACTCAGTGAGGCGGGGCACGACGTGTCGATCTTTGACCGGTCGGAATCGAAATGGCTCCGAAACGATCAGACGATGATTTTAGGTGACATCCTGGACGAGGAAAAGGTCTTTCAGGCTGTCTCCAGTGCCAGAGCGGTTTTTAATTTTGCAGGGATCGCCGATATCGGCGAAGCCAATGTCCGACCGGTCGACACGGTTCGATTCAATATTCTCGGCAACACGATGTTGTTGGAAGCCTGCCGCAAGGCCGGGGTCGGTCGCTATGTCTTTGCAAGCTCGGTATACGTCTACAGTCGGTCCGGCGGGTTTTATCGCTGCAGCAAACAGGCCTGCGAACTCTACATTGAAAGCTATCGCGAAAATTATGGCCTCGAGTACAGCATCCTTCGATACGGCTCCCTTTACGGTCCCCGTGCCGATCATCGCAATGCCATTTTCCGGTTTGTTCGGGAGGCTCTGATCGAAAATCGGATCACCTACTATGGCAGCCCAGAGGCATTGCGTGAATACACCCACGTTGAAGACGCCGCCAGGGCGAGCGTTGAAATTCTCAAACCGGAATATGCCAATGAGCATATCGTTCTTACCGGGCAGCAGCCGATGACTGTGGCCAATGTCCTGAAAATGATTTCCGAAATGCTCGGCCATAACGTTGACTTTGTCTTTGAGCGCGACCCACTCCACGTGCATTACGAAATTACGCCCTATTCATTCAGCCCCCGGTTAGGGAAGAAGTTTATTCCCGCCTTGCATGTGGATTTGGGGCAGGGGATTTTGCGAACTATCGAAGAGATGCACGGTCAACTGCATCCGGAACTGAATAACGTTAATGGATATCTGGTTAAGGAGAAATAATGGACATTATCGCCATCATTCCGGCAAGGATGGGCAGCAGTCGGTTTCCGGGCAAGCCGCTGGCAGATATTCATGGTGTCGCCATGGTCGGTCACGTGTATCACCGAACCGCCATGTGCCGTTTGGTGACCGCCACTTACGTCGCCACTTGTGACCGGGAAATTTTCGACTATATCGAAGCGCGCGGAGGGAAGGCTGTCATGACCGCCGATACCCACGAACGGTGCACGGACCGAACCGCCGAAGCCCTGCTGAAGATCGAGGGTGAGAATGGCCGAAAAGCCGATATCGTGGTCATGGTGCAGGGCGACGAGCCCATGGTCACACCGGACATGATTGAAAATGCGGTCCAGGTAATGCTGGATGACAGTGATGTCAATGTGGTCAACCTCATGGCGGAAATGGCCACCATGGATGAATTCGAGGATCCCAACGAAGTCAAGGTCGTTACCGATCTGAATAACAATGCACTCTATTTCTCGCGGGAACCGGTACCCTCCAGAAAAAAGGGGGCCGAGCAGGTTCCCATGATGAAACAGGTCTGCATCATTCCGTTTCGGCGTGACTATCTCCTGAAGTTCAACGAAATGGAAGAGACGCCGCTGGAACGGATCGAGTCGGTGGACATGATGCGGATCCTCGAACATGGTGAGCGGGTCCGTATGGAACGGACCGGAACCGAAACCCTCAGTGTCGATACTCCCGAGGACCTGGATCGAGCCCGGTGCATGATGCAGAATGACCGGCTCATGGCAACCTACGGGGCTTCTCCGGAAAAGGTAAAGTCAGACAAGGATTGAATCGTATGAAAATCGCCATTACCACTTCTTCCTTTGGGCGCTACAGCCGTGAGCCGCTGGAAATACTGGATCGGGCCGGTTTGGACTATGCGCTGAATCCCCATGGTCGCAAATTGACCGAGACCGAAGTGACCGACATCCTGGCCGGGTGCACGGGTGTCGTGGCCGGCACCGAACCCCTAACATCAGCCGTAATCGGGGCACTGCCGTCACTCCGAGTAATTTCACGATGCGGGGTGGGGCTGGACAATGTGGACATGTCCTGTGCCCAAAAACAGGGCATTTCCGTTCATATCACCCCCAACGGACCGACCCTGGCTGTGGCCGAACTGACCCTTGGATTGGCACTGAATCTACTGCGACGGGTCAGTGTCATGGATCGGGAACTTAGAAGCGGCACCTGGCGGAAACGGATGGGATACACCCTGAGCGGCAAGCGCCTTGGTATCGTCGGCCTGGGGCGTATCGGCCAGGCGGTGGCGAATCTTTTCTCTTCGCTGGATGTCTTCATCGCTTTTACCGATCCCGTTGTGGATGATGATCGCTATGAGAGGAAGGAACTCGGCAGCTTGCTGGAATGGGCCGATATCATCACCCTGCACTGCTCAATGCCGAAAGGTGAGACAACCCTGATCGACGAAAAAGCACTGGCACGCATGCGGCCGGACGCCTGGATCATCAATTGCGGACGGGGAAATATCGTGGAAGAGGGCGCCCTGCACGCCGCGCTGAAATCCGGAAAGCTTGCCGGTGCGGCTGTGGATGTGTTTCATTCAGAACCGTACAGCGGTCCTTTGCTTGAATTGGACAATGTGATTCTGACGCCCCATATCGGTTCATACGCCCGAGAGTCGCGGATTCAGATGGAAATCGATGCCGTCAAAAATCTGATCGTTGCTCTTCAGGCAGAATGATAAAGGGGAGGCCATGGCCGCGAAAACCCCTGAATTGATCGTCTTGGATTGCGATGGCGTCATTCTCGAGTCCGTGGCCGTGAAAACCGAGGCTTTTGGAAAGCTCGTTTCCAGGCATGGACCGGACGCCACAGAACGCATGATCGATTTTCATCAGGCCCATGGCGGCATGAGCCGATTCGAAAAATTTTCTTGGTTTTACCATGAGATGTTGGGGCGTCCCCTTTCCCAAACAACCCGTGACCGGTTGAATAGCGAATTCGCCGGTCTGTGCCTGAATGGTGTCCTCGCGTCACCCTTTGTCCCGGGGGCCATTGAGTTCATCGAATCATGGCAGGGCAGGGTGCCGCTCTATGTGGCTTCGGCAACCCCCCATGAAGAACTCGAAACCATATTTAGAAAACGAAATCTGGCCCGTTTTTTCAAAGGTATTTTCGGAATGCCTCCGGCCAAAGAAGAACTCCTTGCCCGCATTGTGGACCGGGAAGGGATCCTGCCTGAAAAAACCCTGATGGTCGGTGACAGTTCAACGGATGAAGAGGCCGCCGTCATGGTGGGCACGCGGTTTTTCGGTCGCGGCGAGAAATTCGCCGGATCGGGTTGGCCCTGGGGCAAGGATTTGTTTGGATTGATCGATTATCTTGCCGCTGGAATACCGATTGGCCTCTTATCTGACTTCAAAGTCAGTGGCTCTGTTTAAACCGGCCAAGGGCCGGCGGCAGCGCTGGATGCCGGATGAACCGGCAAAATCGCCCCAACCGATATTATCGGCACAGCGACAACGAAACCTGGAGGAAAAATGGCTGATACCTACCTTGTAACCGGCGGTGCTGGCTTCATAGGTTCCCATGTGGCGAACCGCCTTCTGGATCAGGGGGCCGAGGTGGTGGTCGCCGACAATATGTTGACCGGTGATCCGGAGAATGTGCCGGCCGGTTCAAAATTCGTCTATATCGACCTGGCCAACGAGAGCCAGTATTACCGGCTCGACACCTGCCGTCCCAAAGCGGTGCTCCACCTTGCCGGGCAGTCATCCGGTGAGATTTCCCACGAATCGCCCATCAATGATCTGGATATCAATACCAAGGCCACCATCCTGCTGGCCCAATGGGCAGCCCGACGCGAATGCAAACGATTTCTCTACACCAGTACCGTCTCGGTCTATGGCGACGGGGTTGGCGGGGCGGCCATGTCCGAGCAGGATCCGCCCCGCCCCAAGTCCTTTTACGCCTGTTCCAAACTCGCCTCGGAAAACTACCTCAAGGTATTCGGCGGCGCCTGCGGCATGGATGCCACCACTTTCAGACTTTTCAACGCTTACGGCCCGGGTCAGAACATGGATAACATGAAACAGGGCATGGTCAGTATCTATCTTGCCTATTTTCTCAACCGGGAAAAGCTCGAAGTCAAGGGCTCATTGGAAAGATACCGGGATTTCATCTACGTATCGGATATTGTCGACCTGCTGGTGGCCTGCATCAACGATGCAAGGTCCTTTGGGAAAATATTCAATGTCGGATCCGGATGTCGGACACGGGTTCGCGAACTGGTCGACATCATCAAGGCCGCGACAGGGAAATCGGATTTTCCGGTGGTTGAAATTGCCGGCACGCCCGGCGACGCCTTCGGCTCCTGTGCCGATATCGGCTATGTCAACGAGATCCTCGGTTGGACGCCGAAAATCTCCGTGGAAGAAGGCATCCGGAAGATGGTTTCGTTTTATGCGCCGGGTTTGCTTCACTGAGGATATTCGCATCGACAAGGTTGCCGTAATTTACGGACAGGCGTTTAATACCGCAGCGGTTATATGAGTTTCTACCCCTATGCAGAGAACAGGAATACCTGTGACCCAGTTGACCCTTGAAACCCCTTGCTGCAGGATCTGTGGATTCAATAAGGGCCAGCGGGTCCGTGCCGAATACGTCTATGGCGGAAGCGAGGAGCAGAAATTCTGGCACTGTGAGGCCTGCGATGCCGTATATCTCTTTCCACCGCCGTCAGAAAGAAAAGAGGCATGTTTTTATGCCGAAGAATTTGAAAAGTTCATGGATGGGCGTGCCGGATCGGAACGCGACTGGACGGGTGCACGACGGCACTTCAATGCCAATCAAGACCAGGTCCGAAGGCGGATGCCGTTTCTGGACGATTTCTTAGGTGAAGGACTTCGACTACTGGAGATCGGATGCTCCTCAGGGTTTATGATGGAGGCCTTCAGGAAAAAGGGGCTTCAATGCACCGGCGTCGAGCCGTCCGGTATATTTTCAGAATTTCTGCGTAGCGAGGGGTATGAAGTCTTCACCCGTTTGGGCGAAGTAGAAAACAACGATTCGGACCGCTTTGATCTGGTTGTCAGTTTTTTTGTGCTTGAACACATACGGGATCCATACGATTTTATCGGGCGTTCTCTGGCACTTCTTCGCGATGGCGGAAGTTTCATTGCGGAAGTGCCATGTGTGTACGATCCGCTTACCCACTTGTACGATATTCCCGCTTTTGAAAAATTCTACTGGTCGGCCGCCCACCACTACTATTACAGCCCCAAGAGCCTTAAATTTATTTTGGATAAAATGGGCCTGCATTACGAGATGGTTGCGGATCAGCGATACGACCTTTCCAACCACATCGTCTGGATGACTGAAGGCAAACCCGGGGGACAGGGGAAGTTCAACCATATCTTTTCCCGGGAACTCATTGAACAATACAATCGGGATTTGAAGGCATCGTGGTTCTGCGACACGATTTTTCTCTACATTCATAAATGAATATCGATTTTGGAAAGGCCGAATGCATTCCCGAAGAATACCTTGCCGAATACGAGTTGGTGGCCAGGGATGTCCGCCGTTCTTTCACCGAATTGATCGAATCCATCTCGGCCAGGCATATCGGAAATCTTGACTGGTTTCTTAGTTCGCCTGCCAGCAGAAACATTTTCACCAGTCCGCTTTTTTCCCATTGTTGCCAGATCGCCTTTCTGAAGAGACTGTTGGACCGAAAGGTGACGATCCATGAGGTTGCCACCGCTTCCCCGGCGTTTGCAACATTGCTGAGGCCCTGGCTGCGAAACAGAACGCCAACGACCATCGTCGTTCTCAACGCGCCGGTCTGGCATCGATTGTGTCGGGGTTTGGATGTTTTCTTCCGACTCTTTGGATATATTGGGGTTCACTTATGGCGTTTCCTTCAAGCGCGGTCGACACGTAAATTCCGAAAACGACCAACGCCGTCAACCCCCCTTACCCTTATCGATACCTTCGTCATGGCGGGTTATGTCGAGCGGGATCGTTACTATCCCGGTTTGCTGGATTGTTTGACGGACAGGGAAAAGAACAGCATCTATTTTGTGCCCACCTTCTATCGTATCGGTCCGAGCATGGGGCGAAAGATTTTCAAACGTTTGAGGGACTGCGGCAGAAATTTTTTGTTCAAAGAGGATTATCTGAAGCTTGTCGATTATCTCTATGCATTTGGCCATTCATTCAGGGTTATTAAACTGCGGCTTGCCCCGGTCAAGTACATGGGCGCCGATGTTACCGGCCTGATTCATGAAGAGATCCGAAGTTTTCGGCGTTTGGGCGATACCATGATCGCCCTGCTGAATGCACGATTTGCCTTCAGGTTAAGAGAGGCGGACGTTTCTCTTCGCCTGGTCATCGATTGGTTTGAAAACCAGGTTGGCGATAAGGGCTGGAACGCAGGATTCAACCTCGCTTACCCGAATATACCTTCGCTTGGATATATGGGATTTATCAATACCGATTTCTACCTCTGCGCCAAGCCAACAGTCAGCGAAAAACGTTCACAATTGCTCCCAAAAACCATTTGCGTCATGGGCAGGGGCATGATTGGAGCACTCGGGGAATTTTGCCCCGGGCTCAATGTCGAGACAGCGCCGGCCTTTCGTTTTTCCCACCTTCAGAACGCGCCGCAACAACCAACAACTGATAACGGATCACATTTCAATGTTTTGGTCGCCCTTCCTTTTTCCAAACGAGATTCCCTGAGGATCATGACCCTGGTAGGTGTTGCTGCAGAAAAACTGCCTGGCAAGGTGACATTTTGTTTGAAAAAGCATCCCACGGCCCCGGAGACGGCGATGCCTCAGACCGCGGACGGGAAGTCAAAATTCAGTTGGGTTGACGGCGAATTTAACGACCTTCTTGAAAAGACCGATCTGCTCATCAGCACGGCATCCAGTGTCTGCATGGAGTCCATCGTAACGGGGACTCCGGTCATTGTTGTGGGTGATCCCAGCGGACTGACCCTGCATCCAATACCGGATTCGGTGGCACCAGGCCTCTGGCGTTTAATTTATGGCCCGGACGATTTTATCGCTGCCATAACGTTTTATAAGGACAGGACAGCCGAGGCGATTCGACATCACCAGGTGCAAGGGAAAATGATTCGGAGCGAGTATTTTTCCCCGGTGACAAAGGGGCGCGTTAGGGCGTTTCTAAGGCTTTAAAACATCGACAATCAATGGCTCGCCATTGAGACGGGCCCCCTAACATATATGAGAGACGACAGCCAAAGATTCAACGGGGCCGACTTGGCCTTCATGGTTCCGACCAAAGACCGGCCGGAGAAGATGAAAAACCTTCTGGAGAGCCTTGCCGTCCAGACCGTTCCGTGCGGCCGAATCATCGTGGTGGCCAGCGGTATGGATATCGGCGATCTGGTGCGTTCCTTTGCCGATCGCCTGCCGGTCGAATACCACCAATGCGATTCTCCCGGGCAGATTCGCCAACGCAATATGGCCATTTCGCTCCTGGATGGCAACACCCCCCTGGCCGGCTCCCTGGATGACGATATCGTCCTGGAACTCGAAGCGGTCTCAGCGATGATTGATTTCTGGAACCGCGTGCCGGCCAACACCGCAGGGGTTGCCTTCAATATTGTCAACAACCCGCCATACCGGTATTCCGTTTTTAAGGCGATGATCGGCATGGATAAAAAACAGGGGCGCGTTCTTCCATCCGGTTATAATGTTTCAACCTCTCCGGTTAAAAGAGATTTGAAATCCGATTGGCTCTGCGGTGGGGCCACCGTCTGGAAGCAGGAGATTCTAAAGCGGTTCCATCATCGACCGATTCGTTCGAAATGGGCCATCGGAGAAGATGTACTTTTCAGTTACCCCGTCGGAAAAAGCTTTCCCCTCTACGTCTGCGCGGCAGCCCGGGTCCGGCACGAGCATGTATATGACCACGCGGTGAAGGTGAAACACCGATACTACGGGCGGACCGTGACCCTCTGGCGATTCTATTTCATCGAACGACACCCGGAACTCTCCCTGCTTTTCTGTACCTGGATGGTGATTGGTCAGATCATTGCCAGAAGCGGCTCGGGCCTGTTCCTGGCAAAGCCCGACGAGGTGCAATACGCCCTGGGGCAGGTGCAGGGACTGGTACGAGGATTTCTTGCCCTTGCCAGAGGGAAATCTGTTTTACCGTTACTCCACGACGGATAGTGCTGAAAAGGAAAAGTGCTCCATACACTGGCAACGATGCCGGTCGGCATTATTGACCGAATTGTTCAGGCGAACTCCTCCGGCAGTGAAACCAGACAATACCAATGGGAGAGTATTGACTCATGTGTGGAATTGCAGGGTTTTCCTGCCGCAGGCGGTTTGATTCCTTAAAAAATCAGCTGCCTGGGGCGGCAAGGACTTTATCCCATCGAGGGCCGGACGATTCCGGCCTTTTTTTTAGTGAGGGCGCTGGCGTGGGCATGGCCCACCAGCGATTGTCCATCATCGACCTGTCATCGGCCGGGCACCAGCCCATGACCAGCGATGACGGCGCGGTCCGGATCGTATACAACGGGGAAGTCTATAATTTTTTAGAGATCCGAAAAGAACTGGAAGGGGTCGGGCACGCGTTTCGGAGCAACACCGACACGGAAGTCATATTGAAGGCGTATCTCCAATGGGGCTTCGATTGTCTTGAAAAATTTGTCGGCATGTTTGCCTTTGCCATCTGGGACAGCCGAAAACGGTTGTTTTTCATGGCCCGGGATCGGCTGGGCATCAAACCATTGTACTACCATTTTCACAATGGCCTCTTTTTGTTCGCATCGGAGCTCAAAGCCATTGCCGCCTTTGATGAGTTCAAAAAGAATGTCGATCCGGATGCGGTTCCGCTATTCCTTCACTATCAGTACATTCCGGCGCCGCGAACCATTTTCAAACATACCCAAAAACTTATGCCGGGCCATTTCCTGGTGTTAGACGACAACGGATTACACGAACGGGCGTACTGGAGCATTCCGATACCAAAGGGAGAGCAATATTTCTCCGACTGGCGCGAAGAAGATCACCTGCAACATCTGGATCGGCTGCTGACCCGCGCCGTTTCAGACCGACTGGTCAGCGATGTGCCCTTGGGAGCCCTGCTCAGCGGCGGCATCGATTCGTCCATGGTGGTCGCCCTGATGCAAAAGACAAGCAATTCAACGGTAAAGACTTTCAGCATCGGGGTGCGGGACCGGGATTACAACGAGGCGCCCTGGGCCGCAAAAGTGGCCGCCCACCTGGGCACCGATCATACCGAACTCGAAGTGACCCCCGAAGAGGCCTTGAACCTGATTCCGCGACTGCCCGAGACCTATGATGAACCCTATGCCGACTCTTCCGCCATTCCGACGCTGCTGGTCAGCCATCTCACCCGCTCCCGGGTGACCGTTGCCTTGTCCGGAGACGGTGGGGACGAACAGTTTTCAGGCTACATCCGATACTGGAGCACGGATGCCATGGCCAGGACATTTCAGCGCCTTCCGGCAACGATGAAAAACCGCCTGGCCGGGTGGCTGGAGCAGGTCCCGACCCCATGGGTGGAGGCCTGCTACCGTCCTTTTCGACCTTATCTGCCCCAGCAGTTCAACGTGGCCAATTTTACCGATAAATGGCAGAAGCTGATTTTTTTGATGCGCCACAGCAGCCCGGAAGACCTTTACCGGATGACGGTATGTCTCTGGTCGTCGGACGAGGTTCGACAGTTGATCGGCAGGGGCGTGCCCGACAGCCGGTTTGAAGCGCTATTTCATGAAACCGAAGGGAATTCTCTGCTTTCAAGGGTGATGCGGGTTGACCAGGGAACCTATCTTCCCGATGGCATGCTGACCAAGGTCGATCGGGCCAGCATGGCGGCAAGCCTTGAAATCCGGGTGCCGCTGCTGGATCACCGGGTGGTGGAATACACGGCAACCTTGCCGGATCATCTGAAATACCGAAACGGCAGTGGTAAATATCTGTTGAAAAAGCTTCTTGCCCGCTACCTTCCCCGGGACCTTTTCGAAAGGCCCAAGATGGGCTTCAGTGTGCCCATTGACCGGTGGTTCAGGAAAGAACTCAAGGAACTGCTCCTGGACTATCTGTCGCCAAATCGGTTGAACAAAGAGGGCCTTTTCGATTCCGAACTTGTTCAGGAAAAAATAGCCGAACACCTCTCCGGCCGCTGCAGCCACCAGCACCGGTTGTGGTCGCTGCTCATGTGGGAAATGTGGCGGGAGCGATGGATCGGCTGACGCTTTAGTATACTTATTCATAAGTACGATACAGTATTTTCGAGTCGAAGCATTTAGCCCAAAGGGCAACAATGTGATACCTAAGTTCAGTTTAGGTGATAATATGCGGAAAGCTATCTCCATGAAAGACGGCACTTCGATGTTGAAAACAATTGTTCAGTGGCTTTTGAACCTGTCCATCGGCCTTTACCTGGCGCTGTTTTGTACGCTGGTTTTCCGAAAAGGCATCGGATTTGAATTCACCCTTTGGGGGATCCACATCAGTGCAAACGATGCTGGCAAGACCTTTCTGATCCTGTTCGCCCTGATCATTGCCCGAAGTTGTCTCCGCATCGACAGAAAAAACCTTCTGCTGTTGTGCATGTCACTGATCTTCTCTGGTTTCCTCGCGGAAGTTGGCCTTAGAATGGTTGCCCCCCCCTTGGCCAGCAGCCCGTCGCTGCAACAGATGATGCGTCCCTCGCGCCACCTGGGATATGAACTGATTCCCGGCATCGCCGGAAAAGGACGTCTGGGCAATGGGATGGAAATCAATTCCCACGGGCTAAGGGATGTGGAACGGACCTGGAACAAACCCCCGGGCGCCTACCGGATTCTGGGACTCGGGGATTCCTATACCTTTGGGGTAGGACTGGATTTGGAACAAACCTTTGTCAAACAGATTCAGACCCGGCTGAGACCGCTCCTGCCCGGGGTGGATGTGATCAACGGTGGGGTGGCCGGATACAACCTGTTCCAGGCCCTGTCCTATTTTAAGGAAAAGGGACGGAACTACGTCCCGGATTTTGTGACCTATTTTTTCTTTTTAGATGACGCAAAAGGCCTTGAATCCGAGGCGGAAGCCGAACGGCGGTACGCGGCTGCCGTTTCCAGCGCTTCGGAAAACGAAGAAGACGCATTTCAGCAGGTCGCTTCAAAAAGTTACCTTTATAATTTCACCACGAACCTTTTAACCCTTATCGGCGGAAAATTCCGGAGCTTTAACAAGGCGAGCTGGCTGAGATCCATCGAGCACCGAAAAAAATACTTCCTTGCAAGCAACAATGATAGTATCAACGGCAGCCTGGATATGAGGCCGTTTACGAATCAACTGGCCGAGCTCAAACGCCTTTGTGGGGAAATGGGCATACCGCTGCTGTTGGTTGTCATTCCGGATTCGGTTCAGGTCGCAGATCCATTGATGCAGGGAATCAACGGTATCGTAAAAAAAATCTGTATTGATGTTGACATTCCGTTCCTGGATATAACGCCTCGTTTTGAGAAGGAAAAGGACTTAAACTCCCTTTACCTCTTCCCTTTGGACGCCCACACCAGCGCCAAAGGGAATGCCGTCATCGCCGAGGCGGTGGTTGAAAAGATTGCCGAGATGGCTTTGTTGGAAGTGACTAAAGTGAACTAAAGTTAAGGAATTCTGCCCATTATAAGAAAATGGTGGAGCGTAGCGACTCTTCAAACGGAACGGAAATAGGACAATCCCTATAACGTTGGACTTGGGACATTCATGACAAATATCTTAGGAATATCATGCTTCTACCATGACAGTGCCGCCTGCCTGCTTCAAGACGGCACGATCACCGCGGCGGTTCAGGAAGAGCGGTTTACCCGAAAAAAACACGATCCGGGTTTTCCGAATCGCGCCGTCCAATTCTGCCTGGCAAAGGGCGAGATCACCGCCCAGGAACTTGATCATGTGGTCTTTTACGACAAACCGTTTCTGACCTTCGAACGCCTGCTTTTAAGCTATATGACCGTTGCACCACGGGGGCTTCGCTCGTGGCTCGAGGCCATGCCGCTGTGGTTGGGTAAAAAACTCCATGTGCCCAAGGTGGTGCAGCGGGAGATCGGCTACCAAGGCGATGTCTTTTTCACCGAGCACCACGAGGCCCATGCGGCATCGGCATTTTACCCTTCGCCCTTTGATGAGGCGGCGATTCTGACCATCGACGGGGTCGGGGAGTGGGCCACGGCCAGCTGCGGCATCGGCCGGGGAAAAGATCTGACCCTTCTCAAAGAGATGCATTTCCCGGATTCTCTGGGGCTTCTTTATTCGGCCTTTACCTATTTCACCGGATTCCGGGTCAACTCGGGCGAATACAAGCTCATGGGGCTCGCCCCTTATGGCCGTCCCATATACAAGGACCTGATATTAGATAAGATCATCGATTTGAAAGAAGATGGCTCTCTTCGGATGAACCTGTCCTATTTCGATTTTTTAGGCGGCCTGCGAATGACCAACAGACGGTTTGCGCGCCTGTTCGGTGGTCCGGCGCGAAAGCCGGAATCCGAAATCACCCAACGGGAGATGGACATTGCCGCCAGCATCCAGGAGGTTACCGAAGAAGCGGTGCTTCGCATGGCCAGGTACGTGCACCGGGAAACGGGAATGAAAAACCTTTGTATGGCCGGCGGGGTGGCCCTAAACTGCGTGGCCAACGGCAGGGTGCTCAGGGAAGGGCCATATGAGAATATTTGGATCCAGCCGGCGGCAGGGGATGCCGGCGGCGCCATGGGGGCGGCCTATGCGGTCTGGCACCGGTTTCTGGAAAAAGAACGACCGGCGTGCCACCGATCCGATTTCCAGATGGGATCCTATCTGGGGCCCTCTTTTTCAATGACCCATGTCCGCAATTTTCTCGATGCCAACCAATACCCGTATCAGGTTCTTGATGAAGAGGCGCGGGCTTCGGCCATTGCCCGGCAGATGGCCGATGGGAAAATTGTCGGCCATTTCTCCGGACCGATGGAGTTCGGCCCGAGGGCGCTGGGGGCACGGAGCATCTTAGGGGACCCGCGGGACGGGGAAACCCAGCGGGTGATGAACCTGAAAATCAAATACCGGGAGTCTTTCCGGCCGTTTGCCCCTTCGGTGTTGGTTGAGCGGATTTCCGACTATTTTGAGATCGACCGGCCGAGCCCCTATATGCTCCTGGTGGCTGATGTGACGGGAAAACGCCGCCTTGGCCAGGCTGCCGATCATGGGACGAATATGATGCAGCGGCTCAATTTCAAGCGAAGCGACATTCCGGCCGTCACCCATCTGAACTATTCGGCCCGGATCCAGAGTGTAGACCGGCAAACCCATCCGGCCTACCACGGGGTGATTGAAGCCTTTGAGGCATTGACCGGATGTGCCGTGGTGGTTAATACCAGTTTCAACGTGCGCGGTGAACCCATCGTCTGCACGCCGGAAGATGCTTACCGGTGCTTCATGCGCACGGAGATGGACGTGCTGGTCCTGGAAAACTGCATCCTGTTGAAAGGGGAACAACCCCAATGGAAAGAAAGGAAGAACTGGCGAGATGAACTCATCCTCGACTGAAAAGCGGGAAATCCGAAAATTCGGGTTGATCGCCATCTGTTTTTTCGGCACAATCGCAGCATTGGCAATCTGGCGAGAGCGGGCCGGCGTCATGATGGTATTCGGGACCCTTGCCGTTGCCGGGGTGCTCTTTGCCCTGGTCCCCGGGCCCATGGCCCCGGTGTATAGGGGATGGCTGCGGGTCTCCCATGTCATCGGGAGGATCACCACCGGGATCATCCTCACGCTAACCTACTACCTGGCCGTCACCCCGGTGGCCCTGGCCAAACGGGTTTTCAGCGGCGCGCCAATCCCCCTCAGACCCGATCCCCAGGCGGAAACATACTGGGTAGGGAGGGTCGAGCCGGTTCAACCGAAAGCGCGGTTCATCAAGCGATACTAATCCGCAGATCACGCAGAAAAGAATGAGAAAAACATCCGCGGATTACGCAGATGGAGCAAAACTGGAAGGCCCCGCAGCTATCCTGCAAGGAAGGATTCAAATAAACTGGAATTGTACCGCAGGATACAAAGATTACCCAATAAACTGCATTTAATCTGTGTAATCTGCGAAATCTGCGGATAAAAAAGAAATAGCGAAGAGGAGAATATGGCCAATCAATCCATCGTTACGGAATTTTGGGAATTTTTAAAGGTCAGAAAGCGTTACTGGCTCCTGCCCATCGTGTTGATGCTTTCGGTGTTGAGCCTGTTGATCGTCTTTACCGAGGGCAGCGCTGTGGCACCCTTTATTTATACCCTGTTCTGATAAATTCGCTGGTGCGAATTTATGTGACGCGGCTTCGCCGCTATTGTAAAACCAAAATACCCCGCCGGCCCAGTGGCCGTGGGGTATCTTAGTTTTTTTTGGTGTATTTCACATGAATCCTCGAATCCTTGACTCCTTCAACCCTTTAAAGACGCGATGACCTTTGCCAGAATATCATCCAGGCCGCTGGACGGCTCGAAACCGATATAGGACAGGAGTTTTTCGGTGCTCGGTACCCGGCGCTGCATATCCTCGAAGTCCTTGCCGAAGGCTTTGTCGTAAGGGATCAGGTCGATTTGGGATGAAGACCCCGTCATTTTGATGATTTTCAAGGCCAGATCCAGGATCGAAATTTCCCCGATCCCACCGATATTAAACACCTCACCAACGGTTTTTTCCGAATCCATCAATCCCATCAGCGAACGGACCACATCGGCCACATCGGTGAATGTTCGGGTCTGGGTGCCATCCCCGTAAACGGTCAGGGGTTCGTTCTTAAGAGCCTGGCCGACCAGCCGGGGAATCACCATGCCATAGGCACCGGTCTGGCGGGGGCCTACGGTATTGAAGAGCCTTGCGATGATCACCTGGAGCCCTGTGGTCCGGTAATAGGCCAGGGCCGTGAATTCATCCATGAGTTTGGAGGCCGCATAGCTCCAGCGGAATTTGCTGGACGGGCCGTAAATGATGTTGTCGGTCTCGACCAGGGGGGCGTGAAGGTGTTTTCCGTAGACTTCTGAGGTGGAGGCAACCAGTACTTTCTTCTTGAATTTGTCGCAAAGTTTTAAGACCATTTCCGTCCCCTGAATGTTGGTCCGGATCAGTTCCAGGGGGTGGTCCAGGACATACTGGACCCCTACGGCAGCGGCCAGGTGGAAGACAATGTCGCAGATGCCGGTCAGTTCCAGCAATGTCGGTTCATTTAAAATGGTATCGATATGGACGAAAAGCCGGTTCTGGTAGGCGGGGTTTTCCTTCAGGTGACGAAGGTTGTCTTCCGAACCGGTCGACAGATCGTCGACGATGTAGACTTCATCTCCGCGTTCCAGGTATGCCTCTGTCAGATGAGAACCGATAAAGCCGGCACCACCGGTGATGAGAACCCGCATTGGACGCTCCTTTTCAATGATTCGTTCGCCTTTGGGTCAGCCTTCCAGGCGCCGAGGACAGAGTAATACCTAAATTCAGGTAATCGAATATAAAAAGCTTTTCTTATACGATTCAGGCGGGCATGGCAACAGGATTTACCCATGGGACCGGCAATTACCGGCCGCCCAACTGCATGGTTGCCAAATGCCAAAAATCCCTTTACAACTGTCGCCGTTTACCGATTATCGCTTCGACTCGATCCGACCCCCGGAGGGTTTCGCCCCATGACGGACATTTTGCCGCTTTTTGCCTTTCTCGCCTGCCTGGTTTTGACCCCGGTGGTTCGTCGAATGGCCATGGCCTATGGTTGGGTGGCACAACCGAGCCAGGACCGGTGGCACCGAAAACCCACCGCGCTGATGGGTGGAATTGCCATTTATGCGGGGTTTTCCTTTCCGGTTATTTTCCTGGCCGATTTCAAATCCGTCCTTTTCCGTCTCAACGGGACAACGGATGCCGTTTCCCTTCCTTCTCTTGCAGCGGTCATATGGATCGGTGCGACCGCCATGTTCGTGCTGGGCCTTCTGGACGATTTTGTCCACATCAAGCCTCAAACCAAACTGGTGGGGCAGATCCTTGCCGCCTCCATGGTGACCTTTCTCGGTTTTCGTCTGCACTGGGTCACCTCCATGACCCTGGATACCGGCCTGACCCTGGTCTGGATCATCGGAATTACCAATGCGTTCAATCTTCTCGATAATATGGACGGACTCTGCGCCGGTGTGGGCGCGGTAACCGCCGGTGTGCTGGCAGTGCTCTTCATGGACACATCGCCCCACGCCGCCCAAATCGCCATGGCGCTCGCCGCGGCACTGGCAGCGTTTCTGGTCTACAATTTCAATCCGGCGTCAATTTTCATGGGCGACAGCGGCAGCCTGGTCATCGGTTTTTCCCTGGCCCTGCTTTGCCTGCACTACCCGGAAACCGACGCCTCCAGCCCATTGGCTGCCTGGGCCGTTCCGATCATGGTCATGCTGGTGCCCATCTTTGATACCAGTCTGGTGACCGTGGTTCGGCTTCTCAGTGGCCGTAAAGCGTCCACCGGTGGACGGGATCACACCTCCCATCGTCTGGTGCTCATCGGTCTCAGCGAACGGCGGGCCGTGCTCATGCTCTACGGCATCTGTGCCGTGGCCGGTGCCTCGGCTGTTTTTGTCAGCAGGAGCGACGACCTGACCTCTCCGGCGGTGATCATTCCCGTGGCCCTTTCCATTCTGCTCATGGGCATTTACCTGGCTCAGCTCCGCATTTATCCGGAAAAGGAGTTTTCAAAACTTCGGGGGCAGACATTCACGCCGGTTCTCGTCGAACTGACCTACAAGCGGCAGTTGGTGCTGGTCATGCTCGACCTGTGCCTGATCGCCTTTGCCTATTACCTGAGTTATCGCATCCGTTTCGACACCTGGGAGTTTTCCCATTACTTCAATGTGTTTTTACGTTCACTGCCGGCGGTCATTGCCTGTAAGTTCCTCGCCTTTTTCATCGTCGGCGTCTACCGGGGCATCTGGGGCTACATGAGCACCAATGATGTCTATGTCTACCTCAAGGCATCCACCTTTGCCACGATTATGTCCGTGGCGGCCGTCACCTTCATTTATCGATTCCAGGACTTTTCCAAGGGGATTTTCTTCATCGACTGGATGCTGACAACCGGCTTTCTGGTGAGTACTCGCGGATCTTTCCGCCTGTTTGGCGACAGTATGAAACGGCGGACCCTGACGGGAAAGAACGTGTTGATCTACGGTGCCGGAAGGGGCGGGGAGATCCTGCTACGGGAAATTCTCAACAATCCTAAAACCGGGGTTCGGCCGGTCGGTTTCATGGACGACGATGTATTAAAGAAAGGTAAGAAACTGCAAGGATACACTGTTCTGGGCACCTTTGGCGACGCCCGCAGGCTGGTGGAAAGGCATGGCGTCGGCGGCATTCTGCTCTCCTACCACCACGCAGACCCTGAGCGTATGGCGGCCCTGACTGACTTTTGTCGGGAAAACGGCCTGTTCTTGAAACGCTTCTCCATTCAACTGGAGAACATGGATGTAGAATGAATTTTGCTGCGCAAAATTCATGTGGCGCGGCTTCGCCGCTTTAACACTGCCGCATTTCGAAATTCGAAAGCAATCGATTGGGTCTACAGCCTTCCCGGCTCAACCATCTGCCTGAGGATGCATCCGAAACCAGGCGGCCAGCCGTTTTAATCCTTCCTTTGTCGACACCTTGGGTTCGTATCCCAAGTCCTTTTGTGCCGCGGTGATGTCGAACCAGTGGGCCGTTGCCAACTCTTCGGCCACAAAGCGGGTCATGGGGGGTTCCCCCTTTAATCCGAACACCCCGTAGATCCATTCCAGTACAGCACCCATTGCCCGGGCCGTTCCCGGTGACACGGATCCGCGTACCGGATCGAGACCGGCTGCATGGAGAATGTGATCGACCATGTCCCACAGGGGGATTGGATCGTTCTGGCTGATAAAATAGACCCTGCCTGAGACGGCCGGATTTTGGGCCAGGGCGTCGGCGGCCAGAAGATGGGCGTCGGCTGCGTTGTCCACATAGATTGTGTCTACCCGGTTCTTTCCGTCTCCCACCCGCCGCAGGCGTTTGGCCCGGGCGATGATCCGCGGCGTGAGGTGGTTGTCCTCGGGGCCCCAGATGAGGTGGGGGCGTAGACAGACCGTCTTGAGCCCGTCGTCGGCTGCCCGGCGCACGGCCTGCTCGGCCATGGCCTTGGTTTTCGGGTAATGGGTCAGGTAGTGGTCCGGGTAGGGAACCGATTCGTTTGCCCCCTCCATGGAACTGCCGTTAAAGACCACACTGGGCGAACTGGTATGGACCAGTCGGTCGACGCCCCATCGGCGGCAGGCGTTGATGATGTTAATGGTTCCCACGGTGTTGGTTTGGTGAAATGTCTCGTAATCGCCCCAGACACCGGGTTTGGCCGCCGTGTGAATCACCAGGTCCATGCCCTGGCAGGCGGCGGAAACGGCCTCCGGGTCGGCGATGTCTCCGGTAACCTGCGTAACACCCAGGGTGTGGAGCTTGTCGTATCGGCTCCGTGAAAAGCTGCGGACATGGTCGCCGCGCTGAATCAATTTCCGGACAATGGCAAAGCCGAGGAATCCGCCGCCGCCGGTGACCAGCACCTGTTGCGGCGATGGGCTGATGCCCTGTTGTCCGTTACGGACTTGAATGGATGTATTCATTCTCCCAGTTTCCGGGCGGCCCAGACCGCCAGTTGTTCCCTGAAAATTTTCGAATTGTGACGGATGTCCACCGGAAACCCCTTGTGGAACAAGATGGTGCCGATGGACCGGGTCAGCACGCTTTTGCGGGCCATCGCCAGAAGTTCCGTTTTGATTTGTGACCGGGGCGTTTTCTCTCCGGCCCTGACTTCGATGCAGATCACCGGCGTCTGATTTTCAGCCGGGCCCACCCCCACCAGGGCGCTTCGAAATACCGCCGGGTGATTGTTGAAGATGGCCTCACAGGGGATGGTGAAAAAAGGGCCGTTTTCCGTGACCACCCGGTGGCTCTTTCGACCGCAGAACCAGATCCGTCCTTTTTTATCCCGCCAGCCCAGATCCCCCATGCGGTGCCAGATCGCCGCCCCCTCCTCAATCTTGGCCAGGGCATCGGCCCGGTCGTTTTCGTAGTAGGCCCGGGTCACGATCTCTCCTTGTACGATGATCTCACCGATTTCGCCGTCGGCCACTTCCAGATCGGCGTTCCAGATGGGGAGGGGATCGTCGCTGATGCGGATCAACACCACCCGAGCCTCTCCGATGGGACGCCCCACACACATGCCGTATCCCTTTTCGCTCAACGGTCGGGTTTCCGAAAGAATCTCCCGGCTACCGATGGAAATGATCGGTACCGCTTCGGTGGCGCCGTAAGGCGTGTGGATCTGGGCCTCATCTGAGAGCATGGCGGAAAACTGTTCGATGTTGGCCGGCGCCACCGGGGCTCCGGCCGATACGACCCGTTTGAGGGTCGGCAGACGCACCCCCCTCGCCTTGCCGTAACCGCCAACGCGGTTGAGCAGGGCAGGGGAGGCGAACATGTTGGTTACCCCCTGATTGACAATGGCCTCAATGATCCGTTCCGGGTTGACCTGGGCCGGCTTGGTGGGGTCCATGTCGGGAATGACGGCGGTCATGCCCAGGGCCGGGTCAAAAAGGGCAAAGAGCGGAAAGGTCGGCAGGTCGATTTCGTCGGCGCCGATGTCAAAATGGTCTTGAATGGTGCGCACCTGGGCGTCAAAGTTGCCGTGCGTATAAACAACGCCTTTGGCCGGGCCGGTGCTGCCGGTGGTAAACAAAATGGCCGCGGTGTCCGCGGCCCGGGTCCGGGCCATGGTGTGGGGCTGCCAGGGATCCTGGCGGATCTGATTCAGGGTCCTTCCGCCCCAGAACCATCGGCGCCCCACGGTGATCCATGTTTGCACGGTGTCAAAGAATTTCGGAAAAAGGGTTCTCACCACATGGGCCAGGGGGATGCCGATAAAGGCTTGCGGGCGGCTTTGCCTGAAGCAGGCCACCATGCGCCGGATGCCCATCCCCGGATCCACCACCACCGGCACGGCGCCGGTTTTGAACATGGCAAAGGTCAGGGCGAAAAATTCCAGGCTCGGCCGTACCATGAGGATGGTCCGCGTCCCCCGCCCGATTCCAGCGGACGCAAGGCCGTGGGCCAGGCGATCGGACTCTTCGTCGAGTTGTTGGAAGGTCAAATGCCGATAGGCGACCCGTCCGGCCCTGTCCCGGCCGAAGGGGCAGACCACCGCACGCTTATAGGGGTGGCGACGGACCATCTCCTTGAAATGGGTGGCGACGTTGACAATCCGGTCGTCCCGGTTGTCAGATTCCAGGGGCTGAAGGGGTTCGGTCATGATCCATCCTGCGGTCGAAAAATGGTCCGTCTCGGTTAACGGACGGGGTGTCGGTTGAAAAAATCTGCGATGGTGGCCAGCACAGCCTCGGGTTCGTCTTCCAGCAGGTAATGGCCGGCGTTTTCAAACAGATGGGCCTCGGCCAGGGGAAATCGTCGCCGCCACTCATCGTAATAATCCAGGTCGAATACGAAGTCGTGCTTGCCCCAGCAGATGAGCATGGGGATATGGGAGAGCCGATGAAGTCCGTCATCGGTTCGGCGAACGATTCCGTAGCTGGGGTCCTGGGGGACCAGGGGAATATCCTGGACGAATTTCAGTGTGGCCATGCGGTTGGCCGGGCAATTATAAGGGGCGGTCAGGCCGGCACGAACCTTGGCCGAAAGCCTCCTTTTCGGCGCCATGTACACGGCCGCGGCGGAAAAGAGGTTGAAGCCGAGAACGGCCGGTACGGCAATGGGGGTCAGGGAGCGAATGACTCTAAGGCGCCAGGGGATCGGCTTTTTCCCGGGGGGGAGAAAACCGGCGGTGTTGGTAATCACGATCCGGCCGATCCGATCCAGGTTTTCAAGAGCCCAGGTCATGCCGATCATCCCCCCCCAGTCGTGAACCACCAGGGTGATGGGCCGGTCCGGGTTTACGTGGGCCATGAGCGCTGTCACGTCATCCACGCGACTTTGAAGCCGGTAGTCGTATCGGTTTAAAGGGGGCTTGTCCGAAAGCCCGCACCCCATGTGATCCGGCGCCACGGTCCGGCAGCCAGCGGACAGGCCGGTGATCAGGTGCCGGAAATAAAAAGACCAGGTGGGGTTGCCGTGGAGCATGAGCACCGGATCCCCGTGTCCCTGATCGACATAATGGTATCGAAGCCCGTTTCGGTCCAGATAATTGGACTCAAAAGGATACAGATCCCGAAACGGTTCGATATCGACCGGTTTGCCTTTATTCATCGTCATATCATTGTCCAGCATTCAACATCCAGAATCCAGCGATGCCGCCGGCAGAGCCAGTTTGAACGAGAACGAAACTTTCCGTGAAGTTTCATACAAGAATCCAGCATCAAGTATCCAGTATCACCAGTCCACCCCCAACATCAGACAGTTCAGCCCGCTGCCGATGCCGAAAAAACCGACCCGATCACCGGTTTGTAAAAACCCGCGCTCTTCGGCGATGGCGGCTGTAATGGGAAGGGAGACCGTGCCGATGTTACCCAGGTAGGCAAAGGTGGTGAAATCCTTTTTCGGTGCAATCCCAAGGGATTGCAGAATCGTCCGCTGGTGGGCCGAGCCCACCTGGTGGCAGATGATCTTGTCCGGTGCAGTTTTAGGCCAGGCCATGGTTTGGCGAAATGCCTCATAGGTTTTCGTCCCCAGGGCCACGCCGTGCTTTAGAACCCCCACGGCATCGGTTTCCATGACCAGATCCGTTGGTGCCGGGGTTTTGGTGTCCGGTCCCCACCGGCAAAGCCGGTGGTGGGCGGTGGCGCTTCGGACCTCGGCGCCACGCAGACGGCGCGGCGCCGACATGGTGTCGTCGGCGGTGAGCACCACGGCAACGGCGCCGGAGCCGCCGGTGAGGGTGGCCAGGGAGGTTTTAAACGTTTCCATGTCGCCGGCAGCCAGAATCCGGTCGATGGTGGTGTCCACGATTTGACGAGCCGATTCACAGGAGACCACCAGGCCGGTGCGGATCTGGCCGAGTTCGATGGCATTGGCCACCTGAATCATGCCGTTGACCACCCCCAGGCAGGCATTGGAAAGGTCGTAGATCTGGCTTTGCTCACCCAGGCCCAGGGTATGGGCAACGGCACAGGCCGTGGCCGGCTCCAGGTTGTCCCGACAGACCCCGGCATAGATGAGCATGTCCACGTCCGTGCCGGCCATGCCCGCGGCAGCCAGGGCTTTTTTCCCGGCCAGCGATGCCCCCTGATACATGGGAAATCCCGGATCCCAGTAGCGCCGCTCGAAAATGCCGGTTAGGCTTTCCAGTTGGCCCGGCTGGACGTGGAGCTTTTGGTACAGCGGTCCAAGCCGATCCTCAAGATCCTCGCTGGTCACCACGTTGGGGGCCAGTTCATACCCGAACGCCGCAATATTCACCTTGGTGTATCGCATGGTTCCTGTGGATTCCTTGTTGGGTCTTTTTTTTGAGTTAACAGGGATAGACAGGATGAACAGGATTGGTTTTATCCAAGTGCTCTGCATTCTCCCAAGCCATCTTGTCTATCCTGCGCATCCTTGTTAGATCTTTTTTTGAATTAACAGGGATGGACAGGATGCACAGGATAAATTTTATATAAGCGTCCCGTACGATTCGCAACCATCCGCTTTAAACTGAGGTGACGTTTAATATGAAAAACATAAACAGTTAATTATGATAATTTTAGAAGGCGTTGGATGAATGTTTTAGGCATCCGCTTTCATCATCCTGTCGATCAGGTTCATCTCTGTTGGACCGCCCTTTTAAGCGGCGAAACCGCGCCTCATCGTCTCTTACGGTCATCCGGAATTCGATCCCGATTTCGATCCCGATTAACGCGTGGCGCATCCAAGGCCCGTCCCTTTCAGAGGGGCCACCTGCGAGCGGTTGCTCTGCGAGTGGAGACCCTTTTTCATTATCCTGCTCATCCTGTTTATCCCTGTTAAACCGTCCCTTTAAGCGGCAAAGCCGCGCCTCATCAATTTGCGCCAGCAAATTTATCCATTGATCACAAATCGTCATCGGTTGCAACCAGCCGAACCCCAAACCCCTTCATTTCATAGATATAGAGCCCGTCCACCTGAAGCCATCCGTCGGCCAGCAACAGGGGGGCCGGACCGTCGTTGATTTCGGTGACCGCCGCCGACACGGTTATTTTGCGGCTGGCGGGAATCACCTGGCCCCGGTAGACCCATTCGTGGCGGGCGTCGATCACCGGTTCGAAACGGTGGCTTGTGGTCAATTGGGGCCATTTTTCAAGGGCCATGAACTTGACCAGTTGGATCAGCGATTCGATCCCCAGCGAGCCCGGACAGACCGGATCCTGGTAGAAATGGGCCGCAAAAAACCAATCGTCCGGGTCCACCTGTTTAACCCCCCGCACATAACCGAGTCCGTGGGGGCCGCCCTGGGGCAGGAAACATTCCACGGCGTCAATCATGGAAAGGGCCCGGGCCGGCAGGCTCAGAGGCGGGTGTGCATCGACAGATACATCCTCCGGCGTCAGGGGGGCGGTCCGGGGAAAGACCACGGCGGTCCCGGCATCGTTTTCGGTGTCAGGCCGGTAGGCCCTCTGGTCGGCATCGCGGATCCCTTTTTGCTGGGACAGGGCCCCGTGGGTGAAAAAACCGAAATTGGTGGTGCCTTCGTAAATCATTCGCCCTTGGGCGAGAACCTGGAAATCGAAATCCTCGATGATCATCTCCCCGGCCTCGGCCACCCGGGTCAGGCGTGCGCGCATGGTCAGGGTGCCGGTTTCAGGACCCACCCGCTCATGGAGCCGGGCGCTTCCGCCGAGGTTTCGAAATTTCAGATCGGTTGGGCTGCGCAGGGCCGACCCCAGGTAAGCGGCCAACCAGCCACAGGGCTGAAGGGCGATTTCCAGGAGCACGCAAAAGGGCATGTGCCGGCTGCGGTCGGCCTTAAAATACCAGGCCTCGGGAGGCACATCGTACTGGGCCTCGATCCAGCCACCGGGTTTGAGCACCCAGGGTTCGGGTTCAACGGCCACGATCCGGTCCATGAAAAGATACGGCGGTCCGGGCAGACGGGCGATGCGCCGCTCGTCGTCAAAGACCCGGTAGGGCTCGCCAAAGGCCTCGGAGGGGGCACCCACGCAAAAGGCGAGGATGCGCCGGTAATCATAAAGCTCGGTGGTCGGGGTTTTCCCATCCATGCGGGGGCGCCAGAAGTCGTCGATCGTTTTCCGATCGACCCCGGTAAGTTGCAACGACATGTCCTGGAACATGACGATGGGTCTGCCGTCAGCGGACATGTGTGCGTCGGCCACAACGTAAGGCGTCGGGCCGTAGCCGATCTCCTTGATTTCCACGGTGTAGACCACCTTTTTTGTCTCAGGCGTCACCGGACCGCGGCATTTAAGCGTTGCCCCAACTCCGATAACCGGTTCAAAACAGGCATCCGACTTGTCCGTTACCCAGCCGAGGCGCTGAAAGAAGATCCGAAGGGTATGGGCACAACATTCGTACATGAGGGTCCCGGGCATGACCATGTCGTCCATGAAATGACAGGTGAGGAACCAGTCGTCAGGACGAATGTCAGCCTCGGCACGAACCGATCCCAGGCCGTAGCTCCCGCCGGTCGGGTCGAGGTCAACCACCCGGTCGATGAGCTTCATTCGCCCACCGGGCAGCCGCTGGGCAGCCGGCAGGACGATCCCGTCGAACATGGGGCCGAAGCAGGCGGCCGCATCGCCCCGCCGAAGCGCTTCCATGGCGTCTTCGTCATAAGCGGCGGCGGCTACGGGAACCGGGGGCTGCCAGTCCGGAGGACACTTGCCGGGGCCAGGGGCCATCTCTTCGGCCGTGAGAATAATGCCACCGGAGTTATCCACTTCTTGGGGGGTGAAAAACCCGGCGCACCCGTCGGTCATGGTGATCAGTGGCTGTCCGTCGATGGTCCCCTCGAAACTGAAGAAAAAGAGCCAGGTCCGGTTCTGACGGACGAATTTGTCGATGCGGATATCGTAGCGGATGGTCTCGCCGGGTCGGGGCAGACCGCGGTGGAATGTCACCCGGGCGTCCAGCAGACGGTAGCTTCGCTCACCGCGCACCTGATGATCGATTCCCAGGTAGGCGCAGAGGAACAGGTCTGCCTGGCCGGCTTCCACGGCGATGCATACCGGCGCCCGGTCCCCGTCCAGGTACCAGGCTCGCTCGTGCACGTCGTGCTCGGTCACCACCTGCCCGGCACCCATGGAGAGCGGTTCGGCCTCCAGGGCCATGATCCGGTCCACCAGCATCAGCGGTTCGTCGGGCAGGCGCACCCGGGTTTTAAACGTGTCCACAACGGCAAAATCCGGACCCAGCATTTTTTCCACCGAACCGATGGCAAACTCCTTGCACATGGCGCGATCAAACACCGGTGGGGGGGCGATGCCGCCGGTCGTCTTGGGTACGGTTCCCGGCGCCGGGTTTTTAAAGACCGGTGCACCGGCATCGGCCAATTCAGCCATCAGCCGGGTCTGAAGGTCGAAGGCGGTAGCGGTGGCACCCGACAGTTGCCCGGACAGATCGAGAAACCGCTCATGGGCGTCGGCGGTGGCAGCCGTGGCCATGCCAAAACCTGCCATCAGTCCGGAAAACGGTTGTTCGATGGCTGACGGTGGCGTCAATGGGGGTGGCGGCTTAACGTCGGGCGTCGCTTCCATGGATGGCGGCGGTGGTTCAACGGGGGGCGTCGCTTTCATGGGAGGAGCTGGGGAAACCATCGGTTTCGGCCAGGGCGCTCCACCGGTCTGACGAACGATCACCTGGGTCGGATCAACGGTTCTTCGGAAGCCGGGTTCCTCAATGGCGTCGTAAAGGGCGTCGAGGTCGACGGGAATGCGGTGGGTGACAAGATCCGCAATAAGCTCGAGAAGACCGGTCAAATCGCCCTGTTTTCGGGTATCGACGGAACGGGCCAAATGGGGGCGCCCCGAAAGAATCTCACCGATCATGGACGTACAGGTGGCTCCGGGACCGGTTTCGACAAAGATCCGAATGCCGTCCTCGTAGGCCTGTTGTACCAGGGACGTAAAATCAAAGGGCTCTGAAATCTGGGCGGCCAGGGCGTCGGCCACGGCGTCGGTGGTCAGGTCGTAGGCCCGTGACAGCGCACAGCTGTAAAAGCGGATGCCCATGGGGGCAGTGACCGGGAGCCGGTGAAGGGCCCGGAATTTCGAAACCGATTTGGCTGCCGCATCACAATGGACAGCCGCAACGTTGTCCAGATAAACGGCCTCACATCCGAGTTCGGCCACCCATTGTGTTACTGCGTTGCGCCGACCGCCGATGACGCACTGGGTCGGTGTGTTGACGATAAGCAGGCGCACAAAGGGGCGGCCGTCCAGGGCGGAAAGCACCTGGTCGGCCGGGCGGTTGACCGCGGCGACCTGCCAGTTGACCGATTCGTCCTGGGGGATGTTCCAGGCGGCTTTGACCGACAGGCATGGCCCGGCCAGGCCGGTGGTCATCAGGTCGCTGGCCGCAAGTCGGTCCAGCATGGCGTCCCGGTCTTTCCATGCGCCCAGGGCGAACAGAGCCGCAATTTCGCCCAGGCTGTAGCCGATGGCGGCATGGGGGGCAATGCCCAGATGTCGCAACAGGTCGGTGGTAAAGATGCCCAGGCCTGTCTGGGCCGTGAACATGGCAAGGGGTGCGTCGGCCTGGCGCGATCGGGCCTGCCGTTCCCAGTCCGGTTCCCATGACTGTCGCCAGGGTGCGATCAGGTCGGGGCGAAAAAGGGTTTTGAGTCGGTCCGTGGACCGGTTCATGGACCCAAGGATTTGCGGCCAACGGGCCATGAGCCCGGCACCCATTGCCGTGTAGGCGTTTCCCGAACCGGGAAAGACCAGGGCCAGCGGCGAATCGGCCCCCAGGGGTGAGGGGGTGTGGAAAACGCCGGTTCCCGGATTCGGCACTTGCTCACCGATGACCGCTTTGCGGGCGGCAGCCAGTTGTTCGGGCAAGTCGTTGCCTTTTCGACAGACCAGGGTGACGGCCAGTCTGTGGCGCGGATCCGGTTTTCGTTGCAAATACCATGTTTGAGCCAGCGTTTCTGGCGACGGGGTGGTTTCGGTCGATGACCGGACATGATCGGCCAGCCGGTCCAGGCCTTTCAACAGTGCCTTTGGATCGTCACCGGTGACAACAAAGAAGGCGGCGTAATCCCATGCGACTGAGGGCCGAAAAGGGGCGATGGTTTTTTTCGTTCCGGCTTCGTCCGGTGTTCCGGCCTCGCCAAGGACGACATGCATGCAGCCGCCGTCGCTGGTCAAGGCTGCTGCACAGGCCGCGCGGGGACCGTCGCAGCGGTTTTGAAGCCAGTGCTGGGCACGGCGCGGCATGTGAAGGGCCGGGTGGGGCGTTCGTTCGGGGTCCGATGTCCGAAATCCGGCCAGAGGCGGGATTGTTTGCCGGTGGAGGGCCAGGCAGGCGGCCACGGCCGAAGCCAGACCGGCAGCGGCACCGGCATGGCCGATGATCGGCATCACCGATCCCAGGGCGCAGCAAGGGATGTCGCTTTTGCTTTGGGACAGAATTTGACCCAAAGCGGACATTTCAAGCCGGTCCTCGGCAGCAATGCCGCTGCCATGAAGAGTCATCAGGCCAATGCGTTCCGGGGCGATGCCTGCCTCGGCCAGGGCCGCGTCCATGGAGCGGATGTAGGCGTCTTCGGTGGGGACCGGGGCGTCGATGCCGCCGCCGCAGGCCGTTCCCATGCCTCGGATGATCGCATAGATGCGATCGCCGTCGGAAACGGCCCGGTCCAGGCGTTTTAGAACCAGGGCCGCGGCCCCTTCGCCGGGAAGGGTCCCGTCGGCAGCATGGTCCAGGGCACGAATTCGGTTACCCGATGCCAGCGGCGCCAGGGCCGCGGACTGAACGATCCGGCGAAGGTCACCGGGAAGATCCACGGCGCAGATCAACATGGTGTCGGTCTGATTCAACTCCAGGGCACGCAGTCCGATTTCCATGGCCCTTAGCCCCGAGGCCGCTTCGTTGGAGACCGTGAAACTGGGGCCGCCGAAGCCGAATTCCCTGGCCATGCGGCTGGCGATGATTCCGCCCAGTGCGCCCAGGGTCCGCGGGGCGGTGAGCGGGGGTCCGTAATCGTCTTGAAGCTGATTGCGCTCGGCGGAAGAAAGCCCCATGGCTCCGGCCCGGGCAGCCCCATGCCATCGCAGGTGAAAATCGGTGGCCTCCATGTCAAATTCCATGCCCACCACCACCCCGGCCGCCGGCCGGCTTTCACGCAGGGGCAGTTTTGCATCGGCCAGGGCGGCGGCCGCCACTTGAAGCATGAGCAGGTGCTGGATGAGAATGTCGGGGATTTCATTGGGCGGGATCCGGAACTCGCCCAATCGGATTTTCAGGGCATCCAGATAGGCGCCCTGGGGCGGATTGCAGCCAAGAATCGATGACAAAATATCGTCACAGCCGCGCCACCTTTGTTCGGGCACCTGCCCCAGGCCCGGGGTGCCGGAAAAGTATGCTTTTTCAAATGCCGGAAGGTCTTCAAAAGGCCCGAACCGGGTCGCCATTCCCACCACTGCCACGGTTGGCGGTTTTGTGCCGGTCACTTTTCGTTCAATGGTGATGCGCTCGGTGTTGGAATCTTGATCGTCCGGCCTTGAACCTTGAACCTTGAACCTTGAACTTTGAACTTTAGACGTTGAACTTGCTTCTCCTGTCCATGTTTCAAGGAGCAGGTGGGCGTTGATGCCGCCGAAGCCGAAGGCGCTGACTGCCGCCCGTTTTTCTTTATGGTGCTTTCTTTGGGGCCAGGGTTCGGGCGTTTGCTGAACGTGGAAGGGGCTGGCGGCCAGGGGGCTGTTGGGGCCCGGACGGGTGAAATTTAGAGACGGTGGCAGGGTGGATCGGTCCATGGCCAACAGGGTCTTGATCATACCGGCGGCGCCGGCCGCGGTGAGCAGGTGCCCGATGGCCGATTTGACCGATCCGATGGCACACTGTCCCGAGGTCCACGGCAAATTGCGCCACAGTTCGACCATGCTTTGCAGCTCCGTAGCGTCTCCTGCCAGGGTTCCGGTTCCATGGCATTCAATGAGGTCCACGTCGGCAGGGGACCAGTCGGCCTGGGCGTAGGCGGCGCGCATGGCACGTAGCTGACCTTCGGTGTCCGGCGCCAAAAGGTTTCCCCTCATGTCGTTGGAGAGACCGATGCCCCGAATCACCCCCCAAATGGTATCCCCGGATGAGACGGCATCATCAAGGCGCTTTAAGATCAGGATGCCTGCCCCTTCGCCCACCACCAGTCCGTCAGCTGTTTCGTCAAAGGGAGCACACCGACCTGACGGGGACAAGGCCCGAAGCTGGGAAAATCCCACCTGGGTAAAGAGACAATCCGGTCTGGAAACACCGCCGGTGACGACGGCATCGACGCGGCCGGCCTGGAGTTCGACGCAGGCCAGTTTTACGGCGTAAAGCGATGATGCACAGGCAGCATCCAGGGTCAGGCTGCCGCCGCCCAATCCCAGCGCCCGCGACACAAGGGCGGCCGGAAGGCCGGTGACCCGGCTGGCCAGGGAGCGGGATCGCGTTACCGATGGGATGGGAAACCGCGGCTGCTGTCCGATGATGAATCCGTTCCTTCCCAGCAGATCCCGGGTCAGCCGGGACGAGGCATCCGTGGGAAGGGCGATGGCGGCCAGGATGGTGGCCGTTCGTTCAGGGGCCAGACCGGCTGTTTGGCAGGCGGCATAGGCTTTTTTGGCGGTGTCTAATGCCAGATGATGCACCGGGTCGAGATCGGCAAGAAGGCCGGCATCGATGGCGTACCCGGTGGGGTCAAACGAAAAGTCACGGATCAGGCAGGCCCGGTCAGAGTAGGCCCTGTCCGGCTCACCGGCAGTGGTGGACACCATAATCTTCGGCCCGGCGATCCAGCGGCCTTTGGGCACGGGGCTGGCTGCGTCGATCCGGTTTACCAGGTTGTGCCAGAAGGCCTCCAGATCCGGCGCTTCGGGAAAAACGCCGGCCATGGCGACCACGGCGATGGGTTCGATTCGATTCATGGGGGCTTCATCTGTTCAGTGTTTGCGGCTTTGCTCGACCGTTTTCTTTGCCGCGATGGCTGGACACGGATCCAAGGGCGCAGTTGTCATCACGGGGGCCGAACATGGCTCGTCATCAAAAGAATCTTTTATACCCGAGGGGAGCCTTTATGGCAAGGATTGCCCGGCTACCGGAGGAGGTTGCCAAGAAAACTCAGGAAGCGGTCAAACCAGTCCTCACGGTGTTAATTCTTTTTTCAGGAGATATCCCTTGAAAGCAAGGCGTGATTTACATAAGAAAAACGATCCGGAAGCGTATTCCGTATGGCTTTGCCAGTCAATGGCTTTGTTTTTGGCCCGCGATAATATCGGTTTGGCGTTTCAGGTGAAGCTTGCAGAACCCGGGATTCGATCTTACTTTCACCGACTGAAACGAACCAACACCTTTTCAAGGAGAAAAAATATGAAGATTGCATTTCCCACCCAAGATGACCAGGGAATGGAGAGCTTGGTACACGGACATTTCGGAACGGCGAGGCATTTTGTCATCGTCGATAGCGACACCGGCGCTTTTAACGCCCATAGCAATCCCGACGCCGATCACCTCCACGGCGAGTGCCAGCCCATTAACGCGCTGAACGGAGCTCAGGTGAATGCGGTGGTGGTGGGCGGGATCGGTGCAGGGGCACTGAGAAAGCTTCGACAGGGGAGCATTCAGGTGTTTCGAGGCGTGGAAGGGACAGTGAGCGAAAACCTCGGCCTGATCAACGCCGGAAAACTTCCCGAATTTGCCTTTGATCAGGTCTGCGGGGGGCATGGTATTGATGGCGGGTGTGCCCACTGAATTTTTTTTCAGCAGAGCAGGCTGCCTTCCATAGATGGGCGAGGCTATCAATATCCAATGCCCAACGCCCAATTTCTAATGTCTAAGGAAGGCATTCTACGATAAATTGCTTTCAGTCATTGAAGGAGCACAGCAACTCCATCCTTATGCCTTGAGCATTGGTTATTGGATATTCGATATTGCTCTTGTATGATCATTCATTTTCCTTTGGGTGGATAGAACCTTTCGAGATTCATTGCCGAAAATGGCGATGCATGCCAGAGTTAACCTCATGACATCGTACCGGCAGGAACAGCTTGATGGGTATCGCCTGGTGTTGGACCATCTGGACACTCTGGGGGCAGAGGAGCGGCAGGCGCTTCAAAAGGCCATTTCCCCATACCTTGATTTTCGCAAGCGGGCATCTGAATTTCTTGATACCCATTTTGCAGGGGTTTGCACCCAAGCCTGCTATGACAACCAGCGCAGTGCCTGTTGCAGCAAGGACGGAATCGTCACCTTTTTTGCGGACATAGTGGTCAACGCCTTGGTCAGCGACCCTGTTTCCATGGAAAAGATCATGGCGAGGCTCGGCCAGCAGCCCCACGAGGGCTTTAAATGCATCTACCTCGGTCCCCGGGGGTGCCTGTGGCAGGTCAAACCCCTGGTTTGCGAGATGTTTCTCTGTGATCCGGCTCTGTCCGAAGTGTTCGGCTCGCGATCGGATTTGAACACGGAATGGGAGGCATTGCAGCAGGAAAAGAAGCGTTTTTCATGGCCGGACCGACCGGTCCTCTTCGACCACCTGGAAGCGGTGTTTATCGAGGCTGGCCTCAACTCTTCGCTCATGTACCTGCACAACAGCCCCGGACTGCTGCGGGTCAAGCGTCTGGCAGGTCTTTATGATCCGACAGTTGGACGGCAATAAAATCACCATACCGCCTGATGGCAATCCCTGCTGGCGTTTGGTGGATATCCGAATTCGTTAGTGCCCAGCCGTCGATCGTTTTTTAAGTGGACGGATACCCATACAAGAGACCAACGGCCATATCATGCCCAATTCCGGTCCCATGCATATTCGTCTCTCCCATCACTTGAGACTTCGGGACGTCCCGAAGGCGCTTTATGATACCCTGGTGGAAAAACTCACCCTGGCCAACCCCAAATACCTGGAAAACGCCCGTATGGGGCGATGGAACCGGGGTGTTCCAAAGGCGCTCAAACTCTTCGACCGGATTCCCAAAGGTGGCCTTGTCATCCCCCGAGGAACCCTTCGCCAGTTGATCCTTCTTTGTCGAAGACTTGGCATTGACTACACCATCGACGACGAACGAAGACGGCTGGTGGAGATCGACCTGAACTTTAAAGGCACGCTCAAACCCTTTCAGCAGGAGGCCGTGGCGGCCATGGCCCGGCGGGATTTCGGAACATTGAGCGCACCCACGGGAAGCGGCAAGACCGTCATGGGGTTGGCCCTGATTGCCGCCCGGCGGCAGCCGGCCCTGGTGGTGGTCCACACGCGTGACCTTGCCTTGCAGTGGATGGAGCGCATGAAATCCTTTCTGGATGTCAAAGATGAGGCCATTGGTTTCATCGGTGGCGGGAAGGTTCGTATGGGACGGGAAGTAACCGTGGCCATGGTCCAGACCCTGTATAAATGCGCCGATAAAGTGGCACCCGAAGTGGGGTTTCTGGTGGTGGACGAATGCCACCGATGCCCAAGCCGCCTCTTTACCGAAGCGGTCACTGCTTTCGATTCGAGGTACATGCTTGGCCTTTCGGCCACGCCCTGGCGCCGGGATAAACTCAGCCAGTTGATTTTCTGGCACTTGGGTGATGTGCATCACGAAATCTCCCAGGAGCGTCTGGTGAAAACCGGCGACGTCCTATCTGCTGATGTGATTTTTCGAAACACCGAATTCGAGCCGTATTTCGATCCGGTCAACGACTACAGCCGCATGCTGAGCGAACTGACCGCCGATGACCACCGCAACCGACTCATTGCCGCCGATGTGGCCCAGGCGGCCGCCGAGGACGGCGGCGGCGTGTGTCTGGTCCTTTCTGACCGCAAGAAACACTGCCAGGCCCTGCAAGCGCTGATCCGTTTCAAACATGGCGTGGACTGTGACCTGCTCACCGGGGACCTGTCCAATGATCAGCGCAAAGAGGTCATCGAAAGGCTGCACCGGGGCAAGGTTGGTGTCCTGGTGGCCACCGGGCAACTCATCGGTGAAGGGTTCGACTGCCCCGGTTTGACCACCCTGTTCCTGGCCACTCCCATTCGATTCAGCGGTCGGGTAACGCAATACCTGGGCAGGGTGCTGAGGCCGGCGCCGGAGAAAAAAAAGGCACGGGTCTACGATTATGTGGACGTTCGCGTGGATGTGCTGGTGGCGGCTGCTCGGTCCAGGCAGCGGGTCTACGGCATGGGGCCGGCATGAAAACAAAAGGCTAAAGGACAATTTCGAATTGGGAGTTGGGAATTGGATATTTTGCCCCCATCTGGGGGGATGGGTGAGGCCACCGGCTCTGCGGGTGGCGCGTTACTGAAGTTCTTTGTCCAATCGCTCTACGGTCTGCGTGAACTCGGTTATGGCTTCGGAAACCTCGGCCACCAAGGCCATGGCCTGCCGGGGATTGTTTTTCCGGCAGGCGGCTTCCAGGGCCATGGCCGTTGCGTGAAGCGGTTTTGCGGAGATGTTTCCCGCGGCCCCTTTAAGTGCATGGGCACTTCGGAAGGCGGCCTTTAGGTCTCCGCAAGAAACCATCGCCTTTAGCTCCGCGGCGATTCCCCCATAGAGCGTGCAGCTTTCTTTTAAAATATCCAGGTAGAGCGGCCAGTCGCCACCGATGCGGGCCATGCCTTCTGCGATATCCAGTCCCGGCGTCGTCTGCGAAGGTATCGGCCTGGCATGGTCGGTTTTCGGCGTCTTGATGCGACAATCCCGATTCGGCGGCATTCTTCTCAGGGTTCGGCGTAGGGCTGTAAAAAGTGCCTTGCGGTCGATGGGCTTTGACACGTAGTCGTTCATGCCGGCGTCGAGGCATTTTTCCCGGTCGCCGTACATGGAATGGGCGGTTAGGGCAATAATCGGCAGGTCGGTTCGGCCCAGATCGTTTCGAATCGCCCGGGTGGCTTCGATGCCGTCCATCTCCGGCATTTGCAGATCCATGAGCACCGCGTGAAAGGCGTTGGTGGCCACAGCTTCAACCGCTTGGTAGCCGTCGGCCGCCGTTTCGACCTGCATTCCGGCCTGCCGAAGCATTTCCTTGGCCACCCGACGATTGATCCGGTTATCTTCCACAAGAAGAACACGAAGGCCACGAAACTCATCGGGAAGTCCGCTGGGGGGGATGTCCGTGGATGGCAAGATGGTCGTTTGACCGAAAATGTCCATGACAGCATCCAGCAGGGCGGATTGTTTAATGGGTTTGCTCAAGACGCGAACCGTCATGCCCTGGGGAATCATATCCGGACGGTCGTAGCGGTCAGGGCGGCCAATGAGGATGACAGGCATCGGCCGGACCCGGCTGTGGTGAGACTCAACAGCCCGGGCAACCGCCTCAATGCCGGGAACGTCGATTTCCAGCATGACCAGGCCGAAAGGACGGTCAAAGCGATCCTTTTCTATCAGGGCAGCGGCAAGCGCTCCGGTCTCGATGGTTTCCACTTGGAAACCGAAGTGGATCAGGTATCTCACCAGGATCTGCCGGGAAACGCTGTTTGACGCCACCAGTAGGGTTCGCGGCGGCGAAAAGGTTGCCGGAAGGATGCTGGGATTGCATAGATGGGCTGCACCCTTGTCGAATCGGGCGGTGAAGGAAAAAGCGCTCCCCTTGCCCTGCTTGCTTTCCAGCCAGATTTTACCTCCCATGAGAGAGGCCAGCCTGCGGCAGATGGCCAGCCCCAGTCCGGTACCGCCGTATTTTCGTGTGATGGAGCCGTCTGCCTGGGTAAAGGCGTCAAAGAGGTTGTCGTGATACTGGGGGGCAATACCGATGCCGGAGTCGCGGACGGTGAAATGCATCTCAACGGTCTTCTCGGTCTCTTTAAGGCAACTCACACCAAGGCCGATCTCTCCCTTCTCTGTAAATTTCAGCGCATTGCTCACCAGGTTAACCAAAACCTGGCGCAGCCTCAAGGGGTCGGCCACCACCGATTCGGTCAGATCCGGCGGTATGTCCAACACCAGTTCAATGGCCTTTTCCGTGGCCTTGGGCAGGAAGGTATCGGTCACGTCTTCCATGACCTTGCGAATGGAAAAGGTGATGCGGTCCAGGTCCAATTTTCCTGCTTCGATCTTGGATAGATCGAGAATGTCGTTGATCAGGGAGAGGAGCGATTTTCCCGAAGAGTTTAAAATTTCAAGCAGTTCTCGCTGCTTCGGGGCGAGATCGGTGTCCAGAAGCAGGTCGCAGGTGCCGATGATGCCGTTCATGGGTGTGCGGATTTCATGGCTCATATTGGCCAGGAACTGGCTTTTGGTGATACTGGCTGCCTCAGCGGATTCTTTGGCCATTTTTAGTTCGGCTTCAACCCGCTTGCGATCCGAGATATTTCGGGCGATAGAGAGAATCACCGGGCGTCCCGAGTATTCGATGAACTGGCTGCTGACCTCTACCGGAATTTGCGTGCCGTCTTTTTTTATGTGGACGCATTCAAAAATCAGGTGATCCTTGTTCTTGAGCACATTGAATCGTTGGGATGTATTCTCGGAGACCTCCGGAAGGGAGATATCCTTGACGGGCATTGCGAGCATTTCCTCACGGGAGTAACCCAGGCGCTGAAAGGCGACCCGGTTGACGTCCATGAACCGGTTTTTTTCAGGGTCGCAAATGAAGATGGCGTCGCTGGCGCCGTCAAACAGAGTAGTATACAGGGCCTCGGTTTCACGAAGGGCCTTTTCCGTGGCCTTTTGAAAGGTGACGTCCAGAATAACCCCTTCGATATATCCCTTGTCCGGGTAGATTTTAGCGGATACGGCCAGATCCTTGGTTACGCCGTCGGCTGCGGTGGATTTAATCTCGAACCCCCGGACCTCTCCGTTTTCTTCCAGCTGGTGAAGCAGTTCCCGACGACGTTCCGGGGAGTAGCTGTCGGCGAGGCAGTAGCTGTCGATGAGTGTTGATTCGTCTTTGAAACCAAGAATTTCTGCTGTGGTGTGGTTGGCGTTGAGCACCTTTCCGTCACTGATTCGGCTGCGATAAAGGCCCACCAAGGAGGTCTGGTAGAGGTTGCGGTATCGCTCTTCGTTCTCTCGAAGTACTTTTTCCAGTTCCTTATACCTTGAAATGTCGCGCAGGGAGCCGACGATGGTTGCGGACTGGTTTTCCTCGTCCGCGGCCATGAACGCATTGAGGGAGCACGGCACCCGCCTCCCGTCTTTGTCCACCAGGGTGATTTGGAAATCTTCAACCTTTCCTTTCTTTTTGATGGCCCTGACCAGAGAGCTCCGATGATCCTGTGTTTCATACAACTGGACGATATCGGTTCCGATGATGTCCTTGCGGCGGTATTGAAAAAAGTCCCCGACCGATGGGCTGATTTCCAGGATCGTTCCATCCATGGCGGTTTCGAAATAAATGTCCTGGATGTTGTCGAAAATCCGCCGGTATTTGTTTTCCTCGCGCCGCAGGTTTTCCTCGGCTGCAAGGCGATGGGCCATTATTTCATCCATATCGGATTTGATTAGTCGAATGGCATCGAAGACCGGGAGGAATGGATGGCCTTCGGCGATATTAAAGCTGTCAAAGGCCTGGGGGTCTTCGTTGAGGCAGCCGAGGAAATAGACCAGTTCTTCGGCATACCGATCGATGACGCTTCCACCGGTCCGTGGTGGATTTTTGCTTGCCATGGAGGCGTCGGGACGGGTTTCAGGAGCCCATTCCGACGACACCGTATCGCTAAGTCTATCCATGCCCAGCTCAAAGGAACGGGCGATCTCTACGGGAAAGGGGGTAAAGGGTTTGATGATTCGAACGCTGGCCGCCATCAGCCTGCTGAGTCCGTAGAACATGCAGGTCTTGAAGGGATGAAGGGCATAGATTTGCTTAATGCCTTCGCGGTAAAGGCGGCGGGCACCGAAACTGGCGCCCGTGAGTCGGCTGCCGTCGAATAGAAAAACGTAGCGGTGGGCTTCGAGATTCAACTGCCAGATGTTGCGATGGTGCATGTCAAAGACCGGACCGATGTGGGCGCTTCTGAGGAAACCTTTGGCCTGGACGTGATAGATATAGTCGTCGATGAGTTCATACCGGACACTGTAGCCGGGCAGTTCCAGGGCACAGGTGGCGGGAGGAGAGGCGGATCCCGAACCAGCGGAGGTTTGGGTGAGGACACGTTGCGAATTCGGCGGCCGATTGTTTGAAACCGGTCTGTTCGGGGTTTTTTTTCGACGGATCGAAGATTCGGATGGGTGGCGTTTAGGGTCAGACATGTCTTGAGTCATAGGCCTTTGACACCTTGGATCCTAAGTCTGAATGATAAAAAGGCCCGCTTCAAACAAAACCATGCGGGCCAAACGGTGGCATAAGTGACCGTTCTTTATAGACGGCAAACCGTCCTTTGGCAACCGCTTTTTATAACAAGGGAAATCCATGACAGTAGGACCGAGGCGTTGCAGGAACGGATCGGCGGGCAGACCCCGGGAGGGGGGGGGGCTTACAGACCGGCGTCGTCTTGACGATAACCGTAACCCATCACTTCTTGAACCTTTAGGGGCTTTGGAAAAAATCACGGCGTCTTCGTAACACCTAAACCGAGTCGATAAAAGAAAGTGACCCATCAGGCCGCACAAGACGGCCTGAAGGCGTTGGCCAGTGCCGGATCCATGATGGCCTCGAAACCGGTGAGAATCGCGACGATCTGCCCCTTGTTGTCGGTTACGGTGACATCTCCGGTCAGTTTCCGGTCGGTGGCACAGGTCACTCGGAGAGCCACCTCAACGCTGCCGCGGGGAAAAGATCGGCAATACTGACGATAAGCGCCAATGAAACTGGGCAGGCAACGGACACCACGAATTTCGTCGCTCCAGAGAATGGCCATCTGAAAGGCTGAATCCAGGACGAGCGGATCGGCAATCCATCGGGTGCGAAGGGGGTTTGCGATCCATTCGGCCGGCGACGGGGCCGTGCGGATTCGGGCCCGGATCCCTTTTCCGCAACAGCCCAGCACCTCTTGAATGCCGTGAAGGTGCGGTCCGTGAAACAGCACTTGATCATAGGCATTCTGGACGCTGCGCGAATACGGCCGAAGGCCGACATCTTCGGTAATGATGTCCTCGGGTGCGGCGGCGGGGAATTCTTCAAGCAGGGCCATGGCCCGGGCGTGAATGCGCGGTTGGCCGTTACCTTGGCCGTGGATTTCTACCGGGACATGGAAATGACCGTTGTTGCGGAATGTTTGGCCTGCCATAAAGTGGACGGTCAGGGCATCGGTTCCCATTTTGATGCCGCTGATCAGTCGCAGATTGTCCAGGCCGGCCAGGCGAAGCCCGGGGTTGTCATGAAGGGCGCCGTGGGCCATCCACTCGGTGATCAGGGCCAGGGGGACCACCGGCCGGCCCTGAAGGCGGTGGTGGTCAAGGACCGGGTAGCCGGCCAGGTTGATTTGATGGGCCACGGCGGCTTTGAGATCGGGTGTGGAAGGGGCAACACGCTGCCGATCATGATCCAATCGGCCGCCCATGATCACTTCCACCGGACCGACACTGGCCATTTCACGAACCATGGCCTCGGCACCGGCGGCAAGGGGGATGAGTCCGATGCCGCGGCGGGAAAATTCACGTTTGAGTCCATCAGAAACCATGCCGCCGTCCCAGGGTCCCCAGTTGATGGACCGCACGCGGCAGTCGGGTCTGCGGGCGGCTTCTCGCAGCGCCATTTTGTTCATGGTTTCATTGGCCATGGCGTAGTCTACCTGCCCGGTGTTGCCGAACCGGGCAGCCACGGAAGAGAAAATCACCAGGTGGGTCAGCGGGTCGTCAGCTGTTGCTGCCAACAGGTTTTCCAGACCGGTCACCTTGGTTTCGAAAACATCGGCGAACTGGTCGACGGTTTTATCGGCGATTAATCGGTCGCAAAGGACTCCGGCGCCGTGAATTACCCCCCGGATCGGCCCTATTTCGCGTCTGACCCGATCCAGGCATGCCTTGACGGCATGGGCGTCGCGGACATCCACCTGAAAGTAGTGGCCGCCGGCATCGGTGGCCGCCAGCAGGGCCAGGGTTTGATGAATTTCGCGACCGGCCAGAATGCGTCCATAGGCCTGTTCCAGTTGTCGCGGGGTTGGTCTGGCGTCGGCAAATCCGTTTTCCATCAGGGCCCGTTTGATGGCTGCCGGTTCCGTGAGTTCGTGAAGCCAGGCTGGTTCGGGTTCGGGCGGGGCGCTTCGGCCCAGCAACACCATCATCGGTTTGGCCGTGTTGGCCAGGGCCAGGGCCGAGGCCGCGGTCACACCGCGGGCACCGCCACTGACCACCACCACATGGCCGGGTTCGGGTAGGGCGCCGGTCGCATTGGCCTCCACGTCGGCGAGGCTCAGGGACAGGCGCCGACTTCCGTCCAGACCGATTTCCACGTGACATTGGGTGTCGTTGCCAAGAATCTCCATCAATACCGATTGGGCAACCGCTTCGGGCTCCCATTGGGGAGAGACGTCAAGAGCCAAACAGCGGACGCCAGGCCATTCCAGGGCCGCTGTTTTGGCCAGTCCGGCAAGGGCACCGGTATGGGGGTGGTCAACGTCGCCTCCAAGAAACCCGAAGGCGCCGTCCAGCCGGGTGACTGTGGCGAGAAAGGCATGTCCTTTTTTGGCAGAGGCCGAAAGGGCGGGCGCGATCGTCCGAGCCAAACGAAAAGCTTCCATGGGCAAGGCTTTGGCATTTAAGATCTCATCGGCCAGAATGATCAGGCCGGCGGCTTCGGGCAGATCCGTATCGTCGAAGCCCGGCAACACCCTCATGGCCTCGAGTCCCATGGCGGCAATGGCATCGCCCATAGCATTGGCCAGGGGGGTCTCCTCACCGAAAATCAATACGGTGCTTCCCGGTTCCATGACCGCTGCCGGTCCCTCGGGAAACGGGGTTTCGGTCACCACGACTTCCTGGCGGGAGATGGCCGTAGGTTCATGGTTTGGTGATGCTGACGGTTCGACTGCAGGGGCCGGAGCGGATTCCGAAGGGACAGTAGCCGGGCAAAGAGGCTCCTTACTGAGGCAGGCAGCGATCTGCCCCAGCGTTTTGAGGTCGGCCATCTGTTCCGGAGATACGCCGGGCAGGTTGGGCAGGCGTTCTTCCATGGCCGAAAGGATTTCAACCCGTTTGATCGAATCGATGCCCAGGTCCGACTCCATATCCATGTCGGCCGAGAGCATTTCTTCCGGGTAACCGGTCAACCGGCTGATGACCGCTACCAGATGGGACATCACCGATGGGGTACCGGCCGGGGGCGACGCATGGCCTGGCGATTCTGGAACGGAGCAACTCCCGGTTTCCGGAGAGAGAAAGGCCACAATCTGCCCCAGGGTCTTGAGGTCAGCCATCTGTTCCGGTGACACGCCGGGCAGGTTGGGCAGGCGCTCTTCCAAGGCCGAGAGGATTTCCACCCGTTTGATCGAATCGATACCCAGGTCCGACTCCATGTCCATGTCGGCCGAAAGCATTTCACGGGGGTAACCGGTCAGTTCGCTCACCACCGCGGTCAGGGCCGCTTCGATGGTGCTCTTTTCGCCATTGTTTTGCCGGGATGCGTGCCCTTTGGTTGAATCTGCTGGGGCCGGCCCGACTCCGGTCAGACCGGTGATGTGGTCCACGATTTGCCCCAAGGTTTTGAGTTCACTCATGGTTTCCGGAGACATGGCCGACAGATCGGGCAGGGCCTCTTCCAGAGACGATAGGATCTCCACCCGCTTGATCGAATCGATGCCCAGGTCGGCTTCCATGTCCATGTCGGTCGAGAGCATCTCTTCGGGGTAGCCGGTGAGCCGACTGACCGTTGCCATCAGGATCGCCAGGATTGGCGGATGGCCGGGTTCTCCGGTCAAGGGGGCCGATGCTTCGACAGCTGCCAGTTCCCCCTTTTCTGTCGGAGTGCTTTGTGCCGGGGTTGGGTTGGCGACCGGTTCGCTGACCGGTATGGGTTGGGTTGGCGGCGGCAAGTGCGAGGAAACGGTCGATTGGATCGGGGCTGCCATCGGGGGACGTATCGGCGCACCCGAAAGCATATTCTCGATGCTCTGCATCATCTGGGCGAGCGTCTGTCCGGCCCGTGACTGGGTTTCCAGGAATTTTTCATGGGCCTGGGCCGTGCGGACCTGAAGATCCTGCATGGATTTGAGCCCTTCGTTAACGGTGTAAAGAGCGCCTGTCATCCACTGGGCGTTGGGTTCAAGTGGTCTTGAACTGTTTTTTTCGGTTCCGGGTGGCTGAACCGGCTGTTGACAATGGGGTTCATCGGAACGCTCGACTGAAGACGGCGCCGGGGTGGCCGCCTTGGGGGCGGTCATCGGTTTTTCGATTTCTGCCGGTGCTTCGGTGCGGGGCGACGGGGTATTTTCGAATACGGGTTTGGCCGGCGCCCGATGGGGGCGAGGGCTGCGATAGTTGGACCCGGTCAACGAAATCCGCATTTTCGGTTTTCTTTCAGGGGATGGTTGGCTTTCCCAGGCGTTGAGCTTTACCGGCCACCCCTGGGCTGCCAGCAAGGCCAGCACCCGGGCAAGGTCAACCAGTCCCGATCCCCGACCGCCACTACCGTCCATGGCCGCGGCAATGGCGGGTCGATCTTTCAGGGTGGCACGCACCAAGGCGGTGAGGACCGCCTTGGGGCCCACCTCGATAAAGGTGCGAACGCCACTGGCGTATAGATTTTCCACGATTCCCACAAAATTGACGGGGTGGGTCATCTGATCGGCCAGCACGGCCCGTGCCTCGTCCGGATCGTCAGGGTAGGGCGTCGCCGAGGTATCCGAATAGACCGGGAAACGGCCCGGCACCAGAGCGGCCGATCGCAGGTGATCGGCAAAAGGCTGACGGGCCGATTCCACCAGGGTGCTGTGGAAAGCGGCAGCCACGGGGAGCTTGATGGCCTTGAACCCGTTTTCCCGACAAAAGGCCAGGGCTTTTTCGATGGCATCAGAGGGGCCGGAAAGCACCCCCTGATCGGGACTGTTTAGGTTGGCCAGCACCACATCCGTCAGGTTCGGAATGATTTTTCCGATGATGTCGGCAAGGGGGGCGCGCACCGCCAGCATGGCGCCGCAGTCGCCTGAGGCGCCGGCCCGGGCCATGCAATCGCCACGAACTGCCGAAAGGGTCAAGAATTCATGCATGGACAGGCGCCCGGCGGCCAGCAGGGCGGTCAGTTCGCCGTAGCTGTGGCCGGCTGCAGCGCGGGGGCTGAGCCCGAAGCGGGTCAAGATGTCCAGCATCCCGGCGCTGATGGCCCCGATGGCCGGTTGGGCCATGTCGGTTCGTCGAAGTTCCGTTTCAAGGACTTCCTTCCTTTTTCGATCACCGCGGCTTTTGGGAAATATCCGATCGGTGAGCCGACCCGGGCCGGAAATGGCGGCGTCGGCCGCTTCCAAGACTTGGAACAGTTCGGGGAAACAGCAGGCCAGGTCGCGTCCCATGCCGACGTATTGGCTCCCTTGGCCGGGAAAAAGGAAGGCGATGTCGCCGGGGATCGGCCCGGTGCCGTAATAGGCGCCGGCTTCCTGCCAGGGGGCGTCCGACGGCTTTTCCGCAAGGGTTTTTCGGGCGGCTTTCAGGGTGGCGACAGGATCAACGCCCCTTTCAAGGATCACCACAAGACGGCAGGGGGCCTCTGATGAAAAGGCTTTTCGCGTTTCAAAGGCAAGTCTGGCCAGATGGGAGGATGCCCCATGGTCGGCCACGGCTTCGACAAACCGATCAATTCGTGCGGACAACACTTGGGGGTTTTCTTCCCCCCACGCGGCGATCTCCACGGACCCGTCCCAGGCCACGGCCTGTTTTGTTGAATCGTGTTCTTCGAGCACCAGATGAAAATTGCTTCCCCCAAAACCGAAAGCACTGACACCGGCCCGTCTCGGGTGGTTCGGATCCGCGATCCAGGGGCGGCTTTCAGCGTTCAGATAAAAAGGGCTTTCATCGATTTTTAGCTCAGGGTCGGGGTTTTTAATCTTCAGGGTCGGCGGCAGGACCTTGTGGTGCAGGGCCAGGGCGGTTTTAATCAATCCGGCCACGCCTGCAGCGGCCTTGGTGTGGCCGATCATGGATTTGACCGACCCCAGGGCGCACCCCTGAAGGGGGGCGCCGGCAGAGTTAAAGAACCGGTTGAGGGCTGAAAATTCAACGGCATCCCCCACCCGCGTACCGGTGCCATGGGCCTCGATGAGCCGGACGGTGGACGGATCGATCCTGGCCCTGTCATAAGCGCGGGAAAGGGCTGAAATCTGTCCGTCGGCGCATGGGGCGTAAATGCTCTGGGATTTGCCGTCACTGGAAGTCCCCATTCCCCGGATCACAGCATAGATTCGGTCGCCGGCGGCCAGGGCGTCGTCCAGGCGTTTGAGCACCACGATGCCGAGTCCTTCGCCCAACACCGTACCATCGGCTTCGGCGGAAAAGGGGCGGGCATCACCGGAGTGGGACAGGACCTGGGTTTTGGAAAAGCACATGTGCATGAAGATGTCGTTTAAGGCATCCACGCCGCCGGTCAGGACCAGATCTGACCGGCCCGTTTCCAATTCCAGCATACCCAGGTTCAAGGCACTAAAGGAGGATGCGCAGGCAGCATCCACCACACAGTTGGTGCCGCCCAGGTCGAGACGGTTGGCGATGCGACCGGCCACCACATTGCCCAGAAGACCGGGAAAGGAGTTTTCCTGCCAGGGGACATAGGCGTCGCCGATTCTCGATACCACATCCTCGGCCTGTTCCCGGGGCACGCCGGCTTCATCCAGGGCCTTTCGCCAGATGGGGTGCCCCAGCCTGGAAGAGAGGGGGATCACCAGTTCCTGGGTGCCGGTCACGCCGAGAATAACACTGGCCCGGGTCCGGTCAAAGTTTTTACCTGCATTACCGTAGCCGGCATCTTCCAAAGCGAATTTGGCGGTCATCAGTCCCATGAGCTGGGCCGTGTCAGTGGCTTCAAGGGTCGACGGCGGCATACCGAATTCGGTCGGGTCGAAATCAACCGGGGATAAAAAACCACCCCGGGTGCAATAGACGTGATCCGGCGTTTTGGGGTCTTTGGAATAGTAGTCCGCACCGGACCAGTGGCTTTTGGGAACTTCGGCAATGGCATCTTCGCCTTGACGCAACAATCGCCAGTAACCTTTCATGTCATCGGCGCCGGCGAACATGCAACTCATGCCGATAATGGCAACCGGCACAGCATTAGGTGCGGATTTGGAATGGCTTTTCATGATTATAATACCTTTAACAACGGTCAGTTACAAAAAACATGCCATGAACTGTTCCTCGATATAAAAGCCGAGAGACAGCAAACCAAAACAAAATGGTGGTTTAAGAAAAGGATATATATAATGATCCCGGACGATTTTCAAGGTTTGACGGATAAAAAAATACTTGATATATAGACATAACAACCATTCAGGATAGACTATGATTAAGCTGCTAAACAATCGTGACCTGGCTGAAAGCCTCGGCATTAACCTGGCCCGTTGGAAACGCTGGTCCCGCGAATTCCTGCCACCGGACCCCCTGGCAGGAAAGCAGGCCGGCTATGCGAGGCAGTATTATCTAAATGATGCTTTTACTGTTTTTCTGGGTGGCTGTTTTGTCTCCGAACTCGGTTTCTCTATCCCTGACGCCCGGATGATTCTGGCGGACCTTGATCCCTGGCTCAACGAAAAGGGATTTCGCGGAGATGCCCGGGGCAAGACAAAAACCTTGCCCGGACTGGATGAAAAGGTCCAATACCACACGGTTAACATCGTCTGTCAGGGGGGGGAGATCATTGGTTACCGGCTTGTAGGAACCATCACCGACGAACCTTTCGACCTGGATGGGCATGGTGTTCGAAAGTCATTTTATACTCAGGAAACTATCCAAAAAAAGGAATCGAACCGTTTAATGGACAGGTTGGAAACCGAAAAAACCTTGAACCTGACCTCTCTTCTAAAAACTTTTCTCAACTGCATCGATCCCACGGGTCAGTTCTTCAGTCGTAACGGACAATGATGATTTTCTGAACAAGATAGCTTATTATCTTGGCATAACAACTCTATTTATTTTTCGAGAAATGCTTCAATTCTTTCAAGAGGCAATGGGACGATGCGGCCTGCTTGCGGGCTCAATGAAACCCCCTGGCATCTCAGCCAGTTGATACGGGTGGCGACGGCAGCGCCCAAGAGCAGGTTCATGGCCACCGTAACGGTTTTTCGGTTTTCCGTCTGTTCCAGGAAAGAGCCGCGAACCCATTGGTTGAAGGCGCCGATGGCCGGTCCGCACCAGATCTGATAGTCCATTTGTCGGTCCGCTTCACCGTTTACCGACCATTTTGACGAACGGCCTAAGTAGGATCGAAATACCAGGGCCATTTTATGGTGAGGGTCTGTTTCCGCCCGCTCTACCTGACGCGGGTCGCATCGGGCAAAGAAGCGGCGGGTGTTTTCCCATTCCTCGGAAAAAGAGCAGCGCAGAAAGTCGCGTTCCACTTGGTTTCTTTCCTTTTCCGGAATCTCCTCGAAACGATTAAATCGTTTATACAAATCGTAGAGTTTGCCGGCACGCACGGCGAACATCGTTCCGCGCTTTAGCACCTGGACCTTGACCCCCATCTCGAACATGTCGGCTGCTGGGGCCATGATCACATCGGCCTGCCGGGCTTCAGCGAGCATGCTGCGAACCGCGTCGCAGGTTCCTGACTCGATGCAGGCCTGGTTTACCGTGCCGGTGATCACGTATGCCGCTCCCATGGCAAAGGCGGCGGCGGCAGCGTCAGGCGTGGCGATCCCTCCCCCGAGGCCCACGCAAAGGGGCCTGTCATACCCGTGTTTGGCGTACATCTCGTTTTTTAATGCCTGCATCGTGGGTAAAAGTGCCAAGGCAGGCCGATTGTCGGTATGACCGCCGGAATCGGCCTCGGCGGTTAAGTCATGGGCGATGGGAACCTTGCGGGCGAGTTCGGCTTCGGCTTCGGTGATTTTGCCGTCGGCGATAAGATGCTTGAGTATCTTTTCTGGCGCCGGCGAAAAAAACTGCCGGGCCACTTCGATCCGTGACACCTTGGCCACCACCTGGTTGGGGCAGACCACAGCGCCTTGGGCATTCCGGTGAATCCCCTTGAGCCGGTAATAGACCAAGTGAGGGGTAAGACGCAGGTAGGCCGACGCGCTGACCCGGTGTACACCGTGTTTGAGGTAGAGATCCACCACGGCGGCTTCCAGAGCAGGGTCGTGAGGGCTGTGGATCAGGTTGAAACCGTAAGGTGCGTCGACCAGGCGATTTTGAACTTCGACGATGGCCGCTTCCACACGTTCTATAGACAGGCCCGCGGCCCCGAAAAATCCGATCATACCGGCTTTTCCCACCGCTTCGACCATCTCCACCGAGGTGATACCGTTGGCCATGGCGCCGGCCACGTAAGGATAGGTCAGGCCGTGGGCGGACTTAAAAACCGGATCCCCCAGGCGGTCCGGGGTCAGGGCCGGGACATGGGCGAGAAGCGGCAGTCCGTCGGCTCTCTCAGCAGCAGCAGCATCGTCGCCCATAATCGCTCGGCCTTGCTGACTGACGGCCGGGTTGCCGTTGTCGTCCATGACAAAAACCGGACGGGTAACGGTGTGAAGACATCGGTTGACGGCTTCGGTGTCGGAGATCGGGACTTTGTCGTCACCGGCCCATCTACCTGAAACAAGCGTTGAAAGTGGTGTTTTGGTCACGGGTTGCCTTTCCTGTCAGGATGCGTTGGGAAATAAAGTCCTAAGTCGGTTTAGGAAAGCGTATCGCAGTCCAGCCGGAGGTAAAGCGGGGATTGCGAGTCCTGATGCGGATCCAACTGCATGGGCCGGCTTGTATCTCCAATCAAGCCGGCCTGTCAAGACAGGGGCGGCGGTCCGGCCCGATAGAATCCCGGCCCAGCGTGGCCTTGCTTTCTGGAAATGGACACTCGTTGTGTTTTGTCCTGGACATTTTCAGACAAAAAACACCGAAGACATTCACCTTTGTTCGGGAGTCAGTCTTCGGCGTTATTCGGGCCTATGGATCATGGCGGTTAAAATTCAGAGCTTTTTTGCACCACATAGATTTTTTTCGTTAACGGCGCTTCGACCGCAGTTCTTACAAAAGAAACCGGCCGGCTGGATCAGTTTTTTGAACGCCTCGGTATTTTTCTCGATAAAGCCCTCTTCTACCAGGGCACACAGTGTCTTTTCGGATGTATCGCTCATATGACTCTCCTTTCGGTTGTTTTACCACGATAGCTGTATTCGACTGTCAGCAATCGACATGATTTACCCTAATCACGCAATTCGAGATGTCCAGTTCATCCTTGATCACACCCATGGTTTGCGTATATTAAAGGCGAATATTTGTTCGAAAACCCTCAGAACCAATATCCATCCGAAGATTGAGCAATTGTTAGAAGTTGATTGTCGTCGACAACTTGGATTTTTCAACCGAAACGTCAACTCGGGAGAAGGTGAATGAAAAAGACGATGAAAAACGGTAAGGTCACCCGAAGGGAATTTATCGGCACCACGGCAAAGGCGGCGGCAGCGGTCACGGTTGCCGGGGCAGTTTCGACCATGGCCGTCGGCTGTAGCGCCAAGCCGCGACCGGACACAGGGGAGGGGCCTGCGGACCTGGTCATTACAAACGGCCTGGTTTACGACGGTAGCGGCTCCGAACCGAAAAAGGTCGACATCGCCGTTCGGGGCGATCGGATTGTGACCGTGGGCCAACAAGTCACGGTTGCCCCCGGTGTCAAAATCATCGATGCAGTCGGCAAAACCGTCACGCCGGGTTTTATCGATGTCCACACCCACTGCGATCTGACATTCAAACGCACCGGCTGGAAACGGCACCTGGCCCGGGTGATCTCAAGTTGGAAAGGAAACCACAACTACCTCTACCAGGGGGTCACCACAGTGGTGACCGGAAATTGCGGTTACGGTTACACCGATACGGAAAAATGGTACGCCATCGCCGAGTCGGTGGGGTTTGGCACCAATGTGGCCCACCTGATCCCCCACGGTATTTTGCGCGAAGATCTCTTCGGGGAAGAAGCCCAGCCGAAAAAGCTAACCGCCGCCCAGTTGGACCGGATGCGGTCCCGGGTGGCCGAGGAGATGGGAAAAGGCGCCTTCGGCATGTCCAGCGGCCTGGAATACGCGCCCGGGTGTCTGGTGGAAAACGCTGAACTCATCTCGCTGGCCAAGGTGGTGGGTCGCTACAACGGACTCTATACCTCTCACATCCGCGACGAGTCCGGCAAAATCTGCGACAATGGAAAGCATGCCGTGATTAACGCCATGGAGGAGACCATTGCCGTGGCCAGGGAGGCCGGCGTTCCCGTGGAGATCTCCCATCTCAAGATCTCCGCGCCCATCGCCGGTACGCCGCCGGCCATGCTCTTGGAAACCATTGAAAAGGCCAGAGCCGAAGGGCTAAACGTGAATGCCGACCAGTACCCTTATGCTGCCGGCTCTACGGTGTTGACCTTTTTGGCGCCAAATGAAATGAAGACCGCTTCCGGCATCAAGGCAAAGTACAAGACCCCGGAAGGAAGAAAACAGATCGAAGCGGCAATAAAGGAAGTATTCGCCTATGCGCCGCCGGAAAAGACGCTGATCACCATGTACGACGAGAAAGAGGAATACGAAGGAAAAACCCTGGCAGAAATCGGAGAAATAGAGGGGCGTTCGGCGGCCCTTAGTTTCGTCGACATGGCCTGCGAAGACAACCCGCCCATGGCGGTCTTCTTTTTTCAGGACATGGATGTGGTCAAGGCGCTGATGCCCCGCGACTTCATCATCACCGCCTCGGACGGCTGGACCAACCCCAAGAACATGGGGAAACCCCATCCGAGAGTCTACGGCACTTTCCCGAGGAAACTGCGTCGTTTTGTCATGGATGACAAACTCATGGCGCTTTCCCTGGCCATCCGGTCCATGACCTCGCTACCGGCGGAAAAATTCGGCATCGCCAAACGCGGCCGGATCGCCGAGGGGTATTTTGCCGATATCGCTGTCCTGGATATGGATCGCATCGGCGACCATGCCACTTACACCGATCCCCACCGGAATTCCACCGGTATTGATCATTTGCTGGTCAACGGCGTGCTCTCCATCGAAAACGGCCTGGCTACCGGCGACCGGAGCGGCTACGCCCTGAGGAGAAACACCTGACCGTTTTCCAATTGCGGGCTTCAGCAGGATTGTGGGGGTGTCGGTGGTCAATCCGATCACCGACATCCTTGCATTGCAAAGCGGACGGAAAGCGGGGAGCCCCCCAAATTCGCCAATCGCCAATTCGCCAATCCGTCAATTCGCCAATCCGTCAATTCGACAATCCAATAATTCGCCAATTTCTTGACAATTCCAGTCGTTCCAGATACAAGCACCGAATCCGAAGTGTCGGCAGGGCAGGGCGCACCCGCCGCGCCGGCACATTCCCATCCCACAACATGCCCGGGTGGCGGAATAGGTAGACGCAAGGGACTTAAAATCCTTTTTACTCGCCTGTAAAATCAACCACTTAGAACGTACTCTACCAAAACTCTATCACTTATCGCTATTATGAGACACTTTTATGCGTCGTTTTGCCCTGGGCGCCGGCACTGGTCCCATGGAAAAATCGCTCACCGCTTCCGCCAAATACGCATTGGACAGCTTCATGTATTTTTGCGTTGAGGCTGATGACCGGTGACGCAATAAGCCCTGCACCGCCTTGTCTGATTTGTCGCCCATGGCTAGATGGCTGGCAAATGTGTGACGAAGATCATGAAATCTGATTTCATCTCTTAAATCAGCCGACCTGATCGCGGCCTTGAATTTTTGAGAGATCCAGGTTTCGGTTTTCCATGGGAAGATCTTTTTAACCCCTCGGGCGATGCACCGGTCGACTACCACCCGCAGGAACTCACCGATCGGCGTGCGGTCCTCGCGGCGATTTTTCTGCTTCGAAACAATCCGAATAAAGCCCACAGGGTTATCAAGGTCTGCCATCATCAAACGTAAAATCTCTCCCGATCGTAGGCCGCCATAGGCAGAGAACATGCAAAAATCGTAAAACAGCGGATCATCGGCCAGCACGTCCAGCAGTCTAACGAATTCCGGTCGGGTCAAATATCTGATTTGTTCGGCTTCGGACAACGGCGATGGGAACTCAAGGATGGGAGGGGTATAGCCCCATATAATCGCTTTTTTGATGGCGTGTTTCAGGTGTCGATAATTCTTGTTAACTGTCGGCTCTTTTAATCCAGCCAGAGACAATCCCGTAATGTAATCGTCAAAGTGCTTGGCCCTGATGTGACCCATCGGAACATCTTTCCAGACCGCCTTGGCCTTGTTCAGCGCGTCTCGATACAGGCGCAATGTAGATTCGGGCTGTTGCCGACCCTCTTTATGACGCATAAACTCGTCGACGAAATCGTAAAGCCGGATCTGTGAGCCAGGCACGATGGTTTTTATTTTCCCAAGCAGCAAGTCGCGCTTAAACGCAGCCAGTAGCCGGTTGGCCGTGGGCTGGTCCTTGACGCCACGTTTTGAATTGGGGGGTTTTAGTGCAGTGCGGTGGCGGGTGCCCTTGCCGTCATACCAGACAACATAAAATGTCTGCCATTTGGGGTCTTGCCATAGATGGGGTTCCATTGGTCAGCGCTACCCTATATTGCGGCAAATGTCAAGGTTGGCCGAGCCAGTTGTTAAAGCCCGTTGCGTCAATCAGCCATTGGCCGGTTTTTTTGGTAGCGTAGAAATGCCCGGCATTGATCCACCTATAAATGGTATCGCGCTTTGACACATGGGCGATGGCCATTACTTCTTCGACGGTGAGCCAGTCATTATATGGAACGTCTGTGCGGATGGTTGTTACAAGCCGTTCCCCGAGCTGCAACGCTATGTAGTCGAGGTTTGCCTGTGTGATATGCTGCATGGAAGATCTTTCTTAATGAGATAAAAAACCCCGGGCAGGGTGCCTAAGTGCCCCGGGGTTTTTTACAGGAGGCGACAATCTTTATGTAGCAGGGTTGGTGCCGCGGGTCAAGCAAAATATCACAGAAAGCGAGATTAGCTTAACAGGAGGGCTTTGATCGCTTCAAACTCGGGTGGGCGTTTGTCGGGCGGCAGGTCAACCAAGCGCTTAAATTGCTAGTACAAAAGGGCATCGGCATCGGTACTGTCTGTCTGTTCATCGGGAATCGCGGGCATGGTCGGCATCAGCGGTAAAATCTCCCTATGAGTAAGTGTGTTCCACCTTGTACGTTATTTCACGGGGCGATGCAACGTCATTTTTTAGGTACTCAATATGTGGCGTTCTACGATTGCGGCGTGGCCTTCAAGGCGCAGTTTTTTGCGGATATTACGCCGGTGGGTGTAGACCGTGCTCACACTGATTCCGAGCTTGTCGGCAATCTTTTCGGTGGTATGATTCTCCGCAATCAAGCGGATGATTTCTCGCTCCTGGGGCGTCATGACTTCGCGTTTTTTCTTGTGCTCAAGCAGCTCTAACGTGCAGTCCAGAACTGCTTTACGGAGCAATTCGACTTCTTCTTTAAGGGCAGCAAATTCAGTCATGTCAACGATGACAGTGTGGCCATATTGCTCATTGGTCACAGTGTCGCGCAGCACAAAAGCAGAGATCCTTACGGCACGAACGTCTCCATTTAAATGGATGATAGTCGTGTCGTAAGGATCCGTGTATCCTCGGTCAATGAGCTGGGGGTAGTACTCCCGTCGCCACCAGTTAAAAACTTCTACTGGAATCAGCTCGTATATATTCCGCCCGATCAGCTTTTTACTCGAAAGGCCAACCAAGGCAGCCGTTGCATGGCTTGCCTCAATGATCTTTAAACTATCCAGGTTCCACACAATCAGCGGAACGTGGCTATATTTTTCAAGCCTTGCAACGTCTTCTGGATGGTAGTGCCTCACGGTACTGCTTCGTCTTTTGTGGGATCAGGCACGGCTCTGAGCGGCCCAAACCCTTCATCGTCAGAAATCTCCAGGAGGGCCTTTATTGAGTGATAGTACGCAGACCGCTCTTTCACTGGAACGGCCAGCATCTGCCTGAATCGGATAAGCATGGTAAGCTCTTCGGGGCGGTACTCCTGGGTGCTGAATAGCTCCGCCTCATCTACATTGAAGATCTTTGCCGCAAGACAGATTTTGTCGTGATCCATCCCCCGCTGGCCCGTTTCAATCTGTGAAATCGTGCCGGTACTCTCGTAACCAAGCAACTTGGCTAATTTTACCTGGGAAAAGCCATGAATGGTACGAAGGGACTTGATCTTCCTGCCGAGTACAACCTGGAACTTCATTTTGTCGCTCCTTTCACGCCGCATTTGGGCGCGCAAGAAAAAATTATACGCTTGACAAACAATCTTACGCTTAGTAAGAGTTCCCCAGTTCTCACTAAAAGCTGCATACCGATCGCCACCACGGTCTTCGGTTATGTCAAGAGCCATAGACTATTCGCTACTATAGACATAAAACACTTGTCAAGAACTATTCTTGCTATTTGTAAATTTAATTCATTTTGTTCTTTGCTCAACTATAAACTTTAACAAGAAAGGCAACTCTTGGCCTATCCGAAATCAAAAACATTGCCGTGGCTCCACCAGGAGCAGGCATGGGATTTTATTGAGCCATTGCCCAGCGCCTACCTGGCAATGGACATGGGTACAGGCAAAACCAAGACGGCCATCGATTCCTGTGTCGGGCACGACGATCAAATTGTTTTTATCATCTGTCCCCATAAGGTAATCTCGGTCTGGCCCCGTCAGTTCGACTTGCATTGTGCCAAAACATATAAGGTCTTGGCTCTGGACTCCGGCACCGTTGCAAAAAAAGCCGACATTATCAATAATGAGGTAGACGCAGCCGTTCGGTTCGGCCGGCGACTGGCCATTGTTACAAACTACGAATCGTTTTGGCGGTCACCGCTCGGGCCTACCTATAATAAGAAGAACCGAATCATCAAAAAGGGTCTGCTGTTAACCCTGCCCATCGATAAGTTCATTCCAGACGAAGCACATCGGCTCAAATCTCCGAGTGGCCGCGCATCCTGGGGCGCTATGAGAGTGGCCGCCCATGCAAAGCGCCGACTGTTTTTGTCCGGCACGCCAATGCCGTCAAGCCCCAAAGACATCTACGCCCAATTCAGGGCGCTTGATTCGAGCATTTTCGGCACGTCATTGATGGTGTTTATGAGTCGCTACGCCGTCATGGGTGGCTATGAGGGCCGGCAGGTCCTGCGGTGGATCAACCAGGAAGAATTAAACCAGAAATTTTACTCAATTGCTTTCCGGGTCAAGACCGATGACGTGCTGAATCTGCCTGCTGTGAACCACGACGATATCATTTGTGAGCTGGCTCCAGCTACGATGAAAATTTACCGTGAACTGGAAAACGAGTTCATCGCCCAGGTCGGCACCGGCGAGGTCACGGTCGGTAACGCCTTGACCAAGCTACTGCGACTGTCTCAGTTCGCCGGTGGATTTGCCACTCTCGACAATTCGAATGGTAAAACTGAAAAACTCGATCCGATCAAGGTGGAAACCATGATCGAAAAGATCGACGATCTTGGGCCAGTAGAACCGGTTGTGATCTTCTATCGGTTCAAGCCGGAAGTGGCAGAGATCCGCGTGCAGCTTGAAAAGATCGGCCGCACCGTTGGTGAAATCTCCGGCAGCTACAATGACGAACCGGCCTGGATCGATAAAAGGATCAACACAGTCTGTGTCCAGATCAAAACAGGCGGTGAAGGCCTTGATTCGCTCACCAGGGCTCGCTACGGTTTCTTTTATTCAAAAGGCATGCTCTCGGTCGGCCAGCTCGATCAGGCCGTCAGAAGGCTATCCAGGCCCGGTCAGACCAGAAAGACATTTTTCTATCATGTGCTCGCAAAAGGCACGGTGGACATGAAGGTTGAACGCGGTCTTAAGACAGGCCGTAACATCATCGAGGCCGTCATGGAAGACATGACCGGCGTGGATCCGTTTGGGGTTATCCCCAGAAAGGCAGCATAGCATGAATCCCGTTTCAGAAGCCTTTACCCGGTATCGTGAAAAACGCAGGAAAGAAAACGAAGATCGCGAGCGACGCATCAAGTCCGGTCGCCGCATCGCCATCGACCCCAAGCGGCGCGTGAAAACCCCCGGCCTGGTCAAGCCGGTCAATCCGGCAGTCGGCAAGCGCCATGCCGGTGAGCCCCTGGTCAGCCTTGAAGCCCGCCGCAAGCTGGCAAACGCCAGACGCCGCAAGGCCGATCGTGGGAGAGGCCGGTGCCCAAAATGAAATACTCGCCTATTATCAGCATCAAGGGGCCGTTTGAGGCCACTCCACTGGAATATTTTTCAGGAGATGCCATAACAACCGCCAAGGTGGCAATCGACGCCATCGGCAACGCCCATCTTCGACTGCAAGAAAATGGCAAAACGATCCACATCACCATGTCGCAGCCATATATCATCACATGGAAAGGGGCGCCTGAATGAGATGGATAGCCTGGGCCATTTTTAAACGCGCAGGCTGGCTGGGCCTGGCCCTGTTTCTTGTCATAGCGCTTTATGGCCAGTATCGAGACCCGATAGCCGACGCCTGGATTACGTCTCGATACACCGGGGCCTGTATCGGGCTGGCTATTGCTGTTTTGATGTTTAACCGTAAATAGCGAAAATAAAAGAGGAAAAACATGACCAACCATTACGCAGCGGCAATCGACGTGCTTACTTCAAATCACAGCCAGGCCCGTCTAATGGCGATACTCACCAATATCGCCAAGGCGCACCCCAAGATGGTGGTTGATGCGGCCAGGCCGTATCTGGTCAAGCCCGCAAAGTGGATCCAGTGGAAAAAGCCGATCGCCTATCTAATCAATGAGGGCCGATTTATTGCCGCGATCAAAGAGCTTCGCATACTCACCGGTGTCGGGCTTAAAGAGGCCAAAGGCATCTGTGATGAATTCAGGGACAGCGGCGAATACAGGCGCTATCTATGAGCCACAAAATCATCAGGGCCAAGCATCCGTCAGGGCTGACCATCGCCTTTGACCCCGGGCCCCATCGCTATGTGGTGGAAGAAACCGGTCAAGTTATGACCAGTGTGACCACGTTCATCGAACAGTTCTTCCCGAAGTTTGATGCACCGGCCATAGCCCTGAAATGCTCCCGGGGCAAAAAACCGAAGTACGCTGGCCGGGATCCGGTTGAGATTATGGCCGAGTGGGAGGCAAACGCCGAACGCGCCAGAGACGAGGGCACGGTTACCCATCTATATGCCGAGTGCCTGTTGACCAACCAGACGCCCCCGGAGCCAATCTCCGAGCGCACCGTTCGGCTGTTCCAGTGTGTCGATCAATCGGTTCGGCTCCTGCTCAAGCACTACGAGTTTGTGGCATCAGAAGCGATTATCTTTTCGCCTAAAATGGCCAAGTCAGGCACCATCGACCTGGTCATGCGGCATAAAGAAACAGGCGTCTATCTGATTCTGGACTGGAAACAAAACGCCGAAATCGCCCGGTTCAACCAATGGCAAAAGTGCCTGCCACCCATCGGCCATCTCGATGACTGTGATCTCAATCACTACTCGTTACAGCTCAGTATGTATAAAAAGATGGTGCTCACAGAGGGCTACTGGCCCGAAGCCAAGGGCTGGAAAATGGGCCTGATTCATCTGAAAGAATTTGGCACTGCGGAAAACATTCCAATCGAAGATTGTGAAAGAGAAATCGACATGATGCTCGATTACGAAAAGGCAGCATGAAACTCACCATCGAATTGGTGCCGTGTCTAAGCGGTTTTATGAGCAGCCGGAATTGGCCGAAAAGAATTATCACTGACTCCAGTTTATTCGTGAAGCTGGTTACGATCTTTGGTCCAAATAACATCCTGAAAAACGCACCAAACATCTAAAAATATTCTTTTTGTCCTCAATTATCTTTTAATTCTGGAGGTAATAATGCCCCATTATCTTGATGAAATTTGCGCCAAATGTGGCTGCAGGTTTGGCTCTCACCATGCCGGCACCCAGCCGTGGCCAAGAGACTATTGCCCGGGGCATGAAGGCGAAATGGACTGGAATCAAGGCCCCGGAACGGTCTTTAAGCCGTCCGGCACGTACAAGAAACGGGAGAGCAATCATGTTTGAGGTCAAGAAAAAAGATCTAATGGCTGCCGCCAAATCGGTCATCCACAGGATCCTGGTCAGGCGTCAAAAAATCTGGCTTGCGGCCGTTCGAGAAGAGGCCGGCAAGCCCAAGCATGTCTGGCGCGGCTACTGGTTCGTCCGGCAGCCGCGCACCATCTATGACGCCATGGTCGCAGCCAAGGCCAATAATTATCACTGCAAGGGCCGGATTCTACCAACCTGGCAAGTCATGTGTGACAACCATCTCAACGAACTCCGCGAGCTGGTCCGCGCCTGCCTGGCTACGAACCAGACCGTCATATCGGTATCTGCCAGGCACGCTGCAATGGTCGCTGTTTATTTAGACGCCAAAAGAGAGGGGAAGTAATGCTCAACACCGACATGATCAAAGACTTCATCGAAAAGTTCGAGGCCAAAAGAGAGCACGATCTGGCGTCTAAAAAGCTGGGAATGGCCATCGAAAAACTGGAAGAAGCGATTCTGGAAAACCTGGCCACCGAAGGCATTGCCAGCATCAAGGTCAACGGCCGCACCGTGTTTGTAAAGACCCGGCACTTTGCCAAGATTCTGGTCGAAGATCGGTCGGTTGCGGCCCAGGCCATTAAAGATGCGGGCCTGCCGTTTGTGGCTGAAAATTTCAATGCTAACACTCTGTCGGCCTATATCAGAGAATGCGCCGAAGAGGGCAAGCCGCTGCCGGCCGAATTTGAAGGCATCATCAAGGCAGACTCGAAACAGTCACTGGGCGCGACCAAGGCCAACTAAATCAACTGGAGGAATAAATGGAATTCGAGAAATTTCCTAAAATGGGACGGCTGGCCAGAGAGTGCGTTATCAGCGAGAAGATCGACGGCACCAATGCCCAGATTTTCATTCCAGAAGATGGCGGTTTTTTTACCGGGTCCCGGACCCGATGGATCACTCCGCAAGACGACAACGCCGGTTTTTCCAGGTGGGCACATGAGCACAAGGACGAGCTGCTGAAACTCGGCCCCGGGCGTCACTTTGGCGAATGGTGGGGGCAGGGTATTCAGCGTAAATATGGCCTCAAGGAAAAACGATTCAGCCTTTTCAATACCATTCGGTGGTGCCGTCACGATGCGCAGCCGCAGCGGATTGTTACCGCTGATCCGCGCATCGAAAAGTACCAAGAGCGGATCCCGGCCTGCTGTTATCTGGTCCCGGTTCTTTATCGTGGCGCTTTTTCAGTTCAAGTCTGTTACGAAACTATCAATAGGCTGGCCGAAATGGGGAGTTTTGCAGCGCCGGGTTTCACCAATCCCGAGGGCATTGTGTGTTTTCATACGGCAGCCCAGGTCGGTTTCAAAATGACCATTAAAAATGATGACATTCCAAAGGGGAGATTGGCCGCATGACACCGGAACAGGCAGTTTTGTTGATGAATATCTACATGGGCTCGTTTTCAAGGTTTCAAGATATCTTTGACGATGACATCGCTTTTCTTGCCGGTGACGGTTTGATTGACGAGAATGACGAAACGACCGATCTTGGCAATCGAACTGTTCAGGCCATGATTGATGTTGCCATCCCCACCCCAAGGCCATTCTACTTTACGTTTGGGTCCGGCCACGAGCCGGTCCATGGCGCGGGGATCAGGCATTATTGTCTGATCATGGCCGAAAACGAAAACTCTGCCAGACTTGAAATAAACGACTGGACGGGCGGCAAGTGGGCTTTTTGTTATCACTGTGAAGACGTTATAATCAGACACGATTTATCCCGAGTCAAATGGAACGGAGAAAGGTTTGTAGCGGCATGAAAAAAGAACCAAGATCGTGGCGCACTGTGGTCAAGTCCTACACCACTGAGATTCACTGTGGGGAGCCTATTGACGCTCACTTGGTTCTTGACACAAACGGCCGCACACATTTGATCGAAGCCTACGGTAAAGACGGCAGTATATATGCGTTTAATGCTGACTGGCTCTTGAATGAAGCTCATTACAAACACTACACGGCTGATGAACGCGTTGAATGGCTGGCCGGAATCTATGCCAGAACCATTGCAGAGGTTGAGGCAAAAACTCGGGCCGCCCTGCAAGCTGAAATGAAAGCCAAATACAACGAACTACTGGAACTCATGGGGGTTAAGTAAAACATGGCGCTTGAAATGAAATATTTTGTCTTAAAACCAAAATCGAAGACGCGTATACCAATGCGTCGATAGATGCTATGGAGGCATACGCAAAAAGCATCAAGCCATTTGATCCGGAGCTGGCCCATAGCCTGACGGACTGGGTTAATCGCGAAATTATCAATCACGCTTTTAACAGGAGAGAACTCAATGCAGGTTAAAGGTGCAGGGGGTTTAAAAATGATCACAGCCAAAAGCATCGAGAAAGAACAGGACCAAGACATTAGAAGCCGCTGGTTTAAAGATCACCAGATTATCAGCCACGATCTCTTTGGTTACGCCCGGGGCAAAACGCCAATCGAGGTGCTGGTATGGGGCAAGCCCGGAACAAGCGCCTGCCGGGTCACCTACGTCTCTCGGGCTGGCACCCTGATGGTATCAGGCGATTTAGGTGAAGCCGTTTTTTGCTGGAATCCAAGTGGCGGCTGCAGCAGCCTGCGCTGGATTGCCGGCACCAGTCTTGATTATTTCCACGGCAAAGCCGCGGCCTCACCACAGGGGTCTGGAATCGCATGGGTGTCTTTTGATTCAGCCCTTGCAAAAGCCGAGATACAAGAGCACGTCCGGAGCAATATGCAAGATGATCCCCATTATTACAGTCCAAAGAAAAACGCCGGTGCACGCGAATCCCTTCATGATCTGCTTGAGGCTATGTGTTGCGCCAATCAAGCAGAATTTTGTGGGTACCTCAACGACAATCACGACGAAGTCACATTGGCCGTAAACGACACCGATTGGTGGGAGTGGCTGCCCAATGTCGGCACTCACATGCCGATGCGCTGCCAAGCGTATCTGATTGGCCTGAAAATGGCTTTTAATCTCCAAAAATAGAAAGAGGTTAACTCATGGCACAGGAATTAAATCCCAGCGAAGCAGTACCCCAGGGCTGGCTCGATAATTTCGTGCATGAGTTCCGATTGGACTACAATCAAGTGCTCTGCACTACTTTCTGGGTCTATTCCGGCTGCATTGGTCACCCGGAAAGCTGCTGCGTCGAGGTAACAGCCAAACTATAATAATTCTTTTTGTTTTTGCCTTGACATCTTACACATAGTGAGATTTAAAGGAGGTTGCATTGCAAAAGTTTAAGAAATGGATCCCGGTGGCAGAAGATAAATGCGAGCTTGAAGGCCCCTATGAATGTCCCGAGTGCGGGTTTCATATCGCCATGGACGCGACCTATCTCGACCAGGTCAACTCCAAAGCGACCTGCCCGGGGTGTCTGGTTACTTTTGAGGTGCCTGAGATTGAGGCTGGCTTAGATGCCAAATTGACAGCCGCATGGAGGGCAAACACGCTGTTTGTTGATGTCTCTAACATGGCAAGAAAGGCAGGGCCGATATGAACACTCGATTAAACGAACTGCTGGAGAAACTCGATGTGGTAGCCGGGGATCCCGATGGGCCGCTTCACGATCCCGAGATGGCCGAATTGGCCCGACTGATTCGGGCGCAAATCATTCCGCTTCCGCAGGCTCAGTATGTCAATTCCAGGGGCACAATTTGTCCCAATTGCGGCGGGTCGGATTGTGTCACAACTGACGAACTTAGCCTCGAAGACGGCAGCAGCAATGTCTTTGGTAACTCAAGCTGTTGCGATTGCGAAGCAACCTGGACCGAACTCTATCAATTGATGGGATTTGAAAACCTCAAACGCTAACCCGGGAGAAACAACATGCTCAAAGCAAGAATCATCAAAGTTGGAAGGGGCCGCGAAATGCCCAAAAAGCTCAAAAACTGCACCGAATGCGGTGCCGTGCTCATCAGAAATCGCATTGAGATTACCAGCGATGCCGCCGAAATGAACCGCGAGCCGATCTGTCTGGACTGTCTGGTAGACGGCTTCGTGGCCAAGCGGGCAGCGGCCGTGGCCAAGGCAAAGCGCTTTTCTTTGAGGCGTTTCTTTAAAAAGGCCGCTTAAAAAATGCTCTTTGTTTTTGTCTGTCTTTCCATCAACCCCAAAAATCAAACCTAAAAGGAGGCAACGACAACAACACGCGTCAAATTACACACAACATCAACCTGAATCAATTTGGAGAAAAGCAACATGGCGAAAAAAGAAGAGAGCAAAGAAGTGGCGGTCATCACCGTGAGCGATTTTGCGGTGATGCAGCCGGACGTCGACATCAAGGACATCATTGAGTGCAACCTGGGCGGCGAGAACATTTCTGCCCTGGACCTGGAGCGGGTCACCGTTCCGGCCGGTTCCAGTCCCGGCCTGTGGTCAATCCCGACCCTGGGCGGTATGGAAACCAACAAGGAACTGGAAGGGATCATCGTGTATCACGAACTGATCCGCAACTTCTGGGCGTCCGAAGGCGGGGGAACGCCCCCGGATTGTTATTCCACGGACACCATCAAGGGTATCGGCGATCCGGGTGGCCTGTGCGAGCAGTGCCAGAACAACGAGTTCGGGTCCCATCGCAACGGCTCCGGCAAAGCGTGCAGCACCAAACGCACCATGTTCTTCATTCAGAAGGATACCATGCTGCCCATGGTGGTCAACGCTCCGCCGACGTCCCTGAAAAACGCCCGGAGTTACCTGATGTCCCTGGCCAGCCACAACGTCAAGGCCCATCATGTGGTCACCCGCATGACCCTGGAAGGCGATAAGAGCGCCAACAAAACGGCCTTTTACCGCATCGAGTTTTCCATGGCCGATCGTCTGGCCCCGGCTGAAGCCGCCAAGATGGATGCCTACGTGGCTGCCATCAAGCCGTTCCTGGTGGGCAAACTGGAAGAGGCCGCCACCGAACAGCCGTTCGGGGACGAGCCCATGAAACAGGCCGCATAAGGCCTTTACTTTCAACCCGAGTCTTGCTAATGGTGAGATTCAATAGCAAATGGCCAGTAAGTGGAAAACGGTCTGCGGAGAGTGTTTAGACGCTTACTGGCCATTTTTTTTTCAACGATAAATTCTCACTTTTGGAGAGCAGATCCACTGCTTTGGCCTGTCCCAGAAAGGACCATCATGTTCTCACCAACCTTTGAAGCAAAAAAACTCATGCCAAAACAAAAAACCCTGCCAATTTTCATTTGGTCCAATCACACGCCAGAAGTCGCAATCCAAGAGCAAGCTGTAAAACTTTCTCTGCATCCGGCCGCCGTCAACCGCGTATGTCTCATGGCCGACATGCAGTATGGTCCGGCCGGAATGCCAGTGGGCGGTGTGGTTGCCCTGGAAAATGCTGTTTGTCCCGGCATGGTCGGCGTCGATATCAATTGTGGCATGGCCTATCTTGAATTAGGCCAAAAGACGAGCAGCATAAGCACCCGGCAATATTGGGACATCATGGGTGAAATCGAAAGAACCGTGCCCATGGGCGCTGGCCGGGCACACACTAATTCGTCAACGAAAAATACCGACTGGATTTTGTCCAATGCCTATCGGGCTGTTGCTGGTGGATCTGTCCATGATTCAAGGGCAGGGATAACCGCACTTAGCCAAATATTTACCTGGGCAACTTCAGAGTTTTTAACAAAAATCGCGCCGGATCAATTGGGCACTTTGGGTGGCGGCAATCATTTTATCGACCTGGTTGAGTCACAGGAAACGGGCTGCCTCGGCATACTGGTCCACACCGGATCGCGCCGGCTTGGCTACGACATCGGCACCTATTATACCAATCTGGCAAAAGAGCTGTGCGACACATGGCGCGTGCCTCTATCAGACCCCAATTTTGCATTTCTGCCGACCAGCACCAAAGAAGGCCAGGACTACATCCGGGACATGGAGTTTGCCAGCGCCTATGCCAATGAGAATCGCCGGCTGATCATAGTGGCTTGTCTCGATGCCGTCAGATTGGTGCTCGGTGAGCACGTTTGCCCTGACGATCTGGTCACATGCGCCCACAACTTCGCTCGTCTCGAAAACCACTTCGGCCGGAACGTATGGATTCACCGCAAAGGGGCCACATCCGCCGCTGACGGTGAGCTGGCCATTGTCCCCGGCTCAATGGGTGATTCGAGCTTTATCGTGCGAGGAAAAGGCTCTGAGAATAGTTTTAAGAGTTGTTCCCATGGCGCCGGTCGCATCATCCCGCCAGCTCAGGCGTGCTTGATGCTGACCAAGGAAGTATGTGACGCAGCCATGAATGGCATCATATTCAAGGGCTGGCCGACGATCAAGAAAGATCGCGGCAAACTCAAGAAGGGCATGCTGAATTTCGGCGAAGCCCCCCAGGCATATCGGCCAATCAAGAAGGTGATCGCGGCCCAGGCCGATCTGATCGAGCCGCTGGTCGAACTCAAGCCGGTTGCCGTCATGATGGGCGATTAAAATTGCATTTCTTGTTCTGTTTTGAATTTCAAATAGAGGGCTGATCAACATGATCTTCTTTTCGTTTTTCGGCTGGCCCCGCCAGTCGAAACCGGTGCGCGATGGCCCGGTTGGATATATAAATACGAAAACGTCCCCAGATGTGTGGCAGAGGGTGGCAGGGTGGGTCTAAGTTTGTATTTGCCTTAGACAAGACAGCCATACATCGCCGGCCCGGGGCATTTTACTGGCCCCGGGCCGGCTCCCCTTCAAACTTTAAACTAAAAGAAAGGCACTTTAAATGAAAGAATTCAAGGCTCGACTCATTGGCCAAAGCCCGATCATGACTCACAATATTCAACTGGCAAACCCGTTCAGCCCGTACACCAAGGCCCTGAAAGCCCTCACCGGCAAGCGAGGCAAGTCCGACGCCGACATGATGGAAATCGGCCGAATCGAATGGGAGGCAGGCCTTTACATGGAAAAAGGCCGCATAGTCATGCCCGGACGTTGCTTGCAGGCATGTTTCTTGGCTGGCTCGAAAAAGAAAAAGAACGGCACCAAATACAAGACTGGTGTGGTTCTCAACGACGATTTCTCTAATTTCGTCCATGGTGGCCCGGAACAGATCACCGCAACGTCAACGCGAGAGATCCCGAATCCCGCCCTGGACAAATTTTTCGAAGAATTCTGCAACATCGACATGGTCTGCGTATCCGGAAAAAGCAAAGTGCTCAGATTCCGTCCGATCTTTTCAACCTGGGAAATCCCCCTGGTGAGTCTGTTTTACGATGAAGCGCAGATCGACGAGCGCACCGTACTGCAAATTCTTGAAGACAGCGGCTATCTGATTGGCCTTGGTGAGCGCCGGCCCAGCTCCCCCAACGGCGGCACCCTGGGACGATTTACCGTGGAACAGCTTTAATCCTGTAAGACGCAAGGTTTGGCGAGGCCCAGCAGGGTATGACATGGCGTGGCCAGGTTCGGCAAGGCACACAACCATTTTAGATCAACGCAAGGCTGTGTTTGGATGGTCGGTTCGGGGCAAGGTACGGCTTGGCGTGGCAGGGAACACAACCAATTTTGATCAACGCGAGGCTGGGAGCGGACGGGTCAGGTTTGGCAAGGCGTGGTAGGGCACAACTTCTTGAATACAAAAGATTGGATCAAAAATGACCATAAAATATCCGGCATGGCGCGATGTTTCGGAAAAAATCGTGCAGCGATTTAATCAAGACGGCTACGGCATTTTATTCACAGTGCCGGAGCTTTTGACGATGCTCAATATCGATATGCCGACTCTTGGCAACTCAAAAGACTTCGAACAGGTTCAACTTGAATTCCTGGCACAACTTAAGCCGCTCCAAAAAGAGCTGCTGGAAACCCACTATCTGTGTCTCGAAAACGTCCATGGCCTTGGATACAAAGTCGTACATCCCCGAGATCAGGTAAATCTGGTTGCACAGAAGTACCGGAAAAGGGCTGGGAAAAAGCTCAGTCAAATGATGGGCATACTCACGTTCGTTGATACGAAGATGCTCGATCCGGCCAGCAGAACGAGCCAGATCAGCGAACTTGGCCGGCTGGCCTTTATCAAAGGCGCCATGCGAAAACGCAATATTCAACTGGAGCATAAGCCATGATCCGTCATTCGATTTCCATGACACTGGTTACCATTTGGGAATTTTTCTTGCTCTTTGTCCCGATGGGTATCGCCCTTCCCCTGGTAAAATTGCGCCTGGGTCGGGAAAGAGTGCCCGATGGTTTTGTCTCCATCGAAAAAGCAGCCATGTCAAAAGACAACTGCATCGAGATCATTGCCAGGTCGCCGGTCTTTGTTACGATGGCTGAAGAAGCCGCCAGGATGATAACCGAAACAGGTGCAAAAAACTTTCTCACCATTTCGATGTGGCACCCCAAGATCGGTAAGCTCGATGTCATTATCCAAAAAGCCAACGGCGAAACCGTAGCCGAACAACTCGGCCGGTTGAAACGCACGCTGCTTGAGCTGGCCCAAACCGCAAAGACCATCAACGACATGAATCACATGGGCGCAACCATCCCCGATGGAATGTGGGCAAGTCTCTATCAACTCCAAAACGAAGCGTTCTCGCTGACATCAAAAGAGGCATCGTGATGACCAAGTACATCGTTTATTATCGGCTGGATCAATATCCGCCAAAAGAAGAGACAGTTATATTAACAGTCACATGGCCCGAGCTGGGCCTCAACGCGCTGGACATAACCGGCAAGGTCGCCATGACCCGGCTTGAATTCAGCATATTCAACCAGATGCTCGATGACGATCAGGTCGAATACTCCGGCAAATACATGCGATTTGAAATCCAAGAAAGCGAGACTGAAAATGGCAAATCGTAAGTGCGAAAAATGCGGCAGCGAAGAATTTGACATTGTGGCTGTCTGCTCTGACAAGGAAACCTTCGTTTGCACCATCGATGAAGACAACGAAATCGATGCCGGCGATTCCTACAACAGCGAGGTCGGTGCTACAACCTATTCCAACAAGGCCAAGTGCTATAAATGCAGCCACGAGTGCCTGGTCAACCCCGAGCTGACCGATGAGCTGGTTGCCAAAGTTCTCAGCCGGGCCCTTAATTTCTATGAAGACGATGACGTCTCCGTGGGCAAAAACGCAAGCGACGTTGAAATGGTCGAAGACGGCTTCTGGGTCAACGCCCTGGTCTGGGTGCCCAAATACGAAGTTGAAGGCGAGTAGCCATGGCCTTGATCAACGCTGTCAACGTAAAAACCGGTCTGGTCGTATGTTATGGTCTAAGTGATGTGACCGACCATCGCCAAGCAGCCATGAACGCCCACGCCCAAATCACCATGGGCGACTATCACTGGTGGGACTACGGCAATAAATACCCAGTTAAAGAAACAGCCAAGGGCTTTGTCTGTGGCGACTGGCTCGTTAAGCATAAATAATCTTTTTTGTTCTTTTTGAGGGGTTTTTTCTTTTTTATGTCTGAACCTGAAATCGGCTTCGAGAAGTACCAAATCAAATGGATGTGCCCAACCTGCAGGACTGAATCTATGGACAGGTTTTGCCTGTCATCCGGCGCGTATTGCGTCAAATGTGGCAAGGAAACGCCATGGACAAAAATCATGCCAGCCGACCAGGTCGCAAGTCTAATCGAGGCGTTTACCACAAAAAGGGAGAAGGCGGCATGAAGCGACAACCAATCTATTCGACAACGCAATCGAGCGGGTCAAAAAGAAACTACAGGCACGTTTGATTGAAAAGGGCCCAGGCACTTTTGCCAGCCGGCACGAAGTGTTTGGCGTCATTGACGAAGAGCACCGCGAGCTGGCAGAGGCCCTTTGTGAAAACGATCCGGGCCAATTTGACCTGGAGCTGGTGTCGCTATTTTCGCGCTTGCCTGCTCCGAGCAAAATACGCTGGACTGGTAGTCTCACTCAAAGAAAGAACTGCCCCATGACGCTACATGAAATCTATCAGCAAATGAAAACCAAGTATGGCTGGGAGTCCGGCGATAACTGCCCTGGTGGACTCCGGGCAGTCCGCACCGAAATCGTAAAAGCGATCAACGTCAATTTAAACCCGCACCATGGGCTCAAATTAATTGCCTTTGATCTCGACGGGCCGCACAACAACGTCCGTATTGGCTTCATAAACATCAAGACCGCAGCCATGGTCAATACCAACATGGCTGTGGAAATACAGGTCGAACACATCTTAAACGAACTCGAAGCGGTTGAAATGCTGCTCGTCGAACACAATCTTGTGGTGGCTGCTTCATCTACCAATTACCAGCTCAGAAACGAAAGCCGTGGATCATGAGATGGCCCTGGTACGTTGCATGCTTGATTCTTGCGAGCCTGGAAGCGTTTGTTCTGTGGCCAGGTGCCAAGGTACAGCCATCTTGTGCCCAGCAACGGCTCAATGAAAAACTGGTTCGCCGGGTGCTGGCCATTGAAAAGACCATGATCAAACAGGCCAAACGGGTTACCGTTACTGCCTATACGCCCCGGGCCGCCGAAACCGATTCAACGCCTGAACTCACAGCCATTCAGCGCCGCGTCAAGCCCGGCACCGTGGCCGTGTCGCCTGATTTGCTGGCCCAGGGCTGGACCTTTGGGCGCAAAGTCTACATCGAGGGCATAGGCGTGCTGGTCATTGGCGATCTGATGCACCCAAAGTGGACCGATTCAATGGACGTGCTGCTCTTTGATCTGAAAGCAGCGCGTGAATTTGGCCGACAAGAAAATCTATTGGCTGTTTTATTGCTGGAGGCAACATGAACACAACTGAGCTTGAAGGCAAGATCGTTAAACTAAAAAACTGGAAAGACGAAAAAAGGGCCATTATTACTGGTTGCGACAAAGACATCGGCATTACGCTGATGAGTGTAGATAAAACGAAATATCTTTATTGCCTTGTTGGCCCCAGTGCGCCGAATTTCCGTGATTCCCGGCTGGCCAGGACTTATCATGAAGAGGTCTTTCCTAAACTCGTAAAAATGCTGCAAGAAGGTTGTTTTGACAGCAGAATCGATGACGATCTCTACGAAGAGTATTTTCCCGTAAGTAGGGACGGAATGCCCAGCGTCAACTCTTGTCCATTTTCACAATAAACTCGACCACCCGTTTTATTATTAGAGGCAACATGAATTCATACGATCAATGGAAGACAGCAAGCCCCGATGAAGACACCAGCGTTGACGTCGCTGAAACTCTGGCTCGCTTTGGCCGCGTGGGGCACGGCTTATGCGGTAAAGACGCGGACCTTGATCCGGGAGGGCAAATCAAGGTTGTGTCTGCCTGCTACTTTGATGCCGGTGAAACATGGCGGGCAGAAGCCCGCCTGCAGGTGTATGCTAATATTTGCAGCCCAGAAGGCGAGGAAGAAGGCGAGATCGCAGAATCTATCATTATGGATGAAAACCAATATCATGGAGAATGGACCGGTTCTGATTATTGGTGCTTTTCCATGCGCTCACCATTGATCAGTAGCAACGATGTCCACGTTGTTTCCGTCAACTTCCCAATTGATCTCGACAACGAGCCCACCCCCGATGCCGTGGCGCAGTTACTCAGCGACGCAATTTGGAGCGACCCCGAAATCAAGGCCTTTCAGGCGTCCATGGCCGATCTTTCAAGGGCGATTGACGCCATACCGGAAAATAAAATGATGACCCCCATAGAAGAAACCCTTTTCATCTGGAAAGAAGCAGACAAACAGTTGGCACGCCGCCCAGGCGTAAGTTGCCACGAGCTGAAAGAAATTATTATAAACGGCAATCAGGATAAACTTTCTCTGGCTTCCTACAAAAACTACTGCCCCCTTTGCGAAATTTATGCCCCACAATGCGGCCATTGTCCACTATACATAGCATCTGGAGAGACTACCGGCCTCTACGGCTGCATCCCAGCCTATGACGCCACGGTAAACGGTGATTGTAAGCCATTGATTGCCATTCTCAGTAAACTCGTCATAAAGTTTCAAGAAAAACAGAAAGCGAATGAGACATGAAAAAGAAAAAGCCAGTCCCCGGGCCATATCGGGTACAGCACCCGGTCGGGATCAAGACCATTGAGATTGTGAGCAAATCTGGCATTTTTATCGCCCGGGTCTACCGAAAACCGATTCCCGATGAACAAGACCTGGCCACTGCTGAATTACTGGCATCGGCGCCGGACTTGCAGGCCCGAATCAACGACGGCAAGGTCGTCGGGTCAGTGAGCAAAAACACCACCTATCTGGTCTGCGGTGACAAAGCGGGCGGGAAGAAAGCCAAGGCGGAAAAGTTGGGCGTGAAATGTATCAGCGAGGACGATCTGCGGGCATGGTGCAACAGCGAAAGAGAGGCCGCATGAAAAAAGAAACCGGCGACTTAATTCACGAGTGCACGGAAATTGAGCTACAGCTCGAAGACCTTTGCGATAAGGTTCGCAAAGCAAGCCTGCGCATCCAGGCTATGGATAAAAGTCAGCATTGGCCCTTTGACAGAAGCGGACTGGCTGCTTTGCCGTTTGACGTTCAATGCGAGATGGTGCGGGCCGCGATCGTGGCAGAGCCAGAGCTGGCTAAAGGCGTTAAATATATTAGGTGGGTACATGAAAACGAAGGCGACCTTTTCCAGTAACGGGAAGAAAAAAACAACCCTCTTTGTTCTTTCTATAGATTTTTACTCACTTATCTGCTGGAGCAATAAAATGAAACCCAAGCTCATAACTGTAAATGGCCGCGCCTGTGTCGCTGTATTGGTCAAGGCCATTATGGGAGCCTGTGTTTGGAGGGTAAAAACATTCGAACGCCGATCCCGCGCCCGAAATACCGGTACTATAATGGCCAGTGGGAAAAATACCTCAAATTGAAAGAATGGGTGGCAGCGTGAAGCTTAATAAGACTCAGCTACTCAAAAAGATTGGCGTGCTTTTCGGCCAAATTTACTGGCACGAACGCGGCACATTCCCCAAGGAAACCATCCTGGCCATTCGTCGTGAGCATCGAGCACTGGAATTCAAGTTTGAGCTTGGCGATTATGTGCCTGAAACCAATAGCCGGGGCAACATCATCGAGCGGTCCTTTGATGGCCAAACCGATCGATACGCCTTTGACATGGGCCGGTGCTCGCGGGCAAATGGCTGGATCCAATATGATACTCAACAAGACGCCAGCTATTTTGGTGTATGGGTCAACATGGAAACCCGCCAAACGGTCACTTTCTGCGAAGGCGATATCATCGAGGTCACATGCCTGGATAAAGCGTCGTTTAAGGCCGAACTTGACGATGCGGCCCAGTTTTACGGTCCACCGCCACCAGCTATGGTGACCTATGACAAAAACTGGAATCGCACTGAATATTTTTCAGAAAGGCCGGCGCTATGAGCGAAATGAAACCCAAAATCATATCAGTGACAGCCAACCGGGTTGACTTTGAATACGCCAGTGAAGGCTGGGTGCTGAATACCCATCGGGTGGTTATTTTTCAGGACGAAAAGACCAAGTGCTGGTATTTTGCCGGCTTTCGGCACACGATCACCGATAAAGAAAGCGACGCACTGGCCGAAGCCGTGTTTGAGATGGTGGTCAGCGTATCGGTATGGGTCAAAAACGAAACCAGATGGAAATACGGTGCAACGGCTTTAAAGATTCTTGAGCAACGGGCCATAGAAGAGGGGACCTAATAATGAACACGGTTAAATACCGGGGATTCGAAATCCAGATTGAACCCGATGAGATTTCGCTAAACCCGCGTAAAGAGTTTGACAACGCAGGAACAATGGTCTGCTTTCACGGCCAATATGACCTGGGTGACAGCCATAGCTTTTCTGCCGACAACATCAAAGCCGAGCTGGCCGAGGAGTTTTGCCCGAACCTTGCCAATACCATCAACTATTGGAATAACGACGGCTACACCCGTCTGGCCCAGAAATATAGCCATGACAAAGCGTTTCGCATGGTCGAGGCCAAAATCGATAAAATCGCCGAGAAAATCATCGATCGAAAGGCCATCGTCCTGCCACTTTATCTTTATGACCACTCAGGGCTCACCATGCGCACCGGCGCGCCTGGCTGGGAGTCGAATCGGTTTGGCTTTATTTATATCTCCCGGGAAAAAGCCGCCATCGAATGGTCCGATCATCCTGAATTTGGGACCATTGAGCAGCGGGCCATCAGGTGCATGGAGGGTGAGGTCCAGGTATATGATTACTATTTGACTGGCCAAGTCTACGGCTACATGACCAAGCCAGTGATTGCCAATAAAAAAATAAATGACGATGATTCGTGCTGGGGATTTTTCGGCGGTGATCATGAACTCTCGGGCCTGCTCGAATGCGCCAAGGACGCCATTAATGGCGCCATCGCCAGTTACAAGAAAACCGCCGTGGCCGCTGCCCTGGAAGATCGGCGGCGTCGGCGCGAAATGGCCGCTTTTATGAAAAACTGCTGGGCCTATTAACAAAAAGAAAGGGGTAATATAGACATGAGCAACGCAATCAGAGAGCAAATCAATGACCTGGTAGACGCGATCTTTCAGGAATTATTGACGGAGCGCAAGAAGATGCGCCTTGAAATCCGGGATAAAATCAGCAAGCTGGGCGAGGACCTGTCCAGCCAGGTCCGAAAAAATAAGCAAGACGCTGATAATGGGTTTGAAGAACTTAACGGCCGGATCAACGGCCTTGATGTTCGAGAAGACGAACATGGCGGATGGGTCAACGAGCAACTTGAAGAACTGCGCTCGGCCGATTGCAGCACGGAACTCTCTGAGCTAAGCTGGAAATTCGAAGAGCTTGAAAAAAAGACTAAAGACGATCTTCAGTACTTAAGTGGTAAGGTGGACGGGATCATGGGCCGTATTGCCGAGATCGAAAAGTGTCTCGCTCATCCCTAAGCCACTACATGATGTGGCCGGCTCAAAAGTCTCACGGAAAGCAAGAAATTGCCGTGACAACCAGACCAAAAAAGCGTTATATGTGATCGATGCCCTCGAAAATGCCACAGCCAGTTTAAGCCAGTAAATCAAATCGGGGAAAATCGAAATCAAGTAATTAAGCGGGGTCGCAAGTATGGGGATGACATCGGGCGTATTTCTTGACGCTCTGTTTGGCGAAAAGCCAGACGGGGCATGGATTTATCTTTGGAAACTCTCAACCAAGAAATCAATTTGGTTTCAAGACGTCACAAAAGCCGGCGCTTATCTGGAGAAAGACAACGCAGATATGTTCGTCGGCTGTGGCATGGTCAGCCGAAAAGGAACTCCATCAACCCGCGTTAAAGCCGAACAAGTCAAAGGCATACCCGGCTTTTATGCCGATATCGACATCAAACACGCCGTTCATAAAAACACCAACCTGCCGGAAACCGTCAAAGAAGCCATGAGCCTGATAAAAGGCCATGGATTCGATCCGAGTCTGGTCATACATTCCGGTCATGGCCTCCAGGCCTGGTGGCTTTTTAAAGAACCCTGGATGTTCGATGACGATGCTGAGCGGGAAAAGGCCGCTGCACTCTCTCAGAGGCTCACAGAGACGTTAAGATCAAATGCGGGGGCCAGAGGGTGGGGGGTCGATGGAGTCCACGATTTGAGCCGTGTGCTTCGCGTACCGGGCACTTTCAATAATAAGCAGGGCGACATGATCCCGGTCGTCTGTTTTGAGGAAAATACGGTCAGATATAATCCAGACGACTTTGACGAACTGCTGGTCGAGATGATCATGGTACCGGTACCGGGATCGGAGCCGGTAAAAGTAGCGGCCGACCCCAAACTGGTAGAAAAGATCGGTGGTGGATTGGTGCTCAACATTAATGCAAATCCGCCTACCGAAAAATTTGACGTGCTGTGCGACATCGACCCGCAGTTTAAACAATCCTGGCAGGGCAAACGAAAGTTTAAGAGCGGAGACACCACTACCAGCGCTTATCACATGAGCCTGGCGTACTATGCCGTGGAGGCCGGGTGGACCGACCAGGAAGTGGCGAACCTGCTGATCGCCTGGAACCGGCGCCATGGCCATCCAATGGATAAAGTGGTCGGTCGACCGAAATACGTTGGCCTGACCCTGCTCGCGGCTAAAAAAAAAATAACGGACAAGGAAACAGCCAAATCAATCGAGCTTGCCGGGCTTCTTGGCGACACTGAAACTCGCGCTGAAAAGATTGCGCTGATCAAAGCCAGCCTGGGGTTTGAGGTAGTGTCTATTGATAAGTATATGGCGGACACGGTTACCTACGTATTGAAAACCACAACACACGAAATCCCACTGCCTGGAGTGGCCTGCCTTCTGAGGCACAAGAATCTGCAGGATAGCATCGGTGAGGCCATAGATTTTCGGATTCCAAATGTAAGCAAGAGGCAGTGGGCGATATTATCACAGGCTTTATTAGCCCTGGTTACGACCGTGGCCATGCCGGCTGAGGCGACATTGAAAGGCCGGTTAAAGTACTGGTTGAGAGATTATCTTGACGGCAAACCCCAATTCACAGCCGCCGAGGCCGCCGCCGAACAAGATCCGTTTGTGAAGGGAGGCAATTGGCACATATTTGTCGATTCCCTCATGGATTACATGCGTCAGAAAAAAAGCATCGAGGAGGGCAGGTCAACGATCATCACTGCGCTCAAGCGACTTGGCCTTGAATCACAGAAGGTCAACGTGGTGATCGACGGGGCCTGGACGTCACGCCGGGTACTGCTCGTACCGACCAAGATCCTTGCTGTTCCTACGCGGCCGCTGCTGGCTGTTGTAAAATAATGCCTTTACTATAAGGGTTTTTTTCACGACTGAGGCAGCTTTCGTGAAAACCGAAAAAGAGAGTGACTTTGTGACTTATCTGTCGTTATCTTTAAGTATAACACATATCTACGAACAGCAGACCCTGACTTATCGGTGACTTATTGGTGACTTACTGACTTAAAGACAGCCATTTGGAACCATTTTTAGTGTCTTATTGGGAATTACTGTTAATAACAACCATATAATAGAGGGTAAAAACATGAAAACTACCCAGAACGCGTCAGAAAAGGTCAGGGATGTGATTGGCATCGAAATTACGGAGGCCCAATCCCGCGTCCGGCCATCCTACAAAGGAGGGTCGGAGCGTGTGTATTTCATGAGAGTCAATGGACAGCACGTCGAGCTGGTTGGTGGTGACAGTTTGTTGGTCCAGGCAAAGTTCCGCAAGAACATCGCCGAGCAAACCGACATTTGGCTCCCGGAGCTATCCAGGGCCAAGTGGAGTGAGGTTTCAGAGCTGCTTTTCGCCATTGTAAGGGGTGAATAATGGGCGAAATTCAAATCCAGGGGCCACCGGGTACTGGCAAGACCACCCGGTTGGCAACCAAGGAGATTCCAGACGCAGCAAGAAAATTCGGCAGTCACAAGATTGTGGTTACCAGTTTCACAAAAACTGGAGCAAAAGAGATCGCAAATAAGCCCAGCGTTGAGACCGGGCTGACCATCCCTGTGGATTCTCAAAATGTGGGCACGCTGCATAGTCTGTGTTTTCGGGCCATTGGCAACCCAGTGCTTGCCGAAGCGAATAAAAAAGTCTGGAACGCTGAATTTCCTCAATATCCGATGGAGGCCGCCGCAAAAGGCAATATGGATGAAGGCGGCACCGATGAATCGAGCGGCTCTGTAGGCGAGAGGCTACTTGGCGAGGTTGGCATTTTGCGGGCCAAGATGATTCCAGAAGACATGTGGCCAGGCGTAACCATTAAGGCCTTTTATAAAGCCTGGTGTAAATTTAAGTCGGCACATGGCTTTATGGACTTCACAGACCTGATTGAAGTTTGCCTCCGCGACATGCCCTATGCCCCCGGTCACCCAGATGTGATCTTTGTGGATGAGGCCCAGGATTTTACAAAATTACAGCTTTCGCTGGTTCGCAGTTGGGGGCAAGAAGCTCAATGGTTGGTGCTCGTCGGAGACGATGATCAGTGCATATATCGGTTCACTGGTGCCAGCCCCGAGGCGTTTATTCGTGCCGATCTTGATCAGAAATTCAAGAGAGTGTTGGGCCAAAGCTACCGGGTCCCGCAGGCCGTGCTTGAACGGGCAATGAAGCTCATTAAAAAAGTGTCGGTGCGTGAACCAAAAGAGTATGCTCCGCGTCTGGATGAAAGCGGCGTGCCGGTATTGGGCTTGGTTCGGCGGCACAAGGAATCCTATAAGTCCGTCAAGCAAGTTATCAGAGAGGCAAAAGAAAAAGCAGCTAACGGCAAAACTGTTATGTTTCTGGCGTCGTGTTCATACATGGTTGAGCCGCTAAAGGCGGAATTGCGAAGCGCTGGTATTCCGTTCCATAATCCATACCGGAAAAGACGCGGCGATTGGAATCCGCTACAATCCGGCGGTGGCGAGAAAAATTCAGCCAGAGATTTATTAGCCGGGTTCTTTGGGTCCGGCGAAGATGGTCCATATTGGGATATTCGGCAGTTTCTATCATGGGCTAAATATCTAAAAGTAGGCCCAGAGGGACTGATCCGTAAAAACGGCAAGGCAGGAATTAAAGCGCTCGAAGATGTTGTAATTAAAAACGGCGAAGGGCTGCACACAGCGCGAGGGGTATTGTCACAAATATTGACAGATAGCGCGGTCGAACATGCAATGGGTCGGGATGTCAAGTGGCTTTTTGACCAGGTGCAAGCCACGCGGCAGGAAGGATTGAAGTACCCCTTACAGGTTTTGGGCTCGTTTGGGTTGGATGCAGTCTTAGGACCGCCAAAGATTGTTATAGGGACGATCCACTCAGTCAAGGGTGGCGAGGCCGATTCGGTTTATCTGTTTCCAGATATAAGCTTTCAGGCGAACCAGGAAATTCTTGGTAAGGGCGGGAAAGAAGCAAGGGACAGCTTATACAGGCTATTTTATGTTGGCATGACTCGCGCAAAGGAAGAACTAATCATAATGGCACCATCAAATGCTGGAAGGGGTAAGGCCAGCCTTTGTGTGGAACTATGAATCCAAAGTGAACAGATCTCCGCCTCATACGAAAATACGCAAGAAGATACATGGAGGCCAGGCATAATATGAAAAGCACACAAACAGCCCGGTGTCTACGCTATGTTCGGCGCGGTGGCGGCACGTTCCTACCAATGGAGGCTTATCGGGTGCGACCGTTTGTTTCCACGGCAACCAAGCGACGATTCATGTTGGTCTTTACCGATAGTGAAGAACCGGAAATATTCCCCATGGCTACTTTTCTGCAGTGTTTTCGGTTGATCAAATAATGGCTGCCAATCTTAAAATTCGCAAGATTGGGCCATAATTTTATCTAAAGGCTTGCTAATAGTGAGATTTTGCGCTATGGAAACACATAATTATATGAAAACAGAAACAGCAAAAGAACCACTATTGGTCTTAGACTTTGGCGACGATGGCCAAGTCAAAGCCGTTGTGAAGCATCCCGCTGTTTGGCGACCGGTGTGTTTCACGGGCCCTTGTGAATACTTGGACCTGGTGCCCAATGGCATTTATGACGTGATGTGGTGCGATGCAAAGGAAGGAGGGATAGTGTTCGACTTTTACCGGTCAGGCGAAGGGTGCCCAATTGGTAAATGGAGTTGTGAGGCGTACCATGAAAATGAGGATGAAAAAGTTTTGGTTCGACACGGAAACGACAGGAACAAACCCGCGCCGGCATTCGATTATACAGCTTGCCGGACTGGTCGAGATCGAGGGCACGGTGGTCGAGGAAGTCGAGATCTTGATGAGGCCGCTTGATGGCCGGAACATTGAGCAAGAAGCCCTTGACATCAACGGCTACACCATGGAGCAGATCATGGCCTTCCCGCCTGCGGTGGACGGGTTGCTCAAGCTCCAAAAGGTTCTCGCCAGATATGTAAACAAGTACAAGAAAAGTGACAAATTTGTAGCTTCTGGCTACAATGTCGGGTTCGATATGGACATGCTCTATGAAACCTGGTTTGCGGTCAGCGACCAGTACGGCCCCGGGAGCTGGATCTTTTCAGCCAGAGAGGACATTTTGACCGATGTGGCCCGGTTGATTGCCTTAAAGGGCTTGCGATTGGACGATTACAAGCTGGGCACGGTTTGTGATGCGTTCGGCGTCAAGCTGGGTCTGGATGCCCACAATGCCGTTGCCGATATCAGGGCCACCCGGGAGCTGGGCCGGATCGTATGCGAGGAATTATATGGCTGGAAACAGGCAGCTTGAAACAGGGATTACGAATAAAATTCTCAAGTATTTAAATTCGCTTGAGGGATGCAAGGCCAGGAAGCGATTCGCTGGCCCCGGGAAAAAAGGCGAGCCTGATATCACTGGTGCGTACCGTGGGCTTCGGTTGGAAATCGAGGTTAAGGCCGGCGACAATCAACCCTCAAAGATCCAGATCGCCCGGTTAAAGGCCTGGAAAGATTGTGGGTGTCTGTCCATGTGCGTTTGGTCGCTGGAAGAGGTCCAGGTCGCCATGATAAAACTATCAGATGAATTCTGGTGGAACTCTCAAAAGAAAGCAGCATAGGAGGCTTTTTGTTAAAAGAATATGAAGCGTTTGTCTTGAGCGTTGATAAATACACCCAGCTCGATTATCCGCTGTCACACGGATTCAAGCAGGTCTTGTTTGCCGCCCTGGGGATCACAGGAGAAGGGGGCGAGGTCGCGGATAAGGTAAAAAAGATCCTACGGGATAAACAGGGCATCGTTTCCCCGACCGATTGCCGCGAGCTGCTGTTGGAGCTGGGCGACGTCCAATGGTACATTGCCAAGATGGCCAGGGCACTGGGTTCAAATCTCAGTGAGGTTATCGCAATGAATCAGGTCAAACTCGAAGATCGGGCGGCCCGAAACAAAATAAATGGAGAGGGGGATAACAGATAATGCCAAGTGGGCCACAAGGGCATTCGCTTAAGGAGGCGTTGGCCGAGCTGGATGCAGCGGCTGTTAGGGTAAAAGCCGCCATAGATATAACCACGTCTCCTGAGAATAAAATCAAGTTCCAACAGCTTCGGAACTCGATCATGCGTCACAGGCGGGCCTTGTTGAAATTGATGTTTGATTATGATGACGCCTTGGCCTGCGTCGGGACTACGTCTTGGTATAGCCAATGGAAGGCAAAAGGCCGGCCTGGGGCAAAAGAAACGCCAAGCTATAAAAAGAAACTGGTTAAAGTGGACAAGCGATTTAAGGCAAACAGGACTGTCTCGAAAAGTGTCTCATAGTGTCTCAAGAAAGTGTCTCATGTAAAGACAACTACTTGAGACACTCTTGGGTACAGATGCCGAAAACACCCCATATCATGGGTACAGATCCTCAAATGATATTTTTCCGCAAAACAACAAAAAGCGTCAAAAATGTTCGAAAACGAAAAGAAACACCGGGCCAAGCGTCAAAAATGTTCGAAAACGAAAAGGATCACCGAGTCAAGCGTCGAAAATGTTCGAAAACGAAAAGAATCACCGAGTCAAGCGCCCAAAACTTGTCAAAATGACAAGAATCACCGAGTCAGGCGCCACATACCTTGTCAAAATGACAAGACTCACCGTTCAAAATCAAAAAGGAGCACCGAGCATGAATGTTAAGCAGATTAGCCAAGTCGCAAGTTTCCTGAAAGCAGGGCTCGACAAAAAGGGTTGGTTGGACGTGAGGTTGCGGATTGACCATAACGTCCATAGCGTGGTGTTCAGTTATCCGGACATGCCAGACAGCGGTGATAATACGATGCAGGTAAGTTATCGGGCGCTGGTTGAGGCGCTTGAGTTGGCGGTCGAGCTTCGTGAGGCCCAAAAAGCCCGCGAGGTAAAAAATAAAAGCGTCACGACGCGCGCTGTATGGCACGGCAAGAAAGAAGCCCTGCCCGATGGCACTGTGAGCATGCAGGAATTTCTCGAAAAGATTGGCAAAGCGAACAGGCGCGGCCATTTTATAGTGGCAAGTGTGCCCATGGGCGCCATTTCAAGATAACCAATTCAAAATCAAAAAGGAGCACCCGACCATGAAGACAGAAAATATAGTGCAACTCGTAAGTTTCCTGAAAGCGGGCATCACCAAAGACGGCCGGTTAGACGTGGCGCTTCAAGTCGATCCTGATGACCATCATTTGGCGTTTAGCTACCCGTTTTTGAAGGATCCGGCTGATAACACAGCCTGTGTGAGCTATTTGGAACTGATCGAGGCGCTTGAACTGGCAATCGATGCCCAAAACGCCCAAAAAGCAGCACCGAGTCTCACGACCCATGCGGCCTGGCTCGGTGATCCTGAACCCAAATCCGAGATTCGCGGCATGTCTGCTGACATGATCATTATTGATGATCTTGAGTCCGGTGCCCCCGAGCCAATTGCCACGACTCCGATAGACTGGTATCACATTCTCACGGCCAGAATGGCGGCGGCTGATAAGCCCCAAACACCGCCCGATGCCCGGCTGGCCCGGTATGATGAATTCATGGCCCGGGCCCGCACGATTGTGACCCAGAAAAACCACGACTACTCAGGCGGAAAACAAGACACCGATCCCAATGCCAATTTTGTCGAGATCGCCAGGCTCTTAGAGGGCGCCCCCATCACGCCCTACACAGTGGCCATGATCTACAAACTCAAGCACGTTTTCAGCTTGCTGACGTTTTGTAAGACTGGCCGGCAGGAATCGGGCGAGGCCCTTTTAGGACGGCATCAAGACGACTCGAACTACAGCTTCATCTTAAACGAGCTGGTCGCGCTGCACGAAGAGTGTTTTGCAACGCCCGACGAAGAAACAAAAACCAAACTGGCCGCCTGATTCTACGATTAAAGAAGAAAACCCCAAATGCCTTTTGCTTTTTTTCCTGTGCCCCGATCTTGCCTCTCTAATAGGGGGGCACAGGATGGGGGGGTCTGTCTATAAAAATAATGGGTACGATTACCTACGTAAAGTCCATCACCGAAAGATGATTGTTGTTCCTCTATTGTAGTATTATAGCGCCGTTATTTTAAGCCCAACACCCCTTGTTTTCGGGTGTCTGGGCTTTTCTTGTTTGATAGACACAGCGCGATCCTCCGCCGCTATTGACTCCGATCCAAGGCCCAGTCAATCGACTGGCGTTTCTCAGGCCCTACCGCTGGCATAGCTGCTCGATATATCTGATCTTATTTCTCTCGATCATGAAAAAATGCTCTTTGTGCTTGGGTCAGTTCTTTAAACCCAAAACCCAAAAACAGGAGATTGAAACATGACTACTTATCTGGCGAGCACGTTCTCACCCATGATGTTGTCTTCCGACGTGCGTGAAACCTCGATCAGGGAGATCCCGCTGTCGAGCGTCCCGGCCGTTGAAAGTATGCGCTCGATTGTATCGCATGAGAATACCGCCGCCGTGCTCAGCATGATGCTGTGCGAGCCCGTGGCGTTCAGCCGGGTCAACGTCGAACTGGCCCCCGGGGACATGCTGTATTGCGTTGTTCCGTATTTTCGGGCCACCGAGGCCCGGGAGTTCACCTTCGACGAGGTTATGAGCGCCGGATTCCGGTGCTTCGTCGTTGGTTGCTCGGGAAACCCCACCCGATGATCCGGGACATGATCGGGGCCGCTGTGACCTTTGCGATGTGCGGGATCTTCGCACTGGTCGCAGCGCTTCTTTAAAAAAATTCTTTTTGTTCTCGTTTTGAAGTTTCCACACCCAAACCAGAGGCCGTCGAGCCTCAAACTTCCCATTGAATTGGGAGAAAGCGAGCGAATCATGATTAACAAAATCCAACTGATTGGCAACCTGGGGCAAGACGCGATCGTGCGTTACACGCCGGACGGCCGCGCCGTCGCCAACCTGTCTGTCGCCACCACCGAAAAGTGGACCGATAAACAGACCGGGGAAGCCCGGGAGCGAACCGAGTGGCACCGGGCCGTGATCTTCGGCAAGTTCGCCGAAGTGGCGGGCAAGATGTACAAGAAGGGCCGCCAGATTTATCTGGAAGGCAAGCTCCAGACCCGCAAATGGCATGACGACAAAGCGGGCTGCGACCGCTGGACCACGGAGATCGTGAGCCAGATGTGTCGGCTGCTCGGTCCCGCCCCGGAACGTCGCCCCGAGCCCGCCGTGGCAGCAGCCGGAGCAGAGGGTCAGATCCCGGGACCGGCCAATGAGACTGCCGGCGACTATGGCATGGACGACGACGTCCCGTTCTGATCGTCTCAGGCAAAAACAGGCGGGCGGTGCTTCTTCTCGGCCGCTCGTCACTTCTTAAAAAATTCTTTTTGTTCTCGTTTTGAGTTTTCAAACCCAACCCAGGGACCACCGAGTCCCAAACCATCCCATTGAATTGGGAGAAAGAGAGTCCATCATGAAAAGAATCGCCAGCATGCTGACCGTCATCGCCCTGATCGCAGCCCTGATCACCATCGGAGTCGGAACCGCCATCGCCGCTGACCAGCTTCTCGACACGAAGGTCGACTCGGTGGTCACGAAGATCGACCGAAACGGAAACGCCTACGTCAGGGCGATCATCTCCGAGAAGAAAGAGATCTCAGGCGTTGCCTACGACGCCACCACTGCCGTCATGTTTTTCGGTGAGCAGGTCGCCTTCGGCAAGACGCTCAAAGCCGGATCCCCGCTCAAGGCGATTGTGGCCGCCAACGAATACAAGGGCCGTGTGAGTTATACGGTCCTGGCCCGGGTGAATTAAGAGTTTCGGCCGAAACACGGCGCACCGGGCATCCCCACCCGGTGCGCCGATTGCAATTCCAAATAGGAGGGTCGGTACTCGAAATGGACTGATTGTGGCCCAGAATAGGTTAAGCGGCTGACCGGCAATAAGGAAGCGGCGGCACACCAAACGCTTACCGAGTGGGGCGCGATTCGGAGCGCTCCACTGACAGTGAAGTTCGACCACATCTTAGAAAGAAAGGTGCACCGCATGAGACGCTACAAGCGAGCTACACCATGGGAAGATTACCTTTGCCTGCTGGGCCTTATCCTTATTATCGGTCTGGCTATGATCGACATCGGGCTTGCCCATGCAGGGGTTGAACCAGAGCTGCCCGGGGTAAACATGCGTCACATCGTCCGCCACTGGATCGACGCCGAGAAAAATCTCGTCACGATTGAAATTGACGAGGTTCTGGCCAGTGGCTCCGACGGCGCCTGCCATATCGCAGGCAAATTGTTTCACTCGATTTGTCGTCTGGGGTTTGACTTACTGGTACTTCCACCTGCCGGTCGCGCCCCGGGCGACAATTTCGTGCCAAGTCGAGTCAACCCGATGGATGCACAGTGGACCCGGTATCTGGTTGGGAATCAGGACTGGGACGAGTGAGACAAAAGTTCAAAACGATCTTAACGGTCGCGTCGCTGGCCATGGCCATCATGGGCCTTGTGACGTTTAGCCTGTTTATTCTGGAAGAGAGCTTCCAGACGGTCATGTTTGGCACATGGCCCGCCCAAGACGCCAAAGACTGGGAGCTTGTCTCAGAGGGCGCTGATCTGATGGTCGGAATCACCAACACCATGAAAGTGGTGAACTATTCAGCGGGCTGGGTTCAGCCCATCGCGTTTGTGGCATATCGAAAATACGGCATTGCCGCTGAATATTACACTCGGTGCCTTCGGGCAAAAGTGTTTGCCAATCGGCCCGAGTTATTTGTTGGTCGCCCTGTGAGCTTCGAGTTTCGCCCTAAAGAGATCCGGGCGATGCCTGATGGCTCGTTTTTGGCCGTAAATGGTCAGATGCAGGTCCGCACACCAATTAGATTGGAGGGCGCGGTATTTCGCGTCTCAGGCGTTCTGGAGCGCATCGATGATCGGACGCTTCAGGTGACGATGCCATGAAAAACTTTTCTTGTTCTGATTTTGTTGATTTCCCCCGGTGGTCTGGTCAACCACCAAACATAGAGCCTCAGTCGGCCGGGTAGCTCCCGGTTGGCTGGGGCTTTTTGTATTTATTTTATTTGGCAGGTACAGCGCCGCGCCGGCTTCCCATTGTTCCAGGCACGGCTGCTGGCGTAAATTCCGGCTTCCTTCGTCAGCCAAAATTTACTGGCATCCGTAGCCTGGCCCTGCAGGGCGATCCTCTGCGGCTATTTATTTCATCGGATAGACCCTGGCAACCGAGGATCATGTGGGGCCAGCCCCACACCCCGCTACTTTTGCAAAAGTAGCAAAACTGGAAGGGCAAGTGCCCGCAGATCGATCACCCCCACCACCGAGCGACTGCCACCATCGGGTCAAAATGGCAGCTCCCTCAACCCGCTGTATTGACCGCATCCGTGGCATATCGACCATCTTCCGTGGACTTTGGGCGGTCAACAGCGGGTAGACGGAGCAAAACTGCCATTTATGCCCCACGCTCAATGGGGCCGCATGCTAAAGCGAAAGCCACTGGCTGAGCACGTCCGGCGCCTGGCTGGCGGCTGTTAAATCGGAGTGCAGCGCGAGCCAAAAAGCCGGCTCGCTCGCACTTGACCGATTTTAACGCCGCTATCAGCCAGGCACCAGACGTGCACGCCAGATCTGGCTTTCTTCGCATGCTGGTGGGTTTCTCTCTCTCTACTCACCACATCCGCCCTCATATCATGGCAGTTCCTTCCCGCAAGGGCAGACACCATTGAGGTAATGCCAAATCTCCCAATGGCAAAACATGCCAATCTTAAAAAGCCACTGAATGTTTTGCCATGAGCCGGAGATTTGGCCCCAAGGCCGATCGGTTCCACACCTAATATAGCTGGACTGACTCCGCGACTGTCAAGCCCTTGCGTCCAGTCACTTGCCATGATGGTACGCCGCGGATGGTGAGCAGGAGAGAGCAGATCGAAGACGTTGTTCAAACGGAGGGAGAAAGGAGGCAAATCGGAACATTAAAAAAATTTCTAGATTTTGTTCTTCATTAACTTTAATCTTGGGAGGAAATCATGGGTGAGATTTTTGTAGTCAATCGGCGATCAGACTGGGGCAATACAAAAGCCAAGCGCGTTTTGATCATGCGACCGAGCGCGCTGGGCAATCCGTTTCCGATTGGCGCTAAATATACACGCGAAACGTGCATTGAGGCATACCGTGTATGGCTTTGGCAGAAAATGCAGGCCGTGGACGAGCGCGTTATGGTGGCGCTTGAGAATATCGCGGGGCATATCGAAGACGGCTTTGACGTGCATCTGGTGTGCTGTTGTGCACCGCTTGCGTGTCACGGTGATGTCGTGAAAGCGGCAGTGGAATGGATGATGGCTGAAAATGCGAAAGCGAGGCAGGCATGATTTTACGCAAAGACGGCAGAAACTGGTTCAGCAATTTCATTCCGTTTGAAACGCCTGTGGTTTACCAGGGCATTAGCTACCCGACACCGGAGCACTTTTACCAGGCAATGAAGGCGAATCGTGACGACTTGGCTGCCCGGCGAAGCGTTGCAGCAGCCGGCACGCCGGGGCAGGCCAAACGCGCAGGGCGAGCTGTTGCGCTGCGATCCGACTGGAACACGGTGAAGGTGGACGTTATGCGTTACGCACTGGAGAAAAAGTTTGCACCGGGCACCAGCCAGCGCATGTTGCTGGATAATACCACCGAGCCCATTGTGGAGTGGAATTCTTGGCATGACAATTATTGGGGCTATTGCACTTGTCCCCGTTGTGCCAAAAAGCAGCACCTGAATATGCTGGGCAAGCTGCTGATGGAGATCCGGGACGCTTAAATAGTGCGTTTTGTTCTTGGGTCAGCTTTTTGGGCACCGAAATCTAACCGGGAGGGGGGCATCGTGAAATTCTACACTGGCGTGGGTTCGAGACAGACACCGGCGCTGACCACAATCGACCAACTAATTAGGAGGAACCGACCATGACCACCACGACCACGACCACTACATCAATTGTTGGCTATCTTGCAAGCAAATACAGTGCAAAAGCGCTGGCCGAAATGGCAGCCGACTTGGTCAAAGCCATTCGGCGCCGCCGAAAAGCCGAGTTCGTCGTTGCGATGACGAGCCATCTTCACACGCTGACCGCCGCGACTATCCTTGCGGAAAAGCTGGCCAATGCGGCACGCATGGCAGTGTCGCTGGCCGCTGACCGTTATATCGAAAAGGAACCGGTCCCAGCGCCCGAAATGCCGGTCTACAAGAGCGACGTTCGGACGTTGCGGGGATTGAGGGCTGTTTGGAACCAAAAATCTGACCGTGACAGCTACTTCGTCAACCCGGGCGAGTTTGACGATCATCGCCTGTTTAATCACGAAGACCGCGGGCAGGACGCATTTCTGCCCGAAACGCACAAGATTGAGGAAACCCGCGATCATCTCGGCCGCATCGCCGGGGTAGTTGTCACCCCTGCGAGTGAATACGAGACAAAAAAGGCTTTGCGGGAGAACGGATTGTCCTGCCTGGAAGAAATTCCGCCCGCGCAAGTCGCCGCGTTTTGGAAGCTGGTGCAAGACCGGACCTACCAGTCCACTTGTGATTATATCGAGTCAGTGTCCACCCCGATGTCATTTGGCGATGCGTGGGACGGCATGGGCGAGCACGCTGCCAACATGTCGGGGTTGAACCGCATGATCCTCGAAGACTGTCACGACGGATCAGGCCGGGTGCAGCGCCAGGGCATGAACGTGCCAAACCTTGGCAAAGCACGGAAAGTCGAAGTGCTGGCCCGGGACCTGGGATGCACGCTGGATCAAGCCGAGGACCTGATGGACTTCTGGACCATTATTGATGACTCGGGACACACTTGGGGCAAGCTCAAGTCCTGGACTGTCAAGGGCGGCATCGACAAAGCCCTAACCTACTTTGAAGGGCTGGCCGGGGCATTGGTTGACGACATGCCGAACTTCAAAGGAAACATCGATACAAAGGGTAATCCGACCAGGCACGCCGCCCGACTTGAAACCGTCGAGCCATATTATGCAACTATTGACGGTTTAACGAGCGCACACGCCCCCCTGGGAAACAACGCCCAGGCATGGGAGGAAGTAGAGGACCCGAAAACAGGTGAGGAAATCGTCTTAACCGACCTCGCCGACCTTGCCGATGTCAACCGGGCATGGGACGCAATGACTGCAAGTCTTGTCCCGGTTCACAGCGCTGGGATTGACCCGGACTTATTCCAAGGTTTTTTGGACCGATACACCTACCAGATTACCCACCGAGTCCAGGTGGGTGTGGACCTTGAGCAAAATGAGTATGGGGGAATAGACGAAACGCCGGTCTTTGAGGACTGGCCCGCAATAATAATGGATAAGGGCTTCAGCGCACCGCCCGTTTTCAGGTATTCCCAGATCAACTATCAAGATGCCAAATCGGTGTCGCCGCCCTTCCGTGGCGAAAACAATCAGTTGAATCACACACCGTATCGGGAACGCATGCCCGAGCCGGCCGAGTTCGACGCCACAATGGCAACAATCGAAACCGCCAAGCTCGCCGAGCTGAACGCACTTGCCAAGTCAGTTGGCGGTGACAAGGCCCTGCCGTGGATGGATCGAATCCAGAGATCGGCCTTCTGGAACCGGCTCAAGACCAGACAGAACATGCTGAATCTGGCGAAAAATCAGTACGTCGCTGGGCTCATGGGGAACTTGTCTAAGGTGGAAAAACGCGCATTGAGCGAAATGCGCAACGCCAAGTCCACCAAACAGGCCAAGTTTTACTGGTATCAGATCTACGCCGCCTTGGAAGGCAAGGTAGACCTGGGACGTAAGGGCTTCGTCGAGTACGTCCTGAAACCGGAGCTTCACGCAAGGCAGGAGCTTTTGAAAGCAAGGCCGGCGCAACCCGAAACGCCGGCACCGAGCTACGATGTGCCGATTGAGGCATACGGATACATCGCCGAGCTGGAAGCATAAACATCCACGCCCCAGGGCCTTCGGGCCTTGGGGCTTTTTTTTGCCGTAGGAGCGCCTTCGCATTACTCAGACGCCTAAAAACATCGCTTTTTGTGCCTGCCTCGACTTTAAACAAAGGAGGCATCACCGTGAAATTCTACACAGGCGTTGGTTCACGCAATACCCCGGCTGATGTGCTGGCTCTGATGGCCCGGCTGGCTTGCAAGTTGCGCGTCACTCACCGGCTCCGATCTGGTGGTGCCATCGGGGCAGACTCAGCCTTCGAGCGTGGCGCGGCGGGAGTGGCTGATGTATTTCTGGCCAAGCACGCTACCCCCGAAGCCATCGCCATCGCTGCCAAGTTCCATCCCGCATGGCATCGCTGTAAGGGCTACGTCCAGAAACTCCACGGTCGCAATACTTTTCAGGTGCTGGGTGCCGACCTTGCTACGCCCAGTTCGTTTCTGGTATGCTGGACCCGCGATGGTGCCATATCGCACACTGATCGTTGCTATAATACTGGCGGCACTGGTACTGCTATCTCCATCGCTGATGCCCATGGCGTGCCAGTGTTTAATCTGGCTCGCCATGACCATCGTGTCCGGGTCGAGGGCTTTCTTTCCGGGGGACAATAGGCGCAGGGGGACAATAGGCGCAGGGGGACAATAGGCGCAGCAAGGGCAAGGGCAAGAGCAAGAGCCAGGGCAAGGGCAAGGGCAAGGGCCAGGGCAAGGGCCAGGGCAAACGCAGGACCTTCTTCATTTGGCAGATACAGCGCCGCTCCGGCTGCCCCTTGTCCCAGCTACATCTGCTGGTTAAAAGGCTGTCTTCGTTCCTCAGACAGCCTTTTAACCGCATCTGTACGCTGGCCCTGCAGGGCGATCCTCCACGGCTATTTACTCCGTAGGCCAGAGCGTGCCAATCGACAAGCCAAGGGCACTTGTCGGATTCTGCCAGATGGATGTGTTGCGCTCTATGGAGCGCCTTTAGACGGTGAGACTGTAACACCGGATTATAGAACATCCGTAATCGCGCAGCAAGCTGCACTCAACGGCTGTTCCTATAATCCGGAGCAACAGTCTCAACCGGGTTCGGCTGCCCTGATAGTTGATTCGCAAGCCGAAAACAGCCAAAAACACGGCTGTTTTCTTGGATGCGAATCAACGGCAGCCGAAGGGTGGCTTCTCTCTCTCGGCTGTCTCAATCCAGGGCAGACGATAGGGCCTGTCTGCCCTGGTAGCATGGCCTACCGGTCCAAAGGGCCGGACCGGCAGTTTTCGCTGTCAAGGGTAAAGGCCGCAAGCGGCCCGGCTGTCAAGAAACATGCCATTTAAAAGATTTTTACCGCGATTTTAATTGGGCAGCAAAGGGCCGCTGCCCAATTAAAATCACATGCTTGTGTTTAAGCTGAATGTTTCTTGACAGCCGCCCTTGACAGCGAAAACCAAGGGCCATGCTTAAATGAGACAACCGAGCGAGAGAAGCAGCTAACCCGAACAAAGGAGAACGACCATGGAAGACAAAGCGAAGATCGTCAAGGGCTGGGAGCCATGCAAGCACGCGGTACGCTGCGTTGACACAGAGCAGCGCTATTGCATCAAGGGCGACATCTTTGCCCCAGTCAGCTACGAAGACTGCCGCGAGTGCAGCAAGGAAACGCCTTTCTAAACGAATCAGGCATCAGGGCTTCGGCCCTGGTGCCTTTTTCTTTGCTCATGATGCTTTAAAGACAGTCCCGGGCCAGACAGGGCGCGGCCCATTGAATGGCAAAAAGCCGCCATTCAATGCTGTCCAGGCAAAAAGCCGCCTGGCCAGTCTGTCGCTTCGCGCCAGAGCCGCACCCTGTTGGCCCGGGACCAGCCTTCGGCTGATGGCTTCGCCATTAACGCTTTCAGCGGGATAGGATCGGGCCATATTAAAGAATATGTTGCGTGCTATGGCACGCTATAAGTTGCGCGCTATGGCGCGCTCTCTGGATGGCGCCCATTATGTGCCAATACCTGGTCGTATGTATTGGGCAGGATTTAGCCTACACGGAGGATGGATTCATGCCGCAGGTATCTACAATCTATTGTACGTCCATCACCGCTCAGGTATCTACTACCACCACAAGTAGCACCCCATCCATCCTCCATGTAGGCTAAATCCTTATGAGCAACGCGAGTTATGGTGCCCAACATAAAACCAGTTTTTCCAGGAAAACAACACCCTACATATTTTTTTCAAAATTTCCCGCACAACACCATGATTTAATCTTGACTTAGCTTTTAAAGTTCACTATTAGTGAGAGAAACATCTCACTTAAACTATATTCTTTGTTTTTCTTTGTCTTTTATCTTACTCACAGAAAGAAAGGAATCCAATGAGAGGCGAACTGAAAACGCTGGTCCGGGGGTGCTATTCGATCCAGAAGCTCCGGATCCAGACAGGCAACCGGATCGTAGCCAATTTCAAGGCGAAGATGGGCCTTGAGCCAAGCCAAAAAGAAGACGAACTGGACAAAGAGGGTCAGGCCCTGCTCAAGTCGCTCCGGCTGTGTTACGCCACGATCACCGAGGGCGTAGTCACCGATAAATTCGCGGCTGAAAAGCTCCCCACCCGCAAGAAGTTCCGGCCAGAGGGCGTCATCAGCTCGTACACCGAGCTGGTGCTGGTCGATCAGTACATGCACCTGGTCCAGTCCGAAAAGCGTCATTTTGAGCACCTGAAAGCCATTCTCGAAGATTACCCGGTCTGGAATGAATTCCTGGTGGACGTTAAAGGGATCGGCCCGGCCATGGCCGGTGTGCTTCTGTCGGAGCTTGATATTTTTGCCGCCGAATATCCGTCCAGTTTCTGGGCATATGCGGGGTTGGACGTGGCCGAAGATGGCAAAGGCCGCAGTCGCCGCGCCGACCATCTTATCGACGTGGAATACACGGCTGCAGACGGCACCATTCAGATCAAGAAGAGCATCACGTTCAATCCGTTTTTGAAAACCAAGCTCATGGGCGTTTTATCGGCCAGCTTTTTGCGCCAAAAGGCCAAAAGCCCGTATTCGGTGGCCTATTATCAATACAAAAACCGGATCGAGAACATGCCGGCCCACGCCGAAAAGACCAAGCTCCACATCCACAACATGGCCCTTCGGTACGCTGTGAAGCGGTTTCTGGTCGATTTTCACATGGCATGGCGAAAGATCGAGGGGCTGCCGGTTTCCGTTGAGTATTCAGCGGGCAAGCTGGGCATGACCCACAAGATGGCGGCGTAGCCGCCTGTGACGGCCATTTTGTTAATAGTAACCCAATAGACGTAAGCGAGTCACTTTTTCCAAGAAAACCATGTCGAAAGAGCGAGTCAGAAAAAACAAGAAACCCATTTACAGTCAGCGTGCCAGCCCGGCCAAGAAACCCATTTGTCAACCAGCGAGTCAGAGTCACGAAGCAACCCAAAAAAACAAGCGAGCCAATGTGCTCGACAAAACCCAGAACGAAGAAGCGCAGCCAGGTATATCGATCAACCCAAAATCGGGAAGCGAGCCATAGTACATAAGAAAACCAAAAAGCGGGTAGCGAGTCAGTTTGTGGAAGTAACCCAAAGATTAAAAGCGAGGTAATTCAAATGTCGTGTTTGCAGTGCCCCATGTGCAATGAAAAGTTTTACGGAATGACCGAAATCGATGCACAACGAGAGTTGGACGAACATCAGTGCCCGGCTGACGAAGATCAAGGCGATTTTGGTTGGGACGATCTTGATTGGGACTGGGCCGCGTAGCCATAATTTATAAGAAACCCATAATTAGGAAGCGAGCCAAATGCAAATCATAGAGCAGTCATATGAGTTCATCTACCGGGGCATGCCGGTCGACCAACTGATCGAACTGGCCGGTCGCACCTGTTACAAGTCAGAAACGAAAATCACGCCTGAATCCGCAGATAAGTTTGTGAAGATGCTGATCGACCGTGGGCATTTTTCGGTCCTGGAGCATGCCACCGCATGTTTCAGGCTTGATCCGTGGGAATTTGAAGAAATTCTGGCAAACTTTGACACGGCGTTTGTGTCTCTTACCGACATTGACCGGGCATATCTCATATCGGGCAATCTCCGGGCATTCATGCAACTCGTTGAAGAAGACGCTTATGACCCTGCAATAATGGGCATCCTGCGCAACCTGATAAAAACCCAGCCGGAAATGTTCGGCGGTTTTTACCATTCGGGCCTCGAAGATTATGCCCCCGCCATTCAGCTCAGCGAGAAGGATCTGACAGACGATCACGAAAAGCTCCATCACATCTTCCGGACCATCAAGTTCATCACCAATCGCGGAGTGACCCATGAACTGGTGCGCCATCGGCCGGCAAGTTTTTCCATGGAAAGCACCCGCTATGTGAATTATGGCGGCAGTGAGATGCGGTTTATCAAGCCCGTTTGGTATGACCATGGGGCATTGCCACTGGACTGCGGCATTCCGTTTAAGCATCTGCAGCTCAGCTCGCAGGAGATTGTGACGCCGGAATTTGTTTTCTTGCGGGCATGCAGACACGCCGAGTCCTGCTACAACGAATTGCGAGATTGCAACTGGCGCCCCGAGCAAGCCAGGGAGGTCCTGCCCAACAGCCTGAAAACCGAGATCGTCATGACGGCCAATCTGGCTGAGTGGCATCACGTGCTCACACTGCGATGCTCGAAAAAGGCCCATCCTCAGATTCGTGATCTGATGATTCCAGTCTTGGCAGATTTTTACAATGAATTTCCAAGACTTTTCGGTGATCTGTTTCATGGGCACTGCAACAAAAAGGAGTAGAGCCATGTGCGATCCAAAGCCGATTATGACATTTGGGCTTGCTGGATTAAAGGAGGATATTGTCTGTGCCACATCCGGTAAGCCAATCACCATCACGAACGAACATGGCCATTTCTGTGAGGACGAGTGTGATCTTGCCGACGCCCAGCGGGAATGGCTTGGAGAAGAAATTCATGAAACAGTCTAAAACAGTTATTGATGTCATCAAAAGTCTTATTGCCATAAAAAACATTGATGAGTTTGCATTAAGGCCAGAAGAAAATGCAGTCGCAAGCCAGCATCATGTATTGGGCAGAAATCTAAGAAACGGGCTTTGCTTATGGAATCCAGAATCCGTTATTGCAAAAGAGTTTAACCAGATTGGCATTTCCCATCCAGACGATATGAGTGGCATCTTGTTGACCACTTTGCACCGTATTTTAAATTTCAACCAGATTGACCTACGCGGCCAGGTTGCAGAATATCAAAAATACTGGGCCAGTTATCCGGCCGAAGGGATTGAGGAATGAAATACACCTATATTGATTTTGACAACCCCAAAAAGACCCGGTTTACCAGGGGGCAATTTATTGGCTGGTCATGCGGCCTTGGGATTAAGCGAGCGATATTCGCGCTCAAAAACACCGATCTTTGTATCCCTGAATATCTTTTAACACCTGAAACAAAAAAGGCCATTGGTGATGCCAGAAATTAACATCGCGTTCGATTTGGACGACACATTAGTCAATATGATGTCTGTGTTTGATGATTATCTTGAAGCCCAACATGGCCGTCGAATGCCGGAATCATATGACCAGTTCGATATTTCAGGACCAGCCCAATTAACGAAAAAAGAAATCTGGTTTCTGTTCTATCAAGTCTTTGATGATATTAACCGGTTTCCGATTTATCCGGGTGCCCGGGAAGTCCTGACAAAGCTCTATGAAATAACAGGCGAGCCGCCCTGCATCCTGACGGCCAGGCCGCATCGAAAGGCCAGTGAGACGTATGCCCTGGTCAAGCGGCTGATGAAGAAGACGCCATTTACGCTGATTTTGCAGCACCCGGATATGTCGAAAGCCGGTCATCTTATGGCCATGGGATATGGCCATTATGTCGATGATAGGCGCAAGAACGTGCTCGATATTGCCAGAGCCGGGATCCATGCGTTTATGCCGGAGCGCTGCTACAACCAGATTCCAGCCGACGTGATCAAGGCCAGCGGCAACATTGGCGTCATTGATGGCATGACGCACTTTTTGCCGTATCTGTCACAGTTTGCAACCAAAAAGGTGATCCGCCATGATTTGGCCGCTTAAATTTGTCTTTCTTTGTTCCGTTGTGTTTATTTTTCTCTATGTCATGGCGAGTTTAATCCCGGCACCATAATTACAAATTACAGGGGCGATATGGTCGAATATTGTGAAATCGAAAGGCTCAATACTGAAATTAAAATCCTGATAGACAGAGATGATAAAGTAGCAAAAGAGCTGTTTGATGCCTTGACCGTAAAAGACGCGATTGAGAGCAGGCGCGATGCCATCCGGGTGAAATTGCGGGATTTGCGAAAGGACCGGCTGGTGAAGCTCAACATGCTCAGGCATCACCCGGAGCAGCCCAGGACTGGCCGGCGCCGAAGCATCCCGCTATCAACCCGCCGCAAGCAGGTCGCGGAAATCAAGCAGCTCCGGGCACAGGGTTTAAAGTGGGAAGAGGTTGCCAGCCAGATTGGCAAGCATTACACCGAGTGTTTACGAATTTTAAGAGTTTTTGACGGAGTTTAAATTGTCATGGAAATCTTTATCTCAGGCACGCCATTTGAAGTCGCGTTCGATTATCAGCCGTTTGAACCCATGACCCGCGACACCCCGGGCCAGATCGAATCGATCGATCTTCATTCGATTAAAATCGGCAACCAGGAAATCGATTACGACAGCGGTATTTTCCGGACCAATTTTGTAGACCGGCTGGAAGAAGCCATCCTGGCCAAAATTAAACAAGACGCGCTCGATGAATTTATCGATGCAAAAACATCTCGATACTGTTCTTGCCATTGGCCGTTGGGGTTTAAGGCAAGAGTTTGTTCAACTTGTGGAAAACGCACAGCTTAACCATAAATCGAGCGCTTTTTTGATCTTTCTTAATTAAATTCTCTTTGTTTTTTATTAACTTTTAACCTTCATACCAGGAATTGGACCCCAAGATGAAAAAGTCTCTCACAAAGAAAACCGAACCCGTCAACCCGGCTGACATTCTTCAAGCCGTACCGCTTTCGCAGATTGCGTTCAGGCCGGACCACAACAATCGCGATCGGTCCGATTTTGCCGATGCCGACTTTGATTCGCTGGTGGCATCAATTGCCAAGGTCGGCGTCCTGCAGCCGGTGCTGTTGCGGCCCATCAAGTGCGGCTACGAACTGGTGGCCGGTGAGCGCCGGGCCCGGGCCAAGATCAAGCTGGCCATCGCCAACGGCGGATTGGACGAAAACACCATCCCGGCAACCATTCGTGAAATGTCGGATGCAGAGGCCAGTGAGTTCATGCTCGTTGAAAACCTTCAGCGAAAAGCCTTGTCACCGCTGGCAGAGGCCCGGGGATTTCGCGATTACGTCAACAAGGGCGGCGATGGCGCAACAGAGCGCCTGGCTGAAAAGATCAGCATGTCACCAGCCCACATTCGCCGGCACATGGCCATTCTGGACTTGCCGGGTGAGATCCTGGAATCCTGGGACAAGGATGTTATCGCGTTTGGCCATCTGGAGCAAATGATTCGAGTCCCGGCCGACAACGCCATTGACCTGTTTAACTGGATGATCGACCAGGCCAAAAGCTGGCGCGGCCAGACCCCCACGGTCAAAGAGCTGGCGCAACGGATCAACAACCAGGCGCCCGGTATTAAAGAGGCCAGATTCAACGTGAAGCAGGCGGGATGCGCCACCTGTCATCGCAATTCTGACCAGCAAAAGTCGCTGTTTGAGGTTGCCGATCTGGAAAAGATGCAGTGCATGAATCCGAGCTGCTTCAAGGCGCACCAGCTCGCGCACATGCAAAAGGTCTGGTTGACCACGAAAACCGGAAAAGAGGCGCATACCAAAACCTGTTTGTTTTCCGACTCGCTCAAGTACGATCAATACAACGCCTTCGGCTACGGCGATAAATCCCCGGAGGCCTGCATCAAGTGCGACAAATTTGTGTCGCTGATTCGACTCGATGGTCATGCCACGCACGAAAGGGTCTGCATTGGAGACGAGGCCTGTTTTAAAAACGCCCGGGCTGGCACGGTCCCAGCCAAGCAAGCAAAGGCCGAGATTGCCAAGGCCGCCGCTGAAAAAGCCAACGCCCGGGCCACCAAGCACGGTACCGAGTTCCGCGAGGTCCTGTTTGCGGAAAAAATTCCCGAGCTGATCAAAAAGACCAGCGCCCAGTCGGGTTTGGCGTTGAAGCTGGCGTTGACGGCCATGGTCCACATGAATAGCGGCCTGAAAGAATGGTTTTCCAAGGAAATGACCGGAGAGGAAATTTGCGGGTACAACCGGCCGTTGCCAACGGAAGTCATGAACTGGTGCGACCGGCTCGATGACGCCACGGTCAAGCAGTATCTGAAAGATGCCGCAGCCATCGTGGCCCTGCAAGACGATTTCGGACATGACGGCCGCTTCGGGTTTGCGACTCGCATCGGCCTTGACCTGCAACGGGATTTCGTCATCACCGAGGAATACCTCAAAAAGAAGACCATTGCAGAGATTCACGAGATCGGCGAACAACACAAGGTTTTTGCCGATGAAAACGCCAAGCATTATCTGCACAACGTACTGCACAAGGCGGAAAAGGGCGTCGGCGTCTTGAAAAAGTCCGAGCTGATCAAGCTGTTCACGCAATCCGGTGCGAACCTGGCCGGAAAAGTCCCGGCTGAAATCATGGACATCGCGGCCTAATGGTTCACTAAAAGTGAGAAAATGAGCAAAAAATATCCGTTTGTATGCTGTCGCTGTGGGATGTGCTGTCTGGCCGAGGCATGTCCCACGGCGCAAGTCCATTATGGAATTTCCAAGGCAGAACTTTGCCCTGGGTTGCGTTTTAATCTCGAAGGGCAGGCCATTTGCTTACTGGTAGATAGAATTCCAACGGGAGATGGCTGTTGTATAAAGGCCAGGGCGATTAAAAACGGCGTCACTTACGACTTTGCGGCGCTTCCTCCAGGAACGAAGCACCTTGCCGTCGAGCAACTTCTTTTTAGTCAGCAGCGGCCAACAGTGCCTAAATAATTCTCTTTGTTTTTATTTATCGATTTTAAACTTCAAACCATGAAAACAGGAGCAGTGAAAAATTGAAACCATCTCAAATGACAACGCTTATCGCAAGGGCGGTTGAGCACAGGCAGCCGCTATTGATTCCCGGAGCGCCCGGAATCGGAAAGACCGATCTTGTGTACCAGGCCGCCACGATTGTCGATGCAGACGTCATCATCAGCCACCCGGTGGTGGACGATCCAGTTGATTATAAGGGCATGCCCTTTGTGGTCAACGGGAAGGCCATGTTCTTGCCGTTTGGCAACCTTAACCGGGCCATTGAAGCAAAAAAGCCGACCATCTATTTCATGGATGATCTGGGGCAGGCCCCCGAAGCGGTCCAGGCAGCGGCCATGCAGCTCCTGCTGGCCAGAACGATCAACGGCCATGCGGTGTCAGAGCATGTGACATTTATCGCCGCCACCAACCGGCGTCAGGATAAAGCCGGTGTCCGCGGCATCCTGGAACCGGTCAAGTCCAGGTTCACCTCGATTGTTGAGCTGGAGTCCGACCGGAGCGACTGGACCGACTGGGCACTGAAAAACGATGTTGAAACGCCGGTCATCGCCTTTATTCAGTTCCGCCCCGAGCTGCTTCATAAGTTCGAAGCTACCGCCGATCTGATCAACTCGCCCTGCCCGCGCACCGTGGTCAACGTCTCAGAGGTCTTAAAAATGGGATTACCTAAGAACATGGAGTTCGAGGTGATCACCGGCACGGTTGGCGAGGCGTTTGCGACTGAATTTATGGCTTTTTTAAAGATCTACCGGAACCTGCCGAATCCCGATTCGGTTCTGATGAATCCGACCACGGCCATGGTGCCCGACGATCCATCAACGCAGTTCGCACTGTGCCTGGCCCTGGCCGAACGGGCAACTGACGCAAATATTGAGCGTCTGGCCGAATACGCCGATCGGCTGCCGGAAGAATTTTCGGTCCTTTGCGTCAACAGTGTGGTCAAGCGCGACCCCGCCCTGAGTAACACCCGGGCATACTTGAAGTGGTTCAACGGCCATCAGGAAATCCTATGCTGAATCTTTGCGATCCGGAGTGTATGTGGCTCTCACCGACCGAAGCTGAGCAAGACACGCAGAGGGAGAAAAGATCTCACATCTGCGGGAAATATGGGGTCCAGGTCTTTCACGGCAAACATCATCCAGGGATTAAAAAATGCCTTGAATGTAAAATTGCTTTCCGGTCATTGCGCGTCAACCTATTTAATCAGGAGAAATAGAAAATGTCGATCCAAGAAAAAGCCATGCGTATCAATCTCCACATTTCCCAGTGGACGGCCCGAAAGCAAGACAAGAAGATCACCGCCGAAACGATCGCAGCCACGGGCGCACAGCCCGAATCCGGGAGCTGGACCAAGGCCCTGATCGCCAAGAAGCCCTTGCAGGCCATCAAGGACGTTGTCACGGCGGCCAGAGCCTACCACAAAAGCGTCTCCGCGCCCTGGGGCGACGGCGGGGACCGGATCATCGCAGCCGACCTGCTCATGGAATACCGCGCCAAGATGGCGGAGTTTTCCAGACAGTTCTATGCCGCAGTCAACGAGTTCATTCCGATGTATCCGGACTTGATCGATGAAGCCATGAGCCATCTGGGCACCGGCTGGAACCAGGAGGATTACCCGGTTCAGGGTGAAATCCTCAACAAATTCCAATTCAAGATCTCGTTTGACACCATCACCGATGCAAACGATTTCCGGGTGCAGGTATCTGACCTTGAAGCCGCCCGGTACAGCGCCGAGATCCGCAGCCAGGTGCAAGAAGACACCGACCGCGCCATGCGTGCGCTGTGGACCCGGCTGTATGCCGCTGTCAAGCACATGCTGGACCGGTTATCGGCGCCCGAACTGACCGAGTCCGGTCGTAGGGCGCCGTTTCACAAGTCGGTCATCGAGAACATCAAGACGCAGGTTGATATTTTGGACCGGCTCAACTTCACCAATGATCCCGAGCTGGCCGAGATGATCGACACGGTCGGAAAGGAGCTTTGCTCGCTGACCACCGATGAGATCAAAAAGAGCCCTGCCATTAAGATCGAGTCGAAAGAAACGGCCGAAGCGATCATCGCCAAGATGTCGGCGATCATGGGTGGTGCCCCGAGCATCGACGAACAAAAGGCGGCTTAATGAGCATCGCGTGGACTTGGATAATATGGGCGGCTGCCGGCATGGTGCTCTATTCGATGGGGCCGGGGCCGTGGTGGACAATCTCGGGTATTGTCGCCATGGGGATGGCCGCGTATTCACTGTGTCGGCCAGGGGTTGTTAAAAAGCCAGCAGCCACTCGGCCGGACCTTATGGTCAAGGCGACCTATAAAATTAACGACATTGACAGCCCGATCCTTCGGACGTTTTTCGTGCCCGCTTCCGTTACAGACGGCACTAAAACAGATGAAGAAGCGGCCATGGAAATCGGCCGGTTTTGTCATAGTCAATTCATCCAGGAAATTGACTACAAATATGACGTCTTTGAAGAACGAAAGGACAGTGATGCAGGCGAATAAAAAAGTTAGCAAGGCGCGTGCGAATCTATTGTTGGACGCGCCGTTTTTCGGGTCATTGGGGTTAAAGCTCTCGCTGCAAGAAGATCCCAAGTGCGAAACCATGTGGACCGATGGCAAGACGCTTGGGTATAATCCTGATTATGTCCAGGAGCGGCCCATGGAGGAATTAAAGGCCATGGCCTGTGAGTCCGTCATGTTCCTGGCTTGTGGCCACCAGTCCAGACGCGGGAATCGAGATGAAAAGCGCTGGAAGAAGGCCTGCCGATACGCCGTGGATCCAATCATCAAAAAAGCCGGCTTTAAATTACCGGATGAAAGCTATTGCTCCGGGCAATATGCCGGGATGTATGCAGAGCAGATTTATTCCATGATCCCGGTTGAAGAGGGGGATGGCCCTGGCGATCATCCTGGAAATGGCCAGCCTGGCAACCAGCCTGGAAACGGCCAAGCTGGCAACGAGCCAGGAGATGGCTCGGGTGCGCCAGGCAACAGTGAGGTCCGGGATGCTCCACCTGATTCCGGTAACGGCAAGGCCAGCCAGTCAGAACTGGACGAATCGGAACAAGACTGGAAAGTAGCAGCGGCTCAAGCAGCCAAAGCCGCCAAGAGCTGCGGCAACTTGCCCGGTGATCTGGAAGTCTTTATTGAGGCTCAGCGAAAAACGGTTGTTGATTGGAAGTCTGAGCTGCGATGTTTTATCGAGCAAGTCGTAAAGAAAGATTATACCTGGATGCAGCCCAACCGGCGCTACATTATGCAGGGCATGTGCCTGCCGAGTTTAAACGCGGGCATGGAGCTGGCCAAGGCGCGGGTGTGCATCGATGCATCCGGCAGCGTCTACGATACAGAGCTGGCCCAGTTTGGCGCGGAAGTTTCCAACATTTTGGATGAATTTCCGATGATCGAGGTTACAGTCGATTATTTTGACACGAAAATCAGGGGCGAAACTCAGGTTTACACCCATGACGATCTGCCAATTGTGTTGCATACCGTTGCCAGGGGTGGTACTGATTACCGGCCAGTGTTTGAAATGATCGATGCGGCCGATGAAGATCCGAAGTTTTTGATTGTTTTTTCAGACATGGAATGCAGTAGTTTCCCAGACAAGGCGCCGAATTATCCTGTGCTATGGGCTAAGGTGGGCGATAGCACCTGGTGTAAAACGCCGCCGTTTGGCAGGGAAATTCCGATTGAAATAGTTTATGAGGATGATAAATGACAAGTGCTGAACAAGCGGCGATTACAAGTTTTCTGCAGGTAGTCAAAGAAAAGCCCGGTATTAAGCTCGTTTCAACCATTGAGGACAATCCAGACTGTGGGATCTATGTGAAAATCCCGGAGCCCCGCGATATGGCATGTCTGGCCGTAGCGCAAACCAATGGTAACCAGTGGTTTGCGCTCGACCTGGAGTGCAATTTCCATTACTTTGAATCCGATGAAGTCTTCTGACGCAGATCTTCTTTAGCCGGAAGGTCTGCATCCGTCACGTTGGCGTTGATCTCGTTGTTGATTGAGATCTTGTCCTGTATCGACGTGTTGGGCAGTGTCTTCTTGGCCAGGGCTTCATGAGCGCGCTTTAGGAACGTCAGGCTCTTGACATGACCCATGGCTTTAATCAGGTTCTCCAGCTCGATAGACAGATCCTCGGTTGAAAAATTCCGGTCGCGGTGGATGTCAATATCGTCAAGGCCAACTTCAAGGTTTTGCCACCGATGGAAAAAATAGGCAATTCGCCGGTCAGCTTCATCCAGGTTGTCGGCTTTCTTGCTCAGCACTGCGTTTAGCTGTTGAAACTCATACCTCAGAGCCAGCCCCGAGCTTACCTCATTGTTGCTTTTCCGCTGCCCATGGACGCCTGAAAGATGGGCAGTGCGAAACAGCTCGTCAACCTTCCGATCAATCCAGTTTAAAATCGCCTCGATAGGTTGCAGGATTTCAGTCTTCATCCAGTCCGGTTTTCCACCTTCACCCAAACTGGGATCAAACTGGTGAATCGCCTCGGGCCCGGTTTCCGTTTCCTCTGTGCCCTCTCCTGAATCAGCCTTCATCGGCACCCGCATCATGGGGAATCCGGCATATTCGATGATTTCCTCCCCACACGAAATATTCCTAACGATGCTGGCCCCAATCCGGCAAATCTCAAGAATATCCGATTGCCCCAGGTAGGTGTTTGTGACGTCATTCATGTTGGGCAGCCACACAAACGGGATTTCGCCAATCGGGTTTGATCCGAAAGACTTTTTTATTGTCGAGCCTTCTTTCATGGCCCAAACCTCCCATTCGTCTCTGGTCCATACCAGTATGTCCCCGTTTTCCTCCCTCAGCTTCAAGAGCGTCATCACCTTCCGGCCAGTCACAGGATCCCGGTCATACTCCCAGTCTAAAATGTTTTGCGCAATATACGGCACGCAGTATGGGTAAACCCCGTAGGCAATCTCTTGTGCCCGGTTCATCGCCTGGCTTCGGGGTTTGGTCACCATAATGCCGAACACGCCGGTCACGGATGCCCGTTTTTGTGCGCCGTTCATAAAGACGTTGTAATCTGTCCCGTCCTGGTCGCAGTCTTTTAGGAACATCTGCCAGAATTCGTTGTCATCCAAAAGCCGCAACACCCGGTTGACGGATTTCTCTGTCAAATAGAAATGAAACAGGTCCACGATGGCCTTGGAATAGTTCCAGTTTTCGGCATTTTCAATCCTACGCCTGGGCGGTGATGGCGTCTGGAGTACTGGCCGATGGAAGCGCCTCATGAGCGTGCTTAAGTTTTTCCAGATCCGATTCTGGGCCGTGCCAAGGTCAGCCAGAATTACGGGGGTTTTGTCAACGCTGACATACAGGAGGTAAGCGTTGAAAAAACGACGCCTAAAAAGCGGAAGATCAAATTTTCCTTGGAAGCCGTCGAGGCCACAGAGGTTTGCATTGTCGGCGATTTCAATTCCTGGAAGGCCGGGTCACACCCAATGAAAAACGTTGGAAACGGAACATGGGAAAAACAGCTCGTTCTCCCCGAGGGTCAGTTCGAGTACAAGTTCCTGGTCGATGAACAATGGGTTGCGGACCCCAACAATGAGCGGACATGCTCCAACTGCTTTGGGACAATAAATAGCGTTGTACATGTTGTCCCATAAATCAGGGACTTATTCCGATCCGGTTCTACATTCCTACCAAAATCCTCGATCCACAGGGCAGCGCTGTGATGGAGAGTAGGGAGAACGCCTCCCTACTCTCTTAATCCCCATTTCGCACTTTACACTATTTTCCTGCCTGATGGACTGTAAGCTACCATAACCATTATACTATTACGCTATTTCCCAAGGTTGCTCCCCCTTTAAGTAATCGGCTGGATGCTTCTAAAAAACCCGCATGGCCTGAATACCCGATCAGATAATAAGGGAAGCCATCGCCCAAATCATTGGTTCAGTAAACTGACAACACCAATCTTCCCGATGCTGGGATGGCGATTACCGGGACCGTACCGAACATGAAGCCGGCGGACTCTCGTTGTTTTCTTTCAACTTGTGCATGGCGGGTGGGGGCTCCTTTCTGGGGTAAGAGTTCGGGAATAGAGAAAGACGACTTGCACGGGGGCAGACTGCCTGGTTGGTGGTTTCTGGATGGCTGGAACTGGAGATATTGGGAATGAGGCCGGGGATTGCGTGGCGGCCAAACTGGGTTATTGACAGAGATCGGGATTATGTGGGAACGTGGGAACTACAGAATAGGGGCTGTGCACTGGCATTTTCATTCTGCAAACCATTGAAATGAGGGGTATAGTTATTTGTGGCAAACAGTGCTCGGTCCCTCAATGCATCCACCCCAGCCGAGGGTTATTGGCTGTATTCCTCTTGTGGCGCCGAGTTCTGACCCTCAGATCATGGTTGCACTCGTCTATCCTTCTAAAGTATCCTGAAACCCTATCTCGAAATTGGTCTCGGGCCACCGCTGATCTGGACTTGGCGTTGTTACGAATACCATTGGAATCCTTGAAGCCTGTGGCTCTCAAGGATAATGCAAGTTATGTTGAGTTTTCAGGGAATCAATGATGATTCCCTGGTAAAAACTCAAAAAGCCGGGGGAGTTCAGATTAGGCGGCTTTTTGGGCAATTACCGGCGAGGTACATTTTTCACGGACCAAACTGGATATCGAGCCCCAAAACCTGATTACGCGCTCTTTGAAAAGCAATATAACGCGTGAAGCGCCCCATGACTGGTCGAGATAAAACCCCTGAGCCCGATCTCGGGCTCTTTTTGCCGCCACCGCTCGTGCCAAGTTAACTGCTATGGCCTTCATTACGGCAGCAAAGCGTACGGCTTTCATGCCGCGTACCCGTAATCGCTTGATGCCGGTTAATCGGTCAACCTGGCTCATGGTGGCCTCGGCACCGGCACGCCATCGGTATTTTTCCATAAACGCTTCGCTACGTTCAAACTGCCGGCGCTTGGCAATGCGCATGTTTTTTTCGGTATACCGAACGTAGAAGAATTTGCCGCCCGTTTTTCCGGGGCAGCTTTCAGCAAGAGGACACTGTGCGCATCGTTCAAGTTCAAAGCCTTGGCTGAAGCGCTCCTTTTTTCTTTTGCGCAACGCCGGCAATTGCCCGGCCGGGCATCTGTCCACATGGCCGTTGGACAGAAACGTAAAATCGCTCAGATTGCAGGGACCGGGTTTTTCAGTACCCATGGTGGGGCTGATCACTTTGACCCCGAGTTGCTCAGCTTGCTGAACGTTTTCATCGCTGCCGTACAGCGAGTCGGCTTGCAGCTCTTCAGGGGCAAGATCCCTTTCAAGGGTCTCTTCGATGGCGGGCAGCAGGGCGCCGGCATCACTCTGGCAGGCTTTTTCAACCTGAACATGGGTGATCAGGTTGAGTTGGGTAGAATCCTTTTGCTCGCCCTCGTGTTCGCAAAAGGTCTCCATGATCTGGACTTGGTAGCCTTGCCCTTTATGGCCGCTGTAGGTGGCGTCTGGATCAGAGGGGTTTTGTAGCGAATCGGAGCTGATATTCTCCGGCGCCTTGACTTCGACAGTGCCATCAGAGCCGACATCGCATTGCTCTTTTAAAATTCGGCAAAGCAGCTTGTAGGTGCTCATATCGGCCACCTCGGCGCTGCCTTCGAACTGAATCACAAGTCGGTATAGATCGGATGCCACCTCAGCCAATGTCTTTTTCGACTGGGATGGTCTTACTCCGGCAAAGCATTCTTTGGCCTTCTTGCCCTTGTATCGGTCAATGAGATTGGAGTCGATCAGTTCCCACAAGGCAGGGTGATGGCGCCTGAGATTGCTGGTAAAACGAATAATCGCTTTGGCAAAAATCCCGATTCTGCTGAGACGGGCCATGTTGGAGCGGATGTGAACCGAGTCGATTCGCTGGTGGCTGGTGTCGACGTCAAACATTGCGGCCAGTTTTTCGGCGGTGGCACCGAATAGATCAGTTTCAACGCGCAGTTCTGTGGCCAGGGTGCGCATGTTCCAAAGGGTTTTTGGGCAGATGTATTTGGCCTCGTCGCTTTCATCGACAAGGTCCAGCGCATAATGCCACTGGATATTATATGAGAGCTGCTCGCTGGTCTGCTGGTCGGTGAGATCGTGATATTGCTGGAGCGCCAAGGTGCCCAGGACGGTGTACAATTCCTTGGTCGGGCGCCCGATGTTACTCGGAAATACCAGGGCGAGCTTTTCCACCGGCAGTAAATCAAGGGCGGTGGACCCCAAAGCCTGGACAGCCTGATGGGGTTGCTAAGCTAAGAGTCAGAAAAAGAAAATAAAGAGGCATCAAGCAGCCTCGTCATAGGGAAGAGGTAGACCGTAATAGACCTCATCCGGGGTTCTGTCGTCAAGGGCGGAATGTCCTCTGTTGCTGTTATAGCCGTGTATCCAGGAGGCAAGGCCTTTTCTCAGGGCTGAGCCGTTGTCGAATGAGTGCAGGTAAAGGTATTGGTACTTGATGGTCCACCACAGGCGCTCAATGAAGATGTTGTCCTGGCAGCGGCCGCGACCATCCATGCTGGGTTTAATTGCGTTGCGCAAGAGCGTGCTGGTGAAATCTTTACTGGTGAACTGACTGCCCTGGTCGGTATTGAAAATCTCAGGTCGCCCATATCGACTCAGAGCTTCTTGTAGGGCCTCGACACAAAAGTCCGAGTCAATGGTATTGGACAGCCGCCAGGACAAGACTTTGCGACTGTTCCAGTCCATGACAGCCACAAGGTACATGAACCCGCGTTCCATGGGGATGTAGGTTATGTCCGTGGCCCAGACTTGGTTGGGCCGGTTAATGGTTAAACCCCTCAGCAAATAGGGGTAGATCTTGTGCTGGGGATGGGGCTTACTGGTGTGCGGCTTCGGGTAAACGGCCTCGATGCCCATAATTCTCATCAACCGTTGAACTTTCTTCCGGTTGACTCTGATTCGCTGGCGCCGCAGCTGCCTGGCAATTGATCGGCTACCGCGGCTCGGTTGCTCAGTGTATAGTTCATCGATCTTTCGCATCAGCTTCAGATCATCGGGCTTAAAAGGTTTTGGTTTGAAGTAATACGACGAACGACTGATTCCCAAAATTTTGCATTGGCGGAGAATGCTCAGCGACTTGTGGTTCGGGTCGATCATCGAAAGACGCTGCTTTCGATTCAGTTGCTGAGCTTGCGTTCCAAATAGTCGTTTTCCACTTTAAGCTGGCCGATCTGGCGATAAAGCTCATCTGTTTGAGCTTCGGCCTGCTTGCGGGATTTATGGCTCTTGTCAAAAAGCTCGGCGGCACCGTCGAGAAGCAGCCGTTTCCAGTTCGACACCATGGTCGGATGCACTCCGAAGCGGCTGGCTAACTGGGCGCTGGTCTCCTCGTTTTGGATTGCCGCCAAGGCTACCTTGGCTTTGAACTCGGCACTGTGTGTTTTTCGTCTCTTTCCCATTGTCAGATCCTCCTTGGTTTAGGTGGCCTGACTCTTAGCTTAACACATTGTCCGAATTTCGGGGTCCACCGCCAAGGACATGGTCACGGAAAAATCCTGGCCAGTCTTGGTCGAGCATCTTGCGACGCTTGGGGCTTATGAACCGCCAAGGATCGAACAAATGTTGCTGTTTTCGGCTTTTTACTCTTAGCATGGCGCTCTCATGTCAAGATGTTGATATTATTCATGATATAGTGCCATAAGGGAAGTAAATTGTCAACGGAAAAAATCAATTTTTCGTGAATTTTCTATAGGTTAGGTTGGCTGGACTTTTTACGAACTCATCAATGATAGTTGCAATAACATTGAATTCCATTTGTTTGCTTATTTATAATTCTTTCAAGTTCACAAACGAAACGGAGTTTCATGATTATTAGTTCGCCATGAGTGACCATTGGGGAAATTGGCATGAGAAAGAAAGAAAAAGACCTGGTCAAACCGGCAGGATCACACTCAGGGGGAACGAAAACCGGCATGCCGCCGGAGCAGTCCGGAAACGCCATTGACGCGCAGCCGAAGCCCGGCCGGAAAGCGGGGCTCTTCCCCATTCTGAATACCGACTCCTGACCCCCGAAGACTGTTTTGCATTGGAGGCAACGAACCGATGACAAACCACATGTCCCATGAAGAACCCCGCAAGAACCGGCGCGGGCGGATGATTTTGCTGGCGGTGATTCTTGTGGCCGGAGCGCTCTGCGCCTGGTGGCTGGCCGCCCGGACCGACCACCAGATGCGCGAAGACCTGCTCGACCGGACGCGGCTGGTGGCCGGGGCCGTCAACCTCGAGCATATCCAGGCCCTGAGCGGCACCGAGGCGGACCTTGAATCGCCTGTGTACCTGCGGCTCAAGGAACAGTTCGCCGCCGTCCGCGCCGCCGAACCCAAGGGCCGCTTCGTCTATCTCATGGGGCGCAAAGCCGATGGGACCGTGTTCCTCTTTGCCGACAGCGAACCGGTGGGCTCTGAAGACGAATCCCCGGCCGGGCAGGCGTATGAGGAAATCTCGGCGGAGTATCTCCGCGCCTTTGATGAGAAAACCAGGCTGGTCGAAGGGCCGGTGACCGACCGCTGGGGCACGTGGATTTCAGCCCTGGTGCCGCTGACCGACCCGAAAACGGGCGGACTCATCGCCGTGCTGGGCATGGACATCGACGCCCGCGACTGGAAATGGGATGTGGCCGCCCGCGCCGCGCTTCCGGTGGGGCTTGTGCTGCTTATCATGATCGGTGTTGCGGCCGCGCTTGTGGGTTCCGGCCGCCCCGGCCGCGCCAAAGCGTCTGCCAAGCCTGTCCTGCGCCGTTTGCTGCCGGTCTTGACGATCTCTTTGATCCTGCTCTTCGTCCTCGCGGGGGCGATTTTTTGGCAGCAGCAGCAAGATCGGCTGAACGAGCGAACCGCCCTGGTGGCGACTGAAGTCCAACGCGACCTGCAGGAGGCGTTGAAACAGCAGGCCCGGGGGCTGGCAACGGCGCTTCACACCATCGCCATGGATGACCGCGCGCGCCAGGGGCTCAAAAGCGGCGACCGGGAGCGGCTGCTTGCTGACTGGAACCCGTTATTCGAAACACTGCATAAAGAACAAGGCCTTACTCATTTCTACTTTTTCGACGTGGACAGAGTCTGCCTGTTGCGTGTGCACAATCCGCAGAAGCACGGCGACACCATCGGTCGTTTTACCGCCATTGAGGCCGAACGCACCGGTAAAACCGCCTCGGGGATAGAGCTCGGCCCGTTAGGCACCTTCACCCTGCGTGTGGTAGCACCTGTCTTCGACGGCCCGACCCTGCTCGGGTATGTGGAGCTGGGCAAGGAAATAGAGGATGTCCTTGAGACGATCAATGCCAATAACTCCGGCGTCGATCTGGCGGTGGCCATCCACAAGGATGCGCTTACGCGCGCGGCCTGGGAATCGGGCATGCGCATGCTGGGGCGCGAGGCCGATTGGGAGCGCCTGCCCCACAGCGTAGTCATCTACGCCTCCCGGGGACGCCTGCCCGACGTCTTCGCGCTTTTCGCCGACCATGATCCGGCGACCGGCCACGAACACGGCGTGAGCGACCGGGAGATCGCCGACGGCGGCAAGACCTGTCGCGTCACGGCCATGCCCCTCAAGGACGCCTCCGGCACGGAGGTGGGCGACCTGCTGGTCATGAACGACATCACCGAACTCAAGGCCGCTTTCGACCGCAACATGGCCCTGGGCGGCACGGCCGGATTGACCCTGCTGGCAGCGCTATTGGCCCTGGTCTTCGTGATGCTGCGCCGCACCGACGCGGGTATCCGCGCTCAGCAGGCGGAATTGCGTGAAAGCGAGGAGCAACACCGGCTGCTGGTTCAGAATATGCACGCCGCCGTGGTCGTGCATGCTCCAGACACGCTGATCATTCTTGCCAACGAACAGGCGTGCAGATTGCTGGGCCTGTCCCTCGACCAGATGATGGGGAAAACCGCCATCGACCCGGCCTGGCGTTTCGTCCGGGAAGACGAAACCGTCATGCCGCTCGAAGAGTACCCCGTGAACCACGTTCTCGCCACGCGCCAACCGATCCGCGACCTCGTGGTAGGCGTCGACAGGCCCGCAACAGAAGATCGCATCTGGATCCTGACGAACGCGTTCCCTGAATTGGATGCCGATGGGCGATTGCGCCAGGTCGTCGTCACCTTCCTTGACATCACGCAGCAAAAACACGCTGAGAAACTGTTGCAAAACAACCTGTCATTCCAGACGGTTCTTTCAGAGATTTCATCACAATTCGTCAAAACGACGGAAGAGAGTTTTGATGCCGATGTAAACAATATGCTCGAGGTCATGGGCCGTCATTTTCATGTCGATCGCAGTTATTTCATCCGGTTTTCTCCTGATAACGAAACCATGACCAACACCCATGAGTGGTGCGCCGGGGATGTAACGCCCCAGATGGAAAACATACAGGACCAGTTGACTGACTCGCTGCCCTGGTTCAAGGCGCGGATACTATCCGGCGAACCTATTCATATTCCCGAAGTGGAGGCGCTCCCCGCTGAAGCGGGGGCCGAGAAAGAGGAGTTCACGAGTCAGGACATACAATCACTCGTTACCATACCGGTCGCAAGCACCAGCAGGGTCTGGGGTTTTTTCGGATTCGACGCGGTCAAGGAAAAGAGGGGCTGGAGCGAAGGAGAGGTCCGCAACCTGACGGTACTGGCAAACACTGTCGGCGAGCTTCTGCTGAAACAGCTGACTCAAGCAGACCTCGCGGCGAGCGAAACCAAGTACCGCCAACTGATCGAGAACGCCACCGACATCATCTATTCGCTCACATCGGAGGGCTATTTCATCTTCGTTTCGTCCGCCTGGACCCGGCTCCTGGGCCATGCGCCGGAGGAAATCGAGGGTCATTTGTTCACTGAGTTCGTCCACCCCGACGACTTGCCTCCCTGCCACACCTTTTTGCAGAAGGTGGTGGAAACCGGGGAGCGGCAGGAAGGTGTGGAATACCGGGTACGGCAGAAGAACGGCGAGTGGCGCTGGCACACATCGAGCGCCAGCCCGAAAAAAGACGCTACGGGCACGGTTGTCGGCTTCGACGGACTGGCCCACGACATAACCGAGCGCAAGCAGGCTGAGCAGGAACTGCTGGAAACCAACCGCCAACTCGAGTCAGCAACCGCCCGCGCCAACTCAATGGCAGCCGAGGCCGAGATGGCCAATTTCGCCAAGAGCGAGTTCCTGGCGAACATGAGCCACGAGATCCGCACCCCCATGAACGGGGTCATCGGCATGACCGGTCTTCTGCTCGACACCGAGCTTGACGAGGACCAGCGGCGCTATGCCGAGATCGTCAAGTCCAGCGGGGAGTCGCTTCTGGGGCTCATCAACGACATCCTGGACTTCTCGAAGATCGAGGCCGGGAAGCTCGACCTGGAAATCCTGGACTTCGACCTGCAGAGCCTGCTGGACGACTTCTCCGCGACCATGGCGATCAAGACCCACGACATGGGCCTGGAGCTGCTCTGCGCCGCCGACCCCGATGTGCCGACCCTGCTTTCGGGCGACCCGGGCCGGCTGCGCCAGATCCTCACCAACCTCACCGGCAACGCGGTGAAGTTCACCGATAAGGGGGAAGTGGCGGTGCGGGTCAGTAGAGTGCAGGAGTCAGGAAGAGAAGATTCCTGTCTGCTGCGATTCTCCATTCGCGACACGGGCATTGGCATCCCGGCGGACAAGATCGGCATGCTGTTTCAGCAGTTCACCCAAGTGGACGCCTCCACCACGCGCCAGTACGGCGGCACGGGCCTGGGCCTGGCCATCTCGAAGCAACTCGCCGGGATGATGGGCGGCGAGGCCGGCGTGGAGAGCGTGGTGGGCCAGGGGTCTGAGTTCTGGTTCACGGCGCGCTTCGGCCAGCGGGCGGACGCGGCGCGGGAGGTTGCGGCGGCGCCCGCCGAGCTTTCCGGGGTGCGGGTGCTGATTATTGATGACAACGCCACGAACCGGGAGATCCTCATGACCCGCCTGAGCTCCTGGGGAATGCGTCCGGAGGAGGCCCATGACGGGCCGGCCGGACTGCAGGCGCTTTACCGCGCCCTGGACGAAAAGGACCCCTTCCGGCTGGCCGTCGTGGATATGCAGATGCCGGACATGGACGGTGAATCGGTGGGCCGCGCCGTGAACGCGGACGCAAAGCTCGCGGACACGCGCCTGGTCATGCTCACGTCGCTGGGTGCGCGCGGCGACGCCAGGCGTCTGCAGGAGATCGGCTTTGCCGCCTACGCCACCAAGCCGGTCCGGCATGAGGAGCTCAAGGGCGTGCTTTCCCAGGCGCTAAACTCCGGCGCCGACGGCGCGCCCCGGCCCATCGCCACGCGCCACACGGCCCGTGAGGCGCTGCCCGATTTTGCGCACCGCAAGGCCCGCATCCTGCTGGCCGAGGACAACATCACCAATCAGCAGGTGGCTTTGGGCATCCTCAAGAAGTTGGGACTCACAGCCGATGCAGTGGCCAACGGGCGCGAGGCCATCGAGGCGCTCAAGACCCTGCCCTACGACCTGGTGCTCATGGATGTGCAGATGCCCGAGATGGACGGTTTGGAAGCCACAAGGCAAATCCGCAGCCCCCGCTCCGCAGTCCCCAACCGGAGCATTCCGATCATCGCCATGACCGCCCACGCCATGCAGGGCGACAAAGACAGGTGCCTCGAAGCGGGCATGGACGACTACTTGACCAAACCCGTCTCCCCCCGGGCCCTGGCCGAGGCGCTGGATAAATGGCTGCCCAAGGATGGTGCGGAAACCGGGGTGCAGGAGTCAGCAGTAATAAGTCAGAAGGCGGAAGAAGGCCATCAGCCTTCACCGGTGGTCTTTGACCGCGCCGGAATGCTGGAGCGGCTGATGGGCGACGAGGAACTGGCCGGGACGATCCTTGAGGGGTTCCTGATGGACATACCCCAGCAGATCGAAGCCCTGCGGGGCTATCTGGAGGCCGGTGACGCCGCCGGGGCCGAAAGGCAGGCCCACACCATCAAGGGCGCTTCGGCCAACGTGGGCGGTGATGCCCTGCGGGCCCTGGCCTTTGAACTGGAGCAGGCCGGCAAGGCGGGCGACCTGGAGAGTATCAAAACGCGTATGGATGAACTGGCAGCAACGTTTGCAGAATTAAAACAAACCATGAAAGGAGACACACCATGAAAACACTGATTGTCGAGGATGATTTCACCAGCCGCCTGCTGTTGCAGGAACTCCTGAAGAGCTACGGACCATGCCACATCGCCGTAAACGGCAAGGAGGCGGTGGAGGCCACGGCCGATGCGCTGGAGGACGAGCCCTACGACCTCATATGTCTGGACATCATGATGCCGGAGATGGACGGCCAGGAGGCCTTGCGCCGGATACGGGAGCAGGAAGAAGCCCGGGACACCCTGTCGTCGAACGGGGCGAAGATCGTCATGACCACGGCCCTGGATGATATCAAGAATGTCAGCGCGGCCTACCAAAGCCTGTGCGACGGTTACCTCACCAAGCCCATCCAGAAGGCCAAACTGCTGGAGGAGCTGCGTAAACTGAAGCTGATACCATGAAAGGCGCCCCGCCATGCGCATCCTGATCGCCGAAGATGATTTCACCAGCCGCGGCATGCTGGCGGCGGTGCTGAAGAAGGCCGGGCACGAGCCGGTGGAGACCGTCAACGGCCTCGAAGCGTGGGGAGCGCTGCAGAAACCGGACGCGCCCCGGCTTGTCATCCTCGATTGGATGATGCCGGAGATGGACGGCCTGGAAGTGCTGCGCCGGGTCCGCGCCCTGCCCGGCGACCGGCCGCCCTACATCCTCATGCTGACCACCAAGACAGACAAGGCGGAGATCATCGCCGGGCTGGACGCCGGGGCCAACGACTACCTGGCCAAGCCCTTCGATGTCGGCGAGCTGCGGGCCAGGGTCGAGGTGGGCCGCCGCATGGTGGAGATGCAGGACGCGCTGGCCGAGAGCCGGGAAGTGTTGGCACATGAAGCCGCTCATGATCCATTGACCGGGATGTTGAACCGCCGGGCCATTCTCGACCTATTGCACAAAGAACTTGCGCGGGCCGGTCGCCATGCCGATGGGGTGAGCATAGGAATATGCGATATTGACCATTTCAAATCGTTCAACGACACCTACGGCCACCAGACGGGGGATGATGTTCTCTGCGAATTGGCGAGGGTTATGACCGCATGCTGCCGGGTGTATGATTCCATCGGTCGCATGGGGGGCGAGGAATTCCTCATTATCGCCCCGGCGAAGGCAGGTGCGGATGCTAATTCTCTTTATGACAGGCTCTGCGCATCGGTCGCCGGGCTCAAAATGGAGACGAGATCGGGTGCACTATCCGTTACGGTGAGCATCGGCGTGGTCATCGCCAACAGCGGTGATACCGTGGATGATCTCGTGGGCGCTGCCGACGCGGCGCTCTATCGCGCCAAGGCAGAGGGTCGTAACCGGGTAGTGTTCGCGGACAATGACTTTCAAGGAGCCCCGCCATGCGCATCCTGATCGCCGAAGATGATTTCACCAGCCGCGGCATGCTGGCGGCGGTGCTGAAGAAGGCCGGGCACGAGCCGGTGGAGACCGTCAACGGCCTCGAAGCGTGGGGAGCGCTGCAGAAACCGGACGCGCCCCGGCTTGTCATCCTCGATTGGATGATGCCGGAGATGGACGGCCTGGAAGTGCTGCGCCGGGTCCGCGCCCTGCCCGGCGACCGGCCGCCCTACATCCTCATGCTGACCACCAAGACAGACAAGGCGGAGATCATCGCCGGGCTGGACGCCGGGGCCAACGACTACCTGGCCAAGCCCTTCGATGTCGGCGAGCTGCGGGCCAGGGTCGAGGTGGGCCGCCGCATGGTGGAGATGCAGGATGAGCTTGCCGGGAAGATCGGGGAGCTGCAACGGGCGCTGGCCGAGATCAAGACCCTGCGCGGCATTGTGCCCATCTGCGCGAGCTGCAAGAAGATCCGCGACGACCATGGCTACTGGAGCCAGGTCGAGGTCTATGTCCGTGACCACACCGAGGCCGAGTTCAGCCACAGCGTTTGCCCGGAGTGCATGAAGAAGCTCTATCCCGAATTCGCCGGGGACGCGGAGGACACATGATGAAACCTTTGGAGGCGTTATGAACAATAAAGAAACAAAACCCGCGGCCGTCGTGGTCAACGACGATACGACCCAGCTTGGCATCCTGTCCGGGCTGCTGGCCAAGGCCGGCGTCGAGGCGCGCGCCTTCGAGAGTGCCGAGGCGGCGGCTCAAGCCAAAGGAGCAGGATACGCGCCGAATGACAGGAACGCGCCGGAAAGGAAATGGAACCATGCGTAAGGACGACCTGGAGCGATTGCTCACCCTGGAACGAGCGGAGAGCGCATGTATTCGCGCGCTTTCCGAAGAGGGTGATTTCCGCGCCCGCCTTCAAAACGTGCTGGACATCTGCCTCGCCGCCACGGGCGTCAGCCGCGTTTACGTCTTTGAGAACGAGGACGACCCGGCGCAGGGAGTCTGCATGACGCAGGTCTGCGAGGCTTGTGCCGAGGGTATCGCGCCGCAGATTGGTAACCCGGAACTACGACATTTGCCGTATGCGGAAGGTACCCCGTCGCTGTTGGCGCGCTTGCAGGCGCACGAAGCGTATGCCCGGATCGTGAGCGAGATTGAGGGACCGGAGCGCGAGATTCTCGAAGCCCAGCATATCCTTTCCGTCTTGATCGAGCCGGTCTTCGACGGCCACAGCCTTTGGGGGTTCATCGGTTTCGACGATTGCGAAACGCCCCGCTCCTGGCAGGACGAGGAAATCCAGATCCTTCAAGCGGTCGCCGATGTGCTGGGGATGGCCGTCTCGCGGCGGCAGCAGCGCCGCGACACCGAACGGCGCATCGCCTTCGAACATCTTGTGGCCGAGGTCGGCTCGAGGCTGGCGCAGGCCAACGCCGGCGCCATGGACGATGCCGTGAACGGCGCACTGGAGGACATCGGGCGCTTTGTCGGCGGCGCCGCAACGGGAAAGGGCGCGCCTGTTTCGCGAACTCACACCGCCTACGCTCCGGCGCACCATCCGGCGCCTCAACGCCGCGGTCCGGCCAAGGCGTTGCCGCAACCATCGGGAGACAAAAGCCAGCAGGTTGTCAGCCCCAGGAAAAGAGGTCAAATAGAATTCAAACGGCCCAAAAAAGAATTAGATTGGAGCAAAAAGAATTAGATTGGAGCAAAAAGAATTAGATTGGAGCAAAAAGAATTAGATTGGGCCAAAAATAGTTAGATTGGGCCAAAAAGAATTAGATTGGGCCAAAAATAATTAGATTGGAGCAAAAAGAAAGAAAAGAGCTTGCTTTCAAGCGATTTTGCGAGATAGAATGGCCTTTCTCGAACCGTAAACCCAATAAGATCAAGGAGAAAGAACAATGGCACAGTTTCCACAGACCGAAGCGGAGATTATCGTCGCCGCGCAAGCCATCATCGGCGGGTTGACCGGCAATCCGACCGTTTTCCCCACGCCGCCCGTCTCGGCGGTCGATTTGCAGGCCGTCCTGGACTCTTTCGTCGGCTTATGCGATCAGGTCAACGCGAATGAGGTGGCCGGCAAACAGCTCACGCTGACCAAACAGGGCGGGCTGGAAGAACTGACCGACGCGATGAAAGCGGACTACAGCTACGGCGAGACGGCCACGGCGCCCAGCTACGAGCAGCTCCCGCTGATCGGCTGGGACAAGCGCAAAACGCCCTCGGCCCCCGCCGTCCCCGGCATTCCGCGCAACTTCGAGGCGACGCGCCAGGGCGAGGGCTGGGTCTTCCTCGACTGGAAATCCCCCGCCGACGGCGGCGCGGTCGTTTCTTATCAGGTCGAGCGGCGCGAACGCCCCACCGGCGACTGGGTGATTGCCGGCATGGCGCTGAAGAGCGAAATCATGCTGGTCAGCCAGGAGCGCGGCAAAGACCTCGAATACCGCGTGATCCCGGTCAACAACAGCGGCCAAGGCGAGCCGAGCGCTACGATTGCGGTGGTGCTGTAAGGCGCGAATTGCCTCACGATTAGAAAAGGTACGTATCATGGCACAGACCAATCAGACCCCGGAAACACCCGCTTCGCCCGCGAGACGATGGCTCGGTGTGAGGCAATACGCCCTGATCCTGGCGGCGCTCGTCGTGGCGTGAGCGAAGAGAACCGCAAATGAACGCCAATCGCGCGGGCGGAAACATTCGCGTCTATTAGCGGTTACAATCAATAACGGGAGGTCGACATGAAAGACAAAAACAACCAACCCGCCAACAGACAGAATATGCTCTACCGGTTGATTGTATCCGTTGTTTTCGGTCTGATCGGATTCGGGGTCAATTTCCTTAATATCGAATTATTCGAGTCCCCGACCTTCAAAGTAACCGTTCTTGTAGGGTTGATCTTCCCGCTGCTGATTGCCCAGGCCTGGGGCTGGCGCTATGGGCTGCTTTCGGCACTGGCAGGAGGCTGCCAGACAATGTGGTGGTTGTGGCACACAAATGGCTATGGCTTTCTTTATGCCGTGCCGGTGTTCACCCTCTGGGTGGTCTGGCACGGGTATTGGGCAGACCGGCGGCGGAAAGCAGACTACTCGCCCTGGTATCATTCCGCCTTTGTGATGGAGATTCCCTTCCGGATCATCTGCGAATTGGGATTCTACACCATCTTCTGTTGGCTGGTCTCCTTAAACCCACCGCCGTGGAATCCGTCCATCACCTGGACTAGCGTGCCTCTAAGCTGGGTCAACACGGTAGCGGCCAAGCATTCCATCACAGCATATTTATTGCTGTTGGCTGCCCACGTATTATTGAGCTTTGCGCCCGTGCGCCGGTTCTTTAAGTTAAAGAAACTGTCGGCGGGGCGGTTGGTCGGCGCTATCTATGTCGGCGCGCTGCTGATGGGCGCGCTGCTGTGGACTGTGGACAGTGTAGTGAGTTTCTTTGCCTTCAATACTCAAGGGCAGACCTTCTGGGAAGTGGCCGTGCTCAACGTCAGCTTCCATGTCTTGTTCATGAGGAATATGTACATCCTTGTCTCCGTGATTGGCGGTGTCTTCGTTGCCCGTTTCTTTACCGAGCGGGCGCGGGCCGAGGCGGAGCTGGCAAAATACCGCGAGCATCTCGAGGAGCTGGTCGGGGAGCGCACGGCTCAACTCGAGGACGCCAACAAAGAACTCGAGGCCTTTGCGTATTCGGTGTCGCACGACCTGCGCGCGCCGTTGCGGGCGATTGACGGGTTCAGCCAGGCGCTGCTCGAGGACTACGGCCCGACCATCGACGAGGAAGGGCAGGGCCATCTGGACCGGGTGAGGGCGGGGACCCAACGGATGGGTTGGCTGATCGACGACCTTCTGCAATTGTCGCGGATGTCGCGGGCCGAAATGCGCTACGAGACCGTGGACCTGAGCGCCATTGCCGAGGAGGCCGCCGAGGAGCTCAGGAGAGGCGGCCCGGAAAGGAAGGTCGAGTTCGCCATCGCGCCGGGCCTGACCGGCCGCGGCGATGCAAACCTTCTGCGTGTGGCGCTCGTGAACCTCCTGGGCAACGCCTGGAAGTTCTCGGCGAAAAGGGATGGCGCCCGAATCGAGTTTGGCGTAGAAATTGAGGACAAGGAAGGCCAGACCGTTTATTTCGTCCGCGACAACGGCGCGGGATTCGACATGGCCTTTGCGGACAAACTGTTTGGGGCCTTCCAACGCTTGCATGGCGCGAGCGAGTTTCCAGGCGAGGGTATCGGCCTTGCCACCGTCCAGCGCATCATCCGCCGCCACGGCGGGAGGGTATGGGCAACGGGCGCGGTTGACAAGGGGGCCGCCTTCTACTTTACTTTACGGACTGGCGCGGGCGATTTGGAATAGCGAAAAGGGAGAAAGAAATGGCAAACGAGAAGATCATATTGCTGGTCGAAGACAACGCCGACGACGAGGCGCTGACGAGGCGCGCGTTCAAGAAGCACAACATCGCCAATGAGGTCATTGTGGCGCGGGACGGGGTCGAGGCGCTCGATTACCTCCTCGGGACCGGCGCCCACGCCGGACGCGAGGTGGGCGTGATGCCCGCGGTCGTGCTGCTGGACCTGAAGCTGCCGAAACTCGACGGCCTCGATGTGCTGCGGCGTGTCCGCGCCGACGCGCGCACGAAATTGCTTCCGGTGGTCATTCTCACTTCCTCCAAGGAGGAGAAAGACCTGATCGAAAGTTACAGCCTGGGCGCCAACAGTTACATTCGCAAACCGGTGGACTTCGAACAATTCTCCGAGGCGATACGCCAATTGGGCCTTTACTGGCTCGTGCTGAACGAAACGCCGCCGAAATCAGGAGGATAGGCTAATGAATACACCCCTCAACGTGTTGATCGTCGAAGATTCCGAAGATGACGCCCTGCTGGTCGTGCGCGAGCTGCGCCGGGGCGGGTACGATGTGACCTTCGAGCGCGTCGATACGCCCGAAACCATGA